>NZ_JBWKMU010000016.1:0-167678 GCF_059415205.1 Acidovorax sp. GW821-FHT10E03 | reverse complement strand
GAAGCGGCGGGTTTGTGCATTGAAGCGGTTCATTTTTCAGTCCTCTTGGGTTGATGAATTTCCATCGGATCGAATGGCCTGTATGAGGGACCGGAAGGCCCATCCCACAGCCCACACCAGCAGGATGGCGCTGCTGATTTGTGCCGCTTCAGCCGGGCTCAGGTCGAGCACGGGAAGCGTGATTTCGTGCACCACGGTGACCGTGCAGGCCGAGGCGCATTGAATGGTTTGTTCAGGCATGGCCGGAAGCGCGGGCACGTGCCTGGGCGATGCGTTGACGGCGCATGGCGCGGGCGTGCAGGCGTGCGGCCAGGACACCGAGGGAGCCCGTGACGAGGGTCCACAGGGCAGCGCCTACGAAGCCACTGCAGATGCCCAGGATGGCGAGTTGCCGGGCCACGTGAGGGAGGTCGATTTCAGGCATGAAGGGACTTTCCATAGAGGTCGTCAAGGTCCACGACAGCGGGCCGGTGAAACGGCTCGGCGTGGTCTTCGATCAGCTGGACGCAGGTCTCGACGTCATCCAGCGTTGCAGCCTCGGACAGCAACATGACCCATTCGGGCTGTCCGTCCTCAACGTTGGGCGCGAGAAAGCAGCCCGTGGTGCGCGACTGGATGACGAGGCGCATGGTCAGGCTGCGGCTTTGGCCGTGGCTGCGGGGCGGATGCCCAGGAGCGTGAGCTTGGTGGAGTTGTCAGCACCGGCCACAACGTCGAATTCGCAATCGCACATCACGCCGGTGATGGGCCATTTGGCCTTGAGGTGGGCCCACTTCTGGAACTCCGACGAGTCGCCGAACTTGAACGGGCGGGTGACCACGCCGATGCTCTCGCCGCTGGAACTTTGACCCATGTCCACCGAGAGGTGGAACGTGGTGGAGTCGAAAGCGCGGCCTTCGTAGTCGCCCTTGCTGGACTTGATACCGTGCAACACGGCTTGGCTTTGCATACGCATTTGGGTTTCCTTTTTTTGGCCTGGGTTATGCAGCGAACGCAGCGGGGCCAACGCTGGTGCCAGAGACTTTTTTGAACATCGCTTGATAGACGCGCTCGACCTCCTGACGCTTGAACTTCGACAGGCGGCCAGGAAGCTCGGCACAGTTCTCGATAAAGCCCGCCAGGGTTTCTCGGTCCATGTAGAGGAAGGCCAGGGCGGCGGATTTGCCAGCGGTGGAGAAGAACCAACGTGCGTTGCGCGTGCACTCGGCCATCAGCGTTTCGAGCGGTAGGCGCGGCTCTGTTTTGATGGGTTCTGCCTGGGCCACTTCGCCGTGCTCGGCCAGCAGCAGCGCGTGCCATTCGCTGGTGCCTGCAAAGAAGTTGGCGGGCCTGCGCAGCAGATCGACAGGGAGCAAGCGCTTTTGGTTGCCGTAGCGCACTTCGATGCGTTGCCAGCCGGTGGCATCCTGCTCGCCGTACAGCTGCACACCCTTGTCATAGACGTTGGTCTGCTTGCCTGCGGCCTTGCTGCCGAAGTAGAAGGAGCGGCCGACGCCACCAGCGCGCCATGCACCCACGCAGCTGTGTTTAGGCCGGTGGCCGAGGTGATCCATCAAACCCGCGTCATAGTCGGCGCCGATGCGGTCCATGCCGCCTGAGATGCCCTCGAAGAAATCAAGCGCCAGATCGCAGCGCGTGACCACTGCGCGGTGCTCTTCCAGATAGTCGGCCATCTGGTAGTGCCAGCCAGGGCGGGCGAAAGTGCAGGCCGCGCCGTAGAGGTTGCAGTGCAGGGTTTTGGCCTGGGCGGACTGCCGCGGGCTGTCGCCGCTGGACAGGCATCCGACCCAGCCGCATTCGGAACCAGCGCGCATGATCGACCAGCGGTAGCGGTAGAAGTCGTGGCCCTTCTTCAGCTCAGGGTCCACGGTGAAGCCATCGCCCAGCAGTTCGCACACGTTCTCTGCAAGCTCCAGGGCCTGGGTGGTGGCTGCGAAGTCGGGATCATCCAGGCCACGAAGGATGCGGGCCAAGTCGTGGCGTCGGCGGTCTTCTTCGCTGATGGTGTGGGCGGATTTTTCCCAATCGGCGGTGTCGTCACGTGGGGGAAACAGGGTGTCCACCGTGGGGATGGGAGCGAACCGGAGATTCAACGTGAAGCGCAGCCAGTCGATATGGACTGGCGAACCCGTCACGGTGCGCTCTTCGTGCAAACGAAGCAGGACTTCGTTCCCATCGAGGACGAGGGGGGTGGCGATGGTCACGCTCTGCCCCCTTCGAAGTTGTCCCCGTGATTACCATCGGGGACAGCTGTTGCTGACGCTACGCACCCCCCAAAATTGATAGCAGAAGAATCAGCAACAACAGCCGGCGCGGCCGCGCCCGCGCTTCGCTTGCCGGTCGCGGCCGCGTCGTCTTGCTTGGGCAGTGCATCGAGGAAGGCGAGGACGTGCTGCCATTGGTGGGGGGCGCGGCCAATGAACATGGGCACCATACCTGCGCCGGATTGACGGTTGAAGATGCGCCTATCGGTCATGCGAAACTTCCTCCTGCAACGGAGGGAGTACCAATGAAAAATTTATTCGTTTTGCTGGCAGTGCTGGCCCTGCTGCTGGTCGTCGTGGCAGTGATGACAGGGGCGAACAAGAAGCGCGGAGGCAAAGGCGAAAAGCCCAAACAAAAAGCACTGATGACCGACCGTGAGCAAGCCATGTACAACCGGCTTGTGCAGGCTTTACCTGAGCTTGTCGTGCTGGCGCAAGTGAGCTTCAGTGCGCTACTTACAGCACGGTCATATGCGGCGCGCAACACGTTCGATCGCAAGGTTGCGGACTTCGTGGTTTGCGACAAGGCATTCCGCGTTTTGGCTGTGGTGGAGCTGGATGACAGCAGCCATCGAGGGCGGGAGAAGGAAGACGGAGCCCGCGATGTGCTGCTAGTGAATGCGGGGTATCGGGTGCTGCGATATCCGCGAGTGCCGGACATTGACCGCGTCAGAGGCGACTTCGAATCACCAGCGGTTCCAACCATGCCCGCCGAATTGATGGACATGCGCGCCGAGCGATAGTCCTGCGCCAAGATGCGCACCCCCTGCCCGGCATCGGCTGGAGCCGCCAAGCTGCCGCCGGGCCGTTTGGTGGCAGGGGGTGTGCAAACGGAGGGTGTTGAGGTCATGGCGGCTCCAGATTCAGTGCTCAGTATTGAGACCGTCTGAATGTTGAGACCCTGTTAATCTTCTGGCAATCTGAATCTGTTAAAACCCTCTCAATGTTGAGGGGTTATTAATATGAATCAGACCATGGAATTGTTTGAAAAAGCGCTTGAACGTCAGAACGCAGCAGCGTGGGCAAGAACGTTCAACATCACGCCCAGCGCGTTCTCGCAGGCAAAGAAACAGGGCCGCCTAAGTCCCGTCCTTGCGGGAAACTTTGCTATCGAATTGGGAGAAGAGCCCGAACACTGGATGGCCATTGCGGCCATGGAGGCGGAGAAGGAAAGCGAGCTACTTGCACGGCTGAAAAGCCGCGTCAAGGCATGGCGGAGACTGTGAGATTCGAACTCACGGACGGTTGCCCGTCGGCAGTTTTCAAGACTGCTGGTTTAAACCGCTCACCCAAGTCTCCGGGAGGGAAGGCGCGAATTCTAGCCCACGGCGGGCGCGGGTTTTTGCAGCATGCCGCGGGTCTCGATGAACTTCACCACGTCGGCCACGCCTGCCAATGTCTTGAGGTTGGTCATCACGAAGGGCTTGAGGCCCTGGGCGTTGGTGCGCATGCGGGTGGTGTCGGCGTGCATGACGTCCAGGTTGGCGCCCACGTGGGGGGCCAGGTCGGTCTTGTTGATGATGAACAGGTCGCTCTTGGTGATGCCGGGGCCGCCCTTGCGGGGGATTTTTTCGCCGGCGGCGACGTCGATGACGTAGATGGTGAGGTCGCTCAGCTCGGGGCTGAAGGTGGCGGCGAGGTTGTCGCCGCCGCTTTCCACGAACACGATGTCGGCATTGGGGAATTCGCCCAGCATGCGGTCGATGGCTTCGAGGTTGATGGAGCAGTCTTCGCGGATGGCGGTGTGGGGGCAGCCTCCGGTCTCCACGCCCAGGATGCGCTCGGGTGGCAGCGCGCCGCTCACCGTGAGCAGGCGCTGGTCTTCCTTGGTGTAGATGTCGTTGGTGATGGCGATAAGGTCGTAGTCGTCGCGCATGGCCTTGCACAGCATTTCCAGCAGCGTGGTCTTGCCGGAGCCTACCGGGCCGCCGATGCCCACGCGCAGGGGGGGCAGTTGCTTGGTACGGTTCGGGATGTGGTGCAGGGTGCTGCTGGTCATGATCGGAAGAGGCGGGAGTATTGGGTTTCGTGCTGGGAACTCAGGATGGCCAGCATGGGAGAAAAGGCCTGGCGCTCGCTGTCCATCAGGCCGATGGCGTGGTCGGCGGCGGGGGGGATGGCATCGGCCAGGCGCGCCAGGATGCGCTGGCCGGCGCTTTGGCCCAGTTGCATGGACTTGAGTGCGGCCTGGACCATGTTTTCGGCCCAGCCAAAGGCGTAGGCCAGCAGCACGTCGCGCACGGGCGCCTGGGTGGTGGAGGCGGCCAGCGCGAATGCCACGGGGTAGGTCGGGGGCAGTGCGGCCAGGTGGCGGATGCTGGGCAGGGTCTCTTCATCGTCCTGGTGCTGGTTGCGCAGCCAGTCGGCCATCGACCGGCCCATCTGCTCGGTCTGCAGCCTCAGTTCGCTGGTTTCGCGGGTGTGCAGCACCCAGTCGTTGAGTTCACGCACATGCGCCCAGTCGGCGCGGCGCCAGGCGCCCACGGCCTTGGCGATCAGGGCCATGTCGCCGCGTGCCTGGGTGATGTGCAACTGGTCCAGCAGCCACTCGGCCACGGCGGCTTCGCTGGCGATGCCTGCGTTTTCAATCGCGCTTTCCAGCCCCTCGGAATACGAAAAACCGCCCACGGGCAGCGCGGGCGAGGCGAGCCAGATGAGCTGCAGCAGGCTGGCTGCCGGCAGGGAGGCGGGGCGTTCGAGGCGCATGGCGGGGAAGGGATGTACTCAGCCCGTCAGTGGCTGTGTCCGTGGCTTTCATGGTCATGGCCGTGGTTGCAGCCGGGGCCGTGCACATGGCCCTGGGCGACGACCGGGATGGCCACGGGGCGGACGCGGGCCGGGGCGGCGCCTTGTTCGTGTCCGTGCGCATGGCCGTGACCCTGGCCGGCATCGTGGGAATGCCCATGATCGTGCCCGTGGTCATGGTCATGGCCGCCGTGCCCTGCGGCATAGGCGCCGCCCTCGGGTTCAAACGGCAGGTCCTGCGCTTTGACGATCAAGTGCATGGCGCGCAGCATGTCGGCCAGCACGTGGTCAGGTTCGATCTTGAGGTGATCGGGCTGCAGCTCGATGGGCACATGGCGGTTGCCCAGGTGGTAGGCGGCGCGGGTCAGGTCGAACGGGCTGCCATGGTTGGCGCAGTGTGTGATGACCAGCACGGGCTGCGGCGCCGCGATCACGCGGACCATGGAGCCGTCTTCGGCCACGAGCACATCGCCACCGCGCACCAGCGTGCCGCGCGGCAGGAAGATGCCCAGCTCGCGCCCGGCGGAGTCGGTGGCCGCGAAACGGCTTTTCTGGCGCACGTCCCAGTCCAGTTCGATGGTGGTGGCGCGCTTGACCAGAACGGGAGCAAGGCCTTTGCCTTGGGGGATGAGCTTGGAGGCTTGGATCATGGCGTTTCTTTTCTTTGTTCCAGCGGGTAGACCGTGCATTGTCGGCCAGGGGCGCAACCCTGTTGGGCGCCCCCGGTTTACAGCCGACGGGTCATGAAGAAGCTGTAAGGGTCGGGGCCGTAGTCGGCAAAGGGGCCGCACTCGGCAAAGCCGTTCTGGAAATACAGCTGGCGCGCGGGCTCGAAGAAGGGCTGCGGGCCCGTCTCCAGGCTCATGCGGGCAAAGCCGCGCGAGCGGGCCTCGTGGAGCAGGTGGTTCAGCAACTGGCGGGCGATGCCCTGGCCCCGGTGGCGGGCGCTGGTGCGCATGGACTTGAGTTCGGCGTGGGTGGCGTCGAGCTGCTTGAGCGCGCCGGTGCCCACCAGCACGTCGCCCTCCGCGTCAGGCAGCCAGGCGGACCAGAAGGCAATGCCGGGCTGGCGCAGCTGGTCCATCTCCAGGGCATGCACGCTTTCCGGCGGCGACACCGCGTACATGTCCTGCAGGTGTTCCTGCATGAAGGCTTCGATGCGTGGATCGCTCAGGTCGTCCAGGCGGATGTGCAGGTCTTGCAGCACAGCATTCACGGAGCGCGACCTCAGAACAGGAAGTACCGCTGCGCCATGGGCAGCACCGTGGCGGGCTCGCAGGTGAGCAACTGGCCGTCGGCGCGCACGGTGTAGGTCTGGGCGTCCACTTCCATCTTCGGGGTGTAGCTGTTGTGCACCATGTCGCGCTTGCGGATGCCGCGGATGTTGTTCACGGCGGACAGCGTCTTGCGCAGGCCGAAGCGCTCGCCGATGCCAGCATGCAAGCCTGCCTGCGACACGAAGGTGAGCGACGTCTTGGCAATGGCCCCGCCGAACGCGCCGAACATCGGCCGGTAGTGCACGGGCTGCGGCGTGGGGATGGACGCGTTGGGGTCGCCCATCGCAGCCATGGCGATCATGCCGCCCTTCAGGATGAGCGCGGGCTTCACGCCGAAGAAGGCGGGCTTCCAGATCACGATGTCGGCCCACTTGCCCACCTCCAGCGAGCCCACCTCGTGGCTGATGCCGTGGGCGATGGCCGGGTTGATGGTGTACTTGGCCACGTAGCGCTTGATGCGCGTGTTGTCGCTCCGGGCGGTGTCGCCGGCCAGGCTGCCGCGCTGCACCTTCATCTTGTGCGCGGTCTGCCAGGTGCGCAGGATGACTTCGCCCACGCGGCCCATGGCCTGGCTGTCGCTGGACATCATGCTGATGGCGCCCAGGTCGTGCAGGATGTCCTCGGCGGCGATGGTCTCCTTGCGGATGCGGCTTTCGGCAAAGGCCAGGTCCTCGGCAATGCTGGCATCGAGGTGGTGGCACACCATGAGCATGTCCACATGCTCGTCCAGCGTGTTCTGGGTGTAGGGCATGGTGGGGTTGGTGGACGATGGCAGGAAGTTCTCCTCGCCCACCACGCGCAGGATGTCGGGGGCGTGGCCACCGCCAGCGCCTTCGGTGTGGAAGGCGCAGATGCCGCGCCCGCCCACGGCCCCGATGGTGTCCTCCACAAAGCCTGATTCGTTGAGCGTGTCGCTGTGGATGGCCACCTGCGTGTCGGTGGCTTCGGCCACGTCCAGGCAGTTGCTGATGGCCGAGGGGGTGGTGCCCCAGTCCTCGTGCAGCTTGAGGCCGATGGCGCCCGCGTTGATCTGCTCATGCAGCGCCTCGGGCAGGCTGGCGTTGCCCTTGCCCAGAAAGCCCAGGTTCATGGGGAAGGCGTCTGCCGCCTGCAGCATGCGCTCCAGGTTGAAGGGGCCGGAGGTGCAGGTGGTGGCCAGCGTGCCCGTGGCGGGGCCGGTGCCGCCGCCCAGCATGGTGGTCACGCCGCTGGCCAGGGCTTCCTCGATCTGCTGCGGGCAGATGAAGTGGATGTGGCTGTCGATGCCGCCCGCGGTGACGATGTTGCCCTCGCAGCTGATGACCTCGGTGCCGGGGCCGATGATGATGTCCACGCCCGGCTGGGTGTCGGGGTTGCCCGCCTTGCCGATGGCGGCAATGCGGCCTGCCCTGAGTCCGATATCGGCCTTGAAGATGCCGGTGTGGTCCACCACCAGGGCGTTGGTCAGCACCGTGTCCACCGCGCCTTGTGCATTGCTGCGCTGGCTTTGCGCCATGCCGTCGCGGATGGTCTTGCCGCCGCCGAACTTCACCTCTTCGCCGTAGCTGCCGGCGCGCAGCGTGTGGTCGGCCTCGACTTCGAGGATGAGTTCGGTATCGGCCAGGCGCACGCGGTCGCCCACGGTGGGGCCGAACATTTCGGCGTAGGCGCGTCGTCCAATGGTTGCCATGGGGTGTGCTCCGCGAGAACTGATGACTATATTTTTGATAGCTGCCAGCGCTTGTTCAACAGGCGCTGGAGGCCGTTTTGGCTTGGTATTTCTACAGGGCGCCGTGCGTCAGTCCCTGAAAGCCATACACCCGGCGCTGGCCCGCGTAGTCCACCAGTTCCACGGTGCGCTCCTGGCCGGGCTCGAAGCGCACGGCCGTGCCCGATGCGATGTTCAGCCGCATGCCGCGTGCGGCGGCGCGGTCAAAGCCCAGTGCGTTGTTGGTCTCGGCAAAGTGGTAGTGCGAGCCCACCTGGATGGGGCGGTCGCCGGTGTTGCGCACCACCAGCGTGAGGGTGCGGCGGCCCGTGTTGAGCGGGTGTTCGCCGGGTTCGGTGAAGAGTTCGCCTGGGATCATGGGATGCTCCTGTGGGGCGGATTGGCTCAGGCCATCTGCGCCAGCAGCGCACCACCGAACACTGCCACGCCCGCACCCGCAGCGCGCGCCAGCCACACGTGGCGGTGGCGCAGCGCCCAGCCCGCCGCCAGGCCCGCGCCATGCAGCAGCACGGTGGCGGCCAGCATGCCCGCCAGGGTTTGCCAGGCGCTGTCGCTGCCCGCCAGCTCGTGGCCGTGGGCCACGCCATGGAACACGGCAAACACCCCCACGCCCAGCGCGGCCACCAGGCCGGGAACGCGCAGGCGCGACACGACGAGCAGGCCGGTGGCCAGCAGCGAGGCCGCAATCATCGGTTCCACCGCGGGCAGTGCCACACCCTGCAGGCCCAGCACGGCGCCCGCCAGCAGCATGGCGGCAAAGCCCACGGGGCCCCACAGCAGTTCGCGGCCGGCGCCGCGCGCGGCCAGGGCGCTCCACAGGCCCACGGCCACCATGGCGGCCAGGTGGTCCAGGCCAAAAAATGGGTGGGCAAAGCCGCTCAGAAAACTGCTGTGGATGTGGGTTTCAGCGCCGGTATGGGCGACGGCACTGGTACTGATGGCACTGGCAGCCATGAAGAGAAGAGCGGCTGTGTGGCGGTGTGAGAGTGCGATGCGCATGGGGGCTCCACAGAGAGAAAGAGGGAGAAAAGGGGTCAGACGATCGGCTGGTGCACGGTGACGAGCTTGGTGCCGTCGGGGAAGGTGGCCTCGACCTGGATGTCCGGAATCATCTCGGCGATGCCGTCCATCACGTCCGCGCGGGTCAGCACCGTGCGGCCCTCGCTCATCAGCTGCGCCACGGTCTTGCCGTCGCGGGCACCTTCCATCACGGCGGCGCTGATCAGGGCCATGGCCTCGGGGTAGTTGAGCTTGAGGCCCCGGGCCTTGCGGCGCTCGGCCAGCAGGGCGGCGGTAAAGATCAGCAGCTTGTCTTTTTCGCGAGGCGTCAGTTCCATGTCGTTGTACTCAATGCTGGTGTTGTTGGCTCGCGCGTCAGCCGATGCGGGGTGACCACGAGGGGCGTGCTATGGCGCACGGGGGTGATCTGGCGAGAGCTGTTCCATCATAGGCAGCAAGCCCCGTGCCCGCCATACGTCATCTGGCGCACGTCCCCAGGTGCAGTGGCATGGAAACTGCACCTGAAGGGGTGACCGCCGCCATTGCCCATGCCTTCCCACACCGCCTCCATCGCCCCTGCTGACGCCACCCCGCTGCAGCCGACAGAGCCCGGCATGGCTGCACACGAGCCCCAGCAGGCCCCGCAGCAGGTCGTCAAGGTCCGGCGCGACTACAACAGCTGGGTGGCCACCGAGACCATGGAGGACTACGCGCTGCGCTACACGCCCCAGCGCTTTCGCAAGTGGTCCGAATGGCGCGTGGCCAACACGGCTTTCGGTGCGGCGTCGTTCCTGATCCTGGAGGCCGTGGGCGCCACGCTGCTGGTGCAGTACGGCTTCATCAACGCCTTCTGGGCCATCGTGGCCACGGGGCTCATCATCTTCCTGGCGGGGCTGCCCATCAGCGTGTATGCGGCGCGCTATGGGGTGGACATGGACCTGCTCACGCGCGGCGCGGGCTTTGGCTACATCGGCTCCACGCTCACCTCGCTGATCTACGCCAGCTTCACCTTCATCTTCTTCGCGCTCGAAGCCGCCGTGATGGCCTATGCGCTGGAGCTGGCGCTCGACATCCCGCCCACCTGGGGCTACCTCATCTGCGCCATCGTGGTGATTCCGCTCGTCACCCACGGTGTGTCGGCCATCAGCCGCCTGCAGGTGTGGACGCAGCCGCTGTGGCTGGTGATGCTGGTGGTGCCGTTCGCCTATGTGCTGGTGCGCGATCCTGGTGCATTTTCCGGGGTCGTGCACTACGGTGGTGAATCGATGCGCGGTGCCACGTTCCAGTTGCCCTTGTTTGGTGCGGCGCTCACGGTGGGCATTGCGCTCATCACCCAGATGGGGGAGCAGGCCGACTACCTGCGCTTCATGCCCGCCAGCACGCCCGCCACGCGCGGGCGCTGGTGGCTGGGCGTGCTGGTGGGCGGACCGGGCTGGGTGGTGCTGGGGGTGCTCAAGATGCTGGGCGGTGCGCTGCTCGCCTACCTGGCGCTCACCCACATGGTGCCGGCCGACCGGGCGGTGGACCCGAACCAGATGTACCTGGCCGCGTACGAATATGTGTTCCCCCACTACGGCTGGGCGGTGGCGGCCACGGCGTTGTTCGTGGTGGTCTCGCAGCTCAAGATCAATGTGACCAATGCCTACGCGGGCTCGCTGGCGTGGTCCAACTTCTTCTCGCGCCTCACGCACAGCCACCCGGGGCGCGTGGTGTGGGTGGTGTTCAACACGCTGATCGCCTTCATGCTGATGGAGATGAACGTGTTCCGCGCCATGGGCGAGGTGCTGGGGCTGTACTCCAACATCGCCATCGCCTGGATCATGTCCGTGGTGGCCGATCTCGTCATCAACAAGCCGCTGGGGCTGTCGCCCAAGGGCATCGAGTTCAAGCGCGCGCACCTGTACGACATCAACCCGGTGGGCGTGGGCTCGATGGCGCTCGCGTCCATCCTGTCCATCAGCGCGCACCTGGGGTTGTTCGGCCCGCTGCCGCAGGCGTTCTCGGCCGTGATCGCGATGGCTGTCGCGTTTGTCACGGCACCGCTCATTGCCTGGGCCACCGGGGGGCGCTATTACATCGCGCGCCAGTCCGAGCCCGCTGCGCTGGCCGACGTGGTGGCGGTACCCCTGCACGGCCCGGTGGGCCGCAAGGCCGGCGGCGGAATGGATGCGGCCCTGGGCAGCTACGTGCGCTACACCGTGCAGCGCTGCGTGATCTGCGAGCGCGAATACGAAGCGCCCGACATGGCCCAGTGCCCCGCCTACCGGGGCGCGATCTGCTCGCTGTGCTGCACGCTGGACGCGCGCTGCGGCGACCTGTGCAAGCCCGACGCCAGCATGGCGGTGCAATGGTCTGCCGCCCTGCGCTGGGTGCTGCCGCGCGCCATGTGGCGCTACCTGGACACGGGCCTGGGCCACTTCCTGCTGCTGATGCTGGTGATCGCGCCGCTGCTGGCCTCCGTCATGGGGCTGCTGTACCACCAGGAGCTCAACACCATCGCCAATGCGATGACCGACACGGAAGTCCTGGCCGCCCCGGAGGTCGCGTTGCGCTCCGGCCTGCTCAAGGCCTACCTGGCGCTGCTGGTCATCTCGGGCATCGTGGCCTGGTGGCTGGTGCTGGCGCACAAGAGCCGCCAAGTGGCGCAGGAGGAGTCCAACCGCCAGACGGGCCTCTTGGTGCGCGAGATCGAGCTGCACCGCCAGACCGACGAGGCCCTGCAGACCGCGCGCAGCGTGGCCGAGCAGGCGCGCCAGGTGGCCGAGGCCGCCCAGCGCGCGGCCGACCAGGCCAACCAGGCCAAGAGCCGCTACATCAGCGCCATCAGCCACGAGATCCGCACGCCGCTCAACTCCATCCTGGGCTACGCGCAGCTCATGGGCGAGGACGCGGGCGTGCCCCCGCACCGCAAGCAGGCGGTGCACGTGATCCGGCGGGGGGGCGAACACCTGCTCTCGCTCATCGAGGGCACGCTCGACATCGCGCGCATCGAATCCGGCAAGCTCACGCTGGATGTCACGCCCATGCGCTTTGCCGATGGCCTGCACGAAATGGCCAGCCTGTTCGAGCTGCAGGCCGCTGCCAAGGGCCTGGCCTTCCAGTTCGATGTGCTGGGCGTGATTCCCGAGGTGGTTCGTGCCGACGAAAAGCGCCTGCGCCAGATCCTCATCAACCTGCTGGGCAACGCGGTCAAGTTCACGGCGCACGGCACCGTCACGCTGCGCGTGCGCTATGCGCGCGAGATGGCGCGCATCGAGGTGCAGGACACGGGGCCGGGCCTCGCGGCCGAGGAGATCGAGCGCATCTTCGAGCCCTTTGCGCGGGGCGGCTCGGGCGGTGGCAACACCGCGGCCGCGCCGGGCGCGGGCCTGGGCCTGACCATTGCCAAGATGCTCACCGCGCTCATGGGCGGCGAGCTGACGGTGAGCAGCACCCCCGGCGTAGGCTCGGTGTTCCACGTCAAGCTGTTCCTGCCCGAGGTGCATGGGGACGCGCTGGGCAAGACCGCGCCAGCGCCCGCCGCATTGGCCACTCGCACCCAGCGTGCGCGCAGGGGTTACGCGGGGGACCGCCGCCGCATCCTGGTGGTGGACAACGAAGAGCCCGACCGCGAGCTGCTGGTGCAACTGCTCGAACCCCTGGGCTTCGAGCTGCGCCAGGCCGCCAGCGGGCACGACGCGCTGGACCTGCTGGCCACGGGCTACCGGCCGCACGCGATCTTCATGGACCTGGCCATGCCGGGCATCGACGGGTGGGAGACCCTGCGGCGCGTGCGGCAGATGCACCTCGCGAACGTCCACTGCGCCATTGTGTCGGCCAATGCGTTCGACAAGGCGCTGGACAACGACGTGGACATCCGCCCCGAGGACTTCATCGTCAAGCCCGTGCGCCACACCGAGCTGCTGGACTGGCTGGAGCGCCGCCTGGGCCTGCAGTGGCAGCACGGCGAGGCCGACGCCGCCCCCGCCCCCGCCTTGCCCGCGGCAGCGGATGCGCCCCTCACGTACCCCGATGCCACCGCCTTGGCGGCCTTGGCCCAGGTGGTCGCGCTGGGCTACTACCGGGGCATCCTCAACACCCTGGACGACATCGAACGCGGCCAGCCCGCGCACGGCGCTTTTGTCGGCACCATGCGGCAGCTGGCCAGGCAGTTCCAGTTCGATGCCATGGGCCACATCCTGGAGCAGGCGCCACCGTGACGACCACCGCGACCCCACCCTCCCTGCCGGTGCATGCCGCGGCCCTAGATCGCGGCGACAGCGACGTGGTCCTGATCGTGGACGACGTGCCCGACAACCTGGCCGTGCTGCACGACGCGCTCGATGAATCGGGCTACACGGTGCTCGTGGCCACGCACGGCGAGGCCGCGTTGCAGCGCGCCGCGCAGGCATTGCCCGACATCGTGCTGCTCGACGCCATGATGCCCGGCATGGACGGCTTCGAGGTGGCGCGGCGCCTGAAGGCGTCGCCCGCCACCGCGCACATCCCCATCATCTTCATGACGGGCCTCACCGAGACCGAGCACCTGGTGGCCGCGCTGGAGGCGGGTGGCGTGGACTACGTGACCAAGCCCATCAAGCCGCGCGAGGTGATGGCCCGCATGGGCGTGCACCTGGGCGCGGCGCGCAGGGCGCGCCAGGACGCGAGCCAGGCCCGCGAGGCGCGCAATGCGCTCGATGCCTTCGGCTATGCCAGCATCACGGTGCGCGCGGTGGACGGCCGCATCGTGTGGCAGACCCCGCTCGCTCGCGAACTGCTGCAGGGCTACTTTGGCGAAGCCAGCCCCTGGGCGCCCGGGATCGTGCAGGCCTGGCTGCGCCGCCATGTGCTCGCCGAAAACGCGGCGGAGCTGCTGGCCCATGCGCTGGCCGAGCCGCCGCGCCTGGCCATCGAGCAGGGCGCGCGCCGCCTGACCTTCCGCCTGCACCAGCAGGCGGGCGACAGCGAAGGCGGGGGCGACTGGCTGATCGTCATGCGCGAGGTGTCGGACGCCAAGATCATCGAATCCATGAGCCTGTCCTTCAAGCTCACCGCGCGCGAGGCGGAGGTGCTGTACTGGGTGGTCAAGGGCAAGATCAACCGCGACATCGGCGACATCCTGGGCGCCAGCCCCGCCACGGTGAAGAAGCACCTCGAACGCGTGTTCGCCAAGCTGGGGGTGGAAACGCGCACGGCGGCAGCCGCCATGGCGATGAACCGCATCCGGCAGCTGCACCCGCAGTTTGAGGGCTGATTCTTCAGTATCTTGGGCTCCTGGCGCTTGTGGAATAAGCGCGGAAAGCTATCAATTTAATAGCTTTGGTGAGGCCTGGGCCTGCGGTGCGCAAGGCCGGCCGGGTGCCGCTCAGCGGCCCACCGCGCGTTCCAGCTCCTGCTTGTTCATCCTGGAGCGGCCCTCGATCCCCTTGCGCCGGGCCTCTTCGTAGAGCTGGTCGCGCGTTCGGCCCTGCGCGCCCTGGTGGGACCGCTGGCCGCCGCGCACCGGGGCCGGGGTGTCGCGCAAGGTCTTGGGGTTGGCGGTCTTGCTTTCGCCGTGCTGGGCGCGTTCCTTGTTCACGGTGCGCGCCGCAATCTCTTCGGCCGTGTCCGTGCTCTTGCCGCGCTGTTTCAGGCTGGTCTTGATGTGTTCGTACTGGCGTTCGCGCTTGGCGCTCCACTGGGCTTGGGGCATGGCGGGCTCCTTCGATGGGTTGGCGGGCGGGGCAGCCAGGCTGGCCCCGCATCTGAGCCCAATCTATCCGGCGCGCGGCCCGCGTGCGTCAGCAGGCCCGGCATGCAGCTGTAGGACAGCGGACCTCCTCGCTGACAACGGCCGGGGCCGCCATGCCCCATGGTGGCGGTATGAAAAATGGCCGTGGCGCTGGATCGGCAAGCGCCGGGAGCTACATTTTTGATAGCGAATGGCCCGCAGGCCACGGGGCGGCCGCAGGGGCCGCGCTACATCCCCAGCGACTTGAGCAGCGCGTCCGTGTCGTCCTGCCCGGCGGGGGGAGGCGCGGGCACGGGGGGCGCGGCCTGCGACTGGGCCATCAGCGCATCCGGGTCCGGGGCCTCCTGCGCCTCGAAGTCGTAGAGCTTGATGAATTCGGTGCGGTCGATCGCCAGCTCCAGGTAGAAGATGTTGTTGTTGCTGGTGTAGAAGGTCACGCGCCGCGCCTCGGGCTTGTCCAGGTTGGCGTCCACGCTCAGCATCACCTGCTTGTTCAGCACCAGCATCTTGGGCTGGTTCTGGGTGATGTGGGTCTGCAGCTCGCGCCGCACCTTGCCGGTGAAGTCGCCCACCACCTGGTTCATGAGCTCGCCCATCACGTTGCTGACCTCGTCCGAGGTGTAGGAGGTGACCAGGTCGTCCTTGGACATGCCCATGTTCAGCAGGTAGTTGGCGTACAGCTCCATGGCCGCCGTGGCCGAGAAGTTGATGATCACCAGGCCCGAGAAGCCGCCATCGAACAGCACGAAGCAGCCGATGTCCGGCTTCAGGCAGGTCTTGCTGATGCGCTGCACCATGCCGGAGTAGTGGATCTGGCTGTGGGTGGCCACGTTCAGCACGCGGGTGACGGAGTTGCACAGGCTGATCAGCAGGTCTTCGGTGCCGTAGACGGAGTTTTTTTCAGGGTGGCTCATGGTGTGTGTGGATGGCGGACAGTCGAATTTCTGGCGCGGTGCGCTGGGCAGAGCATAGGCGAAGCCGCCGCGCGAAACCAGAGTGCTTTCCGCGCCACGGGCCGCGGCGCGGTCCGCTGCCTACCACGCTTTGGCCTTTGTTCCGCGCGGGATGGCGCGGGTTGACAACCGACCGGGCTGGCGTATCGTGCCAGCCATCCATGAGAGGGGCGAGAGATGGGTGTTTATTCCTACGGGCTGAACGAGTTCCAGTCGGTGGCGGACGGCGCGGCGGTGCTGGCCAGCGGCGGCGGTGGCAGTTACCACGACGCGTGCTCCATCCTGGAGGAGCTGGCCCGCCAGGGCTTCACGGGCACCGTCCAGGTGCAGGACTATGACGGGGCGACCAACGCCTGCGTGCTGGCCATCATGGGCTCGCCCGACGCGGCCGACAGCCTGACGCTGGCCGCCATCCAGAACTCCATCCGCAACACGGTGCAGGTGCTGGCGGACGCCACCGGGGCGTCGCCGGGGGCCTACATCCCGGTGGAGATCGGGCCCATCAACTCGCTGGTGCCGCTGATCGGCGCGGCCATGGGCGGGGGGGCGGTCTGGGTGGTCAACGGCGACGGCGCCGGGCGCGCGGTGCCCGAGCTGCCGCAGACCACGTTCACCGGCAATCCGCCGCTGGCTCCGTGCCCCGCGGCGCTGGCCAGCGACGCGGCCAGCCCCGCCGACATCGAATCCGCCGTGCTGGGCGCGAGCACGGCCGCGCGGGTGGAAACGCTGGCCGGCGGCGTGGTTGGCGGCTTTGGCGGGTATTCCGGCATCGCGATGTGGCCGTCCAACGCGGGCAACGGCTTTGCGCTGTCGGGCAGCTACATCGCGGGCACGCTGGAGCAGGCGCGCGCGCTGGGGCAGTTCCTGCGGGACAGCGGCACGCCGCAGGCCACGGGCGCGGTGGCCGATGCCATCGCCCTCATCACGGGCCGGCCCGCCGCCGCCGTGGCGACCAACTTCTTCATCACCTCGGTCTCGCAGTCCACGTCCAGCGCATCGCTGGATTCGGGCATCATCCGCCTGGACAACACGCAGGATCCGCGCCAGAGCACGCAGACGCACTACCTCTACAACCTCAACGAGAACCTCATCATGTACTCGTCGTCGAGCGCGGTGCCCGACATCATTGCCCCGGACTCGATCTGCTACTACTCCGAAAGCACCGGGCGCGGGTTCTCCAATGCCAGCGACGATCTGGCGCTGTACTTCGACGCCGCCACCGGCCAGAGCACGGGCCGGATGGTGAGCGTGATCGCGGTGCAGGCAGCGCCGCAGCTGTACGGCACGCCGGGCGTGGTGGCCTCGTTTGCGTCGCTGCTGCGCAACATCGGCTACGCGGGCGCCATGCCCCCGGCCTGACCATGCGCAGACAGACAGACAACCAGCCCACCAGCCAGCAACCGGCCCGGACACGGACAGCGCGATGAAGGCAAGCCGCCATGGGTGAAGCAGATCTGAACCGGGAGCGGCTGGAGCTGGCGCTGGAGGCCGCCGGGCTGGACCTGTGGGAGAACGACCTGGTGACCGGCAACGTCACCCGCAAGGCGACCAAGACCTTCCTCGAACTGGGCTTCACCGAGGAGGAGATCGTCTCGGGCGTGCAGGACATCTACGGCCTGTTCCATCCGGAGGACGTGGACAGTGTCCGGCAAGCCGTGGCCGACCACCTCTGCGGCGTCACGCCGCAGTACCGCTGCGAATTCCGCCTGCGCGCCAAGGGCGGCGACTGGGTCTGGTACGCGAACTATGGCCGCATCATGGACGGCCACAGCGACACGCCGGGCAAGCGGCTCATCGGGGTCACCTTCAACATCGACGACCGCAAGCGCAAGGAAGACGAGATCGCCCAGATCAACCGCCAGCTCGTGGAGCAGAACCGCCTGCTGCAGCAGCTCAATGCCGCGCTGGAGCTGCTGGCGGCCAACGATGCGCTCACGGGGCTGTCCAACCGCCGCACGCTGATGGAACTGGGTGCCAACGAATGCCAGCGGACCCAACGGTTTGGCCACCCGCTGTCGCTGCTGGTGGTGGACATCGACCTGTTCAAGCCCGTCAACGACGTGTGGGGGCACCTGGCGGGCGACCGCGTGATCTGCGCCGTGGCCCAGGCCTGTGCGTCACGCAAGCGCAGTGGCGTGGACATCGTGGCGCGTTTCGGGGGCGAGGAATTCGTCATCGTGCTGCCCGAGACCGATGGGGCCAGTGCCCAGCGCATGGCCGAATCGCTGCGCCACGACGTGTCGGCGATGAGCGTGCCCGTGAACGACGAAGGCGCCAGCATCTCGGTCACCGTGAGCATTGGCGTGGCCACGCTGCACCAGGGCTCGGGGCTGGATTTCGAGGAGCTGGTCAACCGCGCCGACAAGGCGCTGTACCGCGCCAAGGAGTCGGGGCGCAACACCGTGCACTGCGCGGATGCGCACCCCGCGCACGCCCGGGTGCATGTGCTGCCCAACCCGGGCGAGGCACCGGGCGGCGTGGTCGCAGCCTGAGGCCCGCGGGCCGCCGCTCACTCCTCGCTGGTCCACTCCACCTGCACGCCCAGGCTGCGCAGGTTCTCCACGAAGCGCGGGTGGGCGCGGCGGATGGGCGTGGCGTTGCGGATCTCGGAGCGCCCGGGCGTGCTCGCCGCCACCATGAACAGCGCGATCGCCACGCGGATGATGTAGGGGCTCTCGACCACGGCCGGGCTCAGGGGGTTGCCCCCGAAGGTGACCAGGCGGTGCGGGTCGGACTGGAACACGTGCGCGCCGAACTTCGACAGCTCGCCCGCCCAGCCCAGGGCCCCGTCGTACACCTTGTTCCAGAACAGCGCGTTGCCCTCGGCGCGCACGCCCAGGGCAATGAAGATGGGCAGCAGGTCCACCGGAAAATACGGCCAGGGCGCGGCCTCCACCTTGGTCAGCACATTGCTCGTGAAGGGCGTCTGCACCTTGAGCGGCCCGTCGCACGCCGCGCGCGACCAGCCGTCCTCGTGCGTGACGGTGACGCCGAACTTGGCGAAGGTGCGGTCGATGAGCGGAAAGTTCCCGGGCGCGCTGTTCTTCACCACCACGTCCCCGCCGGTGATCGCGCCCAGGGCGAGGAAGGTCGTGATCTCGTGGAAATCCTCGTCGAAACGGAACTCCCCGCCGCGCAGGGCCGTGCCGCCGTGCACGGTGATGCGCGAGGTGCCCATGCCCTCGATGCGCACGCCGATCATGGCCATGAAGCGGCAGAACTCCTGCACGTGCGGCTCCGACGCCGCGTTGGTCAGCACCGAGGTGCCCTCGGCCGTGGCGGCGCACAGCACGAAGTTCTCGGTGGTGGTCACCGATGCGTAGTCCAGCCAGTGGTGGTTGGCCTGCAGCCGGCCCGCGCTGCGGATCAGCAGCGAGCCCTCGGCCCGTTCGACGGCGCCCCCGAAGCGGCGGAACACCTCCACGTGCGGGTCGATCTCGCGCACGCCCAGCGTGCAGCCCTTGACGTTGTCCTCCAGCCGCGCCACGCCAAAGCGCGCGAGCAGCGGGGGCACCAGCATGATGGACGAGCGCATCTCCTCGGGCAGCCGGTGCTGCGCGGCATCGAACACCGTGGCGTGGTGGTGCAGGTCGAGCGTGCCGGTGGCGTGGTCCATGCGGACATCGCTGCCCAGGGTGCGGAAGATCTCCAGGATCTTGCGCACATCGGTGATGTCGGGCACGCCCAGGAGCTTGAGCGGCTCGTTGGTGAGCAGCGTGGCGCACAGCACGGGGAGCACCGCGTTCTTGTTGGCGGAAGGCGTGATGCGGCCCCGGAGCGGGGTACCGCCGTGGACGACGAGGTTGGACATGGGTGGGGCAGGGGCTGAAGAAGGGGCCGGGCAGGCCGGGGGGGCTGCGCGAGGTCGATACTCTAACTGGGTCTGGTTTCCCGTGGTGGGGGAGGGGCTGGATGCTATGCAATTAATAGCATTCCGCGCTTGACAGGCGTGCGCGGGGGCCATTCCAGAGGGGTGGCATCCTGGCGCCCGCCTGGCGTCTGGTCCCCGGAGCTTGCCGCCATCCCCCGGGGCACGGGGCGGGCGTCACGCCTTTTCCGTGGCCGCCGCCTGGTGGATCGCCGCGCGAATCCTCTGGTAGGTGCCGCAGCGGCACGCGTTGCCCGACATCGCCGCGTCAATGTCCGCATCGCTGGGCCGTGGCGTCTTCTTCAGGAGCGCGCAGGCCGACATGAGCTGCCCGCTCTGGCAGTAGCCGCACTGCGCCACATCCAGCACCGTCCACGCGGTGCGCAGGGCGGTGGCCTCGGGGCCGTGCAGGCCTTCGATGGTGGTGATGTCGGCATCGCCCACGGCCGACAGGGGCGTGATGCAGGCGCGCACGGGCTCGCCGTTCAGGTGCACGGTGCAGGCGCCGCACAGCGCCATGCCGCAGCCGAACTTGGTGCCGTTCAGATGCAGCTCGCCGCGCAGCACCCACAGCAGCGGGGTGTCGGGTTCGGCGTTGACGGAGATGGCTTTGCCGTTGATGCGCAGGGTGGTGGGCATGGAGGGTTCCTTCAAGCCGGTCAGGCCAGTTTCAGGGGCAGGGCGCGCAGGCGCTGCCCGGTCAGGGCAAACAGCGCATTCGCCACAGCGGGCGCGATCGGCGGCACGCCGGGTTCGCCCACGCCTTCGGGCGGCTCGGCGCTGTCGATGATGTGGGTCTCCACGCGCGGGCAGTCGGCCATGCGCAGCAGCGGGTAGTCATGGAAGTTGCCCTGCTGCACCTGCCCGTCCTTGACCGTGACCTCGCCGTGCAGCGCCGCCGTGAGGCCGAACACCACGGCGCTTTCCATCTGCTGCGCGATCAGGTTGGGATTGATGGCGGCGCCGCAGTCGATCACGCACACCACGCGGTGCACGCGGATGGCCTTGTCGGCGCCCACCGACACCTCGGCCACCTGGGCCACGATGGAGCCGAACGACTGGTGCAGCGCCACGCCCCGCGCGCGCTGCCCGCCCGCCGCGCCTGGCGCCAGCGGCTTGCCCCAGTCCGCCAGCTCGGCCGCCTTGTGCAGCACCTTCAGGTGGCGCGGGTGTTTTTGCAGCAGCGCGGCGCGGAAGGCCACCGGGTCCTGCCTGGCCGCTGCGGCGGCCTCGTCCACAAAACTCTCCTTGAAGAACGCCTGGTGCGAATGCCCCACCGAGCGCCAGAAGCCCACGGGCAGGGGCACGTCGACCACCTCATGCGCGATGCGCGCATGGGGCCATTCGTAGGGCTGGTCGAAGGCACCTTCGGACGTGGTCTTGTCGGGGCCCGCGCCCGCCAGGCCAAAGGTGCGCACCAGCACCTGCGGCACGATGGCCTGGCCCACGGAGATGTTGTGCCACGCCACCAGGTGTCCCTGCGCATCAAACCCTGCCTTGAAGCGGGCCATGCAGGCGGGGCGGTAGAAGTCGTGCTGCGTGTCCTGCTCGCGCGACCACAGCGTCTGCACCGGCGCGCCCCCGGCGGCCTGGGCGATGGCGGCGGCCTGGCCCACGTAGTCCACCTCCAGCCGCCGCCCAAAGCCGCCCCCCAGCAACAGCTGGTGCACGGTCACTTTCTCTTCGTCGATGCCCAGCGCCTTGGCGGCTGCCCTGCGGGCCAGGCCCGGCACCTGGGTGGATGTCCACACGGTGGCGGCCCCGTCCTTGAATTGCACCGTGCAGTTGATGGGCTCCAGCGCCGCGTGGGCCAGGTAGGGCGCGCGGTAGTCCGCGGTGATGGTGCTGGCCGCGCCCTGCAGGGCCGCATCCACGTCGCCCATGCTGTGGTAGCCAAAGCCCTTGGCCTGGTCCAGCGCCTGCGCCATGCGCGCCATCACGGCGTCGCTCGACAGCGTGGCGGCGGGGCCGTGGTCCCATTCCACGGTGACAGCGGCGGCGGCCTTCCTGGCGTGCCAGGGCGTGTCGGCGATCACGGCCACGGCGCCGGTGCCGCCGTGCAGGGGCGCCACGGCCAGCACGTGTTTCACGCCCGGCAGCTTCCGGGCGGCGGCTGCATCAAAGCGCGCCACCTTGCCGCCGCGCGTGGGGCACATCACCACGCTGGCATGCAGCAGGCCGGGCGGGTGGGCGTCGATGCCGTACACGGCCGAGCCATCCAGCTTGGAAGGCGCCTCGATGCGCGTGAGCGGCTTGCCGATGAGCTTGAACTGCGCGGGTTCCTTCAGCGTGACCTTGCCCCGCATGGGCTGCTGCGCGGCCAGGGCGGCCAGTTCGCCAAACGTGGCGCGCTGGCCGGCCACATGTTCCACCACGCCCGCGTTGGCCGTGCACTCCGCCGCCTGCACGTTCCATTGCGCGGCGGCGGCTCGGATCAGCAGGGCGCGCGCGTGGGCGCCGGCCTCGCGCATGGGCAGCCACAGGTCCTTGATGCTGCTCGATCCGCCCGTCATCATCACGCCCACCTCGCGCATGGTCTTGGCCGTGAGCCAGCCCGCCACGGCCTTCATCGAGCCGTCGTTGTCGGGGTGGAAGGGCAGGCCGTCCACCACGGTGGCCAGGTTGTTGTAGATGTCGTCGATAGGCGCCATCTCCAGCCGCACCTGCGCCCAGTCGGCATCCAGCTCTTCCGCCAGGATGGCGGCCAGGCCCGTGTGCGCACCCTGGCCCATTTCGGATTTGGCCATCATCACCGTCACGGTGTTGTCGGCGCCCACCTTGAGCCAGCCGTTCAGCGCCGCCTGCCCGCTGGCGCTGGGCACCGGGTCGGCCGGGTGCAGGCGCTGGCGCGGCGGCATCACGCCCCAGCCAATGACCAGCGCGCCCGCTGTCGCGGCGCCACCGAGGAGCACTGTGCGTCGTTTCACCATGGGGTTGTTTCCTTCGTGGCGTAGGTTGGCTGGATGGGGGCATGCGAGCCCGGCGCATGGGGTGATGGTTCAAATATCGTAAACCTGCGACCGAGATTCCCCCGCCCTTCGGGGACTTGGATTTTGAGTGTTTTTGACCTCCAGCGCTTATCCATCAAGCGCTAAAAGCTATTAAATGCATAGCGTTTCGCCTACCCGACACAAGCTGGGTGGGCAGGCCCCGGCGGCCTGCAGCCGGGCCACCGTGTACGCCACCCGGCGTATTTCCCAAGCCGGCCTCGCTCTCCAGAATCCATTCCATCGCCCGATCCGCCACGGCTCCACCACGGAGCCCGCCGGGCGAAGCGGTTTGATTGATTCACTGATTGAAACCACCACCGGAGAAGCACACATGCAACGTCGTTATTCCCTCAAGGCCCTTGCGGCCGTCGCTGCGCTCGCTGGCCTGTCTGCGCTGCCAGCCCACGCACAGGACACCATCAAGGTCGGCATCCTGCACAGCCTGTCGGGCACCATGGCCATTTCCGAGACCGTGTTGAAAGACACCGTGCTGATGGCCATCGACGAGATCAACGCCAAGGGCGGCGTGCTGGGCAAGAAGCTCGAGCCCGTGGTGGTGGACCCGGCCTCCAACTGGCCCCTGTTCGCCGAAAAGACCAAGCAGCTGCTGGGCCAGGACAAGGTCTCGGTGATCTTCGGCTGCTGGACCTCGGTGTCGCGCAAGTCGGTGTTGCCGGTCGTGGAAGAAATGAACGGCCTGCTGTTCTACCCCGTGCAGTACGAAGGTGAAGAGCTGTCCAAGAACGTGTTCTACACCGGCGCCGCGCCCAACCAGCAGGCCATCCCCGCGGTGGACTACCTGATGAGCAAGGACGGCGGCAGCGCCAAGCGCTGGGTGCTGCTGGGCACCGACTACGTCTACCCCCGCACCACCAACAAGATCCTGCGCGCCTACCTCAAGTCCAAGGGCGTGAAGGACAGCGACATCGACGAGAAGTACACGCCGTTTGGTCACTCTGACTACCAGACCATCGTCGCCGACATCAAGAAGTTCAGCCAGGGCGGCAAGACGGCCGTGGTGTCCACCATCAACGGCGACTCCAACGTGCCCTTCTACAAGGAACTGGGCAACGCGGGCCTGAAGGCCAAGGACGTGCCGGTCGTCGCATTCAGCGTGGGCGAGGAAGAACTGCGCGGCGTGGACACCAAGCCGCTGGTGGGCCACCTGGCCGCCTGGAACTACTTCCAGTCCATCAAGAGCCCGGCCAACACCGAGTTCATCAAGAAGTGGAGCGACTACGCCAAGGCCAAGGGCATTGCCGGCCACAAGGACAAGCCGCTCACCAACGACCCGATGGAAGCCACCTACATCGGCATCAACATGTGGAAGCAGGCTGTCGAGAAGGCCAAGAGCACGGAGGTGGACAAGGTGATCGCCGCCATGGCCGGCCAGACCTTCAAGGCACCGTCGGGCATCGTCAGCAAGATGGACGAGAAGAACCATCACCTGCACAAGAGCGTGTTCATCGGCGAGATCAAGGCCGACGGCCAGTTCAACGTGGTGTGGAAGACGCCGGGCCCCGTGAAGGCCAAGCCATGGAGCCCGTACATCGAAGGCAACGACAAGAAGAAGGACGAGCCGGACGGCAAGTCGAAGCTGTGATCTCCCCCTGAGCGGCTACGCCGCTTCCCCCTCTCTCACGCTGCGCGTGGGAGGGGGACGCCGCCAGCGCGGCGGGGCGGCCCTTGCGCGGCAGCCCTGGTCTGGGCCCTGCGCGCTGCACAGGCCCATCTTGTTCGACGCCACTGGCCCTTCCATGCTTTCTTCATTCTTTTCTCGCTTGATCGCCTGCCTGCTGTTGTGCACAACGGTGCAGGCGCACGCGCTCACGGCCGAGGCGGCGCGGGCCATGGCGGCGGGTGATACCGACGACCGGATCGCCGCGCTGCAGAAAGCCATCGCCACGCCCGACGAGGCCACTTTGGCGTTTATCCGCGCGATGGGTGACGACGCCGTGAAGATCGCGGGCGACAAGGCCATCGTGATCAAGGGCGACAAGGGGCTGGACCCCGTGACCGGCGCCGAGGTGCCGGTGCCTGACGACGCCGAAGACATCGTCAACAACAACCGCATGCGCGGCGAGTTCGACACTGCATTGGCTTCGCTCCAGCTGATGTCCACCGACATTGCACAACGCCGCAGCGCCATCGAAGCGCTGCGCGAAGAGACCGACGAGGCCCGCCTGCCGCTGGTTGAGAAGGCCCTGGCCGCCGAGCAGGACGCAGCTCTCAAGGCACGCCTGGCCAGCATCCGCGCGCGCATCCTGCTAAGCAGCAGCGACGCCGCCAATCGCCTGGAAGCCGCCCAGCACCTGGCCGCCAGTGGCAACCCCGCCACGCGCACGGTGCTGCTGGAGCAGCTGCGCAACGAACAAGATCCCAAGGTCAAGGCCGCCCTGCAGGCGGCACTCAAGACGGTGGAAGACAGCCTGAAATGGGGCGAGCGTCTGGCGGCGATGTTCACGGGCATCAGCCTGGGCTCCATCCTGCTGCTGGTGGCGCTGGGCCTGGCCATCACCTACGGCCTCATGGGCGTGATCAACATGGCCCATGGCGAGCTGATGATGATCGGCGCCTACGCCACCTACGTCATGCAGGGCGTGTTCCAGCGCTACTTTCCGGGCGCGTTCGACTGGTACCTGGTGGCCGCCGTGCCCGCCGCCTTCCTGGCCTCGGCGCTCATGGGCGCGGTGCTCGAGCGCGGCGTGATCCGCTTCCTGTACGGCCGCCCGCTGGAGACCTTGCTGGCCACCTGGGGCATCAGCCTCATGCTGCAGCAACTGGTGCGCACCGTGTTCGGCGCGCAGAACGTGGGCGTGGAAAACCCTTCGTGGATGAGCGGCGGCGTGCAGCTCATGGAGAACCTGCAACTGCCCTGGAACCGCGTGATCATCGTGGCGTTTGCGCTGGCGGTGCTGGGCGGCGTGGCCTTTCTCATCAGCAAGACGCGCCTGGGTTTGTTCGTGCGCGGTGTCACGCAGAACCGCCCTATCGCCTCGTGCATGGGCGTGAACACCGCCCGCGTGGACACCTATGCCTTCGCGCTGGGCTCGGGCATTGCCGGGCTGGCGGGCTGCGCGCTCAGCCAGGTGGGCAACGTGGGCCCGGACCTGGGCCAGGGCTATATCGTCGATTCGTTCATGGTGGTGGTGCTGGGCGGCGTGGGCCAGCTGGCCGGCACCGTGTACGCCGCGCTGGGCCTGGGGGTGCTCAACAAGTTCCTCGAAGGCTGGACGGGCGCCGTGCTGGCCAAGATCGCCGTGCTGGTGTTCATCATCATCTTCATCCAGAAGCGGCCGCAGGGCATCTTCGCGGTGAAGGGCCGTACGGCGGATTGAGACTGTTATGAATACCCCTGCTATCCAACTCCCCGCACCCGCGCCGCTGCTCACGCGCGGCGGCTGGTCGGCCTTCATCGTGGCGCTCATCGTGGTGTGCGCCGTGGCACCCGTGCTCAACCTGTGGGTGCCGGCCGGCAGTGCGCTGCACCTGTCCGACTACGCCGTGGCCCTGCTCGGCAAGATCATGTGCTACGCCATCTGCGCGCTGGCCATGGACCTGATCTGGGGCTACACCGGCATCCTGAGCCTGGGCCATGGCCTGTTCTTCGCGCTCGGCGGCTACGTGATGGGCATGTACCTCATGCGCCAGATCGGCCGCGACGGCAACTACCAGAGCGACCTGCCCGACTTCATGGTGTTCCTCGACTGGAAGGAGCTGCCCTGGCACTGGATGCTGTCGGACAGCTTCGTTGCCACCTTGATCCTCATCGTGGCGGTACCTGGCGTGATCGCGTTCGTGTTCGGCTACTTCGCCTTCCGCTCGCGCATCAAGGGCGTGTATTTCTCGATCATCACGCAGGCCATGACGTATGCGGCCATGCTGCTGTTCTTTCGCAACGAGACGGGCTTTGGCGGCAACAACGGCTTCACGGATTTCAAGCGCATCCTGGGCCAGCCCATCGCCACGCAGAACATGCGCATGCTGCTGTTCGTGATGACGGGCGTCACGCTCTTGGTGTTCTTCCTGCTGGCGCGCTGGCTGGTGCGCAGCAAGTTCGGCCGCGTGCTGCAGGCGGTGCGCGATGCCGAGACGCGCGTCATGTTCTCGGGCTACTCGCCGCTGCCCTACAAGCTCACCATCTGGACCATCAGCGCCATGATGTGCGGCGTGGCGGGCGCGCTGTACGTGCCCCAGGTCGGCATCATCAACCCCGGCGAGATGAGCGCCGCCAACTCCATCGAGATCGCGGTGTGGGCCGCGGTGGGCGGCCGTGCCACGCTGATCGGACCCATCGTGGGCGCCTTCATCGTCAACGGTGCCAAGAGCTGGCTCACCGTGACGGCGCCGGAGTTCTGGCTGTATTTCCTCGGTGCGCTGTTCATCGCCGTGACGCTGTTCCTGCCCGATGGCGTGGTGGGCCTGGTGAAGAAGCTGAAGAAAAACAAGAAGACCGAAGGAGCCGCGCCATGACCCCCGATCTGATGGACGAAGGCGCAAGGCGCCTAGAGGCCAGGCTGGCGCCCGCCGCCCTGGGCCAGACCGAATCCGGTGGCCGGGCTGCAGGCTTCTCGCGCATCGCCACGCCCGGCGAGGTGGACATCACCCACGGCCGCATCCTGTACCTCGAAGACGTGAACGTGAGCTTCGACGGGTTCAAGGCCATCAACAACCTGAGCCTCGATATCGCGCCCGGCGAGCTGCGCTGCATCATCGGGCCCAACGGTGCGGGCAAGACGACGATGATGGACATCATCACCGGCAAGACGCGGCCCGACAGCGGCACGGTGTACTTCGGCTCGACCATCGACCTCTTGCGCCACAACGAGCCGGAGATCGCGAGCCTGGGGATAGGCCGCAAATTCCAGAAGCCCACGGTGTTCGAGCAGCTCAGCGTGTTCGAGAACCTGGAGCTGGCCTTGAAGACGCACAAGGGCGTGACGTCGAGCATGTTCTTCCGGCTGGATTCCGCGCAGTCGGACCGGCTGGCGGAGATCCTGCACACCATCCACCTGGCCGACAGCGTGGCGCGCATGGCAGGGAACCTGAGCCATGGGCAAAAGCAGTGGCTGGAGATCGGGATGCTGCTGATGCAGGACCCCAAGCTGCTGTTGCTCGACGAGCCCGTGGCGGGCATGACGGACGAGGAGACGGCGCGCACGGCAGAGCTGTTCCTCACGCTCAAGGGCAAGCACTCGCTGATGGTGGTGGAGCATGACATGGGGTTCATCCGCACCATTTCGGAGATCGTGACCGTGTTGTGCGACGGGGCGGTGCTGGCGCAGGGCACGCTGGACCAGGTGCAGGCGGATGAGCGGGTGATCGAGGTCTATCTGGGGCGGTGATGGAGGTTGCCTGTTCTCTTTTCCTGGCGGGCGGTGGGCTGTTGCGAAGGCTGGGGCCGGGGCGACTCTCGGAATCTGGACTCGGCACAGGCGCACCGAATGCTTCCAAATTCATAGCTGCTGGCGCTTGATGAACAAGCGCCAGAGGTCCAAAACACTCCAAGTACCATGCTCACCGTCCAGAACATCAACCAGTACTACGGCGGCTCCCACATCCTGCGTGATGTGAGCCTCACGGCGCAGGCCGGCAAGGTCACCGTGCTGCTCGGCCGCAACGGCGTCGGCAAGACCACGCTGCTCAAAAGCCTCATGGGCCTGGTTCCCATCAGGGACGGGGGCATCACGTTCGACGGCAAGCCCATCGACAAGGCCACGCCGTACGACCGTGCCCGCGCAGGCATCGGCTTTGTCCCCCAGGGGCGCGAGATTTTCGGCCGCCTCACGGTGGAAGAAAACCTGCGCATGGGCCTGGCCTACAAGAGCGGCGCCACCCCCGTGCCGCCACACCTGTACGAGCTGTTCCCCGTGCTCAAGCAGATGCTCGGCCGCCGGGGCGGCGACCTTTCGGGCGGGCAGCAGCAGCAGCTGGCCATCGCCCGGGCGCTGGCGCCGGGGCCGCGCCTCTTGATCCTGGACGAGCCCACCGAGGGCATCCAGCCCAGCATCATCAAGGACATCGGCCGCGTGATCCGCATGCTGGCCGACAAGGGCGAGATGGCCATCCTGCTGTGCGAGCAGTACTACGACTTCGCGCAGGAGCTGGCCGACGACTACCTGGTGATGGAGCGTGGTGAGGTCATCGCGCGCGGCCCTGGCAGCGAGATGGAGGCCAAGGGCATCCGCAACCTCGTCGCGATCTGATGGCTCATGGCCGTTGCGCCGCAGCGCCGGGGGCGGGGGCGGGGGCGGGGCCGCGCCAGCGCGACACACTCTCCATGATCAGCACCGTGCACACCATCCAGGTGCCGCCCAGCAGCCAGCCCGCGAGCACATCGCTGGCGTAGTGCACATGCAGCACCACGCGGCTCCAGCCGGTGGTGAAGATGAACGCGCCGGCCAGGAGCGCCGCGGGTGCGTGCCAGGGGCGGGGCAGCAGCCGCGTGGCCAGGTAGGCCAGCATCGCGTACGCCACCATCGACGCGCTGCTGTGGCCGCTGGGAAAGCTGTAGCCCTGGGCCTGGGCCACGCCGTGCACGTGCTCGGGCCGGACACGCTCGAACACCTCCTTGAGGACTTTGGTCAGGGCGCCGTTTCCCGCCATGGCGACGAACCAGCCCGTGGCCAGCAGCCGGTGCCGGCGCAGCCACAGCGCCAGGGCCACCACCAGCGTCAGCCCGGCCAGCACCCCCGAGTCCCCCAGGTGGGTGAGCGCGGCGAACCAGCGCAGCACGGCGGTGTCCGCCTGCGCGCGCAGGCCGTCGGCAAGGGCGTCGTCCAGCACGCCCCAGCGGCCATCGGCGGCGCGCCCGCTGTCGGCCAGCTCCGCCATCGCGGCGCCCGCCAGCACCAGGGTGCAGGCCGACGCGCCCATGGCCGCGATCATCACCCAGCGCGCCCGTGCCGGCAGGAGCCGGCGCAGCGGCGGGGCCGCGCGGCGCAGGCCGCGCAGGCCCGCCAGGCCGCCCAGCCCCAGCAGCGCGAAGGCGAGCGTGCCCGCCCACCACCAGACCATGGGGTGCTGCGCCAGCAGGGCGCCAATGTCGGATGCGGGGAGGGTCATGGATTGCGGGGCGGCGTCAGCTTCTTCTTCGCCAGGCTAGGAGGGAGCCCGCGTTTGTACCGGAGTTCCCAGCGGCCCTGCCGGGCATGGGTGAATCGTCGTGGCGCCGTGGCGCTGCCCCGGCCCTGTCGGCGGGCGCTGACAGGGCAAAGGCGTGGCTACCGGCTGCGCATGGGCTGCCCGCCCGCCATCATCGGACGACCGCACCGCAATCCCCGGCGCGCAGCCAGCACGGTGCCGGCCTGGCGCCCGGGTCCGGTGCCGCAGCCTGTTGCAGACCTTTCTCTTCATGACACCTTCAGAGCGTCCCGTCCCTGCCCGGCCCCACGGCCCCATCCACCTGGTGGTGCCCCGGCGCCCCGGCGCCGACCTGGAGCTGCTGCGCGCCAAGCTCGAGGGCGTCTCGGCCCTGCAGGCGCACAACCTGGTGTGGCACGTGCCGGACCAGCGCGGCGACATCGTGGCGCTGGCGGGCGAGGCGGCGCATGCCGCGCGCGCCGACGGTGGCCTGGTGGTGGCCGCGGGCGGCGACGGCACCATCAACGCGGTGGCCGCCGCGGTCCTGCGCCTGGGGGTGCCCATGGGGGTGGTGCCGATGGGCACCTTCAACTATTTCAGCCGCGAACACGGCCTGGCGCTGGACCCCGAGGTGGCCGTGCAGGATCTGCTGCAGGCCCTGCATGCGGGCGACATGCGCCCCGTGCAGGTGGGCTATGTGAACCGCCAGCTGTTCGTGGTCAACGCCAGTGTCGGCCTGTACCCCAAGCTGCTGGCCGAGCGCGAGAAGGCGTCGCGGCGTTTTGGCCGCTCGCGCCTGGTGGCCGTGGCGTCGGCGGTGTGGAGCATGTTCCGGCCCGCGGCCGGCCGCCGCTGGCGTGTGGTGATGAAGACCCACGAGGGCGCGCGGGACCGCCAGGAGGAGCACCTGGTCACCACGCTGTTCGTGGGCAACAACCCGCTGCAGCTCGACCGCATGGGCCTGCCCCAGGCGCAGATGGTGGCCGATGGCGGCAAGATGGCCGTCGTGCTGCTGCAGCCCCAGGGCCGCTGGGCCGTGGCGCGCACGGTGTGGAACGCGGCCACCGGCCAGCTCGACAGGGACGGCGCGGTGACCAGCGTGGCGTGCACGGAGCTGACGGTGGCCCCGGCCAGCTGGCGCCCGCCGCAGGTCAAGGTGGCTTTCGACGGCGAGCGCGCGTGGATGGCGCCGCCCCTGCATTTCCGGATCAGCGCGCGGCCGCTGTGGCTGGTGGCCTCGTCCACGCTGATCCGTGACGATGCCTCCGCGCCCGCGCCGCCGGCTGCCATGCCCGTGCAGCACGAAGGGGCGCCGGCCGCCCCTCCGGTGGAAGGGATGCTGCCGGCATGACGCAGCAGCCTGGCCGCCCAGCCCCGTTCGGAGAGTGCCCATGGACGTCCTGATGCACCTGTCGGATCTGCATTTCGGGGCGCACGATCCCGATGTGTGCGCCGCGGCCCAGCGGCTGGCGCAGCGGCTGGGGGTGTCGATGGCGGTGGTGTCGGGCGACCTCACGCAGCGCGCCACCGCCAGCCAGTTCGAGCAGGCCGGGCGTTTTGTGCAGGGCCTGCACGCCCGCTCCACCCTGGTGCTCGCGGGCAACCATGACCTGCCGCTGTTTGCCTGGTGGATGCGCTGGGGGCGGTCGTACGAGCGTTTCGCGAGCCAGTTCGGGGTGGACCACGAACCCGTGCGGCAGGCGGGCGCGTTCTATGTGGTGGGCGTCAACACCACGCGTGCCTGGCGGCATGAACGCGGCAGCCTGTCGTCTTCCCAGATCCACCATGTGGCCGACCTCCTGGCCCGCGCCCCCCCCGATGCCTGGCGCATCGTGGCCAGCCACCACCCCCTGGTGGCGCGCGATCCGGCCGACCGCGCGCACCGCCCCCACCGGGCCGACGAGGCCCTGCAGTGCTGGCGCTCCGCCGGTGCGCAGATGCTGCTGTCGGGCCACGCCCACCAGCCTGCGCTGCTCAACCCCCTGCCCGGGCTGTGGGCCAGCCACGCGGGCACCGCCGTGTCGTACCGCCTGCGCCACGGCAGCCCCAACAGCCTGGTGGTGCTGACGGTCGAGGCATCCGGCGCGGCGGAGGGCGGCTGGGCGCGCTATGCCGCCCGCTGGGACTACGACGCGGCGTCGGGTGAATTCCAGCGCGTGCTGCGGCAGACCGTGGGCTAGGGCGGACGGTCCCGGCTCCGTGGCCAGGAAAACTGTTGCTATATTTTTGATAGCTACTGGCGCTTGAAGGGAAAGCGCCAGAGGCTCGAAACATCTGAAGTGGCCGCCGCGCGCAGCGGTGGGCGCGCATGCCCCCGCACGCGGGTGCAGGCGGCGGTGTGGGCGGGCAACGGGGTGTTTTCACCGGTTGACCGGCCGGAGGGCGCCACCTATTCTGGTGGCCTGGCGGGCGGGCCGTGCGGCGGATGCGGGGCCGGGCCGTGCCGCCGTTTTTGCAGCCTCTCGTCACTCATGCACAAAGAATTCAACCACGATGCGGTGCGCCGGCTGCAGGCGCTGATCGAGCGGGAGACCGGTGCGCCGCTGGGCGAAGGGGCGCAGGCCGAGATGGCGGCGATCCTGCGCGGCAGCGAATGCCCCGATGGCGCCGCCGCCGAAGGCCTGGCCGTGGCACCGCGCGAGGTCACCATCCTGCTGGCGGACCTGCGCGGCTTCACCGCGCTGTCGGGATCGCAGCCGGCGGCGGTGGTCATCGCGGCGCTCAACCGCTGTCTGGCGCGGCTGAGCGAGGTGGTGTTCAAGCACCAGGGCAGCATCGACAAGTTCATGGGCGACTCGATCATGGTGCTGTTCGGCGCGCCCATGGGGCGCGACGACGACGTGGACCGCGCGCTGCTGTGCGCGGTGGAGATGCAGATCGCCATGCGTGACCTGAATCTGGAGCACCTGCGCGAACGCCTGCCGCAGGTGTTTCTGGGCATTGGCGTGAACACCGGCAACGTGATGGCGGGGCGCTTCGGGTCGGAGCTGTATTCCGAATACACGGTCATCGGCGAAGAGGTGAACCTTGCCTCGCGCATCGAGGCCTTCAGCCTGCGCGGGCAGGTGCTGATCAGCGAGGCCACCTACCAGCGCTGCTGGGGCCTGGTGTCGGCCACCGCGCCCATGCAGGTGTACGTGAAGGGCCGCGTGCAGCCGGTGAGCCTGCGCGAGCTGGTGGCGATCCCCTCGCACAAGCTCAAGGTGCCGCGCCAGGAGTTCCGCCGCAGCCACCGCGTGGACACGCGCCTGCCCTGCCTGTGCCAGCGCATGCAGGACAAGATCATCGTGCCGCACATCGTGCACGCCGCCATCCGCGACATCGGCTACCACGGCCTGCTGATCGAGGTGGCGGAGCCGGTGGCGCTGCACAGCGAGGTGAAGGTGGAGTTCGACCTCACGCTCGTGGACTACCACGCCACCGACGTGTATGCGCGCGTGGTCACGCTCAAGCCCGAGCGCGAGCAGTGGCTGGCCGGGCTGGAGTTCACCTCGATCAGCCCCGAGTGCAACGCCAAGGTGCAGATGTTCGTGCAGCTGCTGGTGGCGGCGCGGTAGCCGCGGCCTGGGCCGGCAAGGATTCCGCGGGCAGCCTCGCTGGAACCGGCGCGGGGGCGGCGCCTGCGGGGTGGCACGCGCCGCTCTCAGCAGCCCAGCATCCGCGCCAGGTCGTTCAGGTCGGTGGCATGCAGATCGTTGCCGGGCTGGGGCGACCCGTCCTTGGGCCGTGCCTTGCCGAGTTCGTGCGGGCGCTCGATGTAGGCGGTGCGCAGGCCGCAGGCGCGTGCGGCCGCCAGGTCGTCGTGGTGGGTGGCCACCAGCGCCACCTGTCCGGGCCGCAGGTCGAACACGCGCGCCACGCCCAGGTAGGTGTCGGGGCTGGGTTTGTAGGCCTTGAACACTTCCGCGCTCAGCACGCAATCCCACGGCAGCCCCGCGCGCTTGGCCATGTGCGTGAGCAGGCTGATGTTGCCGTTGGACAGCGTCGTGAGGATGAAGCGGGTTTTGAGCCGCGTGAGGCCCGCCACGCTGTCGGGCCACGGGTCCAGCCGCTGCCACACATGGTTCAGGTGCTGGCGCTCGGCCTCGGCCAGGTGGGCGAGGCCGAAGCGCGGCAGGATGCCGTCGAGGATGCCCCGGTGCAGCGCGTCGATGCGCGTCCAGCCCTGCTCGCCGCGCATCACCCGCGCCATGGCCGGCTGGTAGCCGCTGCGCCAGGCGATGGCGAACGCGTCGCCGTCGATGGCCGGGTACAGCGCCTGCATCTCGCGCACGATGCTGCCGTGCCAGTCCACCACGGTGCCGAAGATGTCGAAGGCCAGCACCTTCACGCTGCTGGCGATGGGGTCTGCCGTGCTCTGGGTCGTCGTCATTCGCGGTCCTGGGTGGGGAGGAAGGAAGGGCGGGGTCGGGGCGCCAGCGTAGCAGCCTTGCGTGTTGGGCCGGTGTGCCGGGGTTGCACATGCCCTCGCCCCTGCAGGGCGGCGCGGGGCGTGCTATGGTTACAAAAATCGGGTTTACCCCCGTAACTGCGTTTCTTCTCCATCCCCGTCCATCGCCTGCGCCGCCCGCCGCCTGCCGGTGCAGCGCCCCTTTGTTGCTGTTGTTCCTGCTGCCATGACCGCGCCCCTGACTCCCACGTCGTCCCTCGCCCACGCCCCGACCGACGACCGCACCCTGGTGCGCGCCGTGCTGGCCCTGGGGGTCGGCGGCTTTTCCATCGGCACGGGCGAATTCGTCATCATGGGCCTGCTGCCCGAGGTGGCGCGCGACATCGGCGTCAGCATTCCGCAGGCCGGCCACGTCATCAGCGCCTATGCGCTGGGCGTGGTGGTCGGTGCACCGGTGCTGGCCGTGCTGTGCGCCCACTGGGGGCGGCGCGCGCTGCTCATGGCGCTGATGGTGGTGTATGCGCTGGGCAACTTCGCATCGGCGCTGGCGCCGGGCTACCTGTCGCTCAGCGCCATGCGGTTGTTCACCGGTTTGCCGCACGGCACCTACTTCGGCGTGGCCGCCCTCGTGGCCGCGGCCCTGGCGCCACCGGGGCGCCGCGCGCGCGCCGTGGGCTGGGTCATGCTGGGGCTGACCACGGCCACCCTGGTGGGCGTGCCCATCGCGGCGGCCCTGGGCGAATACTTCGGCTGGCGCGCGGCGTTCGTCTTCGTGGGGCTCATCGCCGTGGCTGCGGTGGTCATGGTGCGCCTGTGGGTGCCCGACATGCCCGCATCGCACGGCGCCAGCCCCCTGCGCGAACTGGGCGCGCTGGCGCGCAAGCAGGTGTGGTTCACCCTTGGCATCGGCGCCATCGGCTTTGGCGGCATGTTCGCGGTGTTCAGCTACATCAAGCCCACGCTGCTGGAGGTGGCCGGCATGCCGCCCGCGCTCATGCCTTTCGTGCTCTCGCTCTTCGGCCTGGGCATGGTGGCGGGCAACATCGTGGGCTCGCGCATGGCCGACAAGGCCCTCATGCCCGCCATCGGCAAGGTGCTGCTGTGGTCCATCGCGGTGCTGGCGCTGTTCGTGCCCGCCGCGCACCACCCCGTCACCGCCGCGCTGGCCACCTTCTTCCTGGGCACGCTGGTCGCCATCGGCCCCGCGCTGCAGATCCGCCTGATGGACGTGGCGGGCGAAGCGCAGACCCTGGCCGCCGCGCTCAACCACTCGGCCTTCAACGCCGCCAACGCGCTCGGTGCCTGGCTCGGCGGCGTGGCGATTTCCGCCGGCATGGGCTGGACATCCACTGGCTGGGTGGGCGTTCTGCTGGGCATCGGCGGCGTGGGCATGTTCGCGTGGTCGATGGGCAGCGAGCGGAACACGCAGCGCGCCACGGCGGGCCTCAAGGCCTGAGCGTAGCGGCGGCGCTACAGCGCCGCCCTCTGCAGACCGGCCACCGCGTTCTGCGTTACAGTGAACCCGGGCCAACCCCATTGTTGGCCACGTCGCTCGGACGGTTTCGGGCGCTTACGTGAAAGTTCACCAGCATGTCTGCTTCTCAGGGCAAGCGCCGCTTTGCGCGCATCGATCGCCTCCCTCCCTACGTCTTCAACATCACGGCCGAGCTGAAACTGGCTGCCCGCCGCCGGGGCGAAGACATCATCGACATGAGCATGGGCAACCCCGATGGCGCGACCCCGCCGCACATCGTGGCCAAGCTCACCGAAGTGGCCCAGCGGCCCGACACGCACGGCTACTCCGCGAGCAAGGGCATCCCCCGCCTGCGCCGCGCCATCAGCCACTGGTACAAGGACCGCTATGCGGTGGACATCAACCCCGACACGGAAGCCATCGTCACCATCGGCTCCAAGGAAGGGCTGGCCCACCTGATGCTGGCCACGCTGGACCGGGGCGACACCGTGCTCGTGCCCGACCCGAGCTATCCCATCCACATCTACGGCGCGGTGATCGCCGGGGCCGACATCCGCAGCGTGCCCGTGGCGCCCGACGTGGACTTCTTCGCCGAGCTGGAGAAAGCCATCCGTGGCAGCTACCCCAAGCCCAAGATGATGATCTTCGGCTTTCCCAGCAACCCCACGGCGCAGTGCGTGGAGCTGTCGTTCTTCGAGCGCGTGATCGCCCTGGCCAAGAAGCACGACATCCTGGTGGTGCACGACCTGGCCTATGCCGACATCGTGTACGACGGCTACCGCGCCCCCAGCATCATGGAAGTGCCCGGCGCCAAGGACGTGGCCGTGGAGTTCTTCACCCTCTCCAAGAGCTACAACATGGCCGGCTGGCGCGTGGGCTTCATGGTCGGCAACCCCGACCTCGTGGCCGCGCTCGCGCGCATCAAGAGCTACCACGACTACGGCACCTTCACCCCCCTGCAGGTGGCCGCCATCGCCGCGCTGGAGGGCGACCAGCAGTGCGTGAAAGACATCGCCGCCCAGTACCAGCGCCGCCGCGACGTGCTCTACAAGGGCCTCACGGAGTCGGGCTGGGCCGTGGACTGCCCCAAGGCCAGCATGTACATCTGGGCCCGCATTCCCGAGCCCTACCGCGCGCTGGGCTCCCTCGAATTCGCGCGCCAGCTGCTCGACAAGGCCAAGGTCTGCGTCTCGCCCGGCATCGGCTTCGGCGACCAGGGCGACGAGTACGTGCGCTTCGCCCTCATCGAGAACGAGGCCCGCATCCGCCAGGCGGTGCGCGGCATCCGCGCGATGTTCAAGGCCGATGGTTTGCTGAAGGTGCCTGCGGCTGCGGCGGCCTGAGGCCTGCCGAAAACGCCCGCCGGGATGGCGGCTGCTTTCGAAGCGGGCCCCGGCGGGACGGGCCGCCGCTGATCGGGCGGGTTCATGGGGGCCCATCGGCGTATAGGTATTGCGGGCGAATGCCTATACGATCCCTCTCCTGTCGTTTCACAAAACGCGGAGGGGGGGTCCATGAAGGAATGTATGAAGAATTGGCTCGCGGCGCTGGTGATGCTGTGCGCCGCAGCCGTGGCCCATGCGCAGCCCACGACCTACGTGGCCACCGCGACCGGCAACTACAACCTGTTCATCGATTTCACCCTGTGTGTGACGGGCCCCTGCCAGAACTTCAATACAAGCATGGGCGCATCAGGCTCGTTCACAACCTCCGCCCCGCTGGCGGCCAATCTCTCTGCCGCGAACGTGGCGCCCCTGGTCACGGCCTTCAGCTTCTCGGATGGCATCAATACCTATTCCAGTGCAGACCCGGCCGTCCGCATCTTCTTTTTCAACGTATCCACCAACGCCTCCGGCGCCATCACCACCACGAACATCCGGATCCAGCGCTGGCTGACCGGAACCTCTCCCCATGTGCCGGGTGACCGGCATTCCTGGGTCTTGTTCCTGGCAACAGGGGAAGTCGACCACAACGCGCAGTGCCTCACCGTCGGCGCCTCGCCCGCGGGTGTGCCGGATTCATGCGTTCTCGTCCTGGGTGCCGACACCAGCCGGTCGCTGGCATTTGGTTCCGCCCGGGCCTGGGCCGTGGCGCCCTCTGCCGTCACCGCTGTTCCCACCCTGGCCGAATGGAGCCTGGCCCTGATGGCCGTGTTCATGGCGATTGCCGCCTTGGTGGCACTGCGCCATCGTTCCCGGGCCAGCGCAGGCTCCGTGCCCTCCTGACGGGGCGTGGCCTGGCCCCGCCGGGCGCAGCACTGCGGCAGGGTTTCGGCCCTGCCGTGTGTGCCGCCCTGGCCAGGCCGGGCCAGCAGGCCTGCTGGCCCTACATGGCCCAGATGCGGGGCGCTTCGCCCTCCAATTCCCACAGCACCTCCCGCCAGGCCATGCGCACGGCCTTGAGCAACTGCATCGCGGGCTCCACCTGTGGCGCCAGCACGCGCAGCACGACCATCTGCGCATTGGGGCTGGTGGCGCCGGCGCTGGCCTGGAGTGCATGGCCGTCCACCACGGCGCGCGCGGCGTCCAGGGCGGCGTCGCGGCGGGGGCGGTCCAGCGGGGTGCCGGCGGCAAAGAACAGGCTGGCCAGGCAGCGGTGCCCCGCCAGGCCCAGGGGACTGTTCAGCAGGCGCTGGTCGGCCGCGTCGATCACGCCGCGCTCCAGCCACAGGCCGGGCACTTCGAGGTGCTGTGCGAAGCGGCCGGTGTCGAACGGCTGGTTGGCGTGGGGCAGGCCCAGGGCCGTGACGTCCCAGCCCATGCATTCGGCGCCGGGGGCGAGGTTCAGCGTGAGGTGGTTCTCGGCATTGCAGGCGCTGTAGCACAGCGCCTCCAGCGGCAGCCATTCGAGCCGCGCACCCTCGGCCAGGGTGAGGTGGCTGCGCTGCAGCGCCAGCGGGCCGGTGGATCGGTAAAAGCGCGTGGCGCCCGGTGTGGTGACGAGGCCGTGCGCGCCCGGGCCCACGGTGGCGGTGATGTCCAGCGTGTCGCCGCCCACCAGTCCGCCGGGCGGATGCACCAGCACGTTGTGGCAAATCGCGTCGCCTTCGGGGTACAGGCTCTGCAGGATGCGCAGCGGTCCGCTGTGCTCATGGCGCGCCACGGTGCGGGCGTTTTCTACCGAGTAGTTCAGCTGCAGGCGCGCGTGCCAGGGCATGGTGCGGGTGTCTTTTGCTATTAAATGAGTAGCTGATTATGCCCCGTGGGCAAGCGGTGGCGGCCCAGGCGCCGGGCCCTGGCGAAGCCTTCTCGCTCAGGACGACCAGAACCCCACGTGTGGCGCGCTGGCTTCGGCCACGAGGGCGGGGCCGATGCATTCGATGAAACGGGGCGACGCCGCCAGCACGTCGCGCCCCGAGAGGGCTGCTGCTGCCGCATAGGCCTGCCGGGAGCGGGGCACCTGCAGGGCGTGCAGGCGCGCCGCGTCGATGCCGAACACCACGCGGCCGATGCCCGACCAGAAGATGGCGCCCGCGCACATCACGCACGGCTCTGCCGAGGTGTAGAGCGTGGCACCCGCCAGCGTGTCGCGGTCTACGCGCGCGCTGATCTGGCGCACGGCATTGGTTTCGGCATGGCCGGTGCAGTCGCCCGTTTCGGCGGTGTTGCAGTACGCCTCGGACAGCAGCTCGCCCTGCGCGCCGATCACCACCGCGCCAAACGGCGGGTTGCCGCGCGCGCGGGCACGGCACGACCACGCGATGGCCTGGCGCAGGTACACGCCGTCGTTGGCGGCAAGGGCGGCTGCTTCGCCGGGCTGGGGGGGCGCTGCGGACATGAGGGCAGGCATGGGCTGTCTCCGGGCATGGTGTGTTGCGCCCAGCGGCATGCATGGGGCATGCCAAGAACATTGTGTGACATGTGTGCATGGCTTTCGCCGTGCTGCCCGAGGCGCGGGGCGGTCCCCGGTGGCGCGGTGGGGGTGTGGTGGGCACGCCGCAGCAAGGAGCCGTTCCCGTGACGTGGGCGATACCGTACCGGGCGCGCATGTCGCGCAGCGGGGCCGGGCCCTCGGGGGCCTGCCGGGCCGGCGGGCTACCTGCCGGGCGCGGGGCAGGGGTCGTCCAGCCCCGCCATGCCCGCCAGCCTTTGCAGGCGCGAGCGGTTGTCCAGGCAGGACTTGTACTCGGCCTCCAGGACCTTTTGCTGGGCTTGCTGCGCCGCGCGGGCGCGCTCGGCCTGCAGCTGCGCGATGCGTTCGCGGATCTGCGGCATGGCGGCCAGGGCGGCCTTCTCGCCTTCCAGGATTGCGCCGGCGCGCTGGCTGAAATCCGCCGGGCCGATGTCCAGCACCTTGGGGCTGATGATGACGTCGGCGCGTGCCAGTTCGGCCTGGCCCAGCTTCTGGCCCATGATGGCGATCGACTGGTTCAGCGCGCCCAGCATGTTGCCTGGCGACTGGCCCCGGGCCTTGTTGGAGATGTCCACGGCGACCACGATGTCCGCGCCCAGCTGGCGCGCCGCATCCACCGGCACGGGGCTCACGATGCCGCCGTCCACGAAGTGGTACTTGCCGATGGTGACCGGCTGGAACACGCCCGGCACGCTGCTTGAGGCGCGCACGGCCTGGCCCGTGTTGCCGCGCGAAAACACGGTGCGCTCGCCGTCCTCGAGCCGGGTGGCCACCACCACGAAAGGCTTGGCCATTTGCTCCAGGGGCTTGCGGCGCACCTGCTCGTTGACGTAGTCCTCGAGCTTCTGGCCCAGCACCAGCCCGCCGGACGACAGCTGCAGGTCGCGGATCTTGGCTTCGTCGAGCGCCACGGCTTTTTCCTGCATCTCGAACGCATTCATGCCGCTGGCGTACAGCGCGCCCACCACGCTGCCCGCGCTGGTGCCGGAGACGACGGCGGGGGCGAAGCCATTGGCTTCCAGCATCTTGATCACGCCGATGTGCGCGAAGCCCTTGGCGGCGCCCCCGCCCAGGGCGATGCCCACCTTGATGGGCGCGCCTGGGGATGGGGTGCCGGTGGCGGCCGCGCCCTGTGCGGGCGTGGCGGGCTGTTGCGGGGGCGTGCCGCCGCACGCCGCGAGGCCCAGGCAACCCACAAGCGCCAGGGGGCGCAAAAAGACTTCCAACCGCATGCCAAGGAATCCTGTTGTCGACGGGGCGGCGAGTATAGCGGCAGGCTGTAAAGAAGAGAGGCGCTGCCGTGGCGCCGGGGCCTTGCACGCCGCTACCGGCGCGGCCGGGCCTTCACTCTCCCTGCGAGCCCCGGTGGGCCCAGCCGGTGGTGCGCTTTTCAACCCAGCTGAACAGTTCGTACATCACCATCGCCATCGCGCCCACCACCATCAGGCCGGCGAACGCCAGGCCCATCTGCATGGAGGAGCCCGCGCTGATCAGCAGGTAGCCGATGCCTTCGTTGGCGGCGGTCATCTCGCTCACCGTGGTGCCCACGAAGGCCAGCGTGATCGCCACCTTGAGAGAGCCGAAGAAGTAGGGCATGGAGCGCGGCAGGCCGACCTTGGTGAGCACGTCCCAGCGCCTGGCGCCCAGCACGCGCAGCACGTCTTCGAGCTCGGGCTCCAGCGTGGCCAGGCCGGTGGCGATGTTCACCATGATCGGGAAGAAGCTGATGAGGAACGCCGTGAGGATGGCCGGCCCCACGCCGATGCCGAACCACACCACCAGGATGGGCACGAACGCCGCCTTGGGCAGCGCGTTGAAGGCGGTCATCAGTGGATAGACCGCCGCGTAGGCGATGCGCGAACTGCCGATCACGAAGCCCAGCAGCACCCCCACCACGATGGCGATGCCAAAGCCGGCCATGGTCACCCAGAAGGTGCGCCATGCGTGGCCCGCGATGACGCCGCCGAACTCGACCAGCTGGGTGGCGATGGCCCAGGGGCTGGGGAAGATGAACTCGGACACGTTGAAGGCCGAGCAGATGATCTGCCAGAGCAGGATGATCGCGACCAGCAGGATCCAGGGAGACCAGCGTTCTACGGTTTTCTTGTGCATGGAAACAGGCTCGGATCAATCTATTGCTGGAGGGGCGCGCCGGCCTTGCGCAGGGCGCCGATGTGGCCGCGCAGCTCGTGCACGATGTCGGTGAATTCCTTGGTGTAGGTGATCTCCAGCTCGCGCGGGCGCGGCAGCTCGATCTCCTTCCTGACGACGAAGCGGCCCGGGCTCTTGCTCATCACGTACACCGTGTCGGCCAGGAAGACCGACTCGCGCAGGTCGTGGGTGACCAGGATCACGTTGAACCGCTGTTCGGTCCACAGGTCGCGCAGGATGCACCAGAGCTCCTCGCGCGTGAACGCGTCGAGCGCGCCGAAGGGCTCGTCGAGCAGCAGCATCTTGGGCTCGTGGATGAGCGCGCGGCAGATGCTGGCGCGCTGCTGCATGCCGCCCGACAGCTGCCAGGGGAACTTGTCCTCGTAGCCGGCCAGGCCCACTTTCTGCAGCAGGCGGCGCGCGCGCTCTTCGTACTCCTTGCGCTTTTGCTTGAAGCTGCTGCGGTACGGCTCCACGATCTCCAGCGGCAGCAGCACGTTGTCCACCGTGGTGCGCCAGGGCAGCAGCGAAGGGGCCTGGAAGGCCATGCCCGAGATCTTGAGCGGGCCGGTCACGGGCTGGCCGTCGATGAGGATCTTGCCCATCGACGGCATCTTCAGGCCCGTGGCCAGCTTCATGAAGGTGGACTTGCCGCAGCCCGAAGGACCGACGATGGCGATGAACTCGCCGCGCCGCACCTGCAGGTCGATGGCCTCGACGGCGAAATGGTTCTGCGCGCGCAGCTCGTCGTTGTAGGCGAGCCAGACGTCACGAAAATCCACGAAATAGGAATCGGCAGCCTGCATCAGGTGTCCGTAAATAAAGGTTGCGCACCGGGCCGGGCGAGCGGCCCATGCATTTCAGTTTTCAATAGCGCCGAGCGCCACCCACCCCGCACGAAACTGGCGAGGCTCAAGCCAGCGCCCCCGTGCAAGGACCGCCCCGCCGCATGGGGGCGGCCCCCTCCGGGATTGCGAAGCCATGTGAGAGAGGGGAAAGGCGCGAAGCGACTCAGGGGGTGTTTCACTTCTTGGGCAGGATGTTCAGCTCGGCCGCGCCGGGCAGGAAGCTGGCGTTCCACACATCGTCGGCGTTCACGCGCGTCTTGGTGTTGAACGCATCCGACACCTGCGAGGCCATCAGCGACAGGCGGCCGGGCTTGGCCTGGCCAAAGCCCTCGGCGCGCGCGTCGGGGCTGTTGATCACGGTGTCGATGGCCAGTTGCAGGCGGCGCGTTTCCAGCGGCACGTTCACGATGCCGTCGCGCGCCTTCACGTGCTCGATGGCCGCCCCGGGGTTGGCGATCACTTCCTTGGCGCCCTTGGCGAAGGCCGAGAGGAAGGCCTTGATGGCCGCGGGGTTCTCCTTGATGAGCTTCGGCGACGCGATGATCACGTTGCCGTAGAGCTTCACACCGAAGTCGGCATAGGGCAGCACCACCACGTCGGCCGCCTTGGCGCCACGCGCCTCCAGGTTCAGGAGCGAGGTGAAGGTGAAGCCGGTGATCGCGTCCACGTCGCCGCGCACCAGCATGGTCTCGCGCAGGGGTGGGTCCATGGCGGTCCATTGCACGCTGCCGATGGCGTTGGCCTTCTGGAAGATGGGGAACGCGCGGCGGCCCGCGTCGAACACGGGTGCGCCCAGCTTCTTGCCCGCCAGGTCGGCCGGCTTGGCGATGCCGCTCTTCTTGAGCGCCATCACGGAGGCGGGCGTGTTGTTGTAGACCATCATCACCGCCACGGGCTTGTTCTGCGCGTCGGGGTTGTTGGCGTGGAACTCCATCACGGCGGCCAGGTCGGCAAAGCCCATGTCGTAGGTGCCCGAGGCCACGCGCTGCACGGCGCCGCCCGAGCCGTTGCCGGCATCCACCGTCACATCCAGGCCCGCCGCCTTGAAGTAGCCCTTGGCCACGGGCTGCAGGAACAGCGCGGCGGGGCCTTCAAAGCGCCAGTCGAGCTGGAACTTGATCGGCGTGGGCGTTTGCGCCTGGGCCAGCGAGAACAGGCCGGTGGCGGCCATCATCAGCACGGTGGTTTGCAAGAACGAGCGTTTTTTCATGGGGGCTCCTGTCAGAAGACGGCAAGGGACGCGGCGAGCGAAGAACAAGGACGAAGAAAGAAGAACAAGAAGGGCAGGCGAGAGGGACGGGCAACACGGCGACCGACCGGTGGGGCCGGGCGCGCGGGGCCCATGCCGTCAGGGTCAGCAAAAACGATGCCCGCTTTGGTGGTTGTAATGTCAGGCAGCGGACCATTGTTCACCGAAGCGGTGCAGGCGCGCATGCAGGGTTTCCCGAAATGGTGCGCCGCAGGCACACCCGCCGGCCGCTCCGGCGCTGAAGGCCCCGCCACGGTGCATGCCAGGGGGGCTGGCAGGCGCCGCGGGCATTGCACCCGCGGCGCGGCGCCCTTACTTGGGGCGTGCCGCCGCGCTGGCCACGGCCAGCGCCGTCATGTTGAACACGCGGCGCACGGTGGCGGCGGGGGTGAGGATGTAGGCCGTGGCCGCACCGCCCATGAGGATGGGGCCCACGGTCACGCCGCCGCTGGTCGTGGTCTTGAGCACGTTGTAGAGGATGTTGGCCGCGTCCAGGTTGGGGCAGATCAGCAGGTTGGCCGAATCGGTGAGCGTGGAGTCCGCCATGTAGGCGTTGCGGATGTTGGGCTCCAGCGCGGCATCGCCATGCAGTTCGCCGTCGCATTCGATCCCGGGGTGGGCGGCCACGAACAGGTCGCGCGCCTCGCGCATCTTGCGGGCCGAGGCGCGCTTGGACGAGCCATAGCTGGAGTGCGACAGGAAGGCGACCTTGGCCGGCAGGCCAAAGCGTTGCACCTCCTGCACCGACATCCAGGCGATGTCCGCCAGCTGCTGGGCCGTGGGGTTCTCGTTCACATAGGTGTCGGCGATGAAGAGCGTGCCCCGGTTGGTCATCAGCGCGTTGAGCGCGGCGTAGTCGTTCACGCCCTCCTCGCGGCCCAGGATGCTGTGGATGCGTTCCAGGTGCGTTTCATAGGTGCCCACCAGGCCGCAGATCATGGCGTCGGCATCGCCCAGCGCGACCATCAGCGAGGCGATGATGGTGTTGGAGCGGCGCACGGCGGCCTTGGCCACCTCGGGCGTGGCGCCGTTGCGCTTCATGAGCTGGTGGTAGTGCTCCCAGTACTGGCGAAACCGGGGGTCGTCCTCGGGGTTGCACACTTCCACGTCCTGTCCCAGGCGCATGCGCAGGCCGGCCTTCTCGATGCGGGCGGCGATGACGGCGGGGCGGCCGATCAGGATGGGCACGGCGATCTTGTCGTCGATGGCCATCTGCGCGGCACGCAGCGCGCGCTCGTCCTCGCCGTCGGCATAGGCCACGCGCTTTTGCGCGTCCGGCAGGGCCTTGGCCGCGTTGATCACGGGGCGCATCAGCATGCCGGTCTGGTAGACGAAGCGCGACAGGGCCTCCTTGTAGGCCTCCATGTCGGTGATGGGGCGCGTGGCCACGCCCGATTCGGCCGCGGCCTTCGCCACCGCGGGCGCGATCTTGAGGATCAGGCGCGAGTCGAACGGCGTGGGGATCAGGTAGTCCGGGCCGAAGGTGAGCTCCTTGCCCGCATAGGCGCTGGCCACCTCTTCGCTGATGTCGGCCTTGGCCAGGTCGGCGATCTGGCGCACGCAGGCAAGCTTCATCGCCTCGGTGATCTTCGTGGCGCCGCAGTCGAGCGCGCCCCGGAAGATGTAGGGGAAGCACAGGACGTTGTTGACCTGGTTGGGATAGTCCGAGCGGCCCGTGGCGATGATGCAGTCGGGGCGGATGGCCTTGGCGAGTTCGGGGCGGATCTCGGGCTCGGGGTTGGCCAGGGCCAGGATGATGGGTCTGTCGGCCATCGTCTTGACCATCTCGGCCGTGAGCACGCCGGGGGCCGAGCAGCCCAGGAAGACATCCGCGCCGTGGACGGCGTCGGCCAGCGTGCGCGCGTCGGTCTTCTGGGCGTAGCGCGCCTTGGATTCGTCGTAGCCGCCGGGGCGGCCTTCATAGATCACGCCCTTGGAGTCGCACATGAAGATGTTTTCCACCTTCACGCCCAGGCCCACCATCACGCCCACGCAGGCAATCGCGGCCGCGCCCGCGCCCGAGACGGCGATCTTCACCGCGCCGATGTCCTTGCCCACCAGCTCCAGGCCGTTGAGCAGCGCGGCGCTGGAGATGATGGCCGTGCCGTGCTGGTCGTCGTGGAAGACGGGAATGTTCAGCCGGTCGGACAGCTGCTTTTCGATGTAGAAGCACTCGGGAGCCTTGATGTCCTCGAGGTTGATGCCGCCCAGCGTGGGTTCCAGCGCGGCGATGATCTCCACCAGCTTGTCCGGGTCGCGCTCGGCCAGTTCGATGTCGAACACGTCGACGCCCGCGAACTTCTTGAACAGGCAGCCCTTGCCCTCCATCACCGGCTTGCCGGCCAGCGGGCCGATGTCGCCCAGGCCCAGCACGGCGGTGCCGTTGGTGATCACGCCCACGAGGTTGCCGCGCGAGGTGTAGTCGAACGCCTTGGACGGGTCGGCCTGGATGTCCAGGCAGGGGTAGGCCACGCCGGGCGAGTACGCCAGCGACAGGTCGCGCTGGTTGGACAGGGGCTTGGTGGGAGTGACCGAAATCTTGCCCCGGCTGGGGTTGCGGTGGTACTCGCGCGCGGCGTCGCGCAGGGCCTCTTCGGCGGCGGAAAGTGTCTGGGTCATACGGAAATCCTGGAGATGCTCAGCAAAATGCCAAATGAGCTTACCCCATGGCAGGAGGCGCCGGAATGGGGGTTAATGCCTTCATTGCATGGAATCCGCCCCTCGCCGGATACCGGCCGCCCGGGCGCGCGCCGGGCCCGTGGAGGGCCCGCGCAGCGGCAGGGGCAGCGCGGGCCGGGCGTGGGCGGGGCTTGCGCGGGCTGCGGGCTTCCACGTCGCCACCGTGCGCGCCGTTGCGGAGGCACTCTGCGTGGCGCGTTCGGCCGCCCATTCCACCGGCCTTGGTCACAGGTGTTTTGCTGCGGCGGGTGCCGGCTGCCCGATGCCGCCGGCCCGCCCCCGCGCCGGGGTGGCGCGCGGCCGCGGGCCCCTCCATCAATGTGCGTCGGCCTGGCGGGCCGCATTCACGGCGGCCGAGGTGTCGCGGCTGGCGCCATTGAAGAACACATTCAGCGCCACGGCCGTGATCGAGGCCAGCAGGATGCCGGATTCGATGAGGGGGTGGATGGCGTGTGGCATCCACTGGCGGAAGTTGGGAGCGATCAGCGGGATCATGCCCACGCCGATCGACACCGCCACGATCATGGCGTTGAAGCGGTTGTTCTTGAAGTCCACGCCGCCCAGGATGCGGATGCCCGTGGCGGCCACCATGCCGAACATCACCAGGCCCGCACCCCCCAGCACCATGGTGGGCAGGGACTCCACCAGCGCCGCCATCTTGGGCAGCACGCCCAGCACGATGAGGATCACGCCGCCCGCCACGCAGACAAAGCGGCTCTTGACGCCCGTGACCGCCACGAGCCCCACGTTCTGCGAGAAGCTGGTGTACGGAAAGGTGTTGAAGATCCCGCCCAGCAGCGTGCCCAGGCCGTCGGTGCGCAGTCCGCGCGTGAGCGCGTTCTGGTCGATCTTGCGGTCGGTCATCTCGCCCAGCGCCAGGAACATGCCCGTGGATTCGATCATCACGACGATCATCACGAGGGTCATCGTCAGGATCAGGATGGGGTCGAACACCGGGCTGGCGATCTCGAACGGCAGGACCAGGTCGAACCACTGGGCCTTGGCCACCTTCTCGAACGACATCAGCCCCATGGCCACGGCCACCACGGCGCCGATGACGATGCCCAGCAGCACCGAGATGTTGGCGACGAACCCCTTGGCGAACTTGGCGATCAGCAGGATGGAGACCAGCACCAGGGCCGAAATGCCGACGCCCGTGAGGTCCGCGTAGCGCGGGTTGGGTACCGTGGGCACCACGGCGAATCCCTTGGGGACGGGGGGCAGCGACGAGCCCGGAGCGCCCGCCGCGGACTGCATCTCGGTGAGCCACTTGAGGTGCTCGGGGTTCACCATGCTGGGGGCCGTGGGGCCCACCGGGTTGCCAAAGATCCAGTTGATCCCCACGCGCATGAGGCTGATGCCGATGGTGGCAATGATGGTGCCGGTGACCACGGGGGGGAAGAACCGCAGCATGCGGCTGACCAGGGGCGCGATCAGGATCGAGATGACCCCCGCGCCGATCACCGAGCCGAAGATCAGCCCGGCGCCGGCCGTGCCGCCCGTGCTCTGCGCCATCGACACCATGGGCGCGACGGAGGCGAAGGTCACGCCCATCATCACCGGCAGCTGGATGCCGAACCAGCGCGACGCGCCCAGGGCCTGGATCAGGGTGACGAGCCCGCAGACGAACAGGTCCGCCGAGATGAGCTTGGCCACCTGGTCGGGAGTGAGGTTGAGGGCCCGGCCCACGATGAGGGGCACGGCCACGGCGCCGGCATACATCACCAGCACGTGTTGCAGGCCCAGGGCCGTGAGCCGGCCCACCGGCAAATGTTCGTCCACGGGATGTACGGGCGGGTGCATGGGAGGTTCCTTTGGGTTGACGGGGGTGTGGGGATTCAGGGGTGGAGACGGCGCATCAGATGGTGCACAGTTGTCCATACAAAAATCGTATACACATTAGCCCGGCCGTTGATCAAGGTAAACCCTAGGGCGTGCCAGGGCCTCGCGCGCCGCACGAAAAAAAAGGAGCGGTCGGCCGGGGCCGCCGCAAGGGAGGGGGCGGGGCGGCCCGGCCGCTAGGGACCGGCCGGCGCGCGCTTGCCCAGCGGTGTGAGCGAGTCGCGCAGGCGGTCCCGCACCAGGGGCTCGGTGGGGTTCAGCGCGCCTTCCACATGGCCGATGTGCGTGAGCATGCGTTCGCGCGCCAGGGCGGTGTCGCCGGCCTCCAGCGCCTGCACGATGGCCGCGTGTTCGGCGCAGGACTGGCTCGCCTCGTGCCGCGACTGGTAGAGCGACGCCGCCAGCGTGGTGCGCGCCGTGAGGTCGCGCAGGATGTCGCTGAGGCTGCGGTGGCCCATCGCCTCGGCCAGGCAGACATGGAAGTCCGCCAGCAGGAAGGCGCGCGTCGCGGCGTCGGCGCCCTCGATGGCCTGCTGTTCCTGCGCGATGTGGGCACGCAGGCGGCGCGTCACGGCCTGCAGCGGCCGGCCCGCGTCCGCCAGGATGCCCGACTCGATGATGCGCCGTGCCGAGAAGGCATCGCGCGCGTCCTCCACCGAGGGCTCCACCACATACCAGCCCCGGCGCGGGCGCACCTCGACGAAGCCGCGCGCCTGCAGCTGCATGAGGGCTTCGCGCACCAGGGTGCGGCTCACGCCGAAGAGATCGGCCAGTTCCTGCTCGCCCAGGCGCTCGCCCGGGGCGAGCTTCTGGGCGAGGATGGATTCCACCACCTGCTGGGTGATCTGGGTCTGGTTGATGCTCATGGCCGGATTGTCGCGTGGTGGGCGGGGGCGGAGCCCTGTCAGGCGCGCGGCAGCGGCGGCTCGCGGCCGTCCAGCACGGCGTGGGCCCGTTCGCGGTCGATGTCGCCTTCCCAGGCCGCCACGGCCACGGTGGCCACGCAGTTGCCGATCAGGTTGCCCAGGGCGCGGGCGATGCCCATGAACCAGTCCACCGACAGCACCAGCACGAGGCCGATGGCCGGGATGGCGGGAATCGCCTGCAGCGTGGCGGCCAGCACCACGATGGCCGAGCCCGGCACGCCGTGCGCGCCCTTGGACGTGACCAGCGAGATCGCCAGGATGGTGAGCAGGTCGGCCATCGAGATCGGCGTGTTCGTGGCCTGGGCGATGAACACGGCGGCCAGCGTGATGTAGATCGAGAAAGCGTCCAGGTTGAACGAATAGCCCGTGGGGATGACCAGGCCCACGGTCGAATCGCGGATGCCCAGGTGCTTGAGCTTTGCCATGATCTGCGGCAGCACGCTGTCCGACGAGGTGGTGGCGAACACCACGGCCAGCTCCTCGCGCAGGTAGCGCAGCAGCTTGAACAGGCTGAAGCCCGAGAAACGCATGATGAGGCCCAGCACCACCACCACGAACAGGAACACCGCCGCATAGAACAGCACCACCAGCATGCCCAGCTGCTTGAGCGAGCCGATGCCGTACTTGCCCACCGTGAAGGCGATGGCGCCCAGCACGCCCAGCGGCGCCAGCTTGATGATCAGGCCCATGGTCTTGAAGAACACGTGCGACAGGTCTTCGATGAGGGTGGTGACCCGCGCGCCACGCTCGCCCATCAGCGCCAGCGCGCAGCCGAAGACGATGGAGAACAGCAGCACCTGCAGCACGTCGCCATTGGCGAAGGCGCTCACGGCCGTGGTGGGGATGAGCTTGAGCAAGAAGTCGCTGAAGCCGCCGCCGGTGAGCTTGCTCGCGTTTTCCGCATAGGCGCCCATGGCCTTGGGGTCGAGCGCCTTGGGGTCGATGTTCATGCCCACGCCGGGTTCGAACCAGAACGCGAGCGCCAGGCCGAGCACCAGCGCGATGGACGTGACGACCTCGAAGTAGATCAGCGACTTGACGCCCACGCGGCCCACGCGCCTGAGGTCGCCTGTGCCGGCGATGCCGTGCACCACCACGCAAAAGACGATGAGCGGAATCAGCATCTTGATGAGCTTGATGAAGCCGTCGCCCAGGGGCTTGAGCTGCACGGCGGTATCGGGCCAGAACAGCCCGACGGCCACGCCGGCAATCAGGGCCAGGATCACCCGGCCAAACAGGGAGTTGAGGAAGCGGAGCATGGGAAACCCTTTGAAAAGGAAGGAACTTGCATGGCGATCAATCTTGCATACAAGAACTGTAGACAAGTGCGGCCGCCCGGAACATGGGGTTATCCCGGGCTGGGGCCTGCCCGGGAAGGGGCCTCAGTGCGCCCGCACGGGTGCGTGGAGCCCTGCCGCCGGCGTGGGCGGTTGAAGTTCTTTTGACTTGCGCGCGGGGTATCGCCGGGCGTGGTGCGCCACAATCGCCCGCGGAGACCACCCATGACCCGCAACGACCCCGTGCCCGATCCCGTCCGCCAGGGCGGAGACTTCCTTGAATACCTGTACCGCGTGGCCGTGCGCCGCGCGCTGCCGCTGCACAACACCGCAGCTTTCCTGCCCGCGCCGCCCAGCCGCGAGAGCGGCGGCCGCACCCTGGTGCTGGGCGCGGGCAAGGCCGGTGGCGCCATGGCGCAGGCCGTGGAGGCGCTGTGGCCCGCCGACGCGCCGCTGTCGGGCCTCGTGGTCACGCGCTACCACCACACGCCGCCGCGCCCCGAGGGGCTGGCGCAGCGCATCGAAGTGGTGGAGGCCGCCCACCCCGTGCCCGACGCGGCGGGCCTGGCCGCCGCGCAGCGCATGCTCGAATGCACCCGGGGGCTGACCGGGAACGACCTCGTGCTGTGCCTGATCTCGGGCGGCGGCTCGGCCCTGCTCACGCTGCCGGCCGAGGGCCTGACGCTCGAGGACAAGCAGTGCATCAACAAGGCGCTGCTGGAGAGCGGCGCCGCCATCGACGAGATGAACTGCGTGCGCAAGCACCTCTCGCGCATCAAGGGTGGGCGCCTTGCGGCGGCCTGCGCGCCAGCGCGCGTGGTCACGCTCACCATCAGCGACGTGCCGGGGGACGACCCCTCGGTCATCGCCAGCGGCCCCACCGTGCCCGACGCCACGACCTGCGCGGACGCGCTGGCCATCCTGGCGCGTTATCGCATCGACATCCCCGACAGCGTGCGTGCCGCGCTGGAGGCGGGTGATCTGGAAACCCCCAAGCCCGGCGACGCCGTGTTCGCAGGCCACGCCGTGCACATGACGGCCACGCCGCAGCAGTCGCTGGAGGCCGCGGCCGAGGCCGCGCGCGCGGCGGGCGTGCCGGCCTACATCCTCTCGGACGAGATCGAGGGCGAATCGCGCGAGGTGGGCAAGGTGCACGCCGCGCTGGCCCGTGCCGTGGCGCGCCACGGCCAGCCGTTCGCGCGGCCCTGCGTGATCCTCTCGGGCGGCGAGACCACCGTCACCGTGCGGCAGCGGCCACCTGGCGCCCCCAGGGGCCGGGGCGGCCGGGCGGGCGAGTTCTGCATGGGGCTGGCGCAGGCGCTGCAAGGGCAGGCGGGCGTGTGGGCGCTGGCGGCGGACACGGACGGCATCGACGGCGTGGAAGACAACGCCGGTGCCCGCGTCGCGCCCGACACCCTGGCGCGCGCTGCCGCGCAGGGCCTCTCCGTCACGGACCACCTGGACCGCAACGACGCCTATGGCTACTTCGAGGCGCTGGGCGACCTCGTCATCACGGGGCCCACGCACACCAATGTCAACGACTTCCGGGCGATCCTGATTTTGTAGCGGCTCGCGCTTGTCTTGCCAGGGTTTCAAGCAATAAATGCCTGAAACCGTTGACTGGCAAGCGCGGGCAGCTCACTTTTTTGACAAGCCTTCGCGCGGCAAGGACGCCACCCAGTCCTTGCCGAAGCGCCCCTGCAAAAACGCGACGAAGGCCTGCACCTTCTGCGGCACCAGGCGCGGCGACGGGTACACCGCATGGATCTCCTGCTCGGGCAGGCGGCAGGTCTTGAGCACCTCCACCACGCGCCCGGCGGCCAGCGATTCGACCGCCACGTAGTGCGGCAGCGCCGCGATGCCCATGTGCGCGCGCGCCGCCGCCAGCAGGGCCGAGAGGTTGTTGGAGCGCAGCCGCCCCGTGACGGGCACCGACACCGCCTCGCCGCTCGCATTGCGCAGCCGCCACAGGTCGTTGCCCTGCACGCTGCTGTAGATCAGCGTGGCGTGGTCCTTCAGGTCCGACGGCCGGCGCGGCGTGCCGTGGCGGCGCAGGTAGGTGGGCGAGGCCACCAGCACCCAGGGGTTCATGCCCAGCGTGCGCGCACCCAGGGCCGAGTCGGCGAGCTTGCCCAGGCGGATCGCCACGTCGATGCCCTGGGCCACCAGGTCGGTATAACGGTCCTCGAAGCTCAGGTCCAGCTGCACCTGCGGGTTCTGCGCCATGAACTCCAGCGCCAGCGGCACCACCACGCGCCGCCCGAACGCGACCGAGCTGCCCACGCGCAGCTGGCCGTGCACCTGTGTCTGGCGCACGCGCACCACGCTCTCGGCCTCGGCCACATCGGTCACGATGGCCTTGCACTTTTCGTAGTACAGCGCGCCGGGCTCGGTCAGGCTCACGCCGCGCGTGTTGCGGTTGAGCAGCCGCACCTTCAGGTGCGCCTCCATGGCGGCGACCTGCTTGGTCACCGTGGGCTGCGTGGTGGCGAACTCCCGCGCCACCTTGGTGAAGCTGCCGGTCTCCACCACGCGCACGAACATCTGCATGGCATCGAGGCGGTCCATGGTCTGTCTCCTGTTGCTGTCCAGATTTATTCCTGGCTGGAATAAATTTTATGGTCCATCGCCACCTTCCGCCCAACGAGGGGCTTGCCTAAAGTTTGACCATCCACAAGGAGGTCAAGCAATGGCAAGAATGAAGGCAATCGAAGCGGCCGTGAAGGTGCTCGAGAAGGAAGGCGTGAGCGTCGCGTTCGGCGTGCCCGGCGCCGCCATCAACCCGCTGTACGCGGCGCTGAAGGCGCATGGCGGCATAGGCCACATCCTGGCGCGCCATGTCGAAGGCGCCAGCCACATGGCCGAGGGCTACACCCGCGCCGTGGCCGGCAACATCGGCGTGTGCATCGGCACCAGCGGCCCGGCCGGCACCGACATGGTCACCGGCCTGTACTCGGCCAGCGCGGATTCCATCCCCATCCTGTGCATCACCGGCCAGGCGCCGCGCGCCCGCCTGCACAAGGAAGACTTCCAGGCCGTGGACATCGCCACCATCGCCAAGAGCGTGACCAAGTGGGCCACCACGGTGCTGGAGCCCGCGCAGGTGCCGCAGGCGTTCCAGCAGGCGTTCCACCTCATGCGCTCCGGCCGGCCCGGGCCGGTGCTCATCGACCTGCCCATCGACGTGCAACTGGCCGAGATCGAGTTCGACCCCGACACCTACGAACCCCTGGTGCCCTACAAGCCCGCCGCCACGCGTGCCCAGATCGAGAAGGCGCTGGCCATGCTGAACGACGCCGAGCGCCCGCTGATCGTCGCGGGCGGCGGCATCATCAACGCCGATGCATCCGGCCTGCTCGTGGAGTTTGCCGAAGTGCTGGGCGTGCCGGTGATTCCCACCCTCATGGGCTGGGGCAGCATCCCCGACGACCACCCGCTCATGGCCGGCATGTGCGGCCTGCAGACCAGCCAGCGCTACGGCAATGCCAGCATGCTCGCCAGCGACTTCGTGCTGGGCATCGGCAACCGCTGGGCCAACCGGCACACGGGCTCGGTCGATGTCTACACCCGGGGCCGGAAGTTCGTGCATGTGGACATCGAGCCCACGCAGATCGGCCGCGTGTTCGCGCCGGACTTCGGCATCGTCTCGGACGCGGGCGCCGCGCTCAGGCTCTTCGTGGACGTGGCGCGCGAATGGCAGGCCGCGGGGCGCCTGAAGGACCGCAGCGGCTGGGCCGCAGAATGCCTGGGCCGCAAGCACAGCGTGGACTACCTGCGCAAGACCCACTTCGACAGCGTGCCCATGAAGCCGCAGCGTGTGTACCAGTGCATGAACCGCGCGCTGGGCAAGGACGTGTGCTACGTCTCCACCATCGGCCTGTCGCAGATCGCGGGCGCGCAGTTCCTGCATGTGTACCAGCCGCGCCACTGGATCAACTGCGGCCAGGCCGGGCCGCTGGGCTGGACGGTGCCCGCCGCCCTGGGCGTGCGCGTGGCCGACCCGGCACGCAAGATCGTGGCGCTGTCGGGCGACTACGACTTCCAGTTCATGATCGAGGAGCTGGCCGTGGGCGCGCAGTTCAAGCTGCCCTACCTCCACGTGCTGGTCAACAACAGCTACCTGGGCCTGATCCGCCAGGCGCAGCGAACCTTCAGCATCGACTACTGCGTGCAGCTCGCGTTCGACAACGTGAACATGCCCCAGGGCGAGGTGGCGCGCGGCTACGGCGTGGACCACGTGAAGGTGGTCGAGGGCCTGGGCTGCAAGGCCATCCGCGTGCACCGCCCCGAGGAGTTCGCGCCCGCCCTCGCCCAGGCCGAGGCCTGGATGACCGAGCACGCAACGCCCGTGGTCATCGAGGTGATCCTGGAGCGCGTGACCAACATCGCCATGGGCACCGAGATCGACAACATCGTCGAGTTCGAGGAACTGGCGACGCAACCGGCCGACGCGCCCAGTGCGCTGGCCATGCTGGATTGATGCAGCGCCCGTCGGGGCAGATCTATCCCGCCAACCGTCCGCCCGGAGTCTGTCGAAGGCCGCCCCTGCGCCCTGGCTCCGACAGGCTTGGCCCGAAAGGTTGCTGGCCAGGAGCCCGCCCCAGCCTCCATTCTCTTTTCACCGATACCGGAGACTTTTTCATGCCCCGTTTTGCTGCCAACCTCAGCATGCTGTTCACCGAGGTGCCTTTTCTCGATCGCTTCGAGCGCGCTGCGCGCACGGGCTTTGAGGCCGTGGAGTTCCTCTTTCCCTACGAGTTTGCGGCGGAGGACATCCGCGCGCGCATCGACACACACCAGCTGCAGATCGTGCTGCACAACCTGCCCGCCGGCGACTGGGCCGCAGGAGAGCGCGGCATCGCCTGCCACCCCGATCGCATCGCCGAGTTCCGAGCGGGTGTGGCCCAGGCCGTCACCTACGCCAAGGCCCTGGGTGTGCCCCAGCTCAACTGCCTGGCGGGCAAGGCGCCTGCCGGTGTGGCGGCCGACGTGCTGCGCCGCACCCTGGTCGAGAACCTGCGCTTTGCGGCCACCGAGCTGAAGGCCGCTGGCCTGCGCCTGCTGATCGAGCCCATCAACCCGTTCGACATCCCGGGTTTCTACCTGACCCGCACGGACCAGGCACTGGACATCTTGGGCGAAGTGGACGCCAGCAACGCCTTCGTGCAGTACGACATCTACCACGCGCAGCGCACCGAAGGCGAAATCGCCGCCACGCTGCAAAAGCACCTGCCGCGCATCGGCCACGTGCAGCTGGCCGACAACCCCGGCCGCAACGAGCCGGGCACGGGCGAGATCAACTACCGCTACCTGTTCGCGCACCTGGACCGCATCGGCTACGACGGCTGGGTGGGCTGCGAATACCGCCCTGCACGCACCACGGAAATCGGCCTGGGTTGGCGTACGGCGCTGACCGCATGAGCCACGACGACGGATTGACGAATTACCACCAAACAAGGAGAACAAGAACGTGACTGACGCCCCCCTCAAACTCGGTTTCATCGGCCTGGGCATCATGGGCGCGCCCATGTGTGGTCACCTCATCGCTGCGGGCCACCAGTTGTACGTGCACACCCGTGGCCGCGTGGCGCCGCAGATCGCGGAGAGCAGCGCCACACAGTGCACCACCGCGCGCGGCGTGGCCGAGCGGGCCGACATCGTCTTTCTGATGCTGCCCGACACGCCGGATGTGGAGAAGGTCCTGTTCGGCGCCGACGGCGTGGCCCAGGGCCTCAAGGGCAATGCCGGCAGCAAGGCCAAGGTGGTGGTGGACATGAGCTCCATCTCGCCCGTGGCCACCAAGGACTTCGCGGCGCGCATCGAGGCCGTGGGCGCGCAGTACCTGGATGCCCCCGTCTCGGGCGGCGAGCTGGGCGCGAAGAACGCCACCCTGTCCATCATGGTCGGCGGCCCCGAAGCGGTGTTCGACCGCATCCGGCCGCTGTTCGAGCGCCTGGGCAAGAACATCACCCTGGTGGGCGGCAACGGCGACGGCCAGACCGCCAAGGTGGCCAATCAGATCATCGTCGCCCTGAACATCGAGGCCGTGGCCGAAGCGCTGCTCTTCGCCGCCCGCGCGGGCGCCGACCCGGCCCGCGTGCGCCAGGCGCTGCTGGGCGGCTTCGCATCGTCAAAGGTCCTGGAGGTGCATGCCGAGCGCATGATCCAGCGCAGGTTTGAGCCCGGCTTTCGCATCGGGCTGCACCAGAAGGATCTGAACCTTGCGCTGTCGAGCGCTCGGGCGCTCGGCGTGCCTCTGCCCAACACGGCTATGGCGCAGGAGCTGTTCAATGCCTGCGTGGCGCATGGCGGCCAGGGGTGGGACCACTCGGCGATGGTGCGGGCGCTGGAGAAGATGGCGAATTTCGAGATCGGGCAGGCAGTGCCGGCCTGACGTGGGCCGCCATGAAAAATCCCGCTGGCCTTTCGGTGAGCGGGATCTTTGAAAAAATGGCTGCCAGCGCTTGTTCATCAAGCGCGGTTAGCTATTGATTCAGGAGCAATCAATACCCCAGCGTCTTCCCATCCGGGTTGCGCGGGTCCGAGTAGCCATACAGCGCGCCGCCCCGGATCTGGATGGTCTGCGTGCGGCCCATCGACGGCTTGACTGCGATGTTGTGGCCGCGCTGCTTGAGCAGGGCCAGGGTGTCGGGCGAGAGGCCCTTTTCCACGCGCAGTTCATCGGGCGTCCACTGGTGGTGTACGCGGGGTGCGGCAGCGGCTTCGGCGGGGTTCATGCCGAAGTCGATGGTGTTGACCACCGTCTGCAGCACCGTGGTGATGATGCGCGCGCCGCCGGGGCTGCCGGTGACCAGCGTGGGCTTGCCGTCCTTCAGCACCAGGGTGGGTGTCATCGACGACAGGGGGCGCTTCTTGGCTGCAACTGCGTTGGCGTCGCCGCCGACCAGGCCGTAGGCGTTGGCCACGCCGGGCTTGGCCGAGAAGTCGTCCATCTCGTTGTTGAGCAGGATGCCCGTACCCTTGGCGACGATGCCGCTGCCGAAGTTGGTGTTCAGCGTGTACGTCACGGCCACGGCGTTGCCGGCCTTGTCCACCACCGAGTAGTGGGTGGTCTGGTCGCTCTCATACGGCTGGGGCTGGCCGGGCTTGATGCTCTTGCCGCTGCGTGCGGTGTTGGCGTCGATGCCCTTGGCCAGGGATTCGGCGTAGCGCTTGGAGGTCAGGCCCTTCAGGGGAATCTTCACGAAATCCGGGTCGCCAAGGTACTCGGCGCGGTCGGCGTAGGCGAGCTTCATGCTCTCGGCCATGTAGTGGATGGTCTGCGCGCTGTTGGGGCCCCACTGGGCCAGGGGCAGGGGCTCCAGCATGTTCAGGATCTGCACCAGGTGCGGGCCGCCGGAGGAGGGTGGCGGCATGGTCACGATTTCGTAGCCCCGGTAGGTGCCGCGCGTGGGCACGCGCTCGGCCACCTTGTATTCGCGCAGGTCCTGCAGGCTGATGGCGCCTGCGTGCGGGGCCATCTCGGCCGCGATCTTCTGGGCGATCTCGCCTTCGTAGAACGCCTTGGCGCCCTGCTGACCGATCAGGCGCATGGACTGGGCCAGGTCTTTTTGCACCAGCGGGTCGCCCACCTTCAGGGGCTCGCCGTTCTTCCAGAAGATGGCCTGGGTGGCGGGCCACTTGCCCATGTTCTTCTTTTCCTGCTGCAGGATCTTGGCCAGGGTTTCGCTCACCGGGAAGCCCTTGTCGGCCAGCTCGATGGCGGGAGCGATCACACGCGACAGGGGCAGGGTGCCCCAGCTTTTGAGCGCATGTTCCATGCCGGCCACGGTGCCGGGCACGCCCACGGCGTAGTGGGTATACAGCGACTTGCCGTCCACCACATTGCCCTTGGCATCCAGGTACATGTCGCGCGTGGCCTTGATGGGCGCCACTTCGCGGAAGTCGAGCGCCACGCTCTTGTCGGTCTTGGCGTCGTGCACCACCATGAACCCGCCGCCGCCCAGGTTGCCCGCATTGGGCAGGGCCACGGCCAGCGCGAAGCCGATGCCCACGGCCGCGTCCACCGCATTGCCGCCAGCTTTCAGGATATCCAGGCCGATCTGCGAGGCCAGCTCCTGCTCGGTGGCGACCATGCCGTTGCGCGCCACCACCGGGTGGAACACGTCCATGTCGAAGTCGTACGCGGCGCTGGCGGCCTGGGCCGAGGCCGTTTGCTGTACGGCGGGCGCGGGCGCCGCTGCCGTGGTGGGTGTGCTGCCGCAGGCCGTGAGGCTGGCCAGCGCCAGCGCCAGGCTGGAGGCCAGCAGCGTGTGTCGGATGTTCATGGGTGATGCTCCTGAGATGGTTTTTTGCTCTGTAGGAAGGGGAGGGCGGGTGGACCCTGCGAAGGACGCCCGCGGCAAGTGTAGGGTGGGCCCGCGCTGCGTGCGGGCGGCGGGTTATGCCGATTGAGTATGCAGCCTGTGCATGCCCGTCATTCCCGCTTTCTGTGCAGAAGAATGCGGCACGGGGCCGCGCTCCTCGATGCCTCAGCGCGGTGGTTGCGAAGCCCCTGGGCCCAGTGATTCGCGCACCTGGGTCAGCGAGCGCCGCTGGCGCCGCTGCGCATCCTGGTTGTCTTCCGACCGCCAGGCCTCGAACGCCTGCCGCAAACCAGGCCATTCGGTGTCGATGATGGAAAACCAGGCGGTGTCGCGGTTGCGGCCCTTGTAGACCAGGGCCTGGCGGAAGATGCCCTCGAACTGGAATCCCAGGCGCGCGGCGGTGCGCCGCGAAGGGGCGTTGAGGCTGTCGCACTTCCACTCGTAGCGGCGGTACCCCAGCGTGTCGAACACGTAGGCCATGAGCAGGAACTGCGCCTCCGTGGAGGCGGGTGTCTGCTGGAGCAGGGGCGAAAACATCACGTTGCCGACCTCGATGGCGCCATGGGTGGGATCGATGCGCATCAGCGCCAGGGTGCCCACGGCCTTGCCCGTGGCCTTGTCCACCACCGCGAAGTGGCGCGGGTCGGTGCTGAGCGCGGCGGTGTGTGCGTAGCGGCCGTAGTCCTCGGGGGTGTCGAACGGGCCGGTGAACATGTAGGTCCAGGCGCGTGGGTCCGGCGCGAGCCGGTAGGCCGCATCCAGGTCGGCCGCGTGGCGCTCGGCCTGCAGCGGCTCCAGCTGGCAGTGGCGGCCCACCAGGGTGACGGCGCCGGGCTGGGGGCGGGGTGTCCAGCCGGGCACGGGGGTACCAATGGGCTGGGCGAGATCATTCATGGAGGTGGACATGGAATTGCGCGGTCGAAGGGTCAAAAAAAGAGAGGTTGAACCGGTGACTCTAGGATTCTTGTGGACCATTCAAAAGATCCACTCATGCACAATCTGATGGTGCCACCGAGGCTGTGAACTGGTGGTTTTTCACCGGCCACCATGACCCAGCGCCTCCCCGCCATCGACCCCGTCCGCCATGTCCTGCTGGAGGCCCCGCTGGTGCGTGACCGGCAGGGCGACTCGCTGCAGCGCCAGCTCCTGACCCGCATCCGCGATGCCATCCTGGATGGGCGCTTCCCTTCGGGCTGCCGCCTGCCGGGGTCGCGGGATCTGGCGGTGGACCTGGGCGTTTCGCGCAATAGCGTGACAGCGGTCTATGAGCAGCTGGGGGCCGAGGGCTACATCGCGCTGAGCCGCCGGGGCACCAAGGTGTCCGCGCTGGACCGCAGCCGGGCCCGGGGCCATGCGGACCCCGCACACGCAGCGCCGCCCCGCCTGTCCGAGCGCGGCACGCGGGTGGTCAGCCGCTTTGCCGATGCGGCCGAGACCCTGGCTTTCAGGCCGGGCGTGCCCGCGCTGGCGCGGTTCCCCCTGAGCGCATGGAAGAGCTGTTTTGACCGCGCCTTCAAGGCATCTGGCGTGTCGGCCCTGGGCTATGGCAATCCGGCGGGCGAGCCCGCCTTGCAGGGCGCCATCATGCGGCACCTGGCGGTGGCACGCGGCGTGCGCTGCGAGGTGGGCCAGGTGGTCATCACCGAAGGCGCGCAGGAGGCGCTGAACCTGTGCGTGCGGCTGGTCACCAACCCGGGCGACACCGCCTGGGTGGAGGACCCGGGCTACCGGGGGGCGCAGACCGCCTTCCAGTGCGGAGACCTGAAGGTCGAAGCCCTGCGGGTCGATGGCGCGGGCCTGGTGGTGCCTGCCGATGCCTGGTCGGCGGCGCCGCCCCGGCTCATCTACACCACGCCGTCGCACCAGTACCCCACGGGCGGGGTGCTGCCCGTGGCCCGCCGGCTCGCGCTGATCCGGCAGGCGCAGGCCTGTGGCGCCTGGATCATCGAGGACGACTACGACAGCGAGTTCCGCCACGCGGGCGAACTCATTGGTGCCATGCAGGGCCTGGTGCCACAGGCGCCGGTGATGTACGTGGGCACATTCAGCAAGACGCTGTTCCCTTCCTTGCGGCTGGGTTTTGTGGTGCTGCCGCAAGCCCTGGCCGCAGCGGCCGCGCCGCTGCTCAAGGAGACCCTGCGCGGCGGGCATCGCCATGAGCAGCTGGCGCTGGCGGAGTTCATCGACAGCGGGCAGTTCAGCCGGCACCTGGGGCGCATGCGGCGCCTGTACCGGGGCCGGCAGGCGCTGTTGCGCGATGCGCTGGCGCAGCACCTGGCCGTGCCCCATGCGGTGCTGGGGGGCGACAGCGGCATGCACCTCACGGTGCGCCTGCCGCCCGAATACCCCGACCAGGCGATTGCCGAGGCGGCCCGCGCCTACGACATGGCGCCGGCACCACTGTCGCGGTTTGCCCTGCGCGCTCGGCCCGAGGACAACGGCCTGGTGCTGGGCTACGGCAATACGTCCGAATCGCAGTACCCGGCCCTGGTGCAGCGGCTTTCGCGGCTGGCCCAGGCGCGGCGGGCACGGCGCAGCGCCTGAGAGCGAGACCGGATCAGGCCAGCAGGTCGCTCAGCGTGCGCGCGATCACCTTGGTGGCGCGGCGCAGGTCTTCGAGCTGCAGGCGTTCGTCGGCGCGCTTTGCGTGCGATTCGAGCACGGTGCGCGGGCCGGAGCCGTAGATCACGCCCGGGATGCCGCGCTCCACATACAGGCGCACATCGGTGTACAGCGGTGTGCCCACCGCGGGCACGGGCTCGCCGATCACGGCCTGCGCATGCTTCTGGATGGCGTCCACCAGCGGCTGGTTGCCGGCCAGCGGGGTCATGGCGTTGGCCAGCAGCAGGCGCTTGATGTCCACGCTGATGCCCGCGCGCTCGCCCGCGGCCTGCTCGATCACGCGGCGGATGGCGGCTTCGACCTCCACCGGGTTCTCTTCGGGGATCATGCGGCGGTCGAGCTTGAACATCACCTTGCCGGGCACGACGTTGGTGTTGGTGCCGCCCTCGATGCGGCCCACGTTCAGGTACGGGTGCTTGATGCCCGCCACCTTGGACGTGACCTTCTTGTACTCGTCGTTCTGCGCATACAGTGCGTTCAGGATGTGCACCGCACCCTGCAGCGCGTCCACGCCGGTGTGGGGCACGGCCGCGTGGGCCATCTTGCCGTGCACGGTCACTTCCATCTGCAGGCAGCCGTTGTGGGCGGTGACCACTTCGTAGCTGAAGCCGGCGGCGATCATCAGGTCGGGCTTGGTGAGCCCCTTTTGCAGCAGCCAGCCGGGGCCGAGTTCGCCACCGAATTCCTCGTCGTAGGTGAAGTGCAGTTCCACCGCGCCCCGCGAGGGCTTGGCGGCGGCTTCCAGCGCGCGCACCGCGAAGGTGAAGCTGGCGAAGTCGCTCTTGCTCACGGCGGTGGCGCGGCCGTACATGGCGCCGTCCACAATTTCGGCGCCGTAGGGGTCGTGCGTCCAGCCTTCGCCGGGGGGCACCACGTCGCCGTGGGCGTTCAGGGCAATGGTCTTGCCGCCGCTGCCGTACGGTCTGCGCACGATGAGGTTGGTGATGGATTCCATGCCGTAGGCCAACACGTCGGCGGCCGGCACGGCGTGCTTCTCGGCGGTGTAGCCAAACTCGGTCAGCAACTCGGCGGTGCGCTCTGCGTGGGGAGCGTTGTTGCCGGGCGGGGTGTCGGTGGGCACGCGCACCAGGGCCTGCAGAAAGCGCACTTCCTCATCGAAGTGCTGGTCGATCCAGGCGTCGAGAGCGGCGTAGGCGGTGGGGGTGTTTGTCGTCATGGTTGTTGTTCCTCGGCAAGTTGGCGCAGGACCTGGGTGAAGGCGTCCACGGCCAGCTGCATGTCGTTGTTGGTGGTGGATTCGAGCGGGTTGTGGCTGATGCCCGAGTTCAGTCCGCGCACGAAGAGCATGGCCTGGGGCATGATTTCGTGCAGCTTCATCGCATCGTGTCCCGCCCCGCTGGGCATGCGGAACACGGGCACGCCCAGCGTGTCCACGGCGCGCTCCCAGTGGTGCTGCCAGGCGGGCGCGCTGGGCGCGGCGGCGGCGCGCATGGATTCTTCCAGCGTGTAGCGCAGGCCGCGCCGGGCGGCGATCCTGGCGAGCTGCTCCCTCACGTCGTTCACCAGCGCGTCGCGCTGGGCGTCGGTGGGCGCGCGCAGGTCCAGGCTGAATTGGCAGCGGCCGGGCACCACGTTGATGGAGCCTGCGGGCACCTGCAGCTGGCCGATGGTGCCCACCGAGTCGCCGTCCTGCGCGGCGCGCTGCTCCACGTACAGCGCGAGTTCCGCCACGGCCACGGCGGCGTCGCGGCGGCGGTCCATGGGGGTGGTGCCGGCGTGGCTGGCGGTGCCGATCATTTCGCACAGAAAACGCACGCTGCCGTTGATGGAGGTGACCACGCCCAGGGGCAGGTCCAGCTCGTTGAGCACGGGGCCCTGTTCGATGTGTACCTCGATGAAACCCAGGTACTGCGCGGGGTCGCGCTGGAGCTTGGGGATGTCGTCGATGCACAAGCCCGCGTGCTGCATGGCCGCGCGCATGGTCACGCCGTCCACGTCCTTCTGGTCGAGCCAGGCGGGGTTGAAGTCGCCGATGAGCGCGCCCGAGCCGAGGAACGTGGCCTTGTAGCGCTGGCCTTCCTCTTCGGCAAAGCCCACCACCTCGATGCCGAAGGGCAGCCGCCGGCCGGCGCGGTGCAGCTCGCGCACGCAGGCCATGGGCACGAAGATGCCCAGGCGGCCGTCGTACTTGCCGCCGTTGCGCACCGTGTCGTAGTGCGACCCGGTGATGAGGTAGCGGGCCCCTTCCGTGGCCGGGTGGTAGCGCCCCACCACGTTGCCCACGGCGTCAATCTCCACTTCGTCGAAGCCGCAGTCGCGCATCCAGTGGCTGATGCGCTGGGCGCAGGCGCGGTGCGCGTCGGTCAGATACGTGACGGTGAGCTGGCCCTTTTCAGCGAAGTCGGGGTCGGAGTGTTCGGCCAGCTTTTCCTGCCAGTCCCACACGTCGTTGCCCAGCACGGGCTCGGCGGCGAACTTGTCGTTCAGGCGGATCTCGGCGATGCGGTGGATGTTGCGCAGGGCCTCGGCCAGTTCGAACTCGGGGTGGTTGTCCAGGCGCCGCGCAAAGGTGTCGATGATCTCCTGCTTGGGCAGGCCCGTGCCGCGCGGCCCGCGCACCGCCAGGATGAACGGGAAGCCGAAGCGCTCGTTGTAGGCGGCGTTGAGCGCCTGGATGCGCGCGAACTCCTCGGGTGTGCACTGGGTGAGGCCCGCCTTGCTCTGCTCGTTGGTGGACTCGGCCGTGAGGTTCTTGGCCACCATCGCTTTGCCCGCCAGTTCCGGGTGGGCGCGGATCAGTGCCAGCTGCGCGTCCTGGCCCGCCGTGCGCACCACCTGGGCCAGCGCGTGCTGCAGGTGGGCCTGCGAGCGGAAGGGCCGCTGCGCCAGCGCCTGCTCGGCGATCCAGGGCGAGTGCTCGTACAGGCCATCGAGCAGCTGCAGGGCCTCGGCGCTGCTGGCGGCGTTGAGTTGTTCCAGTGTCAGGGCCATGGTCAGCCTGCTTTCTGTGAAGGGTAGGGGTGCGCCTGTTTCCAGTGGCGCGCGATGTCGATACGGCGGCACACCCACACGTCGCCGTGCCGCTCGATGTGGTCCAGGAAACGCTGCAGCGCGGTGATGCGGCCGGGCCGGCCCAGCAGGCGGCAGTGCATGCCGATGCTCATCATCTTGGGCGCGTTGTCGCCGGCCGGGTCGCCTTCGGCGTACAGCGCGTCGAACGTGTCCTTCATGTACTGGAAGAACGGGTCGGCGTGCGAGTAGCCCTGCGGCAGCGCGAAGCGCATGTCGTTGCAGTCGAGCGTGTAGGGCACGATGAGCTGGGGCGCGGTGGTGCCATCGCTCTTTTTCACGTCCATCCAGAACGGCAGGTCGTCGCCGTAGTAGTCGCTGTCGTATTCGAAGCCGCCGAAGTCGGCCACGAGGCGGCGGGTATTGGGGCTGTCGCGGCCGGTGTACCAGCCCAGGCCATGCACATGGCCTTCCGAGCTTCCTCGGGGGCCCGTCATGCGCTCAATGATCTCCATGGCCTTGGCCATGTGGGCGCGCTCGACCTCTTCGGGCACATGCTGGTAGTGGATCCACTTGAGGCCGTGGCAGGCGATCTCGTGGCCTAGCTGCACGAACGCCTGGGTCAGCTCGGGGTGGCGCTGCAGTGCGCTCGACACGCCGAACACGGTGAGCGGCAGCTTGCGCTTTTCGAACTCGCGCAGGATGCGCCACACGCCGGCGCGCGAACCGTATTCGTAGATGCCTTCCATGCTCATGTGCCGCTCGGGGTAGCTCGCGGGGTTGAACATTTCGGACAGGAACTGCTCGCTGCCCGCGTCGCCGTGCAGCACGGCGTTCTCGCCGCCTTCTTCGTAGTTGAGCACGAACTGCACGGCGATGCGCGCACCGCCCGGCCATTGCGCATGGGGTGGGGTCTTGCCGTAGCCGATGAGGTCGCGGGGGTAGGGCTGGGTGGAGTCGTAGATCATGGGCATGAGGGATTCAAGGGGTCTGTCACGCGCTGGGATGTCACGTGCTGAGCGCGGCGGCCAGGTCGCTGGCCGGGCGCTTGCGGTCGAAGGTCAGGCTGGCTTCCACGTGCTCCAGGTGGGCCTGCATGAGGGAGACGGCCAGGGCCTCGTCGCGCGCGGCGAGCGCGGCCACGATGTCGCCATGCTCCTCGTGGGAGTGTTCTGCGGCGCTGGCCGACTGGTACATCAGCGTGATGAGGGCGCAGCGAGAGATCAGGTCGCCCAGCATCTGCGCCAGCACCTCGTTGCCCATGAGCTCGGCCATGCGCACATGGAAGTCGCCCAGCAGCTCGGTGCGGCTGCTGGCATCGGCCGTGCCCATGGCGGCCTTCTCGCTGGCGACGTGGGCGCGCAGGGCCTTGATCTTGGCGGGGGTCACGGTCTGCACGAAGGCCCGCGTCATCTCGGTCTCGAGCATGCGGCGCACGGCGAACACCTGGCGGGCCTCTTCGACCGAGGGGGTGGACACGAACGCGCCGCGCGCGGGCTCCAGCGTGACGAGGCGGTTCTGCGCGAGCTGGAACAGCGCCTGGCGCACCAGCGTGCGCGACACGCCGAAATGGTCGGCCAGTTTCTGCTCGGCCAGCTTGGTGCCCGGCTGCAGGCGGTGCTCGACGATGGCGCGGGTCAACGCGTCGACAATGGCACTGGTGGATGAAGATTCCATGGTTGCATGATACGTTGGATGGCGAAAAGTGTATACACTTTTGGTCTACACGCTGCGATCTGGCAATCCTCGCCGATCGGCCGTGGTCCCCACTTCAGGAGATTCCCTATGGGATTGAGCACCCACGTTCTGGACACCATGAATGGCTGCCCCGCGGCCGGCATGGAGATCGCCCTGTATTCCACCGACGGCGACAACGCCACCCTCATCAAGCGCCTGGTGTTGAACCATGACGGCCGCACCGATGCGCCGCTGTTCGACAATGCGACCCTGCGCGCTGGCACCTACCGGCTCAGCTTCAATGTGGCGGGCTACTTCAAGGCGCGCGGCGTGCAGCTGCCCGAACCCAATTTCCTGAACCTGGTGAGCCTGGATTTCGGCATCGCGCACGCCGACCAGCACTACCACGTGCCGCTGCTGGTGAGCCCGTGGAGCTATTCGACCTATCGCGGGTCGTGAGGGGCGGGGCCCAGCCAGGGCCCGCGCGCACGGGGATGTGCCTACAGCTGCCCTTCGGTCAAGGTATCGAGCTGGAAATGCCCGCTCTTGTCCCACAGCCAGGTGTCGGTGTAGGTGACCTTGCCCAGGCGCGCGGGCACCGGGAAGGGCGCCGCTGCGCGCACGGTGCGCTCGATTTCCGCGACCACCTCGGGGGCATGGCGCGGGGCACGCATCCACCGCAGGCGCGTCACCTTGCCAGCGCGGTCGATATCCACCTCCAGCACGCCGATCGCATACAGCATGGGGGGCAGCTTGCCCTTGAACACGCGCTGCGCGTTCAGGCCGTAGAGGTGGGTGGCGGCGTCCTGCCGGTACGCCCGGGGGGTGGTCGCCGCCGAGGCGCGGGCCGAACCGGCGCTTGCGGGCACGGGGCCCTTGACGCCGCTGGAGGCGTCGGTGCTGGGCGCACGGCTGTCCTGCGCGGGCGGCGCAGGTTCGGGAGCCGACTTGCATGCCGCCACCAGCGCTGCGATGGCGGCCATGAGCCCGGCGAGCAGCCAGTGGCTGCGGGTACTGGGGGTGCGCTCGGGGGCTGGGGACGGCATGATGGCTGGTGTGGGCTGGAACGGAACGGGGACCCTGGGACCCCGATGGCGCGAAGGATCTGGATTGACTGATGTGCTTTTACTGCTGGACGGCCTTGCGGCCGCGCCCGCCTGTCTGGTAAGGGTGGAGTCTACCGAAGGCTCGGTGCCGCGTGAAGCCGGGGCCTGGATGGCCGTGTTCGCCGAGCGGATAGTGGGCACCATCGGCGGCGGCCACCTGGAGCACCAGGCCATTGCCGAGGCCCGCCGGCGCCTGGGGGGCGTGCCCGGCCCGGCCCGCATGCGCTATGCGCTGGGCCCGGCGCTGGGGCAGTGCTGCGGGGGCGTGGTGCACCTCGAATTCGAGACGCTGTCCGTACCCGCCGACCAGGCCCTGGCCGACCGCCTGCGCGCGCGCCTGTCGCCGCGCCGGCACCCGGTGGCGCTGTTCGGCGGCGGGCATGTGGGCCACGCGCTGGCCCGGGTGCTGGCGCCGCTGCCGTTCGCGCTGACCTGGATCGACAGCCGCGACGGGATCTTTCCGCAGCCGGCGCCGGACGGCGTGGCCTGCGAACACTCCGACCCGGTGCAGCTGGCGGTGCCGGACCTGGCCTCTGGCACCCGCGTGCTGATCATGAGCTTCAGCCATGCCGAGGACCTGGACGTGGTGGCCGCCTGCCTGCGCCGCCAGCGCGAGCGGCGCGACCTGCCGTTCATCGGGCTCATCGGCAGCAAGACCAAGTGGGCGACGTTCGCAAACCGCCTGCATGGGCGCGGGTTCGCGCAGGAGGAGCTGGCGCAGGTCACCTGCCCCATCGGCATCCGGGGCATCGACGGCAAGGAGCCGGAGGTCATCGCCGTGGCCGTGGCCGCGCAGCTCCTGCAGACCCTGGGCGGTGGGGGCGCGAACGGGTTCTGAGGGTAACTCCGCTCCCGCGTGCCTTCGAGGGGGCTGGAATCGAGAACAATTTCTGCATACACTTTTCACTGTCCTGATTCGGTATTTCATGGGTCGCAGCGGTGCCCCGGCAGAATCTCTGCCAAGGTGCGCGACCCCCTTCTTCTGCTCAGAGCGCCCGCAGTGGTGAGCAGGTTGCACAAAGGCGGCGCCTTCGCGCCGCCAAAGTTGAGAGACTTCCATGGAAAGCTACTTTCTCGACTGGGCCAACCTGCTGCTGCGCTGGGTCCACGTCATCACCGCCATCGCCTGGATCGGCTCCTCGTTCTATTTTGTCTTCCTGGACAGCAGCCTCACGCCGCCCGAGGACGAGGACCTGAAGAGGCAGGGCGTGAGCGGCGAGCTCTGGGCCGTGCACGGCGGCGGGTTCTACCACCCGGTCAAGTTCGCCGTGTCGCCCCCGAAGCTGCCCGGCCACCTGCACTGGTTCTTCTGGGAGAGCTACAGCACCTGGATCAGCGGGTTCGCGCTGTTCACGGTGTCGTATCTCTACAGCGCCAGCACCTACCTCATCGACAAGTCGCGCATGGACTGGGCCCCCGCCACGGCCATCGTGGTGGCGCTGGCGTTCTTCGTGGTGTTCTGGCTGTTGTACGACGCGATCTGCCGCCTCTTCGGGCAAAAGAAGAACGGCGACGCCATCGTGGGGGCGCTGGTGCTCGTGCTGGTGTGCATCGCCTCCTGGCTGGCCTGCCACTGGTTCGCGGGCCGCGCGGCCTTCCTGCTGGTGGGCGCGATGATCGCCACGGCCATGAGCGCCAACGTGTTCTTCTGGATCATCCCCGGCCAGCGCACGGTGATCGCGCAGATCAAGGCCGGCGAGCCCGTGGACCCCATCCACGGCAAGCGCGGCAAGCAGCGCAGCGTGCACAACACGTACTTCACGCTGCCCGTGCTGTTCGCCATGCTGAGCAACCACTACAGCTTCACCTGGAGCCACCCGCAGAACTGGCTGGTGCTCATCCTCATGATGTTCGCGGGCGCCGCCATCCGCCAGTTCTTCGTGATGCGCCACGGCTACAAGCTGGGCCGCAACGGCAACCCGCTGCCGTATGCGCTGGTGGGGGTGGTGGTCATCGTGGGCGTGATCGCCTGGATGCGCCCCGCGCCGGTGGCGGCCCCTGCCGCGCCGGTGGCGGGATATGCTCCTGTTTCAGGAGCTGCTGGCGCAGGTGGGCAAAGCGCTGGAGGTCAAAATGACTATGTATCCCTGCAGCCCGTGCTGGCCCAGCGCTGCTACATGTGCCATGGCGAGCAGGTGCAGATGAAGAACCTGCGGCTGGATGCGCCCGACAGCGTCAAGCAGCATGCGCAGGCCGTCTACCAGCAGGTGGTGGTGCAAAAACTCATGCCCATGAACAACGCCACGGGCATGACCGATGCCGAGCGGGCGCTGGTCAAGCGCTGGTTCGAGGCCGGAGCGGCGGTGGGCACTCCCTGAGCCCCTGCGCGCTTCACCCCGGGGGGCGGCCACCCGGGGTCCGGTCGGACCCGTTCCATGCAGGCACCCGCCGGGGCGCGTGATTTTTGGGCGCCCTACGCCGCCAGCGCGTCTTGCAGCGCGCGGGTGGCGGCCAGTGCGCCCAGGCTCGATTCGGTGAAGCCGCCATGCAGCACCACCCCCGTGGCCGCCTGCTTGGCCTCGTGCTTGGCCACCGCGGCCAGATTGGCCACTTCCTCGGCATGGCGGAAGCGCCCGGGCGTGATGCGCACCGCGCCGATGGCCAGCGTGGTGCACGGAAAGAACCGCTGCACGCCGTGGCGGTCCTCGGCGTCGATGCCGCCGGCCTGCCGCGCAGCGTCGTCGAACAGCGTGAGCGCCTCGCGCGCGAATTCGTCCACGATGTTCTTGCAGCGCTGCAGCCAGTTGCTGCTCTGGAACACGAGCATGAAGTCGTCCCCGCCCACATGGCCCACGAAGTCGCGCCGCGCGTCGCAGTGCGCGGTGGCCAGGCGCGCCACCAGGCGGATCATCTGGTCGCCGCGCCAGTAGCCGTAGTGGTCGTTGAAGGGCTTGAAGTTGTTCAGGTCCGCATAGCAGGCCACGAACTCGGTGTGGTGGTCCAGCAGGCGCTGCATGTGCAGGCTGATGGGGATGTTGCCGGGCAGGAAGGTCAGCGGGTTGGCGTGCCGCGCCGCCTCGATGCGCGTCTCGGTCACGGCGCGCACCAGCTGGTCGCCCGTGCCCAGGCCCAGGTAGCGGCCGTTGTCGGTCACGATGTAGCCGTCGCTCAGGTAGCGCTGGTCCTGCGAGGTGAGGATGCCCACGAGCTGGTCCACGTCGCAGTCCAGTTCCACCACGCGCGGGGCCTGGTTGGCGAAGGCCAGGCATGGCTTGCGGCCATGCACTTCGCGGAAGTACAGCGTGGCGTAGTGGTTCATGAACTGCTGGCGGTTGATGAGCGCCACGGGGCGCGTGCCGTCCACCACGGCCAGCGCATGCAGGTCGGTGCGTTCGTGGAACATCGCCGCCACCGCGTCATTGCTGGTGGCGGGCGCGGCGGTGGGTGCCTGCACCACCAGCACGCTGCGCAGGATGCCCGGGCGCGCCGTCTGCCCCAGGTGGGGCAGCACGGCCACGCGGCGGTCCTGCATCACTTCCAGCGCGGGGCCGTCCACCGTCTCGCGGGGTGTGCGGGCCGGGCGGCCCAGCAGCCAGCCCTGGCCGTAGGGGATGTCCAGGTCGCGCAGCGCGCGCAGGTCGTCGCGTGTCTCGATGCCCTCGGCGATCAGCGTGGTGCCGAACACGTCGGCGATGCCCTTGATGGCCTGCAGCATCTGCAGGTTCTCGGGGTGGTCGCTGATCTCGCGGATGAAATACTTGTCGATCTTCACGAAGTCGGGCTTCACCTCGGACCACAGCCGCAGGCTGGAGCGGCCGTCGCCGAAGTCGTCCAGCGCCATGCGCGCGCCGCAGGCGTGCACGGCCTTGATGGCCTGGCGCAGCAGGGGCATGTCGGACACGCGCTCATGCTCGGTGATCTCCAGCACCAGCATGCGCGCGCTCGCGCCGAAGCTGCGCACCGTCTCGCCCAGTTTCTGGGCGCCGACCAGTGCCACGCCGTGCACCAGCGCGTCGGCGCTGATGTTCACGAACAGGCGGCCGGGGGCCTCCTGCGCACCCCATTGCTGGAGGGCGGTGAACACGCACAGCAGCTCGAAGTCCTGCAGGATGCGCTCGCGCCGGGCCATCTCCAGCAGTGCGTCGGGGGTGTGCCAGGGCGTGCCGCGAGGTCCACGGATCAGGGCCTCATGGGCATAGATGCTGCCTTCGCGCAGGTCGGCCAGCGGCTGGAAAACGCAGTGCAGGCCCCCCTCGCGCATGAGCCCCGCCAGAGGGCCCGTGCCATGGCGCGCGGCCGGCGACAGCAGCGCCAGCATCGCCTCCAGCCGGCTCCAGGGAGTGTTCTGCATTGCGTGGGATGGGTGGTCTCTGGGCAAGGTGCCCACGATAGCGGCGGGCTGTGACAATGTGGTTACAAGCTGTCACGTTTCTGCCGGCCGCCGGCGCCGCGCCCCCGGGGCCGGGTAGTGCGCCGCCGCCCGTGTGCTGGCGCAAGGCCCCTGCGCGGCGGGGCCGGCGGCGAGGTTCCGGTTTGATCTTGCTCAATGCCCGGCGGGCGCCGGCACGGCACAGTCCGTCCCATGCTGCCCTCTATCTATTTCTCCCTGCCCGCCGAAATCGAGGTCATTGCCGCCGGTGAAGTGCTGCGCAAGCGCAACGAGGTGCTGACGTCCGTGCTGCACCTGGAAAGCGGCCGCGTGCTGCGCGGCGTGCTGGACGATGGCTACCTGCGCCACCAGCTGGGAGCCGTGGACGGGCCGTTCTGGCTGGACGCCGCGTCGGCGCTGATGGGCCTGCCGTTGCCGGTGGACATGGTGGCCGACACGCGCCTGCAGGTGCGCCGCCTGCCCATCGATGAATTTCATCGCAGCCTGGCCGAAATGCCCGCGGGCGCGCGCGGCCTGCTGCTGGACATGGCGCAGGGTTACCGGCAGCAGTCCGAGCTGGCCGTGAGCCGCCTGGCGCAGGATGCCGAATCGCGCTGCGCGCAATGGCTGCTCAAGCATGCCGAGCAGGACCACAGCGGTGCGATGCAGGTCACGCTGCACCAGCGCAAGCGCCTGATCGCCGCGCAGCTGGGCATTGCGCCCGAGACCTTCTCGCGCGTGCTGCGCCACCTGCGCGAGCTGGGCCTGATCCACGGCACCGGCAACGTGCTGAACCTTCCCCACCCCCGCGCGCTGCAGTCCATGGCGGGTTGCTAGAAAACACGCCCTGAGTCGCTGCGCGCCTTGACCCTGCTCTCGCTGCGCGGGAGGAGGGCGCACCCGGTGGCCTGGCAAAGCCAGTTCCACGGGGGCACTCGCCCCGTCCGCGCCAGTTTCAGAGGCTGGCGCGCGGCGGAAGGGGCGCCGGTGCGGATGGTCCTTTGACCGCAGTGTGGCTCAGGGTTTGTCCTTGGGTTTCACTGAGGGTTCTACCCAAGCCCCGGGCTGCAGGGGCTGCGTATATTTGTTGGGACCTGTCCGGTTTGACCCGTTCCGATGCCCAACGCCACTTCCCGTGCTTGCCGGGGTGCTCCCAGAGCGGAGTGTCCATGAAGCCTCCCGCCCACCCCGCGCCGCCGCACGACGCGCCGGGCTGGTTTGTGCCTGGGACCCTGGTGCTTCGGCTCATGCTGGCGGCGGTGCTGGCGGTGGCCCTGTCGGGCACGGTGTCGGCATGGCTCGTCACGCGGGCGTCCGGGCAGGAGGCCGTGCGGCGCGTGGTGAGCCAGCAGACCGACGAGGTCGAGGTCGTGGCCCGCCTGCTGGCCAGCAAGATCGAACAAAGCCAGAAGGTGCTGCGCACCGTGGCCGCCGGCATCACGCCGGGCATGCTGGAATCCCCGTCCACCCTCGAATGGCTGCTGCAGCAGGGCCTGCCGGCCGTGCAGTTCTTCGATGCCATGCAGGTGGCCCGCGACAACGGCGAACTGCGGCTGAACCTGCGGGCGGGGCGCCTGGAAAAGGCGGCCGACCTGGACCCGGCCGAGCGCGACGCCCTGCGCCGCACGCTCATCGATGGCAAGCCGCTGGTGTCGGAGCTCATCGCGGGCCGCACCGGCGATGCGCGTGTGATGTTCACCATGCCGCTGCACCGCGAGGATGGCGCCGTGCTGGGCGTGGTGGCGGGTGCGCTGCGGCTGCAGTCCCAGGGGCTGCTGCCGCCGTCCATGGCGCTGCCCGCGCGCGATGACTCGCGGCTCATCGTCTTCACGCGCGACGGCACCATCCTGTCGCACTCGGACCCCGCCCGCATCCTGGGCAAGGTGCGCGACGAGGCGGGCCTCGCCCCCGTGTACGCCCGCTGGCTCGACCAGTCCCAGCCTGTGGTGGGGCGGGGCACGACCCATCTGGAGGCCCAGCACATCGTCAGCATGGCGGGCATGCCGCTGCCGCAGTGGATCGTGGCGCGCGTCAGCCCCTCGCAGGCGCTGCTGGCGCCGCTGGAGGGCGCGCAGCGCGAGGCCTGGTGGCTGGCCGCCGCCAGCATGGCGCTGTGCATGCTGCTCGTGGCCGTGCTCATGGCCTGGATGGCCCAGCCCCTGGCGCAGCTCACGCACAGCGCGCGCCAGATGCTGCGCCGGGGCACGCGGGCCGGGGCCGTGCAGGACATTGCCTGGCCGCGCGCGGACGGCGAGGTGGGCGAACTCGTGCGCGTGTTCCAGGGCATGGTGCAGCAGGGCAGCCTGCAGCAGCAGCACAAGGCCACGCTGGACGGGCAATTCCAGGCCGTTCTGGACAGCGCATCCGTGGGCATCGTCATCTCGCGCCACGGCATCCTGGAGGTGGTGGGCCGCCAGGCCTGCGTGATGCTGGGCTACGCAGAAGGGGAGCTGCAGGGCCGACCCGCCCGCACCCTGTACGCCAATGATTCCGACTATGTGCGCATTGGCGAACGGGTGCAGGCCGAGTTTGCCGCGCACGGTGTCTTCGACGGCGATGTCTGCTTCATGCGCAAGGACGGCTCGCCCGTGTGGGCCCGTGTGCAGGGCCGCGGCGTGCGGCCCGACGAGATGGGTGGCGGCACGGTCTGGATCCTGGAGGACATCACCGCCGCGCGCGAGGCGCAGATGCAGCATGCCTGGGAGCGCACGCACGATGCGCTCACCCAGCTCTACAACCGCAGCGCGTTCGACGAGCGCCTGGGCCTGCTGCTGGCCGAGCGCTCGGCGCGGCCGCGCGCGCCGGAGGGGGACGGCGGCGACACCGCCGGGGACGGCGTGGTGCTGTTCCTGGACCTGGACCACTTCACCGTGGTGAATGACATCGCCGGCCACGATGCGGGCGACGATGTGCTGCGCCATGTGGCCCGCCTGCTCGAATCCCAGGTGCGCCAGGTCGGCTGGGCCGCGCGGCTGGGCGGCGACGAGTTCGCGGTGGTGCTGCCCGGCTGCGCGCTGGCGCGCGGCCAGGCCGTGGCCGAGCAGCTGCGTGCCTCCGTGCAGGACTGGGAGCCTTCGTACCAGGGGCGCAGCTTCACGCTGGGGGTGAGCATCGGCCTCGTGGTGCTCGATGCCAGCCTGCAGGACGTGCCCTCGGTGCTGTATGCGGCGGACATGGCCTGCTACGACGCCAAGCGGGCGGGGCGCAACCGGGTGGAGACACGGCACGCGAACCAGGCGACCGCATCGGGGAGGATGGCGCTGGGGCCTGCATGAAAGGCCCCCTGAGCCGCCTGGCGTCTTCCCCCTGGGGACGCCGCCAGCGGCCTGGCAAAGCCCGTTCCGCGGCGTCTGCCGGCCTGGGCCGCTCAGTGCCCGGGGGCTCACTCAGTCCGTCAGGCGTCCCAACGCCCGCAGCACATTCTCCGCGGTCGCCGGTGCCGTCAGCACCACGGGCCCCGTGGCTTCATCCCCGCGCCCCGCCGCCACCGCATTGCGCAGCGCCTCGTACACGCTGATCGCCAGCATGAACGGCGGCTCGCCCACCGCCTTGCTGCCGCCCACGTTGTCCTCGCGGTTCGCCTCGGGCCACAGGTTCACGCGGAAGTGCGCGGGGATGTCCCCCGTCGCCGGGATCTTGTAGGTGCTCGGTGCGTGCGTGGCCAGGGTGCCCTTGTCGTTCCACACCAGCTGCTCGGTGGTGAGCCAGCCCATGCCCTGCACGAAGCCGCCCTCGATCTGGCCGATGTCGATGGCCGGGTTGATGCTGTGGCCCACGTCGTGCAGGATGTCCACCTTGAGCACGCGGCTTTCGCCGGTGAGCGTGTCGATGACCACCTCGGAGCACGCGGCCCCGTAGGCAAAGTAGTAGAACGGCCGGCCCGTGAGCGTGGCCTTGTCGTAGTGGATCTTGGGCGTGCGGTAGAAGCCGTCGCTCCACAGCTGGATGCGGTTGGCGTACGCCTCCTTCACCACGTCGTCGAACAGGCGTACCTTCTTGGGCGAGATCACCTGCCCGCCCTCGAAGCGGATGGCGCCGGCGCCGCAGCTGTCGAGCCCGCACACGAAGGAGGCGAGGTTGTCGCGCACGTTGCGCGCCGCGAACTGCGCCGCGCGGCCGTTCAGGTCGGTGCCGCTGGACGCTGCCGTGGCGCTGGCGTTGGGCACCTTGCTGGTGTCGCTGGCGGTGACGAGCACCCGGGACAGCGGCACGCCCAGTTCGTCCGCCACGATCTGCGCCACCTTGGTGTGCAGGCCCTGGCCCATCTCGGTGCCGCCGTGGTTCACCTGCACGCTGCCGTCGGTGTACACATGCACCAGCGCGCCGGCCTGGTTGAACAGCGTGGCCGTGAAGCTGATGCCGAACTTGACCGGCGTGATCGCCAGGCCCCGCTTGAGCACGGGGCTGGTGGCGTTCCAGGCCGCGATGGCGTGCTGCCGCTCGCGGTAGCCGGCGTCGCGCTCCAGCTGCGGCATCAGTTCGTGCAGGATGTTGTCCTCCACGGTCATCTGGTAGTGGGTGACGTTGCGACCCTCCCCGGCGTCCTTGCCGTACAGGTTGGCCAGGCGCACGTCCTGGGCATCCCGGCCCAGGGCGCGCGCGATGTCGCCCAGGATGGCCTCGATCACGATCACGCCCTGCGGCCCGCCAAAGCCGCGGAACGCGGTGTGGCTCTGGGTGTTGGTCTTGCAGCGGTAGGAGGCGATCTCCACGTCGCTCAGGAAATAGGCGTTGTCGCTGTGGAACACGGCGCGGTCCGCCACCGGCCCCGACAGGTCGGCGCTGAAACCGCAGTTGGCCGCCATGTGCAGCGCGAGGCCGGTGATGCGGCCCGCGCCGTCAAAGCCCACGTCGTACTGGTACGCGAACGGGTGGCGCTTGCCGGTGACCATGAAGTCTTCATCGCGGTCGAGCCGCAGCTTGACGGGGCGCCCGAACTTGCTGGCCGCCACCGCCGCCCACACGGCCAGGTGGCCTGCCTGGGTCTCCTTGCCGCCGAAGCCGCCGCCCATGCGCCGGCACTCCACGCGCACCGCGTGGTTGTCCAGCCCCAGGGCGTGGGCCACCCAGTGCTGCACTTCGCCCGGGTGCTGGGTGCTGGAATAGATCCACCACTGCCTTTGCTCCAGCGGCAGCGCGTAGGCAATCTGGCCTTCGAGGTAGAAGTGTTCCTGCCCGCCCACCTCGAAGGCGCCCTGCAGCCGGTGCGCCGACCGCGCGAGGCCGGCCTGCGCATCGCCCCGGCGCACGAACACGGGCGGCAGCACATAGCTTTCGGCCCGCAGCGCTTCCTTCACGGTGAGGATGGCGGGCAGCGGCGTGATGTCCAGCTTCACGGCGCGCACGGCGCGGCGCGCCTGCATCACCGAGTCGGCCACCACCAGGCCGATCACCTGGCCGACGTGCTGCACGGTGTCGATGGCAAACACGGGCTCGTCGTGCGCGAAGGCGGCCAGCAACTTGTCGCCGGGCACGTCGGACGACAGCACCACGCCGCGCACGCCGGGCAGGGCCAGGGCGGCGCTGGCATCCACGCTGTTCAAGGTGCCGTGCGCCACGGTGGAGAGGATGGGCGCCGCATAGAGCGTGCCCTTCACCTCGGGCAGGTCGTCGATGTAGTGGGCCGCGCCCGCCACCTGGGCGCGCGCGCTTTCGTGGATGTGCGACTGGCCCATGGCGCGGGTGCTGGCGGGCGTGCTGGCCTGCGGCGGGGCCAGGGGTTCGGCGGCGTGGGCGTCGGCGCTGGCGACCACGGGGTCGTCCACAGCATCGCGGCTCACGGGCAGGCCGCCGGGCAAGGTTTCGCGCTGGTTCATACGGCTTCCTCCAGGCGGAAGTTCTCCACGCTCACGGCCTCTTCGCCCTGGCTCTCCAGCCAGAAGCGCTGCAGCAGGCTGGCCAGCACCGTGCGGCGGTAGGCACCGCTGGCGCGCATGTCCGAGATGGGATTGAACTCGCCCTGCAGCGCTTGCGCGGCGCGGGCGATGGTGTCGGCGTTCCACGGCTGGCCGGCCAGCGCCGCCTCGGTCTGGCGCGCGCGGGCCGGGGTGGCGGCCACGCCGCCCGCGCCGATGCTGGCGCGGCGCACCACGTCGGCTTCGATGTCCAGGTTGATGACCAGGCACACGGCGGAAATGTCATCGTCAAACCGCTTGGAAATCTTGTAGGCCCTGAGCACTTCCGTGACCCCCGGCCTGGGCACCACGATGCGCACCAGCAGCTCGTCGGGCGCCATCACGTTCTGCCGGTAGCCGGTGTACAGGTCTTCCAGCGCCAGGGTGCGTTCTCCCCGCACGCTGGCCAGTACCACCTGGGCGCGCAGCGCGATCAGGAGCGGCATGGAGTCGCCAATGGGCGAGCCGTTGGCCACGTTGCCCCCCAGCGTGCCCGAATTGCGCACGGGCAGGCCCGCGAAGCGCGTGGCAAAGGTGTGCAGCTGCGGCCACTGCGCGGTCAGTGCGGCAAACGCGTCGGTCAGGGTGACGGCGGCCCCGAGCGTGATGTGGTGCGCGTCCTGCTGAACCTGCCGCAGTTCGGCCACGCGGGTCACGTCCAGGATGCTTTCGTATTGCTTGTGCTGCTTGGTCACCCACAGGCCCACGTCGGTGCAGCCTGCCACCACCTGCGCCGCGGGGTGTGCCGCCCGCGCGGCCAGCAGATCAGGCAGTGTGGTGGGTGAAATATAAGAAGAATTGGCCTCTGGCGCTGGATGGGTAAGCGCGAGTAGCTCCAGCTTTTGTAGCAAAAGAGGTTCATTTACCACCATTGCGGGCAGGGCGGCCATGTGCTGCGCGGCGTCCAGGATGGGGCGGTAGCCCGTGCAGCGGCACAGGTTGCCGGAGAGTTCTTCCTGCGCCAGTTCGCGGGTGATGGGTTGGCCGTGGTGGACGTGGTCGAGCGCCGACGGGCCGCCCCTAGGCGCGAGGGCCCCGGGCGCGCGGGAATCCGGGGGCCCTTCCCCGGATGGGGGCCGCGAACCACACGCAGTGGGGAGCGTGGGGGCGATGTGTTTCTGGTACATCCCAAAGAGACTCATCACAAAACCGGGGGTGCAAAACCCGCATTGAGAACCGTGGCACTGAACCATCGCCTCTTGTGCGGGATGCAGTGTGATGGGTGGACGAGGAGCCGGGGCGGCATCGCCCACGGGCTGGATCAACGGGTCTTCCGCCAGGTCCTCCACCGTCCACAGCGCCATGCCGTGGACCGAATGCGCCAGCCGGATGCAGCTGTTCACCGCGCTGTAGTGCACCTTGCCGTCCCGTGCCTCGCCCAGCACCACGGTGCAGGCGCCGCAGTCGCCTTCGCCGCAGCCCTCCTTGGTGCCGGTGTTGCCCAGGTCTTCGCGCAGCACCTCCAGCAGCGTGCGATCGGGTGGTACATTGCCCAGCGCCACGGGCTGGCCGCGGCGCAGGAATTGCAAGGGTTGGGTGGTCATGACGGATGCCGCTTCTTCGATTGCTGTCAATTCATGAGGACCTGCGCACATCGGGATGCGACGTCCGCATTGCCTTGGAGCGATGCGGTTTGCCTGAGCCCTGTTTTGCGCAAGTCGTGTTCATCAGAGGGTAGGGCGCCCAATGGCCGCCAGCATAAGTACAAGCTTATGACATCAATGCACGCACTGCTATGAGAGACCACGCCCTTTTCGACAAGATAGACCTCCATCTCATAAGGGTCTTGCACACCGTGCTCACAGAACGCAGCGTATCGAGGGCCGCCGTCCGCCTGGGCATGCACCAGCCGGCGGTGTCGGCCGCGCTCAAGCGCCTGCGCGACCTGGCGGGGGACCCGCTGCTGGTGCGCTCGGGCGCCAGCATGATGCCCACCGACGCCGCGCTGCGCATGGTGGAGCCCGCGGGCGCCATCCTGCGCTCGGCCGAGGCGCTGTTCTCGGATGCGCGCGGCTTCGATCCGCGCACCGCCACCCGCACCTTCCGCGTGGCCGCCAGCGACTACCTCGATCCGCTCTTCCTGCCCCAGCTGGTGTCCCGCATCAAGGTGGAGGCCCCGCTGTGTCCCATCGAGATCCTGCCCCTCTCGGCCGACGCGCACTACCATGCGCACCTGGCGCAGGGCGAGGTGGACGTGGTGATCGGCAACTGGCCGCAGCCGCCGGACGACCTGCACATGGGCCGCCTGTTCGGCGACGAGGTCGTCTGCCTGGTGGGCAAGGACCACCCCGCCGTGCGGCGCGGCTGGGACGTGGAAAGCTGGCTGGCGGCCGAACACATCGCGCCCACGCCCACCCACCCCGGCGCGCGCGGCGTGATCGACGCCCACCTGGACAACCTGGGCATGCAGCGCCACATCACGGCGCGCTGCGCGCATTTCAGCCTCATCCCCAGCATCGTGGCCTCGAGCCTGCTGGTGCTGACCACGGGCCGCCAGTATTGCGAGCGTTATGTGGAGCAGCTGCCGCTGGCCATCCTGCCGTGCCCGGTGCCTTTTCCGCGCCTCATGTACTACCAGCTGTGGCATGCGCGCACGCACCACTCCGCCGCTGCCGCGTGGTTGCGCGAATGTGTGAAAACCGTGGCCTCTTCGCTACGAAAAGAATAGCTGCTTGGGCATGCTGAACAAGCGCAAGAAGGTGTTTCCATTCTTATAACAAGTTGTAAAACTGAGAGACAATCCACCGCATGAGTTCACCTCCTATTCCTCCCGCCCCGGGCGCGCCGCCGCCGCCCCGGCTGCAGCTCATGGGCATCACCAAGCGCTATCCGGCCGTGGTGGCCAACAGCGGCGTGTCGCTCACGGTGCTGCCCGGCGAGATCCATGCGGTGCTGGGCGAAAACGGCGCGGGCAAGTCCACGCTGATGAAGATCATCTACGGATCGGTCAAGCCCGACGAAGGCAGCGTGTTCTTCAACGGCCAGGCCGTGCAGGTGCGCAACCCGCAGGAGGCGCGGGCGCTGGGCATCGCCATGGTGTTCCAGCACTTCAGCCTGTTCGACACCCTCACGGTGGCCGAGAACGTGTGGCTGGGCCTGGACAAGAGCCTGCAGCTGGCCGAGGTGACGCAGCGCATCACCGCCAAGGCGGCCGAATATGGCCTCGACATCGACCCGCTGCGCCCCGTGCACACGCTGAGCGTGGGCGAGATGCAGCGCGTGGAAATCATCCGCGCGCTGCTCACCAACCCCAAGGTGCTGATCCTGGACGAGCCCACCTCGGTGCTCACGCCCCAGGCGGTGGAAAAACTCTTCGTGGTGCTGCGCAAGCTGGCCAGCGAGGGCTGCAGCATCCTCTACATCAGCCACAAGCTGCACGAGATCCGCGCGCTGTGCACCGCGTGCACCGTGCTGCGCGGCGGCAAGGTGACGGGTGTGTGCAACCCGGCGGAAGAATCGAATGCGTCTTTGTCGCGCCTCATGATCGGCGCCGAGCCGCCCGCGCTGGAACACCGCGCGCTGCAGACCGGCGCCACGGTGCTGCGTGTGCAGGGCCTGTCGCTGCCGCGTGCCGACCAGTTCGGGGTGGATTTGATCGACCTGCAGTTCGAGGTGAAGGCGGGCGAGGTGGTGGGCATTGCCGGTGTGTCGGGCAACGGGCAAAAGGAACTGCTCTACGCGCTGTCGGGCGAAGACCAGCGGGCTGATGCAGTCAGCATCCAGGTCTCCGGCCAGAACGCGGGCCGAATGGGCCCCGGCCAGCGCCGCGCGCTGGGCTTGCACTTCGTGCCCGAAGAGCGCCTGGGCCGGGGCGCCGTGCCCACCATGGGCCTGGCGCACAACCTGCTGCTCACGCGCACCAACTCGGTCGGGGGCAGCGGCTGGATCAAGGTGGGGGCCTTGCAAAAACACGCCGAGGCCATCATCCAGCGCTTCAACGTGAAGGCGGGCGGCCCCCATGCGGCGGCCAGGTCGCTGTCGGGGGGCAACCTGCAGAAGTTCATCGTGGGGCGCGAGATCGATGCCAACCCGAAGCTGCTCATCGTTTCGCAGCCCACCTGGGGCGTGGACGTGGGCGCGGCCGCGCAGATCCGGGGCTCCATCCTGGCGCTGCGCGATGCGGGCTGCGCCGTGCTGGTGGTGAGCGAGGAGCTGGACGAATTGTTTGAAATCTGCGACCGGCTGCACGTGGTCGCCAAGGGGCACCTGTCGCCTTCGGTGCCGCGTGCCGAGGCCACGGTGGGCCTCATCGGCGAATGGATGAGCGGCCTGTGGCATGCCGACGTGCAGGCGCACCTGGCGCAGCAGCACCAGCAGCAGGCGCGGGCCGGGGAGGTGCAGCATGCTTAAGCTGGAACCGCGTCCCCAGGCGTCGAAGCTCTGGACCTATGGCTCGCCGCTGCTGGCGCTGGCCATCACGGTGCTGATCGGCGTCGCGCTGTTCGTGGCGCTGGGCAAGGACCCCGTGCGCGGGCTGCAGGTTTTCTTCTGGGAACCCGTCAAGTCGCAGTACGCCATCGGCGAACTCATGGTCAAGGCCACGCCGCTGCTGCTCATCGCGCTCGGCCTGGCCGTGTGTTTCCGCTCCAACGTGTGGAACATCGGTGCCGAAGGGCAGTTCGTCATCGGCGCCGTGGTGGCGGGTGGCGTGGCGCTGCTGGCCGACAAGACCACGGGCCCGTGGATCGTGCCCGCCATCCTGCTCGCCGGGGTGCTGGGTGGCATGGTCTGGGCGGGGCTCACGGCGCTCTTGCGCGACAAGTTCAACGCCAATGAAATCCTGGTCAGCCTGATGCTGGTCTATGTGGCCACGCTGGTGCTGGGCTATCTGGTCTACGGCCCGTGGAAGGACCCCATGGGCTACAACTTTCCGCAGACCAAGACCTTCGAGAAAGTGACGCAGATCCCGCGCCTGATGCAGGGTTCGCGGGTGTCCATCGGCCTCTTGCTGGCGCTGGCCGGGGCGGCGGCGCTGTGGGTGTTCCTGTTCCGCACGCGGGCCGGTTTCGCGCAGCAGGTCGGCGGACTGGCCCCGGCGGCGGCGCGGTACGCCGGGTTCTCCTCGCGCAAGGCGCTGTGGACGGCGTTGCTGATCTCGGGCGGCGCGGCAGGCCTGGCGGGAGCGCTGGAAGTGGCGGGGCCGATTGGCCAGCTCACGCCCTACGTGCCGGCGGGCTACGGCTTCGCGGCCATCATCGTCGCCTTCGTGGGGCGCCTGCACCCCGTGGGCATGATCCTCTCGGCCATCCTCATGAGCATGTTCTATATCGGTGGCGAGCTGGCGCAGTCGCGCATGGGGCTGCCCAAGTCGCTCACGGGCGTGTTCCAGGGCCTGCTGCTGTTCACGCTGCTGGCGTGCGACACGTTGATTGCCTACCGCGTGCGCTGGGTCGGCACCAGGAAAGGAGGTGTCTGATGGAGTCCTATGCACTGCTCATCGGCGCCACGCTCAGCGCGGGCACCGTTCTGGCCATTGCGGCCCTGGGCCTGCTCATCAACGAAAAGGCCGGCATCGTCAATCTTGGGGCGGAAGGCATGATGCTGTGCGCCGCCATCGCGGGCTTCGCCACCGTGGTGCACACGGGCAACACCTGGCTCGGGTTTGCGGCGGGCATGGCCGCCGGCGCCGTGCTGGCCGCCATCTTCGGCGTGCTGGTGATCTGGCTCAACACCAACCAGTACGCCACCGGGCTGGCGCTCAGCCTGTTCGGCGTGGGGTTCTCGGCGTTCGCCGGCATCAGCTACGTGCAGGCCAAGCTGCCCGAGCTGCCCAAGTACGCGGTTCCGGTGCTGGGCGACGTGCCGCTGCTCGGGCCCGCGCTGTTCCAGCAGCATCCGCTGGTGTACCTCACCATGCTGCTGGTCGCGGGGCTGATCTGGTTCCTGTACCGCTCGCGCGCCGGGCTCGTGCTGCGCTCGGTCGGCGAGTCGCCCGAGTCGGCCCACGCGCTGGGCTATCCGGTGCGGCGCATTCGCCTCGCGGCGGTGGTGGCGGGCGGGGCGCTGTGCGGGCTGGCGGGCGCCTACATCTCGACGGTGTATACACCCCTGTGGGTAGAGGGCATGGTCGCCGGCCGGGGCTGGATCGCCCTGGCCCTCACCACGTTCGCGACCTGGCGCCCGGCACGGGTGTTGCTTGGTGCCTATTTGTTCGGCGGCGTGACCATGTTGCAGTTCCACCTGCAGGCCACGGGGGTGCAGGTGGCCAGCCAGTTGCTGAGCATGCTGCCGTATGTGGCCACCATCGTCGTGCTGGCGCTGATTTCGCGCAATCCGGCGTGGATCCGCATCAACATGCCGGCGTCGCTGGGCAAGCCGTTCTATCCGGGCTCCTGAAATGGGCGGGCCGGTGCGTCAAAAACTGGTTACCCCACAGTAGATCGCCCCATAATTGCTGCTTTCGTCCCCAACCTTTGCAAGTCTCACTCTTCATTCAACAAGGAAACCGACATGACTGATCTGCAGAAACGCTCCATGCTCAAGGTGGCAGCGCTCTCCGCCGTTGCCGCCGCCGCGCTCGTGGGCTGTGGCAAGAAGGAAGAACCGGCACCGGCCCCCGCGCCCGCACCGGCCCCTGCGGCAGAAGCGCCGGCACCCAAGCCCGAGCCTCTGAAGATCGCGTTCGCCTATGTCGGCCCGGTGGGTGACGGCGGCTGGTCGTTCGCGCACGACAACGGCCGCAAGGCCATCGAGAAGGAATTCGGCGACAAGGTGGTCACGAGCTTCGTGGAAAGCGTGCCCGAGTCGGCCGACGCCGAACGCGTGCTGCGCGACCTGGCCGGCCAGGGCAACAAGCTGATCTTTGGCACCACCTTCGGCTACATGGAGTCGATGCTCAAGGTGGCCGAGGACAACAAGGGCATCAAGTTCGAGCATGCCACCGGCTACAAGACGGCCGAGAACATGCGCACCTACGACAGCCGCACCTACGAAGGCGCGTACATGGCGGGCGTGATCGCCGGCGCCATGACCAAGACCAACACGCTGGGCGTGGTGGGCTCGGTGCCGATTCCTGAAGTGATCCGCAACATCAACAGCTTCACGCTGGGTGCGCAGTCGGTCAACCCCAAGATCAAGACCAAGGTGGTCTGGGTGAATGAATGGTTCAGCCCGCCCAAGGAAACCGAAGCCGCCACGTCGCTCATCAACGGCGGCGCCGACGTGCTGTTCCAGAACACCGATTCGCCCGCCGTGCTCAAGACGGCGCAAGAAAAGGGCAAGCGCGCCTTCGGCTGGGATTCCGACATGACCGCCTACGGCCCCAAGGCCCACCTGGCATCGGCCGTGATCAACTGGGGCCCGTACTACATCAAGGCCACCAAGGACGCGCTGGAAGGCCAGTGGGCCACGGGCCAGAGCTGGTGGGGCGTGAAGGAAGGCGCGATCGACATCGTCTCCATCGCCGAAGACGTGCCTGCCGACACCAAGGCCAAGGTCGAAGCCGTGAAGAAGGGCCTGGCCGATGGTTCGTTCCAGATCTGGAAGGGCCCGATCGTGGGCCAGGACGGCAAGGAAGTGCTCGCCAAGGATGCGGTGGCCGACGACAAGTTCCTCGGCGGTGTCAACTTCTATGTCAAGGGCGTGGAAGGCAAGATCCCCGGCGGCGACAAGAAGTAAGAAGCCGCACGGGCTTCCCGGCGCTGGCGCCGGGAGCGCTCCCCTGAAAAAGGCCGCCCCCGGGCGGCCTTTTTGCTGGGCGGGCCGTTTACCTCCCCACGCGGTCCAGCAGGCTGTACCAGGCCACGCCGGCCGCGATGTAGAAGCGCTGCAACCCGTGCAGTGGAAGGGGCTGAAGGGGCGTGACCGGGAATGGGCAGGCCGCCGCGCCGCCGCCCGCCACCAGGGCCGCCACGTGCTGGCCCAGGCTGGTGGCCATGGCGATGCCGCGCCCGTTGTAGCCCAGCGCCATGGTGATGCCCGGCGCGGGCTGGTGCAGGTGCGGCATGAAGTCGCGCGTGACGGCGATGCGCCCGGCCCAGCGGTACTCGTACTGCACGGGGCCGAGTTGCGGAAACATCAGCGCCAGCGCGCGCTCGAGGTGTGCGAAGTCCTGCGGCCCCTGCGGGTCGGCGAAATGGCCACGCCCGCCCATCAGCAGTCGGCCCTGCGCGTCCTTGCGGAAGTACAGCAGCAGCCGCTGCGAGGTCGATCCCGTCTCGCCACCGGGCAGGATGCTGGCGCCCGCCGGGCCCAGCGGCCGCGTGGCCACGATGAAGCTGTTGGCCGCGAGCACCGTGCGCGCCAGCCCTGGCCACAGGCCGTCGGTATAGCCGTTGGTGCCCAGCACCACCTGCTGCGCCTGCACGCGGTGGCTCCCGGTTGGTGTGGCCGTGGTGGCGATCCAGTGCGCGCCCTGGCGCTCCAGCGCCACCACGGGCGAGCCGCCGTGCACCTTCACGCCCAGGTCCTGGGCCGCGCGCACGAGGCCGCGCACGTAGGCCAGCGGCTGGATGCCACCCGCGCGCCCGTCGAGCCAGCCACCCGCGAAGGCCGGCGTGCCGATGCGCGCGGCCGTGGCGGCGCGGTCGAGCATGTCCACGCGCACGCCGCGCCGCTCCCACTGCCGGGCGCGCGCGTGCATGCCATCCACGGCCTGCTGGGTGTAGCCCACCTGCAGCCAGCCCGCGCGCACCGGGGCGCAGTCGATGGCATGGCGCGCGATGAGGTCGTACACGAGGTCGGCCGAGCAAGAAACGGCATCGATCAGCGGCTCGGCGCGCTCGGCGCCGTACAGGCGCACGAGGTCGTCAGGGTCGTGCTTGAGCGTGGGGTTGACCTGCCCGCCGTTGCGCCCCGAGGCGCCCCAGCCGGGCTCGTGCGCGTCGAGCACGCACACGCGCGCGCCGCGCTCGGCCAGGTGCAGCGCGGCGGACAAGCCCGTGTAGCCCGCACCGACCACGAGCACGTCGGTGGAGAGCGAGGCGTCGAGCGCGGGCGTGGCGGGGGCCGCGGGCGCCGTGGCGGCCCACAGCGAGGGGGCGTCGGGGTGCGATGCGATGGCGCGGGCGCTCATGCCGCGCCTCCATCCGGCGCGCGCAGCACGCGGCGCAGGAAGTCCTGCGTGCGCGCATGGCGCGGCGCGCCGAGCACCTGCGCGGCAGGACCTTCCTCGACGATGCTGCCGCTGTGCAGGAAGCACACGCGGTCGGCCACCTCGCGCGCGAAGCCCATCTCGTGCGTCACCACGATCATCGTCATGCCCTCGTCGGCGAGCTGGCGCATCACGCCCAGCACGTCGCCCACGAGTTCGGGGTCGAGCGCCGAGGTGGGTTCGTCGAACAGCATGGCCTCGGGCTTCATGGCCAGCGCGCGCGCAATGGCCACGCGCTGCTGCTGGCCGCCCGAGAGCTGCGCGGGCCAGGCCTGGGCCTTGTCGGCCAGGCCTACCTTGCGCAGCAGCTCCAGCGCTTCGGCTCGGGCTTTCGCGGGCGATTCGCCCTTCACGTGCACGGGGCCTTCCATCACGTTCTCGATCACCGTGCGGTGCGGGAACAGGTTGAAGCGCTGGAACACCATGCCCATGCGGCTGCGCAGCGCATGAATGGAGGCCGCGCGGTTGTCCACGCGCTCGCCGAAGACGCGCACCTCGCCGCCCTGGTACGACTCCAGGCCGTTGATGCAGCGCAGCACCGTGGACTTGCCCGAGCCCGAGGGGCCGATCAGGCACACGACTTCGCCGCGCTCCACGCGCAGGCTCACGCCCTGCAGCACGCGGTGCTCACCGTAGGCCTTCTCCAGGCGGTCGATCTCGATCATGGCGCTTTCCTCCCCGCGCCGAAGCGGCGCTCCAGCCGCCGCAGGCCCCAGACCAGCGGCAGGCTCATGGCCAGGTAGAGCAGGGCGACGAGCGTGTACACGGTCATGTTCTGGAAGGTGGACGAGGCGATGAGCTGGCCCGCGCGCGTCATCTCTGCCACGGTGATGGTGGAGACCAGCGACGAGTCCTTGAGCATCATCACCAGCGTGTTGCCATAGGGCGGCAGCGCGATGCGGAAGGCCTGGGGCAGGACCACTCGGCGCATCAGCAGCGCGGGCCGCATGCCCATGGCCAGCGCTGCCTCGCGCTGGCCGGGGTCCACGGCCTCGATGCCGGCGCGAAAGTTCTCGGCCTGGTAGGCCGAGTAGGCGATGCCCAGGCCGATCACGCCAGCCTGGAAGGCGGAGAGCTGGATGCCGATGTCGGGCAGCACGAAGTAGATGTAGAAGAGCTGCACGATGATGGGCAGCCCGCGGATCACGTTGATCACGGTGGAGGCGCATACCGAGACGGCGCGCACGGGCGAGAGCTTGCCGAGCGCGAGCACCAGCCCGATCACGCTGGACAGCAGGAACGACAGCACGGTGACCTGCACCGTGACCACCGCCCCCTGCAGCAGGATGGGCAGGAACTCGCGCGCATGCTGCAGGAAGGCTTGCATGGCGTACTACTGGATTCAGGCGAAGACGGCGCGGGCGGGGCTCAGATGCCCCATTTCTTGACGATGTTGGCCAAAGTGCCGTCGGCCTTGACCGCGGCGATGGCCTTGTTCAGGCGTTCGAGCGTGGCCGTGTCGCCTTTGCGCACCACGAGGCACACATCACCCACATTGGTGGACTTGTAGCCTTCGGCCAGCTTCACGCCCTGGAAGGTGTTCTGGCGGATCTGGTAGGCGATGATGGGCTGATCGCCCAGGCCCGCCTTGATGCGGCCGAGCGCGAGGTCGCGCGTCATGTCGGCCACCGAGTCGTAGCTGCGCACCTCCTTGAAGATGCCCTTCTTCTGCAGCATGTCGATGAACACCGTGCCCACCTGGGCGCCGACGATCTCGCCCTTGAGGTCGTCGAGCGAGGCGTAGGCCTTGGCGTCGTCGGCCTTCACGATCAGGCCCTCGCCGTAGGAGTAGACGGGGTCGCTGAAATCCACCACCTGCTGGCGCGCGGGGGTCTTGAGCATGGCCGCCGAGACGATGTCGATCTTGTTGGCGGTGAGCGAGGGGATCAGCGCCGAGAACACGGTCTGCTGCACGTTGACCTGGAAGCCGCCCGCCTTGGCCACGGCCTGCACGGTGTCCACCATCATGCCCTGGATGCTGTTGGTCTTCACGTCGAGGAAGGTGAACGGAATGCCCGTGGCCGTGGCACCCACGTTGTAGGTGGCGGGCGCGCTGCCCTGCGCGGCGGCCAGCGTGACGGCGCCTGCGGCGCACAGGCCTAGTGCAATGCGGTGGAAGTGGCGGACGAAGCGGTGCATGGTGTGACTCCTGTGGCGAACGAGAGGGATGAGGACCGTCGTGGGCAGTCGCGGACACCGAACCGGCATCCGCCCCACGCCTGCAACATCGCAAGAACGGTGCCAATTATCGATTTCAATAAATCTTAGATAAATAGGTGCAAACCACTAAAAGATTCATATGAATCGATATGCGATATTTTATGGTGAGAGAGCTATACTCCGTTGCATGAATACGCCGCAGCCGCCCGACGAAGACGCGAACCCTCTGTTCAACCAGTCGCTGGAGAAGGGGCTGGCCGTGCTCTGCGCCTTCAGCGCGCAGCGGCGCAGCATGACGCTGGCCGACGTGGCGGCGGCGGCGGGCATCAGCAAGAGCTCGGCGCAGCGCATGGTCTTCACGCTCGAGCAACTGGGCTTCGTGCGCAAGCACCCGCAGACGCGCCGCTACCAGCTCACGCCGCGCGTGATGCGCATCGGCTACAACTACCTCGCGGCCAACCCGCTGATCGACCTGGCCAACCCCTACCTCTCGGAACTCACCAACGTGACGACCGAGACCACTTGCCTTACCGAAGCCGACGGGTTGGAGATGGTGTACGTGGCGCGCTTCATCAGCGCGCAGTTCGTGCCGGTGCACATGCCCATCGGCAGCCGCATCCCCATGTACTGCACGGCCTCCGGGCGTGCCTGGCTCAGCGCGCTGCCCAACGAGGAGGCGCTGGCGCTGCTGCGCGCGAGCGAGCGCGCGGCCCACACCCGCCACACCATCACGGACGAGGTCGCGCTGCTGGCCGAACTGGACCAGGCGCGCCAGCGCGGCTATGCCATCAACCGCGAGGAGCTGTTCCTGGGCGACATGACGCTGGGCGCCCCCGTGATCGGCAGCCATGGCCGCCCCGTGGCGGCCGTGCACATCGTGGCTCCCACGAGCCGCTGGACGCCCGAGGAGGCCGAGAGCCGCCTGGGGCCGTCGCTGCTGGCCTGCGCGCGCTCGCTGAGCAACTCGGTGCGCGCCCTGGGCTGACGGCGTTCTTCGTTTCTCCATTCATTCCCCTTTCAAGGAGTCGCCCCATGGGCATCCAGGCCATTGCGCAGAGCGCCACCACGCAGGATTTGCAGGAGCAGGGCCCCGTTGCGGTGCCCCTGAGCACGCCGGCCTGCACCATCCGGGGGCTGGACGTGCGCATGCCGGGTCGGCCCGACTGCGACACGGGGCTGTGGGAGTGCTCTCCGGGGCGCTTCCGGCGCCAAGTGGCGTCGGGCGAGGTCATGCACATCCTTGCGGGCGCGGGCCGTTTCACGCCTGAGGCGGAGGGCGCGGCACCGTTGGAGTTCCGTGCGGGTGACACGCTTTTCTTCCCGCCCGACACGCGCGGTGTGTGGGAGATCCGCGAGACGGTGCGCAAGCTCTATGTGATGGTCTGACCAAGGGGCGCTCTCACACTCTCGCCTTCGTCGCCCCGAAACGAAGGGGAGCGGGCCTCCAGGGCGGCGGGGGAGGCGTGGAACGGCGCTTGCGGATATGCTCGCCCGCAGCCCCGCGCGATCGGGGCGCGATCATCACCATAGCACCACGAGATTCCCTGCCCACCATGATCGAAGCCACCCTCTGGCATCCTGTCGCGCCCTCGGAGGATGTCGTGCAGGCCCCGCTGGCCGCGCGCCTGCTGGAGCGCGACATCGTGCTCTGGCGCGATGGCGAGGGCCATGCGCGGGCCTTCGCGGACCAGTGCCCGCACCGGGGTGCGCGCCTGTCGCTCGGCCGTGTGCACGAGGGCCGGCTTGAATGTCCCTACCACGGCTGGCAGTTCGCCGCGAACGGCCAGTGTGTGCACGTGCCCGCGCTGCCGCATTTCACCCCGCCCGCCACGCACTGCGCCCACCGCCATGCCGTGCACGAGGCCCACGGCCTGGTGTGGGTGCGGCTCGAGGCCGGCGATGCCGCGCCGCCCGCCTTTGCCGCCGAGGACGATGCGCGCCTGCGCAAGCTCAACTGCGGCCCCTATGACGTGGCGGCGAGCGCGCCGCGCATCATCGAGAACTTCCTGGACATGTCGCACTTCGGCTTCGTGCACGAAGGCTGGCTGGGCACGCGCGAGGCCACGGCCATCGACGACTACCGCGTGGAGTCCCTGCCCACGGGCCTGCGCGCCACGGGCTGCAAGGCCTGGCAGCCCCAGTCCAACCTGCATTCGACCGCCCCGGCCCAGGTGGAGTACACCTATGAAGTCACGGCCCCCTATGCCGCGGTGCTGACCAAGGTGCCCGAGGCCGGCACCACCGCGGTACGGGATTGGCGCGAGGCGATCGCGCTGTTCATCTGCCCCGTGACGCCCGTGCGCAGCCGCGTCTGGTTCCGCCTGGCGGTGGCGGATTTCGAGTCGCCGGCGGAAAAGCTGCAGGCGTTCCAGCACACCATCTTCATGCAGGACCAGCCCGTGCTGGAGTCGCAGGTGCCCCGGTGCCTGCCGCTGGACCTGCGGGCGGAGTTGCATACCGCCGCCGACAAGGCATCATCCTTCTACCGCCGCTTTCTGCGCCACAGCGGCATCACCTTTGGAGTCTGCTGATGTTTAAAGTGCCTCCCATTTCCACCGAACGCCTGCCCGAACTGCTGCGCGCCATGCCCAAGGCCGAGCTGCACATCCACATCGAGGGTTCGCTGGAGCCCGAACTCATCTTCGCGCTGGCGCAGCGCAACGAGCTGGCATTGCCCTATGACAGCGTGGACGCGCTGCGCAGCGCCTACGCGTTCACCAACCTGCAGAGCTTTCTGGACATCTACTACGCGGGCGCCAGCGTGCTGCTGCATGAGCAGGACTTCTACGACATGGCGCGCGCCTACCTGGGGCGCGCGGCGCGCGACAACGTGCTGCACGCCGAGATCTTCTTCGATCCCCAGACCCACACCGCGCGCGGCGTGGCCATGGAGACGGTCATCAACGGCCTGCACCGCGCCTGCCAGGACGCGCGCACCGAACTGGGCATCAGCGCGACCCTGATCCTGTGTTTCCTGCGCCACCTGAGCGAGGAGTCCGCGTTTGAAACGCTGGAACAGGCCATGCCGCTCATCGACAAGATCGTGGGCGTGGGGCTGGATTCCAGCGAGGTGGGCCACCCGCCCGAGAAGTTCGCGCGCGTGTTCGCACGCTGCCGTGAACTGGGCCTGCACTTGGTGGCGCATGCGGGCGAGGAGGGGCCTCCCGCCTACATCTGGAGCGCGCTGGATGTGCTCAAGGTCGAGCGCATCGACCACGGCGTGCAGGCCGTGCACGATGCCGCGCTGATGCGGCGCCTGGCGCAGGACCGCATCGCCCTCACGGTGTGCCCGCTGTCCAACCAGAAGCTGTGCGTGTTCCCCAACCTCGCCGACCACAACCTGGGCCAGCTGCTGGACGCCGGCCTTGCGGCCACGGTCAATTCGGACGACCCGGCTTACTTTGGCGGCTACATCAATGAGAACTTCACGCAGGTGTTCGCGGCCGCGGGCCTGACCGCCCGCCATGCCTACCAGCTGGCGTTCAACAGCTTCGAAGCGAGTTTTGCCGGCAACGCCGACAAGCGCGTGTGGGAACACAAGCTCAAGGAAGCCTTCGAGCGGTGCGTGGAGCACGACTACTGAACGCAGGTGCACGCTCCCCGAGCGGCAGGTGGAGGCTGGCCATGCCGGCCCTTCGCGGGAGCCGCCGTTTTTGAGGGGATTTCGCTGCGCGGGGGTGCCGCGTGCGCCGGACCGTCGCACACGTTGCGGGTGAAATCCGGGTAAACCCTAGAATCATGGTTTTCTGTAAGCATTTGTTGGCATCCACCGGGTGCCCGCGTGCCCTGAAACGGCCCTGCGGGGCCCTAATTTTTTGTGCAGGCGTCTGCGCTGTTTCCTACCGGAGTGTTTTCCATGTTTCTCAATCAGTTGTCCATCGGCAAGCGCCTTACCCTGGTGCTCGGTGTGATCCTCGCGCTGTTCCTGGCGAGCAGCATCGTGGCGGTGGTCCGGCTGGGCCAGCTTGGCGCCGAGATCGACACCATGGTCAACGACAACGTCAAGACCGAACGGGCGGGCTCGGACTGGCTGCGCCACACCACGTCCGGGGTGCAGCGTGCCGCGGCCATCGCCAAGAGCAGCGATGCCAGTCTGATCCCGTACTTCGCGCCCGCCACGGCGGCTTCCATCCGCGACACCAATGAACTGCAGAAATTCATCGAGTCGAAAATGGACACGCCCGATGAAAAGCAGCTGTTCACCAAGGTGGGCGAACTGCGCAAGAGCTATCTGGCCGCGCGGGAAGAGGTGAGCAAGTTCAAGCAGGCGGGTGACGCCGAGAACGCGAACAAGGTGTTCACCGAGCGCTTCGAGCCCACCTCGCGCAGCTACCTGGCCGGCGTGCAGGAAATGGTGGATGCCCAGCGCGCCCAGCTGGACGCCGCCGGCAAGCGCAGCGAAGAGCTGCGCGCGCAGACCACCTTGCTGCTGCAGCTGTGCACGGCCATCTCGCTGGTGCTCGGGGGGCTGCTGGCCTGGCTGCTGGCCACCAGCATCACGCGTCCTTTGCGCCACGCCGAGGCCATTGCCGAATCCATCGCCGACATGGACCTGACCGGTGCGCCGCAGGCCAGCTACGCCAACGACGAAACCGGCCGCCTGCTGCGGGCGCTGGACCTCATGCGCAGTGCGCTGCACGGCTCGCTGCAGCAGGTGCGTGGCGTGGTGGACAGCATCTCCACCGCCAGCACGCAGATCGCCATCGGCAACCAGGACCTGAGCGCGCGCACCGAGCAGACGGCCGCGAACCTCGAGGAAACGGCGAGCTCCATGGAAGAGCTCACCAGCACCGTGCGCCAGAGCGCCGACTCCGCCGTGCAGGCCAACCAGATGGCCGCATCGGCCGCCCAGGTGGCGCAGCGCGGCGGCGAGGTCGTGGCCCAGGTGGTGAGCACCATGGACGCGATCAACGCCAGCAGCAAGAAGATCAGCGACATCATCGGCACGATCGACGGCATCGCCTTCCAGACCAACATCCTGGCGCTGAACGCGGCGGTGGAAGCCGCCCGTGCGGGCGAACAGGGCCGCGGCTTTGCCGTGGTGGCCAGCGAAGTGCGCAGCCTGGCGCAGCGCAGCGCCGAAGCGGCCAAGGAGATCAAGAACCTGATCGGCCAGTCGGTCGAGAAGGTGGAATCGGGCGCCGCGCTCGTGCAGAACGCGGGCAGCACCATGGACGAGATCGTGAGCTCCGTGCGCCGCGTGACCGACATCATCGGCGAGATCAGCGCCGCCGCGTCGGAGCAGAGCCAGGGCATCAGCCAGGTGAACGTGGCGGTGAACCAGCTGGACCAGATGACGCAGCAGAACGCCGCCCTGGTGGAGGAGTCCACCGCCGCCGCCGAGAGCCTCAAGGACCAGGCCGCACGCCTGGCGGACGTGGTGGGCGCGTTCCGCCTCGGCGCGCCGTCGAACACGCCGCGGCTGCGCTGAGGAAGCGCTGCGCCAGTGCGGACGCCCCCCGCTGGCTACAATACCGCCCTTGCAAAGGCTGCTGTCCCGGCAGCCTTTTGCTTTTTCTGTCATCGGGACCATGTAGAGGAACACCATGTACAAAAACCTCGCCACCGCACTGCGTGCGGCTTGTGTGAGTGCGCTCGCGGGCGCCGTTTTCATCTCCCCCGTTTTTTCCCAGACTGGCGCGGCCGCTCCCAGGGCGGCGCCCGCCGAACCCGTCAAGGCTGGTTTCGTCTACGTCTCGCCCATCACCGAGGCGGGCTGGACGCGCCAGCACGAAGAAGGGCGCAAGGCGGTGGAGGCCGCGCTGGGCAGCCAGGTCAGGACGACCTTCGTCGAGAACGTGGCCGAGGGGGCCGATGCCGAGCGCGTGATCCGCGACCTGGCCGCCACGGGCCACCAGATCATCTTCACGCCCAGCTTCGGCTACATGGAGCCCACGCTCAAGGTCGCGCAGGACTACCCGAACGTGAAGTTCGAATCCATCACCGGCTACAAGACGGCCGCCAACGTGGCCGTGGCCAATGCGCGCTACTACGAAGGGCGCTACCTGGCGGGCATCGCGGCGGGCCGCATGAGCAAGACCGGCGTGGCGGGCTACGTGGCGGGATTCCCGATCCCCGAGGTGCTGCAGGGCATCAACGCGTTCACGCTGGGCATGCGTTCGGTGAACCCCCAGGCCACCGTGAAGGTGGTGTGGATCAACGTGTGGTTCGACCCGCCCAGGGAGCGCGATGCGGCCATGGTGCTCTTCAACCAGGACGTGGATGTGATCGCCTTTCACACCGGATCCACGGCCGTGATGGTCGCCGCGCAGGAGCGCGGCAAGATGGCCGTGGCCTACCACTCGGACATGCGCCGCACCGGGCCCGATGCCCAGATCGTGGCCGTGACCCACCAGTGGGGCCCGTACTACACCGAGCGCGTGCACGCCGTGCAGAGCGGCACCTGGAAAAGCGCCGCCCTCTGGGGCGGGGTGCGCGAGGGCATGATCCGCGTGGGCGACTTTGGCTCCCGGGTGCCGGCGGCCGTGCAGCAGGAGGTGCTGGCCGCGCAGAAGGCCATTGGCGCGGGCAGGCTGCAGCCGTTTCGCGCGGGCAAGGCCCCGGTGCGGGACAACGAAGGGCACGAAGTGATCGCTGCGGGCCAGGCACTCTCCGATGCGCAGATCCTGCAGATGAACTGGCTGGTGGAAGGGGTGCAGGGCAAACTGGCGCGGTGATCCTGCCGTCTCGCCGGCGCGCGCTATAGCCACTATGGGGCGCGCCATATGCAAGCCGCCGTCCCTGCCGCTAAGCTTGCGCCATGCCTGTCTACCGATCCGCCCTCCTGCGCTTTGCCGATGACGGCACGGCCCTCTACGATGAAGACGGCCTGCTGGCCGTGGGCCCCGACGCCGGCGGCCGCCAGCGGGTGCTGGCGGCGGGCGGGTGGCAGGCCTTGTCGCACCGGTACGCCGGCGAGCCTGTCGTCCACCTGCCGGGGCGCATTCTGGCGCCGGGCTTCGTGGACATGCACATCCACTTTCCGCAGACCGATGTGATTGGTTCCCCCGCCGAAGGCCTGCTGCCCTGGCTGGAGAACTACACCTTTCCGCACGAGTCGCGTTTTGTCGATCCGGCCTACGGCGCCGAGGTGGCGGGCTTCTTCGTCGACGAGCTGCTGCGCAACGGCGTGACCACGGCGCTGGCGTTCGCCACCTCGCACCCCGCATCCGTGGATGCGCTGTTTGGGGAGGCGCAGCGCCGGCAGATGCGCCTGATCACCGGCAAGGTGCTGCAGGACCGCCACTCGCCCGACGGCGTGCGCGACGAGACAGAGCAGAGCCTGCTCGACACCGAGGCTCTGATCCAACGCTGGCACGGCGTGGACCGCCTGGGCTACGCGATCACGCCGCGGTTTGCGCCCACCAGCACGCATGAACAGCTGCGCGGCGCGGGCGAGCTGGCCGCGCGCTACCCGGATGTATGGATCCAGTCGCATGTGGCCGAGAACCGCGACGAGATCCGCTGGGCGCGCGAGCTGTTTCCGGATGCGCGCAGCTACCTGGCGGTGTATGACGGCTTTGGCCTGATGCGCGAGCGCGCGGTGTACGCCCATTGCATCCACTTCGACGACGACGACCGGGCGCTGATGCGCGACACCGGCACCGTGGCGGCCGTCAGCCCCACCAGCAACCTCTTTCTGGGCAGCGGCTTCTTCGACTACGCGGGCGCGGACCGCGTGGGCTTTGGCTACGGCCTGGCCAGCGATGTGGGCGGGGGCACCAGCTTCAGCCCGTTCCACACCATGCTGGCGGCCTACTATGTGGGCCGCGAAGGGCAGAGCAAGCAGGGCCTGAGTTTGTCGCCCCGGCAGCTGTGGTGGCGGCACACGGCGGGGGCCGCGAAGGCGCTGGGCCTGGCGGGCGTGGTGGGCAATCTGCAGCCGGGCTGCGAGGCCGATTTTGTGGTGCTGAACCCTGAGGCCACCCCCCTTTTGGCGCGCAAGACCCGCCAGGCGCGCAACCTGGATGAGCTTTTGTTTGCGCTGATCGTGCTCGGCGACGACCGGGTGGTGCAGGAAACAGTGATTTCTCAAGCAAAATACGGCTCTAGCGCTTGATATTCATGCGCTACCAGCTACGTATTTAATAGCGCCCGGCAGTCCACCACTGTGCGGGCCACAGCGCAGGGAGTTCTGCTATGAGCATCAAGAGCGACAAATGGATCCGCCGCATGGCGGCCGAGCACGGCATGATCGAGCCCTTCGAGCCCGGCCAGGTGCGCGAGGCCGAGGGCCGCAAGATCATCAGCTACGGCACCAGCAGCTATGGCTACGACATCCGCTGCGCGCCCGAATTCAAGGTGTTCACCAACATCCACAGCACCGTGGTGGACCCGAAGAACTTCGACGAGAAGAGCTTCGTGGACTTCCATGGCGACAGCTGCATCATCCCGCCCAACAGCTTCGCGCTGGCCCGCACGATGGAGTACTTCCGCATCCCGCGCAACGTGCTCACCATCTGCCTGGGCAAGAGCACCTATGCGCGCTGCGGCATCATCGTCAACGTGACCCCGTTCGAGCCCGAGTGGGAAGGCTACGTGACGCTGGAGTTCTCCAACACCACGCCGCTGCCCGCGCGCATCTACGCGGGCGAGGGCTGCGCGCAGGTGCTGTTCTTCGAGAGCGACAAGGACGACGTGTGCGAGGTGAGCTACCGCGACCGCGGGGGCAAGTACCAGGGCCAGGTGGGCGTGACCCTGCCCAAGGCCTGACATCGGCCGCACGCGCGGCCGGCGGGCCGCCAGGGGCCGCGTCCTACAGCGCGTCAGCCCGTTGGCTGAAGTGCAAGCGCAGGTAAGGTTCTTAGCATCGTGTCATGCCACCCCGATGTCGCGGTGGGCAAGAAGGAGTCCTCCCATGCTGACCTTTGCTGCGCCGTTCACACCCGCCAAGGCCCGGGGTACGGGCCTTTCCCTGCACGCCGCCTGTGGCGCGGGCGACCTCGGGTTCGCGCCCTCGCAGCCGCACGGCGGGCCGCAGGCGCATTATTGGCCGTGCGAATCGCTCAATGCCTTCGTCCTCAAGATGGCGGCGGCGGGCCATTGCGTGAACACCGCGATGATGCTGGGACACCGGCCCTACGCGCTGGAACAGCTTGCCATGGCGCGCGCCGCGAACGACGGCGGCCTGAATGCACTGGCCGAGCGGCTCCAGGCCTATTTCGACGCGACGGCCCCGCAAGGCTGCGCCGTCGTGGCGGACATCGACGGGGCCTAGGTGGCACCGGGCCACGCGCCAGCGCGGCACCATCCATCTACCCACCCATCCACTCACACTCCGTTTCTCAGGCCTCCACGCAGACCCGGTTGCGTCCCTGTCCCTTGGCTTCGTAGAGCGCGGCGTCGCCCCGGCGCAGGAGGTCCGTGCCGTTGTCCTGCAGGCTGCGCATGCTGGCCACGCCGGCGCTCACGGTGATGAGCCCGACCACCGGGTCCTGCTGCGCGGCCATGGCCGCGACCAGGGACTGGGCAATGGCCTGGGCGCCCGCCAGGTCGGTATCGGGCAGCAGCGCCACGAACTCTTCCCCGCCCAGCCGCGCCACCACGTCCGAGTTGCGCAGCCGCACCTCCAGCGTGCGTGCCAGCCGGCGCAGGACTTCGTCGCCCGCCTCGTGGCCGTAGGTGTCGTTCACGCGCTTGAAATGGTCCACGTCGATCGTGATCAGGCTCAAGGGGCGGCCGCTGCGCCGGGCCAGCGCCAGCGCAAACGCCATCTGCGTTTCGAAGCCCCGGCGGTTGAGCAGGCCGGTCAGCGCATCGGTGCGGGCCTGCAGGTCCAGCGCGCGGTTGGCCGCCTCCAGCTCCAGCGTGCGCACGCGCACCTTCTCTTCCATGGCCTCGCGGGATGCCAGAAGCCGGTGCGTCATGCGCCCGAGGGCACTTGACAGCTGGCGCACTTCGCGGCTGCTGTGCGCCTGCGGAATGCGGGCCCCGGCCTTTTCGGCTTCCACGGCGCTGGCGGCATCGGCCAGCGCGTACAGATCGTCGCTCAGCCGGCGTGCCGCCAGCCAGGCCAGCACCGAGGCCAGAAGCGCGGCAGCCAGCCCGATGGCCAGGGCCATGCGCACGGTGCGGCTCGCCTCGGCGAAGGCCAGCTCCACGGGCTCACGGGCGACGACCCGCCATCCGAGGTCGCTGGCGCTGCTGCGCGCCCGCAGCGGCACCATCGCCGTGAGGTAGCTGCGGCCGTCCCTCCACGGCACCACGGCCGCCGGGCTGGCGGCCCGGTCTCCGGGCGCCGCGGCCCCGGCCGGCAGGTGCTGCCCGGCCTCCCGCAGGGCCTGGGTCTGGCCGCCGGGGGCATAGATGAGCTGGCCCTCGCGGTCAAAGACAAAGAGTTCCACCGCGCTGTCTTCGGTGTGCGCGGGCGTGAGGCTGACCATGACCTCGCGGGTCCATTCCCAGCTGCCATGGATGCCCACCACGCCCACGGTGGTGGGGCCGATGCGGATGGGGGCCGCGAAGTCGACGAGCCGGTAGGGTTCGCCCGAGGGGTTGGGAGGCAGCAGCTTTTCCAGCAGCTTGGCCGCGTGCACGTCCCCCACGTGCAGCTTCTGCAGACCTTCCTGGAACCAGGGCCGCTGCGCCACGCTCTGGCCCACGAGCAGGCCGCCCGTGGCCGTGCGCACCACCCCCTGGGCGTCGGCCACGCCGATCCACACGCTGTGGGGCTGGGTGGCCTGGCTGCGGGCCAGCATGTGGTGGCCTTCGGGGGTGTCCAGCCCCTTGACCCAGACCACTTCGGCGGCGGCCAGCACCTCGGCTTCCCGGCTGCGTTCCAGCAAGCCGTTGGCCAGCAGCTTGCCGGCGTTCTCGGCGATCACCTGCAGGGCGGTGCCGGCATCGCGCTCGATGCGCCGCTTGAGCAGCTCTCCGAAGGCGAGGGACAGCAGCACCGCCAGGCCCACCACCAGCGCGCCGAACACCAGCGCGATCTGGGCGCGCAGGCTGTGGTCCGAGAAGCGGAGGGGGGTCATGGCGTGGCCCGCGGGGCGTGCCCTGTCGACACCGGCGGGTGCACCGCGAGGCGTGCCGCCGCCAGATCCCAGCCTGCCCAGCCGCAGCTCTTGAACAGCACGGGGCCTTCCGGGGGGATGGGCCGGCCGTGCAGCACGTCCCGCAAGGTAGGCAGCACGCCCACATCCATTCCTGCCTGCAGCAGATCGCCGGCCTCGTGGCGCGCATCGTCGCTGTCCAGCACGATGTGTCCCCGCAGCGCCACGTGGCGGCACAGGGCCGGCGCCAGCTCGGCCATCGCGGGGGTGTAGGCGCCCACCGCCGCCACGAAGGCATCGGGTCGTGGCGGCGCGGCCAGCACGACGGCGTGCGCGGGCGTGCAGGTGGCGATCAGCGGGCAGTGCGGCACCGCGTCGTCCGCGTTCGCCACCACGCGCGCCCGGGCGCCCAGCGCATGGGCGCGCCGGACCAGCGCCTCGGCGCTGGCCGCGCTGCGCGAGGCCACCCACACCTCGCGCACCGCCATGCCCAGAACAAACGCCTCCAGGTGGGCCAGGCCCTGCACGCCGGCACCCACGATGAGCAGTGGCCCCTCGGGCGCGCGCGTGAGGTGCCGTGCGGCCAGCAGCGACACCGCCGCGGTGCGCCGCGCGGTGATCGTGGGGCCGTCGAGGACCAGGCGGCGCTCGCCGGTCGCGACATCAAACACCACCACATCCCCCTGGATCGCGGGGCGGCGGGTTCCCGCGTTGCCTGGTGTCAGTGTGATGAGCTTGGCCATGGCCACGCGGCTGTCGGCCGCGGGCATGACGAACAGGTTGGCGCCCCCGGCCAGCGCCACCACCGTGCGCGCAGGAACCGCCACCGAACCGTCCCGCAGCAGGGCCGCGATCTCGTCGGCGAGCGCATCCCAGGGAAGGCATGCCGCGGTGGCCGCGGCGTCCAGCGCGCGGGGGGATCCGGAAAGAAGGTGGGAAGGCATCGCGAGACTTTATACAGGGCCATGGTGCCGGGGAAGCGGGCAAGCCCGTGGTGCGGAGACCGGCATTCAGTCAGTGCGTGGCGCCGGCGCCCAGCGCGATGTCCTGGCGGACCAGCATGGCGGCCCACAGGGCGGCATGGATGCCGCGCACCATCTCCCGCAGCGCCAGGTGGGGCGTGCCCTGGCCTGGCAGCCAGGGCACGTGCACGAAGCCGCCGCGGGTGCCCGGAAGGTCCGCGTCCTGCGCCTGCAGCATGTGCATCAGCCCGTACAGCACATGGTTGCAGACAAAGGTGCCCGCCGTCTGCGACACCTCGCAGGGCACCCCCGCGCGCTGCACGGCGCGCAGCATGGCCTTGACGGGCAGGCTCGCGAAGTAGGCGGCGGGGCCGCCGGGCACCACGGGCGTGTCGACGGGCTGGCGGCCGGCGTTGTCGGGAATGCGGGCATCGTTGATGTTGATGCCCACCCGTTCCAGCGACAGCGCGCCGCGCCCGCCCGCCTGGCCCAGGCAGACGATCAGCGCGGGCCGGTGGGCCTCGGCCAAGGCCCGCAGCTGCTGCAGCGATTCCCCGAACACGGTCGGCAGTTGCGCGGCCACCACGCGGTGGCCGGCGATGTGCTGCCCGTGCAGGGCCTCGGCGATGAGCCAGCTGGGGTTCAGGGCGTCGCCCCCGAAAGGGTCGAACCCGGTGAGCAGGATGACCCCGCCCGCGAGGGGGGCGTAGTGCGATGCGTCGTGGAGCATGGAGGGAGTGCGGGCGGGTTGTGGCCAGGTCGATGGTGGAGCATGCCCGCGGGGCGCGGACAGGCAGGCCATCGTAATCTGCGCTTGGAGTTCCTGCCGGGCGCGTAATATGGCGGCAATGCCTTCCGCAGGGCGAGGGCGCTGGAGATACGGTATGAAATGGGAAGGCAATCGCGAATCGGACAACGTGGAGGACCGCCGCGGCGAAGGCGGCGGCGGATCGCCGGTTTTTGGCGGACGCAGCATCGGCATCGGCACCATCGTCATCGCCCTCGTGGGCGGCTGGGTGCTGGGCATCAACCCGCTGACCATCCTGGGGCTGCTCAGCGGTGGCGGCCCCCCGGCGCAGGTGCAGTCGCAGGGGCCCGCCCAGCGCCCGCCGGCGGACGACACCATGGCCCGTTTTGTCTCGACCGTGCTGGCCGATACCGAGGACGTGTGGAAGGCCGTGTTCCGCCAGGGCGGCGGCAGCTACCAGGAACCGCGCCTGGTGCTGTTTCGCGGAGCCACGCCCACGGCCTGCGGCACGGGCCAGGCGGCCATGGGGCCGTTCTACTGCCCGGCCGACCAGAAGGTCTACATCGATCTCGGTTTCTACGAGACCCTCAAGAGCCGCCTGGGCGCCCCGGGCGATTTCGCGCAGGCCTACGTGATCGCGCATGAGGTGGGCCACCACGTGCAGAACCAGCTGGGCATCAGCGGCAAGGTGGACCAGATGCGCGGGCGCGTGAGCAAGACGGAATACAACGCGCTGTCGGTGCGCCTGGAACTGCAGGCCGACTGCTTCGCGGGCGTGTGGGCCCACCATGCGCAGAACGCGCGCCAGATCCTGGAGCAGGGCGATGTGGAGGAGGCCATGAACGCGGCCGCCAAGATTGGCGACGATGCGCTGCAGCGCTCGAGCGGCGGCGCGGTGGTCCCCGAGAGCTTTACCCATGGCACCAGCGCCCAGCGCCAGCGCTGGTTCAACAACGGGCTGCAAAACGGCAGCGTCAAGGCCTGCGACACCTTCTCGGCCCGCAGCCTGTAGCGCGCTGGCCGCCGCGGCGGGTTGCACCCGGTGTCCGGCGGCCCGCAAGCCCTGAGAAAAAACACGGTTGCCATGTCCGCCACCGCCTTGTCTTCGACGGCTTCGGCCCACGGTCCCTCCGGCGGCGCCAGCAGCGGGGTGGCCGGGCCCCTGCCGCAGCCGCCCTCCTCGGGGGTCGCGGCGGCATGGTCGGCCGCGGCGGTCACGGTGCCCCATGCGGTGGGGCTGGGCCTGCTGGCGTTCGCACCGCTGGCGGGCGACTACCCGCTGGCGGCACTGGCGCTGTGGTCCGCCGCGCTGCCGGGGCTGCTGCTCACGCTGGCCGCGCCGCGCGCCGGCGTGGTGTATGCGCCCACCACCGTGGTCGCGCTGCTGTTCGCGGCGGTGCTGGCCACCGCCCACGGCGCGGCCCCCGCGCTGGGCCTGAGCGCGCGCCAGGTGCTGGCCGTGAGCGGGGCGACGGTGGGGCTGGCCTTCGTGTTCCAGTGGCTGCTGGGTGTATTGCGGCTCGCTTCCGTGGCGCGGTTCCTGCCGATCTCGGTGACCCACGGCTTCGCCGCGGGGGTGGGCTTGTCCATGGTGGTGGGCCAGGTGCGCAATGGGTTTGGCGCGGGGCCCGACGCGCTGTGGGACGCGCGCACCGGCTGGCATGCGCTGGCGGCCGCGGCCGTGGTGGCCATCGCCTGGGCGCTGCGCCACCGCTGGCCCCGTTCGCCGGGCCTGCTGTCCGCGGTGGTCCTGGTCACGCTGGGGGTGGCGCTGGCCGGGCTGTGGGGCGGCGGCCTGGGGGCCGTGTTCGCACCCGCCGTGCAGCCCAGCAGCTTCGCCGGGCCGCTGTGGCCCGACTGGACGGGCATCCCCTGGATGGCGCTGGCCCAGCAGGAGGGCTCGGCGCTGGTCGTGCTGGCCTTGCTGATGGCCCTGGTCAACAGCCTGGAGATCCTGGTGTTCAACCAGGAGCTGGAACTGGAGCACGGGCTGCGCGGCAATCCCAACCTGGCCCTGCGCCGCGAGAGCCTGCTCGGAGCGCTGTGCGGCCTGGCCGGAATGATCCCCGCATCGACCAGCGCATCGCGTTCGCGCATCGTGCTGGCGCAGGCCGGGGCCTCGCGCGACGCGCCGCGGTGGCATGCGGCGATCATGCTGGGCGTGGCCGCCACGGGCGCATGGTGGCTGCACTGGGTGCCCATGGCCTGCCTGGCGGGAGGCCTGGTGCTGGCGGGGCTGCTGCAGGTGCCGGGCCTCATGTGGTCGCTGCGCTATGCGCGCAGCTCGCGCGTGACCTGGGCGCAGAGCTGGCTGGTGGCGCTGGTGTTCGCCGTCATGGGCGGCGTGGGCGCGCTGGTGGCGGGCCTGGTCGTGGCCACGTTCGTGCTGCTGCACGACTCGGCCGCCAAGGTGCTGCGGCATGTGCGGCTCGATGGCGAACTGCGCTCGCGCCGCCTGCGCCGGGCCGTGTCCGACACCTGGCTCGTTCCGCGCATGAACCAGATCGCCGTCTTTGAGCTGCAGGGGGTGATGTCGTTTGGCGTGGCCGCCCACCTGGCCGAGCAGGTGCGTTTGCTGCTGCAGCCGCGCCACCGGTGGGTGATCCTCGATGCGGGGCGCGTGCCCGCGTGGGACAGCACCGCGCTCGCGCAGCTGCGCGCCCTGGTGCGCGACCTGGGCCACCAGGGCATCGCGGCGGCCGTGGCGGCGCTGGACCCCCTGGCCGCCGAACAGGCCAGGGACCATGTGCGCTCCTTTTCCGATGTGGACCGGGCCCTGGAATGGGCGGAGGCCGGCATCCTGTCGCAGCGGCCCATCGAGCAGCGCCCGGCCCATCCCGCCCGGGACCTGCTGGGCGAGATCGGGGAAGGCGTGCCGCGCGCGGCGAGCGATGCCCTGCTGGCCTTGCTCGAGCGCGAGACGGTGCCGGCACGCGGCGTGGTCTTCAATGCGGGCGACACCGACCACGACCTGCTCGTGGTGCAGTCGGGCCACATCACCCTGGTCACGCAGTGGCCCCCGGAAAAGGGGCTGCGCCTGGCCACCGTCGGTCCGGGCATGGCATTTGGCGAGATGGCGTTCCTCAATGGGGCGGCCCGCAGCGCCAGCGCCGGGGCCGAGCGGGGCAGCGCACACCTGGTGCGCCTGTCCCGCGCGCATTTCGACGCGTGGGCCCGCCAGTACCCGGAGGCGGCGCTCACGGTGATGAATAACCTCGCCCAGATCGGGGCGAGGCGCCTGGCGGCCACCACCCGCCAGCTGCGGGCGGTGCTGGAGTAGTTTTCCGTCCAGATGGCATGCAGCGCTTGTCCCCTATGCGCTGGAAGCTATCAAAAACATAGTGAATGGCCGCCGTGCATGCCCTGCACCACGGCTGCCGACGTGCCGCCAAAACGCTAAAAATGGCATTTTGGGCCACCGGTGCGACAATAGAGGGCTAAATGACAAGTTCCTTTTCCAATCTATCGCTGGCCGAGCCGCTGGCGCGCGCCGTGGCCGAAATGGGCTACGAGTCCATGACGCCCATCCAGGCGCAGGCCATTCCGGTGGTGCTCACCGGCCAGGACGTGATGGGCGCGGCCCAGACCGGCACCGGCAAGACGGCGGCGTTCTCGCTGCCCCTGCTGCAACGCCTGCTCAAGCACGAGAGCAGTTCCACCTCTCCCGCCCGCCACCCCGTGCGTGCGCTGGTGCTGCTGCCCACGCGGGAGCTGGCCGACCAGGTCGCCCAGCAGATCGCGCTGTACGCCAAGTACACCAAGCTGCGCAGCACCGTGGTGTTCGGCGGCATGGACATGAAGCCGCAGACCATCGAGCTCAAGAAGGGCGTCGAAGTGCTGGTGGCCACGCCGGGCCGACTGCTCGACCACATCGAGGCCAAGAACGCGGTGCTCAACCAGGTCGAGTACGTGGTGCTCGACGAGGCCGACCGCATGCTGGACATCGGCTTCCTGCCCGACCTGCAGCGCATCCTGTCCTACCTGCCCAAGCAGCGCACCACGCTCTTGTTCAGCGCCACGTTCTCGCCCGAGATCAAGCGCCTGGCCGGCAGCTACCTGCAGAACCCCGTCACCATCGAGGTGGCCCGCCCGAACGAGACGGCCTCCACGGTGGAGCAGCGCTTCTACAGCGCCAACGACGACGACAAGCGCCGCGCCATCCACCAGGTCCTCAAGACCCGGGGCTTGAAGCAGGCCTTCATCTTCGTGAACAGCAAGCTCGGCTGTGCCCGCCTGGCGCGCAGCCTGGAGCGCGAAGGCCTCAAGACGGCCGCGCTGCACGGCGACAAGAGCCAGGACGAGCGCCTGAAGGCCCTGGAAGCGTTCAAGAAGGGTGAAGTGGACCTGCTGGTGTGCACCGACGTGGCCGCCCGCGGCCTCGACATCAAGGACGTGCCGGCGGTGTTCAACTTCGACGTGCCGTTCAACGCCGAAGACTACGTGCACCGCATTGGCCGCACGGGCCGTGCGGGCGCCTCGGGCCTGGCGGTCACGCTGGTGTCGGGCAGCGATGCCCGCCTGGTGGCCGACATCGAGAAGCTGATCAAGAAAAAGATCGAACTCGAAGCCATCGAATACGAGGAAGACCAGCCGCGTGGCCGCATCAACGACGGCCGCCGCGCCTGGCGCGAAGCGGGCGAGACGGGCGACGGGCGCGATGCGATCTCGGCGGGCCCCCGCCGCGAGCGTGAACGTGAGCGCGACCACCGTGGCGGCCGCGAATCCCGCGAGACACGCGAGCAGCACCGGGGCTTCCGTCCTGCGGTCGCTTCGCGCGATCCCTTCTTCGAGAAACCGTACGAGGCCAGCACCGCCGCCGATGCGGCCCCTGCCTGGGAAGCCGCCAAGTCGGCGCCGCGCAGCAGCGTGTCGGCCAACATCAAGCCCAAGCGCAAGGTGGCCGCGCTGTTCAAGGCAGTTCAGCCGCAGACCGAGACGTCGGCACAATAATTGGGTGAAATTGGCCGCTGGCGCTTGATGAGCAAGCGCTGGATGCTCTATTTTTGATAGTGCATTGAGATCGTGGCTACGGCTGCGGTGGGCCTGCATGGACGGCGTGGTCCTGCCGCCTGCCCGGGGCCAATGACCGCAGCAGCGCCGCGTCGATGGCGCTGAACCCTAAGACCCGCCCACCACGCCGCTGCGCAAAGTGCTGCGCCGCGGCAGCGTCGGCAAAGGCCGGCAGGTTGCCCGCGCGCATGGGCCCTCGCGCGGAAGATCCATGGACATACAGCGCCTGCCGGGCATCCAGCCACGCGCCGGTGTCCGCATCGGTGACGTAGCGGGCCACGATGGCCTGCGCCGTGCGCCCACGCGCATAGTGGCCCACGTTGCCCAGGTACATCATCAGGCTCAGGGGCGAATCCAGGAACTGGGCGTCCCCGTCCGCAAAAATGACCTGCGCCGCCCAGTCGCGCGCGCGGGCCGGGAACATGCCGCACACGGGGCAGCGTGCCTCGGGGGGCACTTCGCGGGCGGCCTGCGGCGGCTGGCCCAGCGCGGGGTCGTACGGCGTCGTCGGGGCCACCACGCACACATCGTCGCCCACCATCGCGGCATCGGCGGCTGCCGCCGGGGCGCGGCGCCACCTCGGGGGCCATTGCCAGGCCCCCAGGCTGGCGGTGCCCAGCAGCACCGCCGCCAGCGCCATGCGCCGCGTGGGCGCGCGGGACGGGGCGCGGGCCGAGGGGGCCGGCCGTGGGGGCATGGGGGGCTGCATCGCCTACATCCGCGTGTCGTGCAGTGCCCCGCCGCTCAGGTCCACCATGGCGGGCGTGATCTCGGCAAAGCGCAGCACCTTGCCGCCGTATTCGGCGGCGAACTTCTTCGCGTCGGCCTCTTGCGCGAAGCTGCCGATGGTGGGGCCCATGGAGCCGTGGCGCTTGCCGCCCACCACGTAGAGGGCGGTCTTGCCGTCGATCCAGTGGCCCTGCGGGGCATTCCAGTCGGCCTGGCCCATGTCCTGCACATACACGGCCTGCACGGCGCGCACCTGCTCGCCGGCCAGCAGGGTGCTGAAAAGCTCCACCGTGTCGCAAAAGAACGAGGGCCTGTCCTGCCCCGCGAAACGCACCTGCGCCTTGGGGCCGGGGTAGTCGGCCAGCAGCATGCCGTCGAGTTCGCAACTGGTGGTGCGGTCGATCTCCACGGGTTTCAGGGACTGCGCGCTGTTGTCCGCCTGGCTGCAGCCGGTCAGGCCCGCGAGGCCGGTGAGCGTGCCCAGCGATGCGAGGGCCGCCCAGCCCAGCAGTTGGCGCCGCGTGGCGCAGGCGCATTGATATTGGTTGTGGGTTTTTTTCGTCATGGCTTGAATCTCCAGCTCGCCAGGCCCAGCGGCACCACGATCCAGCCCGCCATCACCGCGCCCATCAGCCATGGCTTGGCCAGGGCGGGGGGCACGATGCTGGTCAGGCCGTACAGGGTGCGCACGTCGTCGAGCGAGAACACGTTGAGGATGCGGAAAACGTCGGCCGGGTTGAGCAGCAGCAGGTAGGCCATGGCCTCGCCGCCGACGCTGCCGCCCGTGGCCACCAGGGCGCCCAGCAGCAGCAGGTCGAACACCAGCACAAAAAAGAACCAGGCGGCAATCGCCAGGCCCGAGGCGCGTGTGCGCTCGTGCGTGAGCACCGAGAGCAGCACCGCCATGCTCAGGAACGCCAGCCCCAGCAGCACCGAGCTGATCATGAAGCCGCCGTAGTGGAACAGCGCAGCCCCGCTGAACTGCCGCACCAGCAGCACCGCCACCAGACCGAACCCCGCCAGCGTCGAGAGCGTGAGCGCCGCCGCCAGCCCCAGGTACTTGCCCAGCAGCAGCTCCAGCCGCGTGATGGGCAATGACAGCAGCAGGTCGAGCGAGCCGCGCTCGCGCTCGCCCACGATGGCGTCGAAGCCCAGCAGCAGCGCGATCAGCGGGATGAGGTAGATGACCAGGCTGACCAGGCTGGCGATGGTGAATTCGATGGAACGAAAGCCCACCGTGCCCTGCTGCGCGCCGCCAAAGTAGGCGATGGCCAGCGAGAACACGGTGAACACCAGTGCCACGGCCAGCACCCAGCGGTTGCGCATGCGGTCGCGGAACTCTTTGCCCGCGATGGTGAAGATTTGTTGGAATTCCATGGCTAGCCCTTGCGCAGGTCGAAGTACACATCCTCCAGCGAGGGCTCCTGGATCTGCAGGTCCTGCAGCGCGGCGCCCAGCGGGGCCAGCGCACCCAGCACGGCCATCTTGCTGCCGCGCGGGCAGTCCACGTGCAGGCCTTCCGGCGTTTCCGTCCCGGTGACGCCGGGCACGGCAGCGAGCAGTCCCAGCGCGGCAGGCCGGTCGGCCGCGGCCAGCGTGAGGTGGATGGTCAGCGGCATGTGCGCCTGCTCGCGCAGCGCCTGCACGCTGCCCAGGGCCTGCAGCTTGCCGGAGGCCAGGATGGCCAGGCGGTCCACGCGCTCCTGCAGTTCGGCCAGGATGTGCGAGGTGATGACGATGGTCACGCCACCCGCCTGCAGCCCGCGCAGCGTGGCGTAGAAGTCGCGGATGGCCTGCGGGTCCAGGCCGTTGGTGGGCTCGTCGAGCAGCAGCACCCGGGGCTCGCCCAGCAGGGCCTGTGCAAACCCCAGGCGCTGGCGCATGCCCTTGGAGTATTCGCGCACGGCGCGGTTGCCCGCGTGGGCCAGGCCCACGCGTTCCAGCAGCGCGGGGCATTGCGTGAGGGGCGCACCCTTGAGGCGGGCGAAGAAACGCAGCGTTTCCAGCCCGTTCAGGTTGTCGTAGAGCACCACGTTCTCGGGCAGGTAGCCCAGGTGGCGGCGGGCGGCGCGAAAGTCGCGGCCCTGCACCGTGGCGCCGCCCACCCGGATCTCGCCCGAGGTGGCGGGCGTGAGGCCCAGGATCATCTTGAACAGCGTGCTCTTGCCCGCGCCGTTGTGGCCGATGAGGCCAAAGATCTCGCCGCGCGCGATGCGCAGGTCGATGCCGTCCACGGCGTGCAGTGCGCCGTAATGCTTGTGCGCGCCCCGCACCTCGATGGCGGGGGGCTCGCTCAGGTCAATGGGGGGAGGGTTGCGTGTCACGCTGAAAATTCCGTTGGGGTTGGTTCGGTTGCATGCGGGGTTTTGGGTCCACCACGGTGGGCACGCGCAGCACCGGAAACTGCTGGCCCACCAGGCGCAGCGCCTGCACGGCAGGGCTGGCCAGCAGCAGCTTGATGGCGGGGTGGCGCCAGGTCAGGCGGTCCACCATGTCGTTGGCCTCGTAGGGCACGTCGCCCACGCCGTTGCCGTCGCGGTCCCAGCCCAGGTAGTTGCTCCAGTGGTTGCCGCCCTCGGTGCCCCAGCGCTCGTCGCGGGCGCCCACATAGCGCACCTGCTCGCGGTTGCCGATGAAGTCGTTGCCTTCGACCTTGTTGTTTTTGGAGCCGGCCGACAGGTGCACGCCCACCGTGTTGCGGGTCACCAGGTTGCCGCGCAGGGTGATGTACTCCACGTCGTAGATGAAGAAGCCTCGGGCGTTTTCGGCCACCACGTTGTTCTCGATCACCGAGTCCTGCAGGGTGCGCAGCATGATGCCGTGGTCGCTGTTGCCCCAGGCGCGGTTGTTGCGCACCACCTGGTCGCGCACCTCCATCAGCGCCAGGCCGCCACGGTTGAGGTAGGTATCGTTGTCCTCCCACAGGTTGTAGTAGGAGTTCATGTAGTGCGTGCCGTAGCGGCTGTGGTGCAGCCGGTTGCCGCGAAACACCGCGTGGTGCGACACGTCCACATACAGCGCGTCGCGCACAAAGCTGATGTGATTGCCCTCGATGCGTGCGCCCGTGGTGTTGTACAGCTGTACGCCGTTGCCGCGCTGCGACGAGTTCACATCGCGCAGGCCGGTGATGGTGTTGTGCAGCACCTGTACATCGTTGGCCTTCTCGATCCACAGGCCGAACAGGTTGTAGGTGAGGTCGTTGTGGCGCACCACGGCGCGGTGTGCACCGGGGTAGATGTAGATGCCCGCGTTCTGGTCCTTGAGGCTGGTGCCCGAGTCGCGCACGATCAGGCCTTCGATCACCACGTCAGGTGCGGTGACGCGGATGGTGTCGCCCGCCTGCCCGCCGGTGAGCGTGGGGCGGTCGATGCCGCGCAGGGTCAGGGCCTTGTCGATGCGCAGGTTCACGTGGTAGAAGCCCCGCTGCACCTCCACCGTGTCGCCTGGCGCCGCAGCCATGATGGCGGCCTGCAGGTCCTGGCCGGGGCGCACCAACACGGTGGCAGCGTGGGCGGGCAGGGCCAGCAGACACGCAGCCAGCGCCACGCATGCGGTGAATGCGGTTGCGGCAAGGGAGGGCTTCATCACGCCAATCCCACCACGGCCTTGATGGCCAGGAAAAGCGCCGCGCCGATCAGCAGGTTCTTGAAGCCCACGTAGCTCAACATGTCCATCACGCCCGCCCGGCGGTACTGGCCCTGCCACCAGGGGCCGTCCTTCACATAGCGCTTGCCCGACAGGCGGATCAGCACCTCGTACACGCTCCAGCCAAACCACCAGCCGATGATGGCGCCCGACGACAACGTGCCCAGGGCGGTCATCACCCAGGCCACGCTGGCGGCCACGGCCAGCGAGAAGCCTGCCATTTGCAGGCCACGGCCTGATGCCCAGCCTTCGCGGCTCCAGGGCCACAGGTGGTCCACCAGCTCCAGCCAGAGCCAGCGCAGGCCTTGGCTTCCAGCCTTGTGGGCGGGGTGTGCAGGCGTTGTGGGCATGCGCGGGTCGGGCCCCTGGGCGGCCTTGGCCGAGATCTGGTCCTGCACCGTGGCGGGGTGGATCGGGATGAAATAGCCGTTCTTGCCGATGGGCGTGATTTCCAGGCCGTCCTTTTCGCGGCGTTTGCGCTCCTTGGCCAGGGGCGGGCAGCCCTTGGTGTCGGTGTAGAGAATCATGCAGTCCAGGCAGTGCAGGCACTCGCGGTGGTCGATGCGGCCATCGGCGTCGATGGCCTGGGCGCCGCAGCCCACGGCGCAGGCCTTGCAGCTGTTGCAGTCCTGCTTGCGCTTGAGGCCAAACCAGCGGAACGTGCTGGGCATGGCCAGCGAGGCGCCCAGCGGGCAGATGTATTTGCAGTAGGGCCGCTCGATGAAGATCGACACGCCCAGGATGGCCGCCACGAACAGGCTGTAGGGCCAGGCGCGGTTCATCACACCGACCAGGAAGGTTGTCTTGAACGGCTCTACCTCGGCCAGCTTTTCGGCCAGTCCCATGGAGAACATCGACACCACCAGCAGCCCGAAGAACACCGCGTACTTGACCCACTTGAGCCGGTCGTGCCACTTTGGCGGCAGCTGGGTCTGAAAGCGCTTGAGGCCCAGGGCGCGTGCGACCTTGTAGATGCCCTCCTGCAGCGAGCCGAACGGACACATCCAGCCGCAGAACAACCCGCGCCCGAACAGGAAGACGGTGACGATGATGAAGATCCAGAACAGGAAGATGAATGGGTCGGACAGGAACAGCGACCAGGTCCACTGGAACAGCAGCGAATGGAACCAGGTCAGCACCTGCGTGATGGAGGGCTGCGCCATGGCGCCAAAACCGATCCAGCCAATGCTGAGTGCCCAGAAGCTGTACTTGAAGCCGTTGACGGGCCATTTGTTCTTGTGGGTGGACAGGCGCGTGAGCTTCTCGCGCAGGGCGTACACCACGGTCACGGCGATCAGCAGCACGGCGAACAGCGCGATCTCCACCGCGCGCGACTTCCACACGCGCACCCAGGGGGCGTCGGGCTCGTCGAGGGTGGGGCGCCCGTCTTGCAGCATGGCGGCGGGCAGCCAGTAGGGCGTGTCGAAGCTGGTGAAGCTGCGCGCGCCCGTGGCGCGGTCCACGCGGTTGCCCAGAAAGCTCAGCTTCCACGGGTAGGGGGCCGAGAACGCGGGTGAGCGGATGATGAAGATGACCGACTCGTTGTAGCTGGGCGCGCCTGCGGCCTCGATGCCGTACAGGTTGAGCGCGTCCAGGTCGCGGAATGTGAACGAATCCGCCCCCTGGCGCACCTGCACGCGGTCGTAGATGCCGCCGCGCACGAAGCCCGAGCCCTTGAACGATTCCTTGCCGCCGGTGCGGATGATGAAGAAGGCGTGTTCGCCCTCCTTGAGCTGCAGGCGCAGGTTGTTCCAGCCGTTCTCGCCCAGCAGGCTCTTGCCAATGTCGGGGTGGTTCAGGTCGCCAAACCACAGCTCGATGAAGGGCTCGGGGCCCTTGTCCAGGCCCACTTGTTCGGGCGCCACCCGCAGGCGCTGTACGGTGCCTTGCTGCACCAGCTCGGCCCAGCTCAGGCGTTTGCCGGTTTCCGCATAGCGGGCCGGCTCGCGCACCGTGGGCGCGAGGATGCCCACCTGCCGCGCCACGGCCGAGCCCGAGGCCATCATGACCTGGTTCTGCGCGATCACGGTGACGGTGGCGCCGGAGATGGCGTCGAGGCCCAGCACGTTTTCATCGGGGCGCGACTGGCCCACCTCGATCTTGTCGGCCACCGACTTGCCCAGGTACTGGGCGTTGAACTTGAGCAGCGCAGATTCAGGGATGCCCAGCAGCAGGATGGGCTCGGAATGCTTGAGCACCTTCACGCCCACGAAGCGGCCCTCCTTGTCCATGCCGATCAGCGTGACCACGGGCTTGCCCGAGTAGGCGGGGGTGTCCGTGATGTCGGTGGACAGCATCACATAGCCCAGCAGCTTTTTCTGGGCACTGTTGTTGTCGTAGGCCTCCACATAGGGCGGCTGGCCCTTGCGTTCAGAAAAATGACTGGCGCCGGGAAACACGTCCTTGCACGGCACCAGCGCGCACATGTCGCGCGCGGTAGCGAGTTCCGCAGGCAGCTCGGCCTCGTAGGCGCCTGCCGCAGCATGCGCGCGCGGCGCCAGCCAAAGTGCTGCCAACAAGACCAGAAGAAGCGTGGCGAACTGCCGACGAAGGGAAATCATGGGACTATCTTTTTGATAGCTGCTAGCGCTTATTGATAAAGCGATAGAGCAACATTTGGCATAAAAATGGGGCGCCATCGACGCAACTGGCGCGCCCCCAGACCAGGGATGCAGAGCAAGGGCCGCCCCGCAGCGAGTGCATCGTCCCCCTTCCCGGAGCGCGAAGCGCGCAGAGAGAAGGGGGAAGGCGCGCAGCGCCTCAGGGGGATGCTCCGAATCAAGCTTCCACAATCATCCGCGTGCGCATCTCCAGGTGGAGTGCATGGCAGAAGTGCGTGCAGTAGCACCAGAACACACCGGGCTTGTCGGCCACGAAGGACACGGACGCGGTCTCCAGCGGGTTCACGATGAAGTTCACGTTGTAGTTCGGGATCGCGAAGCCGTGCGTCAGGTCTTCGATCTTGTCCAGGTTGGTCAGGATCAGCGTGACCTCGTCACCCTTCTTGAGCTTGAACTCGCGCAGGCTGAAGGCCGGGGCTTGCGAAGTCATCTTCACGGTGACCTTCTTGCCGTTGCGGAACACGCCGGACTCCTTGGGGTCCTTGACGGCCAGCGGGAACTCGTCGAGCGTGTAGACCTGCTTGGGGCGTACCAGGTCGCGCTTGAAGATGATGAAGTCATGGGGCTCGCCGCGCACGGGGTGGTCGGCCATCAGCACCATCTTCTCGCCCGAGATGTCGATGAGCTGCTCGTTCTCGGGGTGCAGCGGGCCCACGGGCAGGAAGCGGTCCTTGGAGAACTTGCAGCCCACGGCCAGGAACTTGCCGTCGGCGGCCTTGGTCTCGGACTGAGAGGCGTTCAAGTGGCCCGGCTGGTACTGCACATCGAGGCGGTCCACCACGTACTTGGCGGTCTTGTCGCCCGCGTGGAACTTGATGGCGGCCTCCACGTTCCACTTCACGACCTGGCTGTCCAGGAAGAGCGTGGTGTAGGCATTGCCACGGCCGTCGAAGGCGGTGTGCAGCGGACCCAGGCCCAGCTCCACCTCGGCCACGATGGCGGAGTCCAGCTTTTCGAGCTTGCCGTCGAAGTAGTCGAGCACCTTGGCCAGCTCGATCACGGTGCCGGTGGGCGAGAGCTTGCCGGCGCAGATGAAGTACTTGCCATCGGGGCTGGCGTTCACGCCGTGGGGGTTCTTGGGCACCGACACGTACGCGGTAAGCGCCGTCTTGGGGTCCTTGTTCGCCTCGTGGGTGCCGTCCACCACGGGCACCTTGCTGGTGCCGATGGTCTTGAACTTGCCAGCCTTCACGGCGGCCTCGATGCGGCCCACGTTGAAGAACAGGCAGGCGTCGCGTTCGGCGGCCATCATGTCCTCGTACTTCGCGCCCATTTCCACGTTGTACTGGTTGGTGGCCGCGAGCTTGCCGTCGTACGACGTGGCGACCAGGTCGCAGTTGCCGTCGATCAGCACTTGCCAGCGCACTTCCATCGTTTCTGCATCGACGCAGCTGAACATGGAGCGGTACTTGCTCGAATCTTCCGTGCCGGTGTTGGGCATGGGAATGGCGAACTCACCGCCGCAGAACACGCGCGTGGTGTAGTTGATGGCCGGGTCCACCGGGTCGGCCTTGTCCGGGAAGATGCCGTGGAAGCCCTGCACATTGGGCAGCTCGGTGATCTTGTCGCAGATGAAATAGTCAAGGCGGATGCGCGCGATGCGGCTGTTGATCTTGTCGTTGATCCAGGCGTAGCGGCCGTCGTAGTTGCCGTCCTTGTACGAGGCATGTGTGTGGTGGGTGTCGGCCACCGTGTACTTCAGGCTGCCATCGGGCTTGGTGCCCATGATCTTCTTGCTCTCGTTGGTCACGCCCCAGCCCACGAGCGCGTCGGGCACGAAACAGGGGATGCGTGTGATCTCGCGGCCCGAGGGCAGGCCCAGCACGCGCATGTCGCCTGTGTGGCCACCGCTCCACAGGCCGTAGTACGTGTCCAGCTCGCCCGGCTTCAGGTGCGGGTTCGCGCCGGTGCCGGCATGGCCTGCCGCGGACGCGGCCGGAGCGGGTGCCGCGGGGGTGGCCGCATTGGGCTTTTCGGTGCAGGCGGCGACGCCGGCGGTCAATCCGACCAGGGCCGCCGTGTTGATGAAGCTGCGTCGGCCCATGCCGGCGGCGGGTTGCGGACTGTCTTTTCTCTCGTTCATGGTTTTTCCTCTTTTGGGATGGCTCAGTTGAAAAAGGGGGGCGCCCGGGCGGGCGGGTGGGTCCGTGCGCTGGCGGCCATGCAGCGGCGCAGGGGCGCGCGGGGCGTGCCATCGGGCGGGGCCGTGAAGGCCTGTGCGGCGGCGGGTGCCACGGGCGGCGCGTCGGCGGCCAGGCACAGCGGGCATTGCATGCCGGCGGAGTCGGTGGAGACCAGCCCGTCGGCGGTCCGCAGGAAAAGCTGGGCGCCGCCACTGCCCGCGCAGATGAGTTCGACGGCCTGTGGCTGCAGCATGGGCGAGGCCACCGCGGCACCGAGCGCCATGACGAACCACGCCAGCACCCACAGGCGCAGTGATCGGAGGGCGTGGTGATCTTGCATGGCCTGAATAATAGATTCACATAATATGAATCAATTTGATCTGGATCATGCTTCGGCGGGGCCCGCACCTGCCCAAAACTGCCTCTTGCACCTACAGTCAATACGCCAGCCTGAAGAGGGCGCGGGCATGGCCCGCAGGGCTGCTTTCAGGTTGCACCGTGGACGCGTTTCGCGCGGGGCCACGGGCTCTTTGGACTGGTTGTTTCAATGACGAAGAACAGGATGTATGCGATGCAAAAGAAAACCGTGATGGTCGCCGTGGCGATCCTGGCTGCACTGCTGGCCGGCTGTGGCGACAAGAAGCCGGAGCCCGCCCCGGCCGCGGCCCCCGCTGCCACGGCGGCACCGGCCCCCGCGCCCGCGGCGGCCCCTGCCGCCCCGGCCGCCGCAGAGAACGAACTGGGCAAGAGCGTGTTTGGCAAGACCTGCGCCATGTGCCATGCCGCTGGCGTGGCCGGTGCCCCCAAGCCGGGCGACAAGGCCGACTGGGGCCCGCGCATCGCCCAGGGCAAGGACACGCTGTACAAGCATGCGATCGAGGGCTTTACCGGGTCCAAGGGCATGATGCCCGCCAAGGGGGGCTCCGCCAACCTGACCGATGCCGAGGTCAAGGCCGCCGTGGACTTCATGGCCGACAAGTCGCTCTGACCGGAGGCGCCATGCAGCAAGCATCTGTGCGCCCCCACGGCCTGTCGCGCCGCCGCCTGGTGATGGCGCTGCCCTTGCTGGGCGGCGCGGTCTGGAGTGCGGGAGCGGCCGCAGGTGGACGGGGGGTGTCTGAACGCAGCTCGCGGCCCCTGATGGGCACGCAGGTGGACATGGCGGTGGAGGGCGTTGACCGCGCGCTGCTGCGCCAGGCCATGGACCGGGCCTATGCGGAGATGCAGAGGCTGGAGGCGCTCATGAGCCGCTACCAGCCCCGCAGCGTGGTCAGCCGCATCAACCTCGCGGCGGGCATCATGCCCGTGGCGGTGCCACCCGAAGTCATGGCGGTGCTGCAGGGCGCGCAGCGCGTGTCGGCGATGAGCCGTGGGGCCTTTGATGTGACCGTGGGGGCTTTCAAATCCTGGAACTTTGGTCCCGGCGACAAGGTGGTGCCCGGCGCCAGCGAGATCGCGCGGCAGCTGCCGCTGGTGGATGCGCGCGGCCTGGTGCTGGATGGGGCCGCAGGCACGGCCTTCCTGGCCCGCCAGGGCATGGCGCTGGACCTGGGCGGCATCGCCAAGCTCCCGATCCTGGAAGCCGGCATGAACATGCTGCGCTCCGAGGGGGTCGAGAACGCCATGATCAACGGTGGCGGCGATGTGCTGACCCAGGGGTTGTGGCAGGGCCGGCCCTGGCGCGTGGGGCTGCGCGACCCGCGTTCCCCGGAGCATTTGCTGGGCGTGGTGGCCGTGGCGGGCACCGGTGTGGTGGCCTCGTCGGGCGACTATGAACGTTTCTTCTTCCACGAAGGCCGGCGCCAGCACCATGTGCTCAACCCGCGCACCGGCCGCCCGTCATCGGGCGTGCATGGCGTGAGCCTGGTGGCGCGGGATGTGGCGGCCGTCAACGGCCTGGGCGCCGCGCTGATGGTGCGGGGCCCGCAGGCGGGCAGGGCACTGGCGCAGCGCATGCCGGGGCTGGCCGTGCTGATCGCCGGGCAGGACGGCGGGGTCTGGCAGTCGGCGGCCATGTCGGCCCTGCTGGAGCCCGTGCCGTCCTGAGGGTGCATTCAGCCCGGGGCCTGGGCCTGCTCGCAGTGCACCTGCAGCAGTTCGCGTTCTGCCAGCGTCGCGCCAAAGCGCACGGCGCTCAGGCAGCCGCCCCACACGCAGCCCGTGTCCAGCCCCAGCAGATCGTTGCGGTGGAGCCAGCCCAGCGTGGACCAGTGGCCGAAGGCCACCAGCGTGCCCGCGGTGCGCCGGCCCGGCACGTCGAACCAGGGCATCAGGCCGGGCGGTGCGGCATCCGCGCTTTCGGTGCTTTCGAAATCCATCACGCCGTCGGCCGAGCAAAAGCGCAGCCGGGTGAGCGCGTTCACGATCACGCGCAGGCGGTCAGCGCCTGTCAGGTCGTCCCGCCACTGGTCGGGGGTGTTGCCGTACATCGCGTGCAAAAAACCGGGCAGATCGGGGCCGCGCAATACCGCGTGCACTTCATCCGCGTATCCCAGGGTATCTGCGGCAGACCAGGCGGGCAGCACGCCCGCATGCACTATCAGCAGCGCCTGCCCGGCATGCGTGTGGGCACGGGCCAGTGGCTGCTGGCGCACCCAGTCAAGCAACGCAGCGCGGTCGGGGGCGTCCAGCACGGTGCCCAGCGTGTCGCGCCGCGAGGGCTTGCGCGCGCCGTGTGCGGCGGCCAGCAGGTGCAGGTCGTGGTTGCCCAGCAGGCAGCGCAGGGCGTCGCCCTGGGCCATGCAGCGGCGCAGGACCGCGGCGGAGTCCGGCCCCCGGTTGACGAGGTCGCCCAGCAGGTAGACGGTGTCGCGGCTGGGCGAAAAGCCGATCACGTCGAGCAGGTGCCCGAGGGCGCTGTCGCAGCCCTGAATGTCCCCGATACAGTAAAGTGCCATGGTGTGTTTCTTATCCGGTGAAGCATGGATTTTCTGCTGATCGCGCTGCTGACCTTGCTCAATGGCGTGTTCGCGATGTCTGAACTCGCCCTGGCGTCCAGCCGCAAGTCGCGCCTGGCCACCATGGCCGAGGCCGGTGACAAGGGCGCGCAGGCGGCCCTGGCGCTGCTGGACAACCCCACGCAGTTCCTCTCGTCCGTCCAGGTGGGCATCACGTCCATCGGCATGCTCAACGGCATCATTGGCGAGGCGGCCTTCAGCGACGGCCTGGGTATCTGGCTGCAGGAGGCCGGAATGCCCGCCCGCCCCGCCGGCATCGCGGCCACCGCGCTGGTGGTGACGGTCATCACCTTCATCACCATCGTGTTTGGCGAGCTGGTGCCCAAGCGCATCGGCCAGCTTTATCCGGAAACTGTGTCCCGGGTGGTCGCGCGCCCCATGGCCTGGGTGGCGAAGGTGGCCAAGCCATTCGTGCGGCTGCTCTCGCTCTCGACGCAGGGCGTGCTGGCGCTGATGCGCGTGGACAACGCGGCGGGGCGCGCCGTCACCGAGGAGGAGATCGTGGCCAGCCTGGAAGAGGGCCGCGATGCCGGGGTGATCGAGCACCATGAGCACCAGATGGTGCGCAACGTGTTCCGGCTCGATGACCGGCCGCTCACCTCGCTCATGGTGCCCCGCAGCGACGTGGCCTGGCTGGATGCCGGACTGACGGTGGCCGAGGGGTTGCGCATGGCCGGCAGCGGCGGGGAGCAGGGCGCGCATTCCTGGTATCCGGTGTGCCGGGGCTCGCTGGATGAGGTGGTGGGGCTCCTGAGCGTGGCGCGCCTTCTCGAACTCGGCCCGCAGGCGCAGGGGCTGCTCGAGCGCCATGCGCAGCCCGCGGCTTTCCTTCCGGAAACGCTGAGCGGCATGGAGCTGCTGGAGCAGTTTCGCGCGCGCTCGGGGCGCATGGTGTTTGTGGTCGATGAATATGGCGTGGTGCAGGGCATCATGACCCCGCGCGATTTACTCGAAGCCATTACCGGCGAATTGCAGCCGGGCGCGGCCACGGACGCATGGGCCACCGCGCGGGGCGATGGCACCTGGCTGCTCGACGGCCTGGTGCCGGTGGCCGAGCTCAAGGCGCGGCTGGATATTCGGGATTTACCCGGTGAAGGGCGGGGGCGCTATAACACCTTGGCCGGCCTTTTGATGGCGGAAACCGGACATTTGCCTGCCATTGGCGAGAGAATTGGCTGCGCCGGATGGATATTTGAAGTGCTCGAGCTCGACGGCAAGCGCATCGACAAGGTATTGGCGCAGCCGGAGCCACCGGCCGCCTCCAGTCTCTGAAAGGCCCGGCACCAATACCCCGCCGCCGGGTGCCATTCATTATGGGCATGGCGGGTAATATGGAAATTCCATGAATTTGAAGGGATGGATGGCAAAGGCGGCAGATTATTCATATAATTCATCCGTCACACATCCTCCACCCTGAACCCTGACACCATGACCACCAGCTATAAAGAACTGTTGAAGCAGCGCGAAGCCCTTGAGCAACAAATCAGCGAGGCCCGCCGACGTGAATTGTCGGACGCGGTGTCCCAGGTTCGTTCCCTGGTGGCCGAATATGGCTTGACCGCCCAGGACGTGTTTCCCGCGGGCAAGGCCGCTGGCAAGGCCACGGGGCGCAGCTCCACCGCTGGCACCAAGGTGGCTCCCAAGTACCGCAATCCCGCCACGGGCGAAACCTGGACGGGCCGTGGCAAGGCGCCCAAGTGGATTCAAAACGAGAGCCGCGAGAAGTTTGCCATTTAAAAAGGCGGCAAACCGCTGCCGCCAGGAATTCTTCAGGCATATCGGATGGCCTGATTCGCCTGAAGGCCCGGTACGGCATGGCTGCACAGCCATCGCACAGAAAATAAAGCCCGCACCCGCGGGCTTTTTTTATGCGCCATTTACTTCGTGCATTCAGCGAATGAGCCCGGGTACCCCGGGGCCTCTTGGGGCTGCGGCGGCGGGGTAGGGATTTTTATGGGCTCGCGGCCGCTGAAGGCCCTTCGAGCCCATTGGTATCACGCGGGTTCCTGCGGATGTGGTTGCGAGGCCACCTTGCGCAAAACCTCCGCCGTGAAATCGTCGGCCGGAAAGAATGATTCCACGGCCAGTTCCTGCAGGGTCACGTCCACCGGGGTGCCAAATATCGTGGTCGTGCTGATGAGCGAGAGCATTCCGTGCACGCTTTCAAAGCAGAACGGCATTACCACGCCCAGCATTTCACCCGCCAGAACCGGCGCGCCCGGTGCCTGCGGCGCGGGATATTCCTGCAATTCGGCCTGCAGGGCGATCAGCGCCGGGTCGGCGGTGGCCTGTATTTGCTGGCGCAGGCGTTCAAACAGGTGGGCCCGCCATTGCGGCAGATTGGCGATGCGGGGGGCCAGGCCCTGGGGATGCAGGCTCAGGCGAAACACGTTGATCGGGGGCGCGAGCAGTTCCGGGCTCACGTGCGAGGCCAGCAGGGCCTGGGCGGCCTGGTTCGCCGCCACCACGTTCCAGCAGCGGTCGAGCGCGATGGCGGGGCAGGGTTCGTGCCCCTTGAGCACCAGCTCGACGGCCTGGCGCGCCGCCGCGAGGGCGGGGTCGTCCAGTGCGCGCTCACGGTACATCGGCGCGTAGCCGGCCGCCACGAGCAGGGCATTGCGCTCGCGCAGCGGGATGGCCAGCCGTTCGCACAGGCGCAGCACCATGTCGCGACTCGGGTTGGTGCGTCCGGTTTCCATGAAGCTCACATGCCGCGTGGAGATGTCGGCCTCGTCGGCCAGTTCCAGCTGGCTCAGGTGCCGCTGCTGGCGCCAGGTGCGCAGATGGTCGCCAAACGATGCGGGCCCCGGCGGCGCCGCGCGGTGCGGCAGGCTGGGGCGCACAGGGCGGTGCGAAGGGGGGGATGTGGAGGTCATGGGCCACATCCTAGGGGGAAAGAGCGTGCAGGCCATTACCTGCCAGGTCATCGACGCGGTGCACCGGGACGGGAACGATGCAGGCCTGTTCTTCATTTTTTTACCCACCAAGGAGTCTTCCATGTTCAACCTGATGTCTTCCCCCCGATTCCTGCGCGCCGTGGTCTGGTTCGATGCCTCCACCGGTGTGCTGCTCGGTGCCATGCACCTGCTGCTGACGGCGCCGCTGGCCGGGTGGCTGGGCCTCGCGCCGGGGCTGCTGCAGGCCTCGGGCGTGCTGCTGCTGGGCTACGCCGCCCTGGCCACCGCCATCGCGCGGTCCGAGCCCATGCCCCGTGGCTGGCTGTGGGTGCTGATCGTTGGCAACTTCGCCTGGGCGCTGGCCAGTCTGGCGCTGCTGCTGGGCTCCGCGGCCGCGCCCACCTTGCTGGGCCAGGCCTATCTGCTGGTGCACGTGGTGTCCGTCGCCCTGCTGGCCGAACTGCAGTGGATGGGCGTGCGCCGCCTGCCCGCATGGGCCGCCGCTTGACGGGTATTCATCTTTTGCTCTTGAATTGATAGCAATTGGCGCTTGTCGCACAAGCGCCAGGGGCATTCTTGATTCATCTTCCATGCGGCGGCGGCGTGGGCCGGAGCACCGGCCTGCGCCGCACCGGCACCGGGGCCCGGCGGCCCGCATAGCCCCACGATTGCACCGTCACGCAGGACTGCCAGAATAGGCCTTGTTGCCTTTCACAGGAGTTCGCCATGGCCTCATCGCCCAAGCCCGCCCGTCACGCGTTTGCCAACACCCTCAAGAGTTTCAGGACAGCGTCCGGCAAGGAGGGCCAGTTCTACTCCCTGCCCGCGCTGGCCCGGCAGTTTCCCCAGATCCACCGCCTGCCCGTGTCGATTCGCATCGTGCTCGAATCGGTGCTGCGCAACTGCGATGGCCGCAAGGTGACCGCCGAGCATGTCAAGGAGTTGGCCCACTGGGTGCCCAAGGCAGACCGCAAGGACGAAATTCCCTTTGTGGTCTCGCGCGTGGTGCTGCAGGACTTCACCGGCGTGCCGCTGCTGGCCGACCTAGCCGCCATGCGCAGCGTGGCCGTGAAGCTGGGCAAGAACCCCAAGAAGATCGAGCCGCTGGTGCCCGTGGACCTGGTGGTGGACCACTCGATCATGATCGACCACTACGGCAAGAAGAATTCGCTCGACCTGAACATGAAGCTCGAGTTCCAGCGCAACCGCGAGCGCTACGAGTTCATGAAATGGGGCATGCAGGCGTTCGACACCTTCGGCGTGGTGCCTCCGGGCTTTGGCATCGTGCACCAGGTGAACCTCGAATACCTGGCGCGCGGCGTGCACAAGCGCAAGGACGGCGTCTACTACCCCGACACCCTGGTGGGCACCGACAGCCACACCACCATGATCAACGGCATCGGCGTGGTGGGCTGGGGCGTGGGCGGCATCGAGGCCGAGGCCGCCATGCTGGGCCAGCCGGTGTACTTCCTCACGCCCGACGTGGTGGGCTTCGAGCTCACGGGCCAGCTGCGCGAGGGCGTGACGGCCACCGACCTCGTGCTCACGGTGACCGAGATCCTGCGCCAGCACAAGGTGGTGGGCAAGTTCGTGGAGTTCTTTGGCGAGGGCACGCGCACGCTGTCGCTGCCCGACCGCGCCACCATCGGGAACATGGCGCCCGAGTACGGCGCCACCATGGGCTTCTTCCCGGTGGATGAAAAGACCATCGACTACTTCCAGGGCACGGGCCGCACCAAGGGCGAGATCGAGGCCTTCGAGGCGTACTTCAAGGCCCAGGGCCTGTTCGGCGTGCCGCTGGCGGGCGAGATCGACTACTCGCAGGTCGTGCGGCTGAACCTGGGCGACGTCACGCCCAGCCTGGCGGGCCCCAAGCGCCCGCAGGACCGCATCGAGCTGGGCAAGGTCTGCAGCCAGTTCGCCGACCTGTTCAGCAAGCCCATCGCGCAAAACGGCTTCAACCGCCCGGCCGAGCTGCTGCACACCCGCCACCATGTGCGCCCGTCCGATGCGCCGGCCGAGGTGAGCGCACCCGCCGAGAAGCCCCTGCCCTCGGGCGCGCCGCGCTTCGTGGTGGAGATGGAGCACAACAAGCCCACCCTGGCCGCCGCGCACGCCGAGGTGCCCGCCCAGCAGGCCAGCCGCGCTGGCGACGTGACCCTGGGCAACGGCGACGTGCTGATCGCCGCCATCACCAGCTGCACCAACACCAGCAACCCCAGCGTGCTGCTGGCCGCGGGCCTGCTGGCCAAGAAGGCGGTGGAGGCGGGGCTCAAGGTCAAGCCGCACATCAAGACATCGCTGGCGCCCGGCTCGCGCATTGTCACTGAATACCTCACGCAGACCGGCCTGCTGCCCTACCTGGAAAAGCTGGGCTTCGCGCTCGCCGGCTACGGCTGCACGACCTGCATCGGCAATGCGGGCGACCTCACGCCCGAGCTGAATGAGGCCATCACCAGCAACGACCTCGTGTGCGCGGCCGTGCTCTCGGGCAACCGCAACTTCGAGGCGCGCATCCACCCCAACCTCAAGGCCAACTTCCTGGCCAGCCCGCCGCTGGTGGTGGCCTACGCCATCGCGGGCACGGTGCTCAAGGACCTGATGACGGAGCCCGTCGGCAAGGGCAAGGGCGGGCGCGACGTCTACCTGGGCGACATCTGGCCGACCAGCGACGAGATCCACCAGCTGATGAAGTTCGCGATGAACGGCAAGGCCTTCCGCGAGAACTACGCCAAGGTGGGCTCCGACCCCGGCAAGCTCTGGGAAAAGATCAAGGGCGTGGGCGGCAATGCCTACACCTGGCCCGCCAGCACCTACATCGCCGAGCCGCCGTTTTTTGCCCAGTTTGCTCTTGAAAAAGGAGCTGCCAGCGCAGATGCATCAAGCGCTGGCGGCCAAAATGACGCAAAGCTTCCGTCCGTGCTGGGTGCGCGCATCATGGCGCTGTTCGGCGACTCCATCACCACCGACCACATCTCGCCCGCCGGTTCCATCAAGGAAAGCTCGCCCGCGGGCCAGTGGTTGCTGCAGCACGGCGTGATGAAGCAGGACTTCAACAGCTATGGCGCGCGGCGCGGCAACCATGACGTGATGATGCGCGGCACCTTCGCCAACGTACGCATCAAGAACCTCATGATTGCCCCCACGGCCGACGGCTCCCGCGAGGAGGGCGGCGTCACGGTGTTCCAGAACGAGGGCGCGCTGCAGGGCGAGAAGATGTTCATCTTCGACGCCGCCATGCAGTACATCGCCCAGCGCACCCCCACGGTCATCTTCGCCGGCGAGGAATACGGCACGGGCTCCAGCCGCGACTGGGCGGCCAAGGGCACGCAGCTGCTGGGCATCAAGGCCGTGGTGGCGCGCAGCTTCGAGCGCATCCACCGCTCCAACCTGGTGGGCATGGGTGTGCTGCCCCTGCAGTTCCGGGCGGGCGAGTCGTGGGAGACGCTGGGGCTCACCGGCAGCGAGGTGATCGATGTGGTGCCGGACCCCGCGCTCACCCCGCAAAGCGATGCGCAGCTCGTCATCCGCCGCGCGGACGGCTCGCGCCAGGAGGTCACGGTCACGCTGCGCATCGACACGCCGATCGAGGTGGACTACTACCAGGCGGGGGGCATCCTGCCCTTTGTGCTGCGCCAGCTGCTGGCCGGCTGAAGATGATGCGGGGGTGGCCGGCGCTGCGGCGCCGCGCCCCGGGGGCCGCGCGCCCAGTCAGCCGTGTGCCAGGGAGACCGTAAAGAATGTGAATGCCTGCTTACTCGCCGATACACTTGTGACGTTGTGTCGAAATAGAGTCCCGCACTGCCTCACGCCCGTATGCCCCCTTCCACCCGCTTCAGGCCCTATCGCGCGCTGCTGACGGACACACCAGCCGTCACGGTGGTGCTGGTGGTGGCCGCGCTGGCGGCCGTGATGGTGCCGCTGGCGCAGATGATGGGCGATGGCGCGGGTTCCCAGCACGGCCTGGAGCCTTTCATGGAACTGGTGGCCGTGCTGCTCGGGCTGCTGGTGGTGTCGGTATCGCTGCACACTCTCGAAGCCCCCGAGCAAACCCGTGCCAACGTGCTGGTGGCGGGTTTCGGCGTGGCGGCGGCATGCAATTTTCTCCACGGCGTGCTGGCGCATTCGACCTCGGTCCACATGCCCACGGGCACGGCCGGCATCTCGCTGTGGCTCAGCAGCTGGGCCCGGGTGGCGGAGACGCTCACCCTGCTGCTCACGGCGGTGCACCTCACCGCCGCGGGCCCTGCCAAGGCGTGGCTGGCCGCCTCCGCCGGCATGGCGCTGCTGCTGCTGGGAACGGCGCTGGGGCCGCTGCCCGCATCGTTTGCGCAGGCCGCGGGCGGAGCCTTGCGGCAGTACCTGGCGTTCGGGCTCGTGCTGGTGCTGGCGGCGGTGGCCCTGCTGCTGCACCGCGATGCGGTGCGCCGGGGGCAGGCGCGCGAGCGCGTTTTCGCCTGGGCGGCGGCGGCCTTCGCCTGCGGTGAACTTTCGGTGGGCCTGCTGGGCGGCCATTCTCCCGTGGGCGGCCCGCTCGCCCACGGCTGGCGCATCGTGGCCTATGCGCTCCTGTACCAGGCGGTGTTCAACGCGGGCATCCGCCAGCCGTTTGCGCGTGTGCAGGAGGCCGAGCGGCTGCTGCGCGAAAGCCAGGGCCGCCTGTCGCTGCTTGGGCGCAACCTGCCCCACAGCGTGCTGTACCAGGTGGTGCGCGAGCACGACGGGCGCACGCACTTCGTGCACATGGGCGAGGCCATTGCCCGCCTCAACGGGGTCAGCGTCGAGGACGTGGTGCGCAACCCCAGCGTCCTGTACGGGCAGATCCTCGAGGAAGACCGCGCGCGCCTGCTGCGGGCCCAGGAGAACTCCTTCGTGAACATGGCCGCGGTGGAAGAGGTCTTCCGGATGCGCCGCCCGGACGGCCAGCTGCGCTGGATGCACCTGAGCGCCTCGCCGCGCCGGCTCGACGATGGCCGGGTGATGTGGGACGGTGTGCAGACCGATATCACCGCGCACCACCTGGCCGAGGAAGCCTCCCACGCCCATGAGGCCCTGATGGCCAACATGCTGCGGCAGGTGCCTGGCGGGGTGGCACGGCTGGACCGCGATTTGCGCGTGCTCTACGTCAACGAACAGCAGGCCCGCTGGCTGCACCGCGAGCCCGCGCAGCTGCAGGGGCAATTGCTGAGGGATGTGCTGGAGCCCGAAGTGATGCAGCGCATGCAGCCTCATTTCGACAAGGCGTTCGCGGGCGAGGCGGCGGTGTTCGAGAACCGCATCGACGGACCCGGCGGCACCCAGTGCCACCACACCACCATCGCCCCCGAAAGCGTGACGGACCAGGGCGTGCCCGCCGTGGTGCTGTTCGCCTACGACCTCACCGAGCTCAAGCGCATCGAGGAAGAGCTTGCGCACCAGAAGGCACACCTTGCGCGCGTGGTCAACGCCATGCCGGACATGGTGTTCCTCAAGGACGCGCAGGGTGTCTACCTGTCGGTCAACCCCGTGTTCGAGCGCTTTGCCGGGCGGCCGGAGCGCCAGATCGTGGGTTGCAGCGATTTCGATCTGGTGGCGCAGCCCGAGGCCGAGCGGTTCCGCAACTACGACCTGCGCGCCATGCAGGCCTGGCAGCCGCTGGTGTACGAGGAAACGCTCACTTTCGCCGAGGATGGCTACCAGGGCCAGTTCGAGACCATCAAGACCCCCATCCGCGACCTGCACGGCCGCGTGACCGGCGTGCTGGGCGTGTGCCGCGACATCACGGACCGCAAGCGAGCGGAGCAGGAGATCGAGCGCCTGGCGTTCTTCGACGCGCTGACGGGCCTGCCCAACCGGCGGCTGCTGCTCGATCGCCTGCAGCGCTCCATCGCCGCGTGCCAGCGCACCAGGAACCTGGGCGCGCTGCTGTTCATCGACCTGGACAACTTCAAGGACCTCAACGACACCCTGGGCCACGACATGGGCGACCAGCTCCTGGCGCAGGTGGCCACGCGCCTGGTGGGCAGCGTGCGCGAGGCCGACACCGTCGCGCGCTTTGGCGGCGACGAATTCGTCGTCATGCTCGAAGCCCTGGCGCCCCAGCTGCCGCAGGCGGCCGCGCAGGCGGAAACCGTGGCCGAGAAACTCCTGGCCAGCCTGAACCAGCCCTTCGAACTGGACGGCGCCCAGCACTACAGCACCCCCAGCATCGGCATCACCCTCTTTGGGGACGAACGCCTGAGCGTGGACGAACTGCTCAAACGCGCCGACCTGGCCATGTACCAGGCCAAGGCGGCGGGGCGCAACACCCAGCGCTTCTTCGACCCGGACATGCAGGCGGCCGTCAACGCGCGCTCCAACCTGGAGGCCGACCTGCGCCAGGGGCTGGCGCGGGGAGAACTGCTGGTGCACTACCAGCCCGTCGTGGACCACCAGTCCCAGCTCATGGGCGCCGAGGCCCTGGTGCGCTGGCGCCACCCCCAGCGCGGGATGATCAGCCCCGGCGACTTCATCCCCCTGGCAGAGCAGACAGGCCTGATCCTGCCGCTGGGGCAATACGTGCTGCAGACCGCGTGCCGGCAACTGCAGCGCTGGGCAGAGCACCCGGACACGGCGCACCTGTCCATCTCCGTGAACGTGAGCGCGCGGCAGTTTCGCCAGGCCGGCTTCGTGGCCGAAGTGCTGCAGACCCTGCACAGCCACCAGGCGGACCCGCGCAGGCTCAAGCTGGAGCTGACAGAAAGCCTGCTGCTGGGAGACATCGAGGACACCATCGCGCGGATGGTGCAGCTCAAGAGCGAAGGGGTGGGATTTGCGCTGGACGACTTCGGGACAGGGTACTCGTCCCTGTCGTACCTCAAGAGACTGCCGCTGGATCAGGTGAAGATAGACCAGAGCTTCGTGCGGGACGTGCTGGCGGACCCCAACGACGCGGCGATCGTGCGCACGATCCTGGCGCTGGCCAAGAGCCTGGACCTGCAGGTGGTGGCCGAGGGGGTGGAGACGACGGGGCAGCTGTCGTTCCTGCGGCTGCATGGCTGCGAGGGGTTCCAGGGGTTTCTTTTCGGGCGGCCGGTGCCCATCGACGTATTTGTGCGCGAGCACCAGCTGGGCCTGTTCGCGCAGCCCGTGGTGGCCGTGGCCGAGGGGCGCAAGCCATGACCGCCGGGCCGGGCATCCTCTGGGTGGACAGCGACACGCAGCATGCCGCGGTGGCGCGGCGCCTGATCGCCGCGCACCACCCGGGCTGGCGCGTGGTCAACAGCCCCACGCCGGACACCGCGCGGGCGCCGCTGGCCTCGCAGGCCTGGGATGCCGTGGTGCTGTGCCTCAAGCCCTCGGTGCAGGATCTGCCCGGCGTGCTGGAGCTGTGCGCCGGGCGCCCCGTGCTCATGTGCATCGACGCCCACCAGGAGGCCCTGGCCGCGCGCGCGTTCCGCTGCGGACTGGGCGACTACATGGTGCGCGACGCCGATGGCGTGGCCCACTTGGGCGAGCTGCTGCACCGGCTGGCCGCGCTGCTGCACAGGACCCAGGGGCAGAGCCAGCCCGTGCGCATGGTGGACGCCCGCATCTGGCAGGATGCGCTGACCCTGCTGCAGGAGCAGCGCGCCACGCTGCAGGTCACGCTTGCCAGCATGAGCCAGGGCATCTTCAAGACCGCGCCGGATGGGAGCATCACCGTCTACAACCAGCGCGTGCTCGAGCTGCTGGACCTGCCCGAATCCCTGATGGCCACGCGGCCCACCCTGGCCGACCTGACCCGCATCCAGGCCGAGCGGGGCGACTTTGGCGAAGGCCATCGCCTCGTGGACCGGCGCGGGCATGCCTACGTGGCGGGGGGCGCGGTCGCCGCCGCCCCATCGGTCTACTGGCGCACCACGCGCGATGGCCGTACCTTCGAGGTGCGCACCACCGAGCTGCCCGACGGCGGCCTGGTGCGCACCTTCGCCGATGTGAGCGACTACGTGCGCGTGGAGAACGAGCTGCGCGAGAGCGAGGCACGCTTTCGCTCGCTGAGCGACCTGTCGTCCGACTGGTACTGGGAGCACGACGCCGAAGGCCGCTTCGTGCAGCTGGCGGGCGATCTGAGCGTCAATGGCATCCCCCTGTCCAACGTGATGGGCCGCACCCGCTGGGAGATCGGCGCGCTCAACATGACCGAGGCCGACTGGGCGGCGCACCGCGCGGTGCTGCAGGCCCGGCAGCCGTTTCGCGACCTGGAGCTGCAGCGCCACCGGCCCGATGGCAGCATGCACTGGATCTCGGTCAGCGGGGTGCCCGTGTTCGATGCCCAGGGCGCGCTGTGGGGCTACCGGGGCGTGGGCCGCGACATCACCGAGCGCAAGGAGGTCGAAAGCCAGATCGAGCGCCTGGCGTTCTACGACATGCTCACCGGCCTGCCCAACCGCCGCATGCTGGTGGACCGCCTGCAGCGCGCGATGGCGGTGGTCGCCCGGTCGGGTGCGCAGGGCGCGCTGCTGTTCATCGACCTGGACAACTTCAAGGACCTCAACGACACCCTGGGCCATGACACGGGCGACCAGCTGCTGCTGCAGGTGGCCCAGCGCCTGAAGGGCTGCGTGCGCGAGGCCGACACCGTGTCGCGCTTTGGCGGCGATGAGTTCGTGGTGCTGGTGGAAGGCCTGAGCGCCGACGGCCCCCATGCCAGCGCCGAGGCCGCCCTGGTGGCCAGCCACATCGCCACCACGCTGGGCAAGCCCTACGCGCTGGGCGAGACCAGCCACCACAGCACGCCCAGCATCGGCATCGCGCTGTTTGGCCAGCAGACCTGCAGCGTGGACGAACTGCTCAAGCACGCAGACCTGGCCATGTACCAGGCCAAGGCCGCGGGGCGCAACACCCAGCGCTTCTTCGACCCCGACATGCAGGCCGCCGTCAGCAACCGCTCGGCGCTGGAAGCCGACCTGCGCCGGGGCCTGCAGGAAAAAGAACTGGTGCTGTATTTCCAGCCCGTGGTGGACGGCAAGGGCCGCCTGCAGGGCGCGGAGGCCCTGGTGCGCTGGAAGCACCCGCGGCGCGGTCTCGTATCACCGGCCGAGTTCATTCCGCTGGCCGAACAGACGGGGCTGATCCTGCCGCTCGGGCACTGGGTGCTCGAAGCCGCCTGCGCGCAGCTCGTGGCCTGGTCGCGCAGCTCGCTCACGCGCCAGTTCTTTCTGTCGGTGAACGTGAGCGTGCGGCAGTTCCGCCAGCCCGATTTCGTCGAGCAGATGCTGGGGATCCTGCACAAGAGCGGCGCCAACCCCGAGCGCCTGAAGCTGGAACTGACCGAAAGCCTGCTGCTGGCGGATGTGGAGGACGTGATCTCGCGCATGGAATACCTGCGGCGCTACGGCGTGGGGTTCTCGCTCGATGACTTCGGCACGGGTTACTCGTCGCTGAGCTACCTCAAGCGCCTGCCGCTGGACCAGCTCAAGATCGACCAGGGCTTCGTGCGCGACCTGCAGACCGACCCCAACGACGCGGCCATCGTGCGCACCATCCTGGCCCTGGCGCACAGCCTGGACCTGGCCGTGGTGGCCGAGGGCGTGGAGACCACGGGGCAGCTGGAGTTCCTGCAGCGCCACGGCTGCCAGGCTTTCCAGGGCTATCTGTTTGGCCGCCCCATGCCGGCGGAGGTGCTGGAGCGCGCCCTGCGGCCCGCGCTGTGACGGCGCGCTGCCTTCCTCGTGCGGGCCCTGCGCCATGACAAGCCGCGGCGGGCGTCCGCACGGCACAATCGGTGCATGAAGAAGCAGGTACTGGTCGCCGGTGGCGGCATTGGGGGGCTGGCAGCGGCGCTGGGCGCATCGCGGGCGGGCTGGGACGTGCGGCTGTACGAGCGCGCCGCAGCCTTCAGCGAGGTGGGCGCGGGGGTGCAGATCGGGCCCAACGTGGTGCGCCGCCTGCAGGCCTGGGGACTGCAGCAGCCGCTGCAGGCCGTGGCGGCGTTTCCGAGCCGGCTGCAGGTGCGCAATGCCGTCAGCGGCCGCGAACTGGCCGTGCTGCCGCTGGGCCCGACAGCGGTGCAGCGCTACGGCGCCGCCTACGCCACCATCCACCGCGCCGACCTGCATGGCCTGCTGCTGGCGGCGCTGACCAAATACACCGACACGCAGCTGCACCTCGCGCACGCGATCGAGGGCTTTGCCGACGGCGATGGCGTCGTCACCGTGCGCACGAGCCGGGGCAAGGAGGTGGAAGGCGATGCGCTCATCGGCGCCGACGGGCTGTGGAGCCGCACCCGCACGCAGCTGCTGGGCGCGGTGGCGCCGCGCGTGACGGGGCACCTGGCCTACCGCGCCCTGGTGCCGCAGCACGCACTGCCCGGCGCGCTGCGCACCGCGCAGGTCACGGCCTGGCTGGGCCCGCGCCTGCATGCGGTGCAGTACCCCGTGCGCCGGGGCGAACTGCAGAACATCGTCGTCATCGTGCAGGGCCCCGCGCCGCAAGACCTGGAGAACTGGGACCATGCCGCCAACGCCACGGGGCTGGAACACGCCCTGCAGGGCACCTGCACCGCGCTGCAGGACGTGGTGCGCAGCGTGAGCGACCAGGGCGGCGCGGGCGGCTGGCGCCTGTGGCCGCTGTGCGACCGGCCGCCGGTGCGTGGCGCAGGCGACATGGCGCAGGGCCTGGTCGCCCTGCTGGGCGATGCCGCCCACCCCATGCGCCCTTACCTGGCCCAGGGCGCGGGCATGGCCATCGAGGACGCGGCGGAACTGCAGCGCGCGCTGGCCATGCACGACCTGGAGGTGCCGCTGCGCCTGACCCGGTATGCCCTCAACCGCTGGCAGCGCAATGCGCGCGTGCAGGCCCGCTCCACGCGCAACGGGCGCATCTTCCACGCCATGGGCCCCGTGCGCTGGGGGCGGGATCTCTCATTGCGCCTGCTGGGCGAACGGCTGCTGGATGTGCCCTGGCTGTACCGGGGCGATGGCTCCATTGCCAGTTCGCTGTGATGCCTTTGCGCGATAGCTGGCCGCGCTGGATGGCGGGGCCCTCGCACCAATGAACTTTGCGCGGCATGCCTGCTCTATCCATGGGCGGGCATGGATGTAAAAAGCACCGCATGCGCACACAAACACCCTGTTCAAGGGCGGACCATGGTGCTACAAAGAGATGAGCCAGTAGCGATTCCCACTGCAACACCGTGGCACTTCCCGGGCCCGCCAGGGGTGCCGCCACAGGAGGTCGTATGGATGCCATCAGCAGTTTCGCCGCGCGCTACGCCCGCAGCCGCGAAGAGGAAATGTCGATCGACGAGTACCTCGCCGAGTGCAAGCGCGATCCCATGGCCTATGCCACGGCGGCCCAGCGCATGCTGGCCGCCATCGGCGATCCCGAGATGGTGGACACGCGCAACGACCCGCGCCTGTCGCGCATCTTCGCCAACAAGGTGATCAAGCGCTACCCCACGTTCGCCGAGTTCTACGGCATGGAGGATGCCATCGAGCAGGTGGTGAGCTTCTTTCGCCATGCCGCGCAGGGGCTGGAGGAGCGCAAGCAGATCCTCTACCTGCTGGGGCCGGTGGGCGGGGGCAAGAGTTCCATCGCCGAGCGGCTCAAGTACCTGATGCAGAAGGTGCCGTTCTATGCGATCAAGGGCTCGCCGGTGAACGAGTCTCCGCTCGGGCTGTTCGACGCGATGGAGGACGGCCCGGTGCTGGAGGAACAGTTCGGCATTCACCGGCGCTACCTGCAGCGCGTGCTGTCGCCCTGGGCGGTCAAGCGGCTCGACGAGTTCGGCGGCGACATCCGCCAGTTCCGCGTGGTCAAGCGCTACCCCAGCATCTTGAAGCAGGTGGGCATTGCCAAGACCGAGCCGGGCGACGAGAACAACCAGGACATCTCCAGCCTGGTGGGCAAGGTGGACATCCGCAAGCTCGAGACCTTTGCCCAGGACGACACCGACGCCTACAGCTACAGCGGCGGCCTGTGCCTGGCCAACCAGGGGCTGCTGGAATTCGTGGAGATGTTCAAGGCGCCCATCAAGGTGCTGCACCCGCTGCTCACCGCCACGCAGGAGGGCAACTACAAGGGCACCGAGGGCTTCGGCGCGATCCCGTTCGACGGCGTGGTGCTGGCCCACAGCAACGAGAGCGAGTGGAAGGCCTTTCGCAACAACAAGAACAACGAGGCCTTCCTGGACCGCATCTACATCGTCAAGGTGCCGTACTGCCTGCGCGTGAGCGAGGAGATACGGATCTACGAGAAGCTGATCCGCGAATCGTCGCTGGGCAACGCCGTGTGCGCGCCGGGCACGCTCAAGATGATGTCGCAGTTCGCCATCTTGACGCGCCTGAAGGAGCCCGAGAACTCCAGCATCTTCAGCAAGATGCAGGTGTATGACGGCGAGAGCCTGAAGGACACCGACCCGCGAGCCAAGAGCTACCAGGAGTACCGCGACTACGCCGGCGTGGACGAGGGCATGACCGGCATCTCCACGCGCTTCGCGTTCAAGATCCTGTCCAAGGTGTTCAACTTCGACAGCGCCGAGCTGGCGGCCAACCCGGTGCACCTCATGTATGTGCTGGAGCAGCAGATCGAGCGCGAGCAGTTCCCCTCCGAGCTGGAAACCAAGTACACCAGCTACATCAAGGAGTTCCTGTCACCGCGCTATGCCGAGTTCATCGGCAAGGAGATACAGACGGCCTACCTGGAGAGCTACAGCGAGTACGGGCAGAACATCTTCGACCGCTACGTCACCTACGCCGACTACTGGATCCAGGACAACGAGTACCGCGACACCGACACCGGCGAGGTGTTCGACCGCAGTGCGCTCAACGCCGAACTCGAGAAGATCGAGAAGCCCGCGGGCATTGCCAACCCCAAGGATTTCCGCAACGAGATCGTCAACTTCGTGCTGCGCGCGCGCGCCAACAACCAGGGCAACAACCCGAGCTGGACCAGCTACGAGAAACTGCGCCTGGTGATCGAGAAGAAGATGTTCTCCAACACCGAGGAGCTGCTGCCCGTCATCAGCTTCAACGCGAAGGCCAGTGCCGAGGAGGCGCGCAAGCACGAGGATTTTGTCACCCGCATGGTGGACAAGGGCTACACCCCCAAGCAGGTGCGTTTGTTGTGCGAGTGGTACCTGCGCGTTCGAAAAAGCAGTTGATCGGGGTTGCCAGCGCGTCCCGCCGGGGCGCCTGTCCATGCATGGGAGCTAAGCAGATGGCATTGCAAATCATCGACCGCAGGCTCGCAGGCAAGAACAAATCGGTCGGGAACCGCGAGCGCTTTGTCCGCCGCTTCAAGGAGCAGATCGCGGACAGCGTGCGCCGCGCTGTGTCCAGGCGCAGCATCCGCGACATCGAGCAGGCCGAGAGCGTCACCATCCCGCGCAAGGACATTGGCGAGCCCGTGTTCCACCATGGCCAGGGTGGCATCCACGACGTGGTGCACCCCGGCAATGCGGAGCATGTGCGCGGCGACCGCATCGCGCGGCCCAAGGGGGGCACCGGCAGCGGCTCGCAGGCCAGCGACAGCGGGGAGGGAGAGGACGACTTCACCTTCACGCTGACCAAGGAAGAGTTCATGCAGCTCTTCTTCGAAGACCTCGCGCTGCCGCGCCTGCTGCGCACGCACATCGGCGAGAACCCGAAATGGAAGTCGCGCCGCGCCGGCTACAGCCAGGACGGCATTCCCAACAACCTGGCGGTGCTGCGCACCATGCGCGGGGCGCTGGGGCGGCGCATCGCGCTGGGCAAGGCGCCACACCGCGAGCTTGTGGCGCTGCAGGCGCAGCTCGACGCGCTGCTGGCGCAGGATGACGGCACCAGCGAGGCGGTGGCCGAGCTGCAGCGCCGCATCGACACGCTCCGGCAGCGCATCGACCGGATTCCGTACCTCGACCCCATCGACCTGCGTTTTCGGGCCAGGGTGCAGGTGCCGGTGCCCAACAGCCAGGCGGTGATGTTCTGCCTGATGGACGTCTCGGGCTCCATGGACGAGGCCCGCAAGGACCTGGCCAAGCGCTTCTTCATCCTGCTGTACCTGTTCCTCACGCGGCACTACGAGACGATCGACATCGTCTTCATCCGCCACCACACCCAGGCCACCGAGGTGAGCGAGGAGCAGTTCTTCCACTCCACCGAGAGTGGTGGCACGGTGGTCAGCAGCGCGCTGGTGCTGCTCGACCAGATCATCCACGCGCGCTACCCCGCTGGGGACTGGAACATCTACGCCGCCCAGGTCAGCGATGGTGACAACTTCACCAACGACAGCGGCAATTGCCGCAGCCTGCTGGTGGAGCGGATCCTCCCGCTGGTGCGCTACTTTGCCTATGTGCAGGTGGCCCAGGAAGAGCAGAACCTGTGGGACGAATACAGCCAGTTGCTGGCGCTCCATCCCCACTTCGCCATGCGCAAGGTCTCCGAGCCGGGCGACATCTATCCCGTGTTCCGCGACCTCTTCAAGAGCGAGGGGGTGCAGGTATGAACATGACCCAATACCCGGTGCTGGAGCGCCGCATCCGCGACAACCCCTGGAAGACGGCCCTCGTTGGCGAGCGCCGCCACCGCACCGTGCCCGAGCAGCTCCTGCCCGCCGGGGCGCGGCCCGCCCAGCCGCTGCCCGACCCGGGCGACTGGACGTTCGAGCTGATCGAGCGCTACCACGGCGCGATCGCCGCCACCGCCGAGCGCTTCGGCCTGGACACCTATCCCAACCAGCTGGAGGTCATCACCGCCGAGCAGATGATGGACGCCTACTCCAGCGTGGGCATGCCGGTGAACTACCGCCACTGGAGCTACGGCAAGGAGTTCCTGGCCACCGAACGGCGCTACCGGCGCGGCCACATGGGGCTGGCCTACGAGATCGTCATCAACGCCAACCCCTGCATCAGCTACCTGATGGAGGAGAACACCACCGCCATGCAGGCGCTGGTGATCGCGCATGCGGCCTATGGGCACAACAGCTTCTTCAAGGGCAACTACCTGTTTCGCATGTGGACGGACGCCTCCTCCATCATCGACTACCTGGTGTATGCCAAGGACTACGTGGCCCAGTGCGAGGAGCGCTACGGCTTCGACGAGGTGGAGCGGCTTCTGGATTCGTGCCACGCGCTGGCCAACTTTGGCGTGGACCGCTACCGCCGTCCCTCCAAGAAGAACCTGGCACGCGAGCGCCTGGAGCGCGAGCAGCGCGAGGCCTACGCGCAGCAGCAGGTCAACGAGCTGTGGCGCACCCTGCCCACGCGGCCCGGCAAGGACGGCGCGGCGCAGGAGCACAACCGCTTTCCGAAGGAGCCGCAGGAGAACATCCTGTACTTCATCGAGAAGAACGCGCCGCTGCTGGAGCCCTGGCAGCGCGAGATCGTGCGCATCGTGCGCAAGATCGCGCAGTATTTCTACCCCCAGCGGCAGAGCCAGGTCATGAACGAGGGCTGGGCCACTTTCTGGCACTACACCCTGCTCACCACCCTGTACGACGAGGGCTACCTGAGCGACGGGGTGATGATCGAATGGCTGGGCTCGCACACCAACGTCATCTTCCAGCCCCCCGTGGGGCACCGCGCCTACAGCGGCATCAACCCCTACGCGCTGGGTTTTTCCATGTACCGCGACATCCAGCGCATCTGCCAGAACCCCACGGCCGAAGACCGGCGCTGGTTCCCCGACATCGCGGGCTCCCCGTGGCTGCCCACGCTCGACCATGCCATGCGCAACTTCAAGGACGAGAGCTTCATCGGCCAGTACCTGAGCCCGCACCTGATGCGCGAGATGCGGCTGTTCGCCCTGCACGACGATGCCAACGAGCGCGAGCTGGTGGTCAGCGAGATCCATGACGAGAACGGCTACCGCGGCCTGCGCCAGATGCTCTCGCAGCAATACGACCTGGGCACGCGCGAGCCCAACATCCAGGTGTGGAACGTGAACCTGCGCGGTGACCGCAGCCTGACCCTGCGCCACACCCAGTACCAGGGCCGCCCGCTGGGCGACGACACGCAGGAGGTGCTCAGGCACGTGGCGCGCCTGTGGGGTTTTGGCGTGCAGATCGAGAGCGTGGACGCCTACGGCAACCACCCGGTGCTGCTGCACACGGTGCCGGGGTCCATCGCGTGAGCGCGTTCCAGCCGCCGCTGCGGTGGCTGGAACGGCCCTGCCGTGCCGGTGGCGCCACTGCAATCACTGCCTTGATGCTATCAAATCAATAGCTTGCAGCGCTTTATAGATAAGCGCAAGAGCCTCTTTTTGCTGAAAGAGCTGAAGCGGAGCGGGCCTCAGCCAGCCTGCGCCGCGCGCAGCGGACAGTCGGTGGCCACGCGTTCGGCCAGCGTCTGGCGCAACGCCTGCAGCGCGGCGATGCGCGTGTCGATCTCCTGCAGTTTGGTGGCCAGCACCTGCGCCAGCGCGGGCGCGGGGTCGGGCGCGTCCCAGATGCCGGGCAGCCGGTCGCCAATCTCCGCCAGCGTGAAGCCCAGCTGCTGCGCCATGCGGATGTACTGCACCAGCATCACCGCTTCGGGTGGGTAGTCGCGGTAGCCGTTGGCCAGCCTGCGCGAGCGGATCAGCCCTTGCTGCTCATAAAAGCGCAGCGCCTCGCGGCTCAGTCCCGAGGCGGCGGCGAGCTCACCGATCCGCATGGGCGTCCCCGGTGCCGGCCTTTTTTTCCGATGCCAGCACCCAGCGCAGGATGGCAGCCTGTACCGGCAGCAGCAGCTCCTTTTGTGCGTAGCCCACGAAGCCGGGGTAGGCCAGCGGGTCCACCGCCAGCTCGCGGCCCAGGGTGAAAGGCGGCGTGGGCAGCAGGGCGGGGTGGCCCATCGCGGCCAGATGCTCTTCGGTCAACGGCGCCAGGTCGGCCTGCGTGGTGGCGCCGGCCTCGGCGCTGGCGGGCCAGCTGTCGGTGACCACCACATCCACCGCGTCCGGCAGCGCGGACGGCTCCACGAATTGCACGTTCGGCAGCGCCTCGTGAAAGCGCCGGTCGCACACCTGCACCAGCCCGAACCCCATCACCCGTGCCAGTTCGTGCCATGAGCGGAACACGTTGGTGCTGGGCCCCCACAGGCACACGCGTGCTTCCCGCAGCGGCTTGATCCGGCTGTCGACGTAGTACGCGTCGGTCAGCACCTCGCAGGGGTGGCCCTGGGCCGACATCGCATTGATCACGGGCCGGCGCGACGCCGCCGCGAAGGCCGAGAGCCGGGGGTGGTCGGACTCGCGCACCACGTACAGCGCGTAGAACGGGTCCAGGTAGCCGGCCAGGTCCTCGGGCCGCTCCCCGGTCTTGAGCAGATGGGGAAGCTCGGTGAACGTCAGGCCCAGCTGCCGGAACGCCTGGATGAACGTGGTGCGCGTGCGGATGCCGTTGCCCTCGAACGACCACGCCACGGTGCCCGCCAACGCGGGGCCCGGCGCGCCGCCCGCGAGCGCCCAGATCTGGCGTATGTCGGCAGGCTGCAGGTCGGCCAGCTGAAGAAGGTCCATGCGGATGCCCCAAAAAAGTGCTTGACCCTGAAGCGTACTTCAGGCCTGAAGCTCGGGGCCTCTTTCACTTCGATGACCGCACCGCCATGGCCACTTTCGCTGCCACGTTCCCAGCCTTTTCCGAATCCCGCTACCTGCGCGTCGTGCGTGCCAGCGGCTGGTACGACCTGCTCGTGACCTGGCCGTTCGCGCTGCCCTGGACCTTTGCCTGGCTCTACGCGCAGCTGGGGCTTGTCGCCCAGGCGCTGGCCTTGCCAGGCACGCTGCACCCGCTTGATACCACCCACATGCTGCTGGCCAACCTCCTGGGGTCGGTGGTGGTCGTGTGGTCGGCTGCGCGCATCGCGGCGCCTTCGCTGCTGCTGGGGCGGCTCGATGGCGTGGCCCGTTTCCTGTTCGCGGCATGGCAGATCTATGCCGTGGCCCATGGGGCCAGCGCCATCGTGCTGGGCTTCACCGCGTTCGAGCTGCTGTTCGGCGTGCTGCAGTGGTGGCGCGTGGCGGGCGCGGGCCTGGCGGCCTGCCCGCCCAGCCGCGGCCGCGTCAATGCGCGGGGGCCGGTGCGGGCAGCAACCTGAAGGCGAGCACGCCCGCGGCCAGCATGCCGGCGATGGTGAGCATCACGGCCACGTACGGGTCCGCGCCCCGCGCGGCCGCCTGCGAGGCGGCCAGGCCCGTCACCCACTGCATCAGCGCCACGCCCAGGAACAGCGCCATGGTGAACACCGCCATGGCACGCCCCGTCATGGCCGCCGGGTAGGACGAGCGCACGTCTGCGTACTGCAGCACCATGTAGCCCGACAGCAGGCCCACGGCGATGGAGCCGCCCACGTCCAGCCACTCGGCGTGCAGGAAGCCGATGGCGGCGAACAGCCCGGCGAGCAGCACGGTAAAGCCCGCCAGCCAGCGCCTGCGCCGCGCGGGGCCCGGGTCCAGCCGGCCGAAATAGGCCGGGGTGAACAGCGACACCAGCGACGACAGCATGGCCACGTTGCCGCTGGCCACCAGCGAATAGCCGTGCCGCTCGATCAACAGCGGCCCCAGCCACAGCCCGCGCAGCGTGAGGAACGACGCATACGTCATCAGCGCCAGCAGCATGATCCCGGCCGTGTGCGGCAGCAGGAACAGGGCGCCGAAGCCGCGCACCGCATCACCCACCGACTCGCGCGGCTGCGGGGCCTGCGCGGAGTGAACGGGGTGGGTGGGTTCATGCACTCTCCAGAAGATCAGCAGCCAGGCGAGCGCGGCCAGGCCCGCCAGCACGGCGAAGCCCATGCGCCAGGACGACTGCTGCACCAGCCAGGCCAGCGGCGTGCCCGTGAACAGCATGCCCAGCCCGCCCACGCCCATGGCCACGCCCGACACCATCGCGAAGCGGCTGGCGGGGAAGTAGCGCGCGATGAACACCGTGCAGACCAGAAACGCGGGCGCGCAGCCCACGCCGATGAGCACCTGGCCCAGCAACACGCCGCCGTAGCTCGGGGCCAGCGCCGAGAGCAGCGAGCCCGCGATGGCGAGCGGAAACGCCACCAGCAGCGTGCGCCGCACGCCGTACAGGTCGATGCCGATGCCCATGAAGAGCTGCATGGTGCCGAAGGCGAAGGCAAATGCCCCCGCGAAGACCCCCAGTGCCTCGGCCGAAAGGCCGAACTCCGCGCGCAGCCCGGTGGCCATGATGGCGGTGATGGTGCGAAACGCCTGACTCAGCGCGAAGCCGGAGACCAGCGCGAGCAGCATGGCCCAGGCGGCGCGGGGCGCCAGAAGCGGGGAGGGCGTGGGGGAAGGGGGCGCCTGCACGGTGATGGATCTCCTGTAGTGCGCGGCGCCCCGGACTGCGGTTCAACCAGGCAAAGGGCGCGCTGCCCACCGAGGGTAACTGCACGGCGGCGCCCTGGCTGTCGCTGGCGGACAAGCCGGGCGGCTGCGAGGGCGCCGCGCGAAGGGGCGCCTAGGGTATGTCCCGATCCCCTGCCGGCGGCCAGCGCGGCGTGTCGGCCACCCCGCATCTTTGGCGAAATGTGCTCTCAATCGGGCGCAGCGCAGCGCATTGCGCCGCTGCATGGCTTCAATGGCACCCCGCGAAGGGGCTTTGGGGTCCGTCACGAGGGCGCCACAGGGGCGGGGCAGACTTTAGAGGAGGCCCTCGATGTGGGGATCACCCCAATGACGGGCCAGGGGGCCTGAGGCACTCTTGTGGGCATGCCTTGCGCCGGTGTGGGTCATGGTTCTGAAGTCGCTGGTTTCGGTCTCTCGCAAGCAGGATGGCGCAGGCAGTGGGTGGTAGTGGCAAGGTTCGTGCTTATGGGGCCAGGGGGCCTCGAGCCGTTGGACGTTGGAAGTTGTCGGGTGGGCTGCAAGGTGCACCGCGACGTCAGGAGTGACCGATGAAGAAGATGGTTTTGCTGAGTTCAGGCGCGCTGGCGACCCTGATGCTGACGGGCTGTGCCAGCCAGCCGCCCGCCCTGCAGGCTTTCAGTGAGCCGGTGGACCGCAGCAGCATGCAGTTCGCGTGCGGCAACGGCGAAAAGGTGGAAATGCAGTTCTATCCCGAACAGGGCATGGGTGTGCTGCTGCGCAGTGGCTGGACGGTCGATCTGCCCAAGCAGGTGGCCGAGACGGGATACGCCTACAGCAATGGCCCGACGACCGTGCTGGGCAAGGGCAACGAGCTGACCATCCAGATCGGCCACCTGGCACCGATCTGGTGCCGCAGCAGCCGCCCCATGATGGTGGCCGGCAGCCCCCGGTAGCCTTCCTTTCCGCCCCGCTTTTTTCCTCGCCTTCTCCTTCAGGCGGGGTCGGTGGCATGGCGCACGCCGGCCATCGCTGCGCTGTGCTGCGTGGCGCCCGCTCCATGTTCGTGCCCAGGGCCTGTGCGACGCCGCGGGCAGGTGCCCCGCGCGCCAGGCTCCGTGCGGCCCGGGCAATCCCCTTCCCTTGAACCCCGTACTTCGCGTGGCTGCGGCCGAAGTCCAACTATCCGGCGCGCGTGCGTGCGGGCGGATGTGATGACGGAAGGCGGGCTGCGCCGGCCGTTCGCCCGGCCTGTGCCGCCATCCGCACCGCCCGCCGCCCGCCCGGCCCCTAGCTGCCGGCGGTGCACGCCTCGGGCGAGGCGGCGGCCGGGCGCTGTTCCAGCGTCAGCGGCTCCACCAGGTGGTTGCCATGGGCGTCGCGCACCGTGGCGGCCACCTCCCGGCTGTTGTCAGCCCGCGTTTCGCTGAACTGCAGCCGCAGGACCGCGGGCACGGTGCCCGTCAGCGCCAGGCCATTGTCGAAACCCGTGGTCTCCAGGGTGCCTTCCAGCACGGCCAGGCCCTGGGCGTCGATCTCCCAGGGGCCGGTGTGGATGAAGCGCCGGCAGGTGACGGTCAGCTCGACCAGCTCATCCTCCAGCCGCAGATTGACCTGGCCGCAGGTGGGGCAGGGCACGCCCGCCGAGAAACCCGAGCCCGAGAAGTTGAGCACCCCGCTGATGGGCCCCGTGCCGGTTCCGCCCGTGCCGGGGCCGCAGGCGGCCAGGGCCAGCAAGGTGGCCAGTGTGAGCAGTCTGGCCCCGCAGGCCAGGCGTTCAGGAAGGACGTTCATCTTTGTCTGCGGCATAGAAGTAGCTGCCAAAGCGGGCGCGCCGGTTGCGCTCGCCAGGCGGGGTGTTGTGCTGGTCGTGGTCGTAGCGGGCCTGGGCCTCGGTCATCACCGTCTTGAACGCCTGGCGCCATGCCCTGGCCGCCACCGCATGCAGGCGCTGGGCGGACTCCTCGCTGAGCTGGTCCACGAAGACGGCCTGCTCCAGGTAGTTGTGCCCGCCTTGCAGGTTCAGGCTGGCGGCGGCCAGGTGGTCGTGCAGGTTGTCCTGCATCAGCCGCGCCATTTCCGCGAAGCCCTGGCGCGGCACGAAGCCCGCCGCCAGCAGCCGGACCTGCCCGTCCCCGCTTTCCTCGGCCATGCCCAGCCGCACCAGCTCGTCGAGCACGGCACGGGGCCGTACGTCGCTGCTGATGCCGGCCACCAGCGCATCGAAGTGGGGCGCATCGCCATTGCTGCTGCTGCGGGGCAGCGCGCGGGGCTGGCCTTCGTCGTCCAGGCAATCGGCCTGGCTCAGCCAGCGTGCCGCGACCTGGCTGGCCATGCTGAGGGGGGTCTCGGCGGGCCCGTCCTCGGCGGCGGGCTCGGCCAGGCGGCCCAGGTTGCGCACGTCGCGCCGGTGCACGCCGGACATCAGGCTCAGGGCGCTGTCGGTGGCCTTCTTGCCCGTGCCCTGCAGTTCGTCCTGGGCGGCCTCCAGGAACACCTTCTTCATGGCCGCCGCGAAGGCCGGGTAGGCCACGCCATTGCGCAGCAGCAACCGTGCCAGAGGGCGCAGCACATGCAGGGCGGAAGCCAGGACGATGGCGGAGCGGGAAGGCATGCGGGTGTGGGCGAGGGGCGTGTCAGGGGCGGGTGGCCATTGTCATACGGTTGACCGGTGGAAATTTTGTGGGATATTATCCCACTTATCCAAATCGAGGCCGGTGGCGAAGGCGCCCGGGGCCCAGATCCATCCACAGGGAGAAAAATCGAATGGCATACCGAGGGTTGATGAAGAAGGTCGCGGGCGTGCCGCCCGCCTGGCTGGCCGTGGCAACGGCCGCATTCGTGTCCGGGTGCGGCGGGGGCAGCGGGGATGGCGGCGGGCCGCTCACGCCCAACGAGGCGCGGCTGCAGGTCACGCGCTCTGGCGATCTGGTGGCGTACTTCAAGGCCAAGATCGCCCAGCGGGCCGCGCTGGGCTACAGCGGCACGGCCATCACCGTGCCCACCGTGGGAGCGCTGAGCGCCGCGGGCAGCGTGGTCGCCAACACGGGCGTGCCGCTGGCCGGGCCTGCGGTGGAGGAAGACGGCCTCATCAAGGCCGAGGGCGGCATGCTCTACGGCCTGCACCGGGCCTACGCCACGGACGCGGGCCGCGAACCTCCGCGTTTCTCGGCCCTGGCCCGCGCGGCCGATGGCAGCCTGAGCAACGTGGGCCGCGTCACGCTGGACGCGAAGTTCATCCCCCATGGCCTGTACGTGGCGGGCGGCGGCACGCGTGCCGCCGTGTTGTCCCAGCAGGACCCGTATGCCGACCGGCAGCCCATCGTGGCGGCGGACGCGGGCATCACCGTGATGCCCGAATACAGCCGCATGCTGTCGCTGGACCTGTTCTCGGTCGGCAAGGACGCGGCCCCGATGCAGCTCAAGCAGATGCGCATCGACGGGCTGCTGGTGGGCAGCCGCCTGATTGGCAACACGCTGTACCTGGTCACCACCTGGTCGCCCGACCTTCTGCGCTTCAACGTGCCTGCCGGGGCTTCGGCATCGGCCGTGGAGGCCGCGCTCAAGGACCTGAACACCGCCGCGCTGATTCCGACCCTGCGCGTGGACGGCGGCCAGCCCCAGCCGCTGGTGAACGAAGCCGACTGCCTGGTGCAGACGGGCAATGCCTCGCTGTCGCTGCAGCTCACTTCCATCACGGCCATCGACCTGGCGTCATCGAACCTGGCGCGCACGAGCCGGTGCTTCGCGGGGGGCAGCGAGGCGGTGCACCTGGGCGCGCGCAGCGTGTACGTGGCCAGCTCGCGCCAGTACCGCTATGGCGGCGACGTGATCAACACCGTGTTCCCGGCGGGCAGCCGCACCGACATCCACAAGTTCACCTTCCGGGGCGCGCAGGTGGACTATGACGCATCGGGCAGCGTGGACGGCCACCTGGGCTGGGACCTGCGCCGCATGCCGTCGCGCCTGAACGAGCACCAGAACGACCTGCGCGTGCTGACCTTCACGGGCGCGGCGGGCCAAAGCGGCATGCCGCCGGTGACCATCCAGGCGCAGCAGGCCTCGCCCGCGCTGCTGACGGTGCTGCGCGACAGCGGCAGCGACAGCCGCCTGAGCGTGCAGGCCAAGCTGGCCCTCAAGCCGCGCACGGCACGCGGCGACCAGCAGGTGGACACCGTGTTCTTCGCGGGCCCACGGGCCTATGCCACCACCTTCGCCGCGGCCGAGCCCGTGTGGGTGCTCGACCTGGCCAGCCCGGCGAACCCCACGGTGGCGGGCGAGCTGGCGGCTGGCGGCCATGCGGACCACCTGGTCCCGCTGCCCGGCGGGCTGCTGCTGGGCGTGGGCAAGGACAGCACGCTCGGCGGCACGGCCGAGGGCATCCAGCTTGCGCTGTTTGACGTGCGCAACCCGGCGCAGGGCCGGCGGCTGGCGGCCGGGAAGCTGGGTGGCCGTGGCAGCATCACCACGCTCGACAGCACGCGCCCCGTGCTCGACGTGCAGGCCCTGGACACCCGGGTGCGCCTGGCGTTTCCCGCCCGGGTCTACCAGGCCCCGACGGCCGCCGGCACATCGCCTGCGCTGCGGGGCTACCAGGGGGCCGCACGGCTGGAAGTGAACACCAGCGCCGGCACGCTGGCGCTGCGCTCCATGGCCGTCTCCACGCCCATCCTGAACGGCGACACGCCCGAGCTCCACCAGCGTTTCGACATCACCAGCGAGCGCAGCCTGCAGGTGGACAACGCCGCCTACCAGCTCTCGGGCGGGCAGGTGTTCACCAAGGTGGGGGACTGAAGGCGGCGCCAGGATGAACGTCCCGGCGCGGCCAGTGGCGGGCTGGACGGGGACGCGTGCTCAAGGGAGAAAAAACTACAAAAATAATAGCTGCCAGCGCTTGTGTGGAAAGCGCTGCCGGCATCTCGAAGGCCTGTCCGCCAGGGGGCGGCAGGCTTCTTTTTTGCGTGCTGGCAGGCCCGTGCCCCGCTGCTCAGAGGTCCGTGCGCAGCTTCCAGATCTCGGGGAACAGCACCACGTCCAGCATCTTGCGCAGGTAGCTCACGCCGCCGGTGCCGCCCGTGCCGCGCTTGAAGCCGATCACGCGCTCCACGGTGGTCACGTGCCGGAAGCGCCACAGGCGGAATGCGTCTTCCAGGTCGGTGAGTTCCTCGCCCAGCTGGTACAGGTCCCAGTGCTCCTTGGGGTTGCGGTACACCACCAGCCAGGCCTGCTCCACGCCGTCGCTTTCCGCGTAGGGCTGGGTCCAGTCGCGCTCCAGGTGGCTGGCGGGCACGGGGATGCCGCGGCGCGCCAGCAGGCGCAGGGCTTCGTCGTACAGCGAGGGCGCCTCGTACGCGGCCTGCACCTGGGCCAGCAGGTCGGCACGGTGCTCGTGGGGCTTGAGCATGGCGCGGTTCTTGTTGCCCAGGGCGAACTCGATGCTGCGGTACTGGTAGCTCTGAAAGCCGCTGGACTGGCCCAGGTACGGGCGCATGGCGGTGTATTCGGGCGGTGTCATGGTGGCCAGCACGTCCCAGGCGTGCACCAGCTGCTCCATGATCTTGGAGACGCGCGCCAGCATCTTGAAGGCCATCTGCAACTCGTCGTTGGCGATGTGCGTTATGGCCGCGCGCAGCTCGTGCAGCATAAGCTTCATCCACAGCTCGCTGGTCTGGTGCTGCACGATGAACAGCATCTCGTCGTGTGCGGGCGAGAGCGGCTTTTGCGCGGTGAGGATGGCGTCGAGCTGCAGGTAGTCGCCGTAGCTCATCGACTGGCTGAAGTCGAGCTGGGCGCGTTCCTCGTGCACGATGGACTCGGGCAGGGGCGTGGCGGACGCTGCGCCGGCAGCGCCTTGCGACGGGGTTTGCGAGAAGGGGCACATGGTCAATCTCCTTCCCGGTCAGGTCACGGCGTGCGTCTGGTTGAACTCGGGCTTTTGCCAGTCGCCGCTCTCCAGCACCTGGCGCAGGTGCTCCACGGCATTCCATACGTCTTCAAAGCCCAGGTACAGCGGCGTGAAGCCAAAGCGCAGGATGTCCTTGTGCGGGCCCTGGCCGCCGTCCCCCTTGCGGAAGTCGCCGATCACGCCGCGCGCGATCAGCGCCTGCACGATGGCATAGGCGCCGCTGCCCTGGCCGTTGACGCCCGCGCCCTCGTCGCGCGTCAGGCACACCTGCGAGCCGCGCCGGGCATGGTCGCGCGGCGTGGCCAGGCCCAGGCCGTGGCCCGCGCAGCGTTCTTCCACGAGCTGTATGAACAGGTCGGTGAGTGCCAGCGACTTGGTGCGCAGCGCGGCCATGCCGCCCAGCGCCTGCGCGGCCGTGAACACGTCCAGCCCGCACTGCAGCGCCGACAGGCTGATGATGGGCTGCGTGCCGCACAGGTAGCGCGTGATGCCTGTTGCGGGTTTGTAGTCGGGGGTGAAGGCAAACGGAGCCGCGTGGCCCCACCAGCCCGACAGCGGCTGCCAGAAGCGGTCGGCGTGGCGCGGGTGCACCCACACAAACGCCGGTGCGCCGGGGCCGCCATTCAGGTACTTGTAGCCGCAGCCGATGGAGAAGTCGGCGCCCGCGCCATGCAGGTCGACCGGCACCGCGCCCGCGCTGTGCGCCAGGTCCCACACGCACAGGATGCCCTGGGCATGCGCTGCGGCCGTGATGGCGGCCATGTCGTGCATGGCGCCGGTGCGGTAGTTCACGTGGGTGAGCATCAGCACGGCCACGTCGGGGGCCAGCGCGGCGGCGATCTCCTCGGGCTCCACCAGCACCAGCTCCAGCCCGCGCTCCTTGCACAGGCCCTCGGCGATGTACAGGTCGGTGGGGAAGTTGCTGCGCTCGCTCACGACGCGCTTGCGCGCCGGGCCGTCCTCGCGGGCGATGTTCAGCGCCGCGCTCAGCACCTTGTACAGGTTGATCGAGGTGCTGTCGGTGCACACCACCTCGTTCGGGCCCGCGCCGATCAGCGGGGCCAGCTGGTTGCCCAGGCGCTGGGGCAGATCGAACCAGCTCGCGGTGTTCCAGGATTTGATGAGGTCCGTGCCCCACTCGCGCGTCACCACATCGGCCACGCGCGCTGCGGCAGCCTTGGGGGCCACGCCCAGCGAGTTGCCGTCCAGGTAGATCACGCCCGGGGGCAGTGTGAAGTGCCCGCGCAGGGGGGCGAGGGGGTCTTGCGCATCGAGGGCGCGGCAGTCTTGTGCGGTGAGGGTCATGGTGGCAGGTGGATGGTTTGCTTCTGTTTTAATAGCTATTGGCGCTTGTCCATCAAGCGGTGGTGGCCAAAAAGGCTTGAAAATGCGATGGTTCAGGCCAGCCGCCGCAGCACGGCGCGCACCGGCGATGCGTCGGCGGTGGCGAGCCTGAGCGGCAGGGCGATGAGCTCGTAGTCGCCTTCGGGCACCTCGTCGAGCACCAGGTTTTCGAGCACGCGCAGGCCGCGGCGGCGAATGACCTGGTGGCTGTCGAGGGTCTTGCTGTCCGCCGGGTCGATGCTGGCGGTGTCGATGCCCACCAGCAGCACGCCCATGTCGGCCAGCCGCTCGATGGTGCCGGGGGCGTAGGCCGCCAGCGCGCCATCCCAGCGGTCCACTGGCATGTGTTCGTAGGTGCGCACCAGCACGCGCTGGGGCAGGGTGGCGTCCACCGCGTGCGCGATGTGGTCCCAGGTGATGAGCGGCCCGCGCGCGATGGCGTGGATCACGCGGCAGGGGCCCAGGAAGGCGTCGAGCGGCACGTCGCCGATGCTGGCGCCATGCTCGTCGTAGTGCAGGGGCGCATCGGCATGCGCGCCCACGTGGGGCGACAGCGTGATGGCGCTCACGTTCACCGGGCAGCCGGGCCCGATGGTGGCGCACCACTGCTGGCTGTAGGCCGTATCGCCCGGGAACACGGGGCTGCCCGCGTGCACGGGCGGCGAAATGTCCCAGAGCCTGCGGGCTGTGGAAGAAGAGGGGCTGGTTGGCATGGGACAAAGTTTGCATGTCCCGCAAAAACCATGGTGTCGGTTATTTCCAACACCTTTCGCATTTTGTTGAAGCCTAAACGATCTGCGTGGCAGGCCTGGAAGATCGGCCCTGCCCCCAGCGGCGGCAGCCCGTGCCGCGTGCGCGCCCGGTGGCTGGCGCGGTCTCTGGCCTGGAACCCCCCGGCAGGGGGACGGGCGCCCTGCGCAGATGCCGCAGGCGGCCGGATGCGCCTGGCGGGGCGGCCCAGGAAGGGCCTGTCAGGCAGCGCGCGGGAGGGGAATGCCGACGAAAAAGCCCACGCCCCGGCCATTCAGGCCGTCCCCCAGCCGCACCTGCCCGCCCATGCGCAGCACGGCCTGCCGCACGATGGCCAGGCCCAGCCCCGAGCCGTTGGCGGCATGCCCCAGGCCCCGGTAGAAACGCTCGAACACCCGGCTGCGCTCGGCGGCGGGAATGCCCGGCCCGTCGTCCTGCACCGCCAGGTGGAGCTCGCCGGCTTCCTCGCGCAGGGTGAGCGACACGCTGCCGCCCGACTCGGCATAGCGCACGGCGTTGTCGATGAGGTTGTGCGCGATGGATTCGAAGGCGGGCAGGTCGAGCCGCGCGGGTAGGCTGTCGGGAGCGTCCAGCGACAGCTCGATCTGCCGCGCCATCGCCTGCGGCGCGGCCTGTGCGAGCGCGGCGCGCAGCCACTGCGCCACGTCCAGGTCGCGCGGTGCGGGGCGCTGCGCCTCGTCGAGCGCGGCCAGGTCCAGCAGCTGCTGCGCCAGGTGCGAGGTGCGGGCAATGGCCTGCTCCAGGTGCGCCTGGGCCTGCGTGCGTTCGTCCTCGCTCTGCGAGCGCGCCATCACATGGGCCTGCGCCGTGATCACGGCCAGCGGCGTGCGGATCTCGTGCGCGGCATCCTGCACGAAGGCCCGCTCGCGCTCGACCTTCTGGCGCAGCTGGGCGAAGAGGTGGTCCAGCGACTGTTCCAGCGGCTTGAGCTCGCGGTGCCGCGCGTTGAAGCCCACGGGCTTCAGGTCGTCGGTGTTGCGCTGTGCGATGCGCCGGGCGAGTTGCTGCAGGGGGCGCAGGCCATTGCGCACCGACAGCCAGACGGGCAGCAGCACGAAGGGCGAGGCCAGCAGCAGATAGGGCACCAGCGCACGGCCGTTGTACTGCAGGAAGTTGGAGTCCGTGCGTTTGGGCTCGATCACCCGCAAGGCCCAGCGCGCATTGTGGCCCGTGTAGATGCGGTAGACGGTGCCGCCCAGACGGGCCTCCGTGATCACGCCCACCGCTTCTGGCGTGGCGGGCGGCGGCGTCAACGGTTGCAGCCCGGGCGATGCGAATACCGGCTGGCCGGTGGCGGCGTCTTTCAGTTCATGCAGCAATGTGCCGGGCAGCAGGCCGATCTGGCGACGGCGGATGTTGGTCCAGTGGTCGGTCGAGGCCAGAGCGGCGGAGGCTTGCGAACGGTCCGTGAGGTGGGTCAGTGAGTCCAGCACCGCGTCGCCATACTTCTGCAGGCCCGGGTCATAGGTGATGGCCTGCTTGTAGTTGACGTAGTTGTAGCCGAGCAGGACAACCCACACCAGGACGAAGGCCACCATGACCGAGATCACGCTGCGGCGCACCAGCGTGGGCTCCGCCAGCCTGGTCCAGGCGGTGTGCAGCTTGCGGGGAAGGGAGATGGGGCGGGTCATGCCTGCAGCAGATAGCCCACCCCGCGCACGGTGCGGATCAGCTCCGGCCCGATCTTGCGGCGCAGGTTGGACACGTGCACTTCGATGGCGCCGAAATCCACCGGCTCGCCCAGCGGGTCCAGCCGCTGGGCGAGCACGCCCTTGGGCACCACGGCGCCGGGCTCGCGCGCCAGCTCCAGCAGCAGCTGGAACTCGCGCGGCGACAGATCCAGCGGCTCGCCGCCGCGCCGCGCCTGGTGGCGCCGGGGCTCGACCACCAGCTCGCCCAGCACCCAGCGCTCGCTGGCCTGCCGCGCGCTGCGGCGCAGCACCGCACGGATGCGCGACATCAGCTCGGCCGTGGCGAAGGGCTTGATCACGAAGTCGTCCGCGCCGCCGTCCAGCCCCGCCAGCCGGTCCTCGACCGCCGAGCGCGCGGTGATCACGATGATGGGCACCTGCTGGCCCTGCGCGCGCCAGCGGGCGAGCAGGTCGAACCCGCTGCCGTCGGGCAGGGTCAGGTCCAGCAGCACGCAGTCGATGGTGTTTGCGTCCACCGTGGCCGGCGCATCCACGGCGCGGCGCAGCCATTCGCTGGTCAGGCCCTCCACCTTCAGCGCGGACTGCAGCGCGCGGCCCAGGTCGAGGTCGTCTTCGATGAGCAGGATGTGCATGGGAGGCATTGTGGGGGCTGGCAATGCGCGGCGGCCTGTGGCGTGCGCGATTGGCGGGCCTTCTTTGGCGTGCCTTAAGCTGGGCTCTTTCACAATCCCAAGCACATCAACAAGCAATATCGGGAGCGGGTGGCATGCAAATGAAACGGTTCTGCACATGGGCAGGTCTGGCGGTGTGTGCACTGTGGCTGGCGGGTTGCGCCAGTGGCCCTGCGCACCCTGCGCTGGTGGGCGGTCAGTTGCCCGATCTGGTGCCGGTGCGCGACTTCGTGGCCAGCCGGCAGTCCACCGGTGGTTACCGGGTGTCGCCGGACGGCCAGCGCATCGCCTGGTTCGGCGTGGATGGTGTGGTGCCCGCGATCTGGGTGCAGCCTATCGACGGTGGCAGTGCCAAGGCCTTCCGCATCCGGGCCCGATCTATCCGCTTCAGCGCAGACAGCCGCTGGCTGGGCATCACGGCCGACCTCACGGGCGATGAGAACACGCGCATCTTTGCGGGCGAAGTGGAGGGCCCCGGCACGGACTTGCGCGAGCTGATGCCGGCGCCCCGTTCGGTGGCGCATTTTGTGGACGCCGTGGAGGGCACTGCCGACTTCACCGTCACCTCCAACCAGCGCGACAAGAAAGTCTTCGACCTGTACCGGGTCAGCGCTGCAGGCGGCGCGCCGGTGCTGCTGGCCACCAACCCTGGCAACGTCAACTGGTGGGGCGTGGACCCGGGTGGCCAGCTGCGGGCGCGCGCGCAGTTGCGCGGCGACGAGGCCCTGCTGGAGCGTCCAGGCACGGAGCCCGGCAGCTGGGTCACCGTGGCGCAGCGCAGCCGCTGGGACACCCTGAGCATCTTTGGCCTGCACGACGAGGGGCGCAAGGCGTGGGCTCTGTCCAACCGTGGCCGCGACAAGCTGGCGCTGGTGCGGCTCGACATGATCACCGGCGCCGAGGATGAGTTGTTCGCATCGCCCGATGTGGACCTGGACAGCGTAACGCTGAGCCGCCGAACGCGCGAGCCTTTGGTGGCCAACTTCATGCCAGGCTACCCGGCGCGCCAGGTGTTCGACCCCGCGTTGGCCGCGCGGCTGTCCGCACTGGCGGGCGAACAGTCGGCAGAGGTGTTCGTGACCAGCATGGACCGCACCGACACTGTGTTGACGGTAGCTGTCTCCACGGACCGCGGCACGCGCAGCTATCTGCTGCGCGAAGGGCACGAGCCACGGTTCCTCGGGGAAAACCGCCTGAGCCTGATTGCCAAGGACCTGGCACCGACCAGGCCCATCACCTACACCGCCCGCGACGGCCTGACGGTGCACGGATACCTCACGCTGCCGCAGGGCGTGGCGCAGCAAAGCTTGCCGATGGTGCTGCTGGTGCATGGCGGTCCCTGGGCGCGCGACCGCTGGGGCGATGGGGCCACAAGCCGTGCGATGCAGCAGTTCCTTGCCAACCGTGGCTATGCCGTCCTGCAGGTCAACTACCGTGGCTCCAGCGGCTATGGCCGCGCCCACATGGAAAAGGCCAGGGGCGAATTCGCGGGACGCATGCACGATGACCTGGTGGACGGCGTGCGCTGGGCCGTGGAGCAGGGCGTGGCCGACCCGACGCGCGTGGCGATCTACGGCGCGAGCTACGGCGGCTACTCGGCGCTGGTCGGCGCGACCTTTACCCCTGAGGTCTTTGCCTGCGCCGTGGACGTGGTGGGCGTGACGGACATCGCCCGGCTGCTGGAGGCCGCGCCGCCCTATTGGGAGCTGGGCCTGCCCTGGTGGCATCGCTATGTGGGCAATCCGGCCGTGCCTGAGGACCGCGCCCGCATGGATGCCAAGTCGCCCCTGTACCGCGCCGAGCATGCGCAAAAGCCCATCCTCGTCATGCATGGCGTGAACGACCCTCGGGTGAAGCTGGATCAGTCCGAACGGATGGTGGCCGCACTGCGCAAGGCGGGCAAGGAGGTGGACTACGTCACCTTCACCGGCGACGGCCATGGCAACCAGAAGTGGAGCAACAACCTCACCATGTACCGCAAGACCGAAGACTTCCTGGCCCAATGCCTGGGCGGGCGCACAGGTGGGTTCGACTACTACCAGCTGGGCGCGTGGGCGTTTTGACCATGCCGCGCGGTGCCTGGGTTCTGACGGTGTGGGCGATGATCGGTGCTGGCGCTGCCGCCGCCGCCGCGCAGGCGGCTGATCAAGGTTCCACGGAAGCGGTCTACACGCGGGCGCGTGTGGTGTCCGTGGACCGCGAAAGCGGGAGCGGCGGCAAGAAGCTGTATGTGCGCCTGAAGTTGCTGCCCCGCGCGAAGATTCCGTTCGCGACGCAGACCTTTCGGGTCGTCGACGCAAGCCTTCTGGCCGGCATCTCCGAGGGCGCATGGGTCAGGTTTCAGGCCCGGCGCGTGGACGGTGAAAACACGCTGACCGCCATCCACATTGCTGACGAGTGCAAGCGATTCGAACCCTGCGACTGATGGGGGCTCAGGCGTAGAGCGTTCCCGCTCGCAGGGCTGCCAAGGCGTTGCTTAGGTTGATGCGCGCCTGCGCTTCATGGCGTTCATGGAACCATTCCGTGCCATAGATTCGCGGCCGCTCCAGAAACCCCTGCAGCACCGCGCTGCGCCCCACTGCATACCGTGGCCAGCGCACGAAGAAGTACTCACGCCGCACGTTGCGCTCGAACTGGCGGTAGACCGCGTCGATCTGGCCGAGGATGGCCAGATCGATGTCGACAACCCATTGCGCATCACCGGCCAGCGCGCCGGGGTTGTGGCGGGTGTCGAGGATGTGCTGGTGCACGCGCAGGACCATGGGCTCGGGCAGGTTCTGGCTGCGCAGGAAGCGCATGGCCCCGTCGGCACTGCGCTCCTCGTTGTGTTTGCTCCACGGCCAATAGATCGCGTCATGGAACCACAGGGCGAGGGCGGTGGCATGGGGGTCTTGCAGGGCACCGGGCTGCTGGTCCTGCACGGCCTGCAGGTGCCGCAGGCAGGCCCACAGGTGCGTGGTGTCGTGGTACGCGCGGGGCCAGTGGGCCCAGCCCAGGATGAGGCGCCGGCCCTCGGCGCGCCAGGCGGGGGTGTCGCGGCCCAGCGACTGGCCCAGCGCGTTCCAGTGCGCCTGCAGTTCGGCGCCATGGACGGGCTGGCGGCGCCAGGGCATGGTGGAGAAGTGGATCAGGCCACGCGGCCGAGCAAAAGGTACTCCATGAGTGCCTTTTGCACGTGCATCCTGTTGTGGCTTCGGCGCGCGGCCTGCGGCCGCTTCACGTCCGCTGTGCGGACATGAGCCTGCGCCGAAACAGGCTGCCGGCGCGGGCGCGCCAACGGATCGCATGTCATGCAATCCGGCCGAGCAAAAGGTACTCCATGAGTGCCTTTTGCACGTGCATCCTGTTTTCTGCCTCGTCCCACACCACGGACTGCGGCCCGTCGATCACGTCCGCTTCGACTTCTTCGCCCCGGTGGGCGGGCAGGCAGTGCATGAACAGGGCGTCCGGCTTGGCGGCGGCCATCATTTCGGCGTCCACGCACCAGTCGGCGAAGGCTTTCTTGCGCTCTTCGTTCTCGGCCTCGTAGCCCATGCTGGTCCACACGTCGGTGGTCACCAGGTCGGCGCCTTGGCAGGCTTCCAGCGGGTTGCTAAAGAATTGATAGCTGCCAGCGCTGATTCCGCCTGCGCCAGCGGCCAGTTTCTCATCCACTTCGTAGCCGCGCGGCGTGCTCACGTGCACCTTGAAGCCCAGCAGCGATGCCGCCTGCAGCCAGGTGTTGGCCATGTTGTTGCCATCACCCACCCAGGCCACGGTCTTGCCCTTGATGGCGCCGCGGTGCTCGATGAAGGTGAAGATGTCGGCCAGGATCTGGCAGGGGTGGTATTCGTTGGTCAGGCCGTTGATGACCGGCACGCGCGAATTGGCGGCAAAGCGCTCGATCTTGGCCTGCTCGTAGGTGCGGATCATCACCAGGTCGACCATGCGGCTGATGACCTTGGCACTGTCCTCGATGGGCTCGGCGCGGCCCAGCTGGCTGTCGCCCGTGGTCAGGTGCACCACGGAGCCGCCCAACTGGTACATGCCGGCTTCAAAACTCACGCGCGTGCGCGTGCTGGCCTTCTCGAAGATCATGGCCAGCGTGCGGTCCACCAGCGGGTGGTGCTTTTCGTAGGCCTTGAATTTCTTCTTGATGAGCGCGGCGCGCTCGAACAGGTAGGCGTATTCGTCGGCGGTGAGGTCGTTGAACTGCAGGTAATGTTTCATGGATGCAATGTATCGCGGCGGGCCTATTCGGCCAGGATGGCCTTGACCAGCGGGGTCAGCTTGGCGACGATCTCGTCGGCCTCGGCGGTGGTGAGGATCAGCGGCGGCACCAGGCGGATCACGCTGTCGGCCGTGACCGACAGCAGCAGGCCCGCCTCGGCCGCGCGGCCAATCAGCGCGCCGCAGGGCTTGGCAAGCTCGATGCCCAGCATCAGGCCCTGGCCGCGAATCTCCTTCACGCCGGGCAGGCTGCCCAGCTCGCGCTGCAGCGCCGCGCGCAGGTGGTCGCCCACGGTGACGGCGTTGTGCAGCAGGCCGTCCTCTTCCATGATGCGGATGGTCTCGACCCCGGCGCGCATCGCCAGCGGGTTGCCGCCGAAGGTGGTGCCGTGGTTGCCGGGCTGCAGCACGTTGGCGGCCTTGGGGCCGGCCACCACCGCGCCGATCGGCACGCCCGAGCCCAGGCCCTTGGCCAGGGGCATCACGTCGGGCACGATGCCCGCCCATTGGTGGGCGAACCACTTGCCGGTGCGGCCCATGCCGCACTGCACTTCGTCGATCATCATGAGCCAGCCACGCTCGTCGCACAGCTTGCGCAGCTGCTGCAGGTATTCGATGCGCATCGGGTTGATGCCGCCTTCGCCCTGGATGGTCTCGAAGAACACGGCCACCACGTTGGGGTTGCCTTCGGTGGCCTTCCTGATGGCTTCGATGTCGTTCAGCGGCACGCGGATGAAGCCTTCCACCAGCGGGCCGAAGCCGCTGTAGATCTTGGGGTTGCCCGTGGCCGACATGGTGGCGATGGAGCGGCCGTGGAAGGCCTTCTCGTACACCACGATCTCGGGCTTGGCGATGCCCTTGTCCACGCCGAACTTGCGGGCGATCTTCAGGGCCGCCTCATTGGCTTCCAGGCCCGAGTTGCAGAAGAACACGTTCTGCATGCCCGACAGCTCCACCAGCTTGGCCGCGAGCTGTTCCTGCAGCGGCACGTGGTAGTAGTTGGAGGTGTGGATCAGCTTGGTGATCTGGTCCTGCAGCGCGGGCACGAGCTTGGCGTGGTTGTGGCCCAGGGTGTTCACGGCGATGCCGCCCAGGCCGTCCAGGTATTCCTTGCCGTTCACGTCCCAGACTCGGCTGCCCTGGCCACGGGCCAGCGCGATGGGTACGCGGCCATAGGTGTTCATCACGTGGGGCGAAGCTGCCGGGGTGGTGGCGGTCATGCAGAAATCTCCTGACGGTACGGTGATGGGCTGCCCTTGAGGGATCGAAGCCCGAGAAAGCGAAGCACGATTCTAGGGGGAGCACGATGAACGGCTGTTGACGATTGCGCATTACTGCAATGCGGCGCGGCCCACGCTGTTTCGGAGCCTGATCCGGAGTCCAGCATGTGGATTAGGGTCCCAGCTCTTATATAAGAGTTAGAATGCGCGTTGCGGTGCAGCATGCAGTGATCCTGCCTTGGCCGCGCCCCACTACCACTCCAATCCCGATGGTTTCCCCCACCTCCAAAGAAGTCTTCATCCAGGGCATTACCCATGACGGGAAGACCTTTCGCCCCAGTGATTGGGCCGAGCGGCTGGCCGGGGTGATGAGCAGTTTTCGCCCGGGCGGAGCGCGGCCCGGCAGCCATCTGAGTTACTCGCCCTGGTGCATTCCGACCACGCTCAACGGGGTGAAGTGCGTGGTGGTGCACCGCGACCTGCGCGACCACGAACCCATGGCCTGGGACTTCGTCATCAACTTCGCACGGGACAACAATCTGCAGGTGGCCGAAGCCTGCCTGTTGCCAGACCCGCCCCCGGCGCCTTCCGCCAGGCCTTGACCTTTCCCCCGATGCGCCTGCGCCGGCAGGTGCGGAGCGTCTTTCGTGGCGTGGCCGGCCACTTCCGGGGCCGCGGTTCCACCGCCGTTCAGTGTTTTGCGATCACGCTGCGCCGTGGTCAGGATCCGGTGCGGGGCTGGCGCGCAGGAGCTGGTCCGACCGCAGTCTGGCCATCCAGGCCTTCTCCACGAACGGGTCCGTCACCCCGTAGTGCCCGTGCCGGACGCGCATGAGCAGGTTGGCCGAGGTCATCATCCCGATCACGCCCTGCACCTCCTGGGCCGTGGCCTCGCGGCCAATCTGCGCTGCGTAGGCCTTGAGGGCGTCGGCGGTGAACACGCCCTTGACGTCGCCACCGATGCTGCAGATGCGCGAGAACACGGCCTCGGCCAGGGGACCCATGGCTTCCACCTTCTGCAGTTCGACGTCGGCCGCGGCCGCGCCCAGCGATTGGGCGATGGTCGGCAGATGTTCGTCGGGCCGCGCGTCCGGCGGCAGGCTGCGCAGGATGTTCAGGGCCTTCATCAGCTCCTCGGGCCGGCTCCCCATGCTTTTGAAGGCCGCCTCCGCGACATCCGGGGCCGGGAGCATGGGCCCGAGCTGGGGGCGGACCTGCTCCAGCACGTAGTCGATGAAGTCCCGGCCCAGCACCGGAAACTCGTTGGTCACCGCGCCGTTGAACGCCTGGTTGCCCTTGAGCGTGAGCTCCTGCACCCGCGCGCGGTGGGAGCCCGTGCCCAGGAACAGGAAATAGCCGGGCGTGCCGGGGCGGGTGTTGATGGCGTCGCGCGCGGCCTTGAGCGCGTGCAGCATGTTGTCGCCGTCGGCGCTGCCCAGGGCGTGCTGGACCTCGTCGATGATGAGCACCACGTCCGTGCGGGCCTGGTCGATCAGTTCCTTGAACGCCTGGGCCAGGCTCACACCTTTTTCCTTGCCCACATCGGAGAGCTTGAACCCGAACTTGAACCCCGCCGCGCCGGCATCGACGCTGGAGACATCCTTGAGCCGCCTGAGGATGGCCGAGCCCGGCGTCTGGAGCTCCTTCAAGGCCTTGCGGATCGCCTCGTGCACCAGGTCGGCCGGGTTGGCCTGGGGCTGGCTCCACAGGTCCACATAGACCACGATGGCGCCCAGGGCCTCCAGCGCGGGGATCAGGTCGGTGGCCAGGAAGGTGGTCTTGCCCACGCGCCGCTGCCCCGCCAGGAACAGGCCCGAGCGCAGCGACGTGTCGAGAAACGAGGGCCGCAGCAATTGCGTGGCCATCTCCTGCGCGAGGGCGGTTCGCCGGAAGGTCATGGTTTATTGGTTTTTATGAAATTCCAATAATTATGGTTCTTCAATAATTTATCGTAAAGAGACGGGGCGCGCCATTTGCATCCAGAAACGAAAAAACCGCCCGAAGGCGGTTTGTTCGTTTTGCTGGCAGCGCACCCGTTACAAACGGCGAACGGCGGATGCCGTTCGGGCTGTTTGCCTGAAGTGGGTCAGGCGGCCAGGGCCAGGGCTTTCACCTTGGCGGACAGACGGCTCTTGTCGCGAGCAGCCTTGTTCTTGTGGAAGATGCCCTTGTCAGCCACGGTGTCGACCACGGCCTGCATCTTGGCGAACAGTTCGGTCGCCTTGGTCTTGTCGCCAGCCAGAACAGCCTTTTCGACGTTCTTGACAGCGGTACGGTATTTGGAGCGCAGCGAGGTGTTCGCAGCGTTGATCTTGACGTCCTGACGGACGCGCTTGCGGCCCGACGCCAGGCGCGGGTTCTTCTTCTTGGGTTTAGCGGATGCCATGGTTTTGATTCCTTGAGTCTGAGGATGATGCCAGCAAAGCCCGCGATTATAGCCCAGAGCCACTTACCGTGGTCACGGCGGCTGCTGCCGGCGCGTTGCCATCGCCTGCGCACCCGTGGAACCGGCTCTGCCAGGCCACCGGGTGCGGCCTCCCTGGGAGACGCTCCTGGGGGACGGCGCGCAGCGGCACAGGGGGGCTACACTTCTTGCGGTGTCACTGTTCAAAGCCGCCTCCACCGTCTCCCTCCTGACCCTCGTCTCCCGCATCACCGGGCTGGTGCGGGAGCTGCTCATGGCCTCGGTCTTCGGGGTCAGCGCCATGACGGACGCCTTCAATGTGGCGTTCCGCATTCCCAACCTGTTTCGCCGGGTCCTCGGCGAAGGGGCCTTCAGCCAGGCGTTCGTGCCGGTGCTGTCCGCCACCCGTGCCCAGGAGGGCGACGAAGGGGCCCGGGCGCTGATCAACCATGTGGGCACCTTGCTCGCATGGACGCTGGTGCTGCTGTGTATTGCCGGTGTGCTGGGCGCCCCCTGGATGGTGTGGGGCATGGCCAGCGGGCTCCAGCAGTCGCCCCAGGGTTTTGACGCCGCCGTCACCATGACGCGCTGGATGTTCCCCTACATCGGCTTCATGTCGCTGGTGGCCCTGGCGGGGGGCATTCTCAATACCTGGAAGAAGTTCGCGGTGCCCGCGGCGTCGCCGGTGCTGCTCAACATCGCGCTCATTCTCTCCATCGTCCTGGGGGCGCCCTGGTTCGCCCGTCATGGCATCGAGCCCATCTACGCGCAGGCCGCCGGGGTCATGGTGGGGGGGCTGCTGCAGCTGGCCATCCAGGTGCCCGCGCTGGCGCGCCTGGGGCTGCTGCCGCGCATCGGGGTGCGCTGGGCGGCGATCCGGGCCGCCTGGTCGGACCCCACCACGCGCAAGGTGATCCGCCTGATGCTGCCCGCGCTGCTGGGGGTGAGCGTGGCGCAGGTCTCGCTGCTCATCAACACGCAGATCGCCTCACACCTGGCCACCGGCAGCGTGAGCTGGATCACCTACGCCGACCGGCTGATGGAGCTGCCGACCGCGCTGCTGGGCGTGGCGCTGGGGGTGGTGCTGATGCCGCAGCTGGCCAGCGCCCGCGCCAAGCAGGACGACGAAAGGTATTCGGCCATGCTTGACTGGGGGCTGCGCCTGGTGGTGTTGCTGTCGGTGCCCTGCATGGTGGCCTTGCTGGTCTTTTCAGAGCCGCTGGTGGCGGTGCTGTACCACTATGGGGCCTTTGGTGACCAGGACGTGCGCCAAACCACCCTGGCACTCACGGGTTATGGCGTGGGCCTGGTGGGCATTGTGGCCATCAAGGTGCTGGCGCCCGGTTTCTATGCCAAGCACGACATGCGCACCCCCATGCTCATTGCGGTGGCGGTGCTGGTGCTGACGCAGCTGATGAACCTGGTGCTGGTGCGCTACCTGCAGCACGCCGCCCTGACGCTGACCATCGGCATCGGGGCCCTCGTCAATGCCGCCTGGCTGCTGATCGGCCTGCTGCGGCGCGGCAGCTACCGGCCCTTGCCTGGCTGGGGCAAGTTCGCCCTGCAGGTGATCGCCGCGAGCGCCTTGCTGGCCCTGCTGCTGGCGTGGGGCGCGCAGCACTTCGACTGGGTGGCGATGAAGGGGCAGACCCTTCGGCGCATAGGGCTGCTGGCCGGGCTCATGGCTGCGGCGGCCGTGCTGTACTTCGGCGCGCTGTGGGCGGCCGGCCTCAAGCTGCGCCAGCTGCTGCGGCGCTGACGGCGGCAAAGGCCGCAAATGTGCTGCCAAGCGGTGCCTTCTGTCGCTTGACGCAGGCCGGCGCGGCACTTACAACCCTGCCATATGTCCCTGAGCTATTCCGTGCCCACCTCGCTGGAGTACTTTGCATCGCTGGTGCAGAGCGACGACCACTTTCCGCTGCTGGAGGCCGCGGCCAGCCTGGCCCACGACGAGTACCCGGAACTGGATGTGCAGCAGTTGCTGGGCGACATGGACCAGCTGCTCGCCCGCATCAAGCGCCGCCTGCCCGCCGATGCGCCCGCGCTGCAGCGCCTGCGCACCCTCAACCAGTTCTTCTTCGCCGACCTGGGTTTTGGCGGCAACGTCAACAACTACTACGACCCCGAGAACAGCTACCTCAACGCCGTGCTGCGCACGCGCCGGGGCATCCCGATTTCGCTGGCCGTGCTGTGGATGGAGCTGGCCCAGGGCCTGGGCCTGCATGCGCGGGGCATCGCGTTCCCCGGGCACTTCATGGTCAAGGTGCTGCTGCCCAAAGGACAGGTGGTGCTCGACCCGATCTCGGGCCAGTCGCTCAGCCGCGAGGAACTGGCCGAGCGGCTGGAGCCCTACAAGCGACGCAATGGCCTGGTGGACGACTACGATGTGCCGCTGGGCCTGTACCTCCAGGCGGCCACGCCGCGCGACATCATCGCGCGCATGCTGCGCAACCTCAAGGAGGTGCACCGCACCCAGCAGGACTGGCAGCGCCTGATCACCGTGCTCGACCGGCTCATCGTGCTGCTGCCCGAGGCCTGGGGCGAGCGGCGCGACCGGGGGCTGGCCCATGCCGAGCGGGGCAATACCGCCGAGGCCGTGGCCGACCTGCAGGCCTATCTGGCCCATGCCGAAGACGGTCTGGACATCGACCTGATTGCCGACCGCCTCAACGCACTGCGCGGCTAGAACGGCGCGCTGTGCGCGGGCTGGTCGGCCCGTAGCTGTGCCAGCTGCCGGCGCAGCTCGGTGTTCTCGGCGGTGAGTTCCGCCACGCGGTGGCGCAGGGCCTGCAGCTCGTCGGCACTTCCCTCGGCGCCCGTGCCCGGCTGTGGCGCGGCCTTTTCTTCCTTTTCTTCTTCCTCTGAACGCGCTTCGTCGCGCGGCTTGCGCTTGTTGAGTTCGCGCACGCGCTTGGCGGCCTGCTTGAGCTCATCCTTGCCCGCGGCGACGGCCGCCACCTGCTCCTCGGCGGGCAGCGTGGACACGGCGGCGGCGGCGTTGATGGAAATGGTGCCGGACTTCACGGCGGCCACCAGCTCGGGGGCGGCCTGCTTCTGGATCTTCTCGATCATCACCACCTGGCTGCTGCTCAGCCGCGCGGCCCGGGCGATGGCCTCGCGGCTGGCCAGCGGATCGGGGGCGGGCAGGGCGGCAGTGGCCTCGGGCGCCGCCGGGGCGTCCGCGGCCAGGGTGTCGGGTGACTCCGAAGGCTCCGGGGCGCGCGCCTTGCGCTCGGCCATGATCTCGCGCTTGCGCAGGGCCAGCACACCGCGCTGGAAGTCCGACACGCTGCGGCGCCCCAGGTGCTGGTCGATCATCCACAGGTGCACGTCCTCCATCGACTGGAAACGCGGGTTCTGCACCGTCTGGAAGGGCAGGCCGTGCTTCTGGCAGATGCCGTAGCGGTTGTGGCCGTCCACCAGCACGTCGCCCCACAGCACCAGCGCGTCGCGGCAGCCCTCGGCCAGGATGCTGCGCTCCAGGGCCTCGTGCTCGTCGGGGGTCAGGGGTTCGATATAGGCTTTGAGTTCTTCGTTGACGACGATGTTCATGGTGGAAAGCGGTCCGGGAGCAGGGCAAGGGGCGCGATTGTAGACATGCCCGGGCCCGCACCTACCGATCGCGGGTGTCCCGCAGCGCCAGCCAGCCCGCCACCGCCGTGAAGGCGGCCACCACGGCCACGATGATCCAGAAACCGTGCCCGTTGTCCGCCAGCGGCACGCCGCCCACGTTCATGCCGAACAGCCCCGCCAGGATGTTGATGGGCAGGGCCAGCACGGTCACCACCGTCAGCACGAAGAGGCTGCGGCTGTTGGCTTCCTGCACGTTGGCGGCGATCTCTTCCTGCAGCAGCTTGATGCGCTCCTGCAGGCCCTGCATGTCGCGCAGCACCACCGAGAATTCCTCCGTGGAGTCGCGCAGCTCCTGGGCATCGTCCGCGCCCATCCATGCGGGCGGGTGCTGCAGCAGGCGAAACAGCGCGGCGGGCTCGGGGGCCAGCAGCCGCTGCAGGCGCACGAGCAGGCGCCGCAGCACCCCGAGCCGCGCGCGCTTGTGGTCCAGGCGGCCGGCCAGCAGCTCGTCCTCCACGTCGTCGATGCGCTGGGTCACCCCGCGCACGATGTCCACCAGGCCCGAGGCCTGGGTGCGCATCAGTTCGGCCAGCAGGGCCACGCTGGATCGCGGCGCCTGCCCGCTGCGCACCGCCGTGCGCAGCGCATCCACCGAGCGCAGCGGCCGCGTGCGCCCGGTCACCATCAGGCGCGGCGCCACGCTGGTCCAGAGCGTGGCGATGTCCGAGGGCTCGAACGCGAAGTCGAAGTGCGCGTCGTTGAGGACGGCGATCAGCGTGTCGTCGTCGCGCTCGATGCGCGTCGATACCGAGCGGTCCTTGAGCGCATCGAAGAAGGCCTCGGGCAGGCCGGCGTGCCGCTCCATCCAGCGCACGGCCTGCGCGTGGCTCAGGTTGAAATGCAGCCACAGGAAGGTGGTGGCGTGCTCCGCTTGCGGCGCTGCGGTGCCCGTGGCTGGCGGATGCCGCAGCGCGCTCAGCCACTGCGCGGCCTGCGCCGAATCGACTTCGCGCGGGGGTGCGTCGGCATCCAGCAGATAGCCGCAGATCAGCCCGGCGGCATCGCCGCCGTAGTTCAGGTGGGCATTCACGGCAAAGAGGGCGCGCGGCGGAAAGGAGGGAGACAGGCTGGCACCGCCGCATGTTGGCGCGCGGGCGTGACAGCGCCGTGACAGATCACGCCGATGTCACAACACTGTCACCTGCCGGCGCCACGATGGCGCATCTCTCTGTCTATTTGCCTGCACGGATCGGTTGCCCATGTTTCACCAGAACACCCTTGACACCCAGGACTTGATGCAGCGCATCGCCAACGACCTGATCGACAGCTACGACGAAGAGCTGGAGCTGGAGATCGAGGACCGCAACGTGGACGATCTCGGCGCCCCCCAGCCCACGGACAAGCTGGCGCGCCAGCTTTACTTCAAGGAGCTGTTCCGCCTGCAGGGCGAGCTCGTCAAGCTGCAGGACTGGGTGCAGCACAGCCGCCAGAAGGTGGTGATCCTGTTCGAGGGGCGCGACGCGGCGGGCAAGGGCGGCGTGATCAAGCGCATCACCCAGCGCCTGAACCCGCGCGTGGCCCGCGTGGCCGCGCTGCCCGCGCCCAACGACCGCGAGCGCACGCAGTGGTACTTCCAGCGCTATGTGGCGCACCTGCCCGCCGCCGGCGAAATGGTGCTGTTCGACCGCAGCTGGTACAACCGCGCGGGTGTCGAGCGGGTCATGGGCTTTTGCACCGACGACGAATACGAGGAATTCTTCCGCACGGTGCCCGAGTTCGAGAAGATGCTGGTGCGCTCGGGCATCACGCTCGTCAAGTACTGGTTCTCGATCACCGACGAGGAGCAGCACCTGCGCTTCCTCGGGCGCATCCACGACCCGCTCAAGCAGTGGAAGCTCAGCCCCATGGACCTGGAAAGCCGCGTGCGCTGGGAGGCCTATACCAAGGCCAAGGAAACCATGCTGGAGCGCACCCACATCCCCGAGGCGCCCTGGTGGGTGGTGCAGGCGGTGGACAAGAAAAAGGCGCGCCTGAACTGCATCGCCCACCTGCTGTCGCAGCTGCCCTACCAGGAGGTGCCGCATCCGGCGGTGGTGCTGCCCGACCGCGTGCGCAACCCCGAGTACCTGCGCCAGCCGGTGCCCGCGTCGATGTACGTGCCCGAGGCGTACTGAAGCCCTCGGGGTAAGATGATTGCTATTATTTATATAGCTGTCAGCGCTTTCCCATCAAGCGCTGGAGGCCAGAAAAGCCTCAAGTACAGGACTGCGGCGCCGCACCCCTGAGCCTCTGGACCGTCGGGACCACATCCCGCTCCTGCAGCGCCTTCGCGAGGGGACTCTGGCACGGCGGTGTCCGTGTGGCCGGGGCAGGGCCCTTGTTGATTGGCCATGCCACGCCGCACAGTGTTCTCCCGTGTGTTCCTTCTCAGTGGGGCCGCCGCGCCGTGCCCTGGGACGGCGTGCCGCCCCGGCCGAACTGGTGCCAGGCGCGGCGCAGCTGCGTGTCGGAGCTGAAGCCCGCCATCTGCGCGGCCTGGGTGACGTTGCGCCCGGACTGCAGGGCCGCTTCGGCCGTGGCCAGTCGGATGCGGCGCAGGTACGCCAGCGGCGCGATGCCCGCATGCTCCAGGAACAGCCTTGTGAGGTGCCGGGGCGAGGTGTGTGCCACCTCCGCCATGGCGGGCACGCTCCAGTCGGCCTGGGGTTGCTGGCCCACGGCGTCCTGCACGCGGTGCAGCGCGGCGTGCAGGTGGTTGCGGTGGTGCAGGAAGGGCGAGAACTGCGGGTCGTCCGGGCCCCGGCGAAGCCCGATCACCATCGCCTGCGCCACCTGCACGGCCACGGTGGGGCCGCACAGGTCCGAGATGCGGTGCAGCAGCAGGTCGATGCCGGTGGTGACGCCCGCGCTGGTGTAGATGGGCCCGTCGGTCACGAACACGCGGTTGGCGGCCACGTCGCAGCGCGGGTCCACCTCGGCCAGTTCGTCGAGGTGCAGGTGGTGCGTGGTGGCGCGCCGGCCGGTGAGCAGGCCGGCATGCGCGGCGAGCACCGCCCCGGCGCACACGGTGACCAGCTCGAGCTGCCCGGCCACCGGGCGCAGGCCGCGCAGCCAGTGCAGCAGCGCCTGGGCCTCGCCGTGGCCCACGTCGATGCGCCGGCCCGGCAGGCCCACCAGCACCACCCAGGCGGGGCTGGGCAGCACCTCGGGCAACGGCGCCAGGCCCGTGAGCGCGACGCCCACGGAGGTCATGGACTCGGGCGTGGGGCTCACGAAGTGCTGCACGAAGCGCTCGGGCAGGCCCCGTGCGCGCAGCGTCTGGTTGGCGATGCGCAGCGCCTCCGCGGGGCCTGCCCAGTCCAGCACCAGGCTGCCGGGCAGCAGCGCGAAATAGACGTGGATGGGGGCGGGTGGCATGTCCTGCATCAGTGTTTCCTTGCTTCGTCCGCGGCCTTGAGAACCGGCACGGCCGGGGCCCGTGCCCCCGGAGCCGGCCTTGCCAGGCCCCGGCGGGAGAGGGGGCGGGGCGGCACGGGCGGCCTTCAGGGCGCGGGATTCCAGGGCGTGTCCATCTGGCGGGCGGTGCGCTGGGAGAGCGCCGAGCCCGCCAGGCGCGTGACCAGATGCAGGCTCATGTCGATGCCCGCGCTGATGCCCGCAGACGTGACGAGCGCGCCCCGGTCCACCCAGCGCACATTCTCCTGCACGTTGAGCGCGGGAAACTGCGCGCGCAGGTCCGCGATGTCCTCCCAGTGCGTGGTGACGGGCCCTTCGATGACCACGCCGGCCGCCGCCAGGATGAACGCGCCGGTGCATACCGAGGCCGTGACCCGCGCGCCGCGCGCGGCCCGGGCCACCCAGGCGCGCGTCTGGGCGCAGGCGGCGGCTGCATCGACCACGCCCCCGGGCACGATGAGCACGTCCGGCGCCACGGCGGTGGCGAAGTCGGCATCGGGCAGCACCCGCAGGCCGGCGCGCGCCTGCACCGGCTGCATGCCGCGCGCCACGCACTGCACGGCAAAGGGCACGGGTGCGCCGGGCCGCAGGCGCTGCTGCATGCGGGTGGCGGTGGTGAACACCTCGTAGGGGCCCGCGAGGTCGAGGGCCTCCACGTCGTCGAAGACGAGGATGGCGATCTTCAGCGGATGGGGGGCAAGGGTGGCTTCGGTCATGGTGCGGTGGCGGGCTGGGGTGGCGTGGGGGTGGAGAAGACGTAGCGCGGGTAGGTGTCCTGCGCGGCGGCGACCGCCTGCAAGTCCAGGTCCACTGTGCAAAAGGCCTGTGCGGGCGTGGTGCGCGCAAGCAGGGCGCCGTCGGGGCTGATGGCCCAGCCCGCGCCGCCATAGGTACCGGCGGCGGCATCCACGCGGTTGGACGACAGGCTGTAGGCCCCCGTGCGCACGGCGGCCACGGTGCCCACCGCCAGCCATTTGGCGGTGGTGGCCGCCGCCGTGGCACGCGGCGACAGGATGGCCTGCACGCCGCCGAGCGCGGCATAGGCGCCGTAGGTGTCCAGTGCCCAGAGTTCGGAGCAGATATTGAGCCCGAAGCCGAGCGCACCGGCCTGCAGGCGGGGGAAGGCGGCGTCGCCGCGCTCGAACCAGTGCGCCTCCCAGCCGCCGGGTTCGTCGGGCAGGTGGAACTTGCGCCGCAGCGGCAGGTAGCCGCCCTGGCGCGACCAGGCAAAGCCCTCGTTGAAGCGCTGTCCGCCCACCGTGACCGGGCGGGCGCCCACCACCCAGTCGGTGTCCAGCGCGTGCAGGCGGGCTTGCCAGGCGTCGCTCAGCGCCACGGCGGCATCCCAACGGGCGGGTTCGGGGGGCAGGGTCTCCCACAGGGGTTCGACAAACGCGAACTCGGGCAGCAGCACCAGCCCGGACCGCTCGGCGCGGGTGTGCGCGCACAGGGCGGCCCAGGCGGCCTCCAGCAGCGCGGGTTGGCAGGGAAGTTCACAGACGGTGGCGCGCATGGCGGTGGATCCTCGTGGCATGGGCAGGGTGGAAGCGGGCGGGCAAGGGTGCGGTGCCGATCACTATCGGACAAATCTCAAGAGGCCTGCTTCTGCGGCGGGTATCTTGCAGCGCTCATGGTGCCTGCGGGTACTGGATGTGTCCGAACTCGATGGGACAGGTTTCGATCAATTTGCGCCATATATCGGGCGACACCTGCCGCGTGGATGCCGGCAAGGTGCCCAAGGGCTCTGGAAAGTCCGAGGAAATGGCCTGCCACGCTGGAAGGACAAGGGGTTCCAGCTATCAAATTGAGAGTTTCGTGCGCGGGAGGCCAGATGCTGTTATGGTGGTTAGGGTTTTCCCTTGTTTTGTGGGGCGCCCCACCGCCTGCACTGGCCACGCCCCACCGCCGTTTGTTTGCCGTCCTTCATTTTTTTTCTATTCCCCCACACCAGCACACCATGGCCCCACGCTCCCGCCTGTTCTCCCTGTCAGCGCTGACGCGGGCGTACCAGCGCAACCTGAAGGCCCTGGTGCGCGCGACACGGCCCGCGCGCCCGGTGCGGCGCAAGGCGGCGGTGCCGCTGGCGGCGCCAGTCGCCGCGCGGGCTGGGGCCTGTCTCTTATCCAAATCTGACG
>NZ_JBWKMU010000015.1:0-204537 GCF_059415205.1 Acidovorax sp. GW821-FHT10E03 | reverse complement strand
GTGGCGATGGCCGCCGTCAGCGTCGTCTTGCCATGGTCCACGTGGCCGATCGTGCCCACGTTGACGTGAGGCTTGGTCCGTTCGAATTTACCTTTTGCCATTTTGAATCTCCAAAGAGCAATGCCTGTGTTGGGGTTTAACGTCTGCACCCGATTGCTGGTTCGTCCCGCACAGGGCAACAGGACGGCACCGGGTCGCAGATTGCAAGAATTTTGCTACTGTTTTAATAGCTGCTAGCGCTTTATAGACAAGCGCCAGCAGCCAATTTGACTCAAAAAAAAGAGGAAAGGCTGCCCAGGGCAGACCTTTCACTCGACGCGCTTACTTGGCACGTGCAGCCATGATGGCTTCGGACACGTTGCGAGGCGCTTCGCTGTAGTGCTTGAATTCCATCGAGTACGTGGCGCGGCCTTGCGTCGCGGAACGCAGCGAGGTCGAGTAGCCGAACATTTCCGACAGCGGCACTTCGGCGCGGATGGCCTTGCCACCGCCCGGGATGTCGTCCATGCCCTGGACCATGCCACGGCGGGAGGACAGATCGCCCATCACCGTGCCGGCGTAGTCTTCAGGCGTTTCCACTTCCACGGCCATCATGGGTTCCAGGATGACGGGGTTGGCCTTGCGGCAGCCTTCCTTGAAACCGAAGATGGCAGCCATCTTGAACGCCAGTTCGTTCGAGTCCACATCGTGGTACGAACCGAAGTGCAGCGTGACCTTGACGTCCACCACGGGGTAGCCGGCCAGCACGCCTTGCGTGACGGCTTCGTTGATACCCTTTTCCACGGCCGGGATGAATTCGCGAGGAACCACACCGCCCTTGATCGCGTCGACGAACTCGATGCCCTTGCCGGCTTCGTTGGGTTCGATCTTGAGCACGACGTGACCGTACTGGCCCTTGCCGCCGGACTGGCGCACGAACTTGCCTTCGGCTTCTTCCACCGTCTTGCGGATGGTTTCGCGGTAGGCCACCTGGGGCTTGCCCACGTTGGCTTCCACGCCGAATTCACGCTTCATGCGGTCCACGATGATTTCCAGGTGCAGCTCGCCCATGCCGGCGATCAGCGTCTGGCCCGATTCTTCGTCGGTCTTCACGCGGAAGGATGGATCTTCTGCAGCCAGGCGCTGCAGCGCGATGCCCATCTTTTCCTGGTCGGCCTTGGTCTTGGGTTCCACAGCCTGCGTGATCACAGGCTCAGGGAACACCATGCGCTCCAGAATGATCTGGGAGTCGATGTCGCTCAGCGTTTCACCGGTCGTCACGTCCTTCAGGCCCACGCAGGCAGCGATGTCACCGGCGCGGATTTCTTCGACTTCCTGACGCTCGTTGGCGTGCATCTGCACGATACGGCCGATACGTTCCTTCTTGCCCTTGATGGGGTTGTAGACGGTGTCGCCCTTGCTCAGAACGCCGGAGTACACGCGCACGAAGGTCAGCTGGCCCACGAACGGGTCGGTCATCAGCTTGAATGCCAGGGCCGAGAACTTCTCGTTGTCATCCGCCTTGCGGGTGACAGGCTTTTCGTCTTCGTCCGTGCCAGTCACGTCAGGAATGTCCGTCGGTGCTGGCAGGTAGTCGATCACGGCGTCCAGCATGCGCTGCACACCCTTGTTCTTGAAAGCGGTACCGCACAGCATCGGGTGGATTTCCGTGGCGATGGTACGCGTACGCAGGCCGAACTTGATCTCGGCTTCGGAGAGGTCGCCCTCTTCCAGGTACTTGTTCATCAGCTCTTCGGAGGCTTCAGCAGCGGCTTCCACCATCTTCTCGCGCCATTCCTTGGCGGATGCAACCAGGTCGGCTGGAATTTCTTCGTAGGTGAACTTCATGCCCTGCGAGGCTTCATCCCACAGGATGGCCTTCATCTTGAGCAGGTCGACCACGCCGGTGAACTTGTCTTCGGCGCCGATCGGGATCACCACGGGCACGGGGTTGGCCTTCAGGCGCAGCTTCATCTGCTCGTAGACCTTGAAGAAGTTGGCACCGGTACGGTCCATCTTGTTCACGAAGGCCAGACGGGGCACCTTGTACTTGTTGGCCTGGCGCCAGACGGTTTCCGACTGGGGCTGCACGCCACCCACGGCGCAGTACACCATGCAGGCGCCGTCGAGCACGCGCATCGAACGTTCCACTTCGATCGTGAAGTCCACGTGACCGGGGGTGTCGATGATGTTGAAGCGGTGCTCTTCGTAGGAGTTGTCCATGCCCTTCCAGAAGCAGGTCGTGGCAGCCGAGGTGATCGTGATGCCGCGCTCTTGTTCCTGCTCCATCCAGTCCATGGTGGCAGCGCCGTCGTGCACTTCACCAATCTTGTGGCTCACGCCCGTGTAGAACAGGATACGTTCGGTGGTCGTGGTCTTGCCAGCGTCAATGTGGGCCGAGATACCGATATTGCGGTAGCGCTCGATGGGAGTCTTGCGAGCCATGGTGGATCCTTGGATGGGTCGTGTTATTCAGGGGAAGGGCCCAGCATTGTGGCGCTGCGACCCGTCAATTTTGTGACCGCCTCAATCGCCACAAGGCTGCAGGCAAGAATGCCGGCAGCCTTGCGCTTGACGACGAGGGCAGTTCGTCGATTTAGAAGCGGAAGTGGCTGAATGCCTTGTTGGCTTCGGCCATGCGGTGCACTTCGTCACGCTTCTTCATGGCGCCGCCACGGCCTTCGGTGGCTTCGAGCAGCTCGTTGGCCAGACGCTGGGCCATCGACTTCTCGCCGCGCTTGCGGGCGGCTTCCTTGATCCAGCGCATGGACAGGGCCAGGCGACGGACAGGGCGCACTTCGACGGGCACCTGATAGTTGGCACCGCCCACGCGGCGGGACTTCACTTCGACCATGGGCTTCACGTTGTTGATGGCAACGGTGAACGCTTCCAGAGGGTCCTTGTCAGGGTGCTTCTTCTCGATCAGTTCCAGGGCGCCGTAAATGATGCGCTCTGCAACTGCCTTCTTGCCGCCTTCCATGATCACGTTCATGAATTTGGACAGCTCTACATTGCCGAACTTGGGATCCGGCAGGATTTCACGTTTGGGGACTTCGCGACGACGTGGCATTTTTCACCTCTATCTTTGCTTCAGTTGGCATCTTTTCAGACACCGCGAGAGCCAATCAGGACTCCCACTTACTCGACCCGCGCAGAACACCTGCGTTTGGGGTCACTACGCTGCATCACCGCGCCACGCGGGAGACAGCACCGAAAATTCTGTTGTGCAAAAGCGCAGGGCTTACTTGGCCTTGGGCTTCTTGGCACCGTACTTGGAGCGCGATTGCTTGCGGTCTTTCACGCCTTGCAAGTCGAGCGAACCGCGCACGATGTGGTAACGCACACCGGGCAAGTCCTTGACACGACCGCCGCGAACCAGCACCACGCTGTGTTCCTGCAGGTTGTGGCCTTCACCGCCGATGTAGGAAATCACTTCGAAACCGTTGGTCAGGCGAACCTTGGCGACCTTCCGCAGAGCGGAGTTAGGCTTCTTTGGCGTCGTGGTGTACACACGGGTGCACACGCCGCGGCGCTGGGGGGAGTTCTCCATCGCAGGGCTCTTGGACTTGATCTTTTCGACCTCGCGCCCCTGACGGACTAGTTGATTGATGGTTGGCATGAAATACGTCCCTAAACGTAAAAAACGAAAACGTGAAACCCTTCGGAAATTCCGAAAAGCCTTCTAATGTAGCAGCATGGACCCCAACGGGCAAGTGCCGTGGGGCGTTCCCCTTAAAACCCATCCCGGTACGCCAACATTGCCCGCCGCTCTTGAAAGCGTGCGACCCATGCCAGAGCAGCCGTGCAAGGGCCGCCCCGCTGCACTGGCTGCGCGCCCCTTCCCGAATGGCGCAGCCATTCGGGAGACGGGGTGAAGGCGCGGCAGCGCCTCAGGGGGATGGTCCTGCTACTTGATCCACAGCCGGATCGCATCCCAGGCCCGGCCCAGGATCCCCGCCTGATCCACGCCTTCGAGCGCGATGAGGGGCACCTCGGCCAGGGCCTGCTCGCCCAGCATCACCTTGAGGTGGCCGACGGACTGGCCCTTGGTGAACGGTGCCACCAGCGGGTCGGGCCGTGCGATCTGCGTGGTGATCTTGCCTGCGCTGCCCGAGGGCACCGCCACGACGATGGCTTCCTCGCGGCCGATCTTGAGGGTGTTTTCCGTGCCCTTCCAGACGGCGGGCGTGGCCACGGGCTTGCCGGCCTCGAACAGCTTGACGGCCTCGAACGCGGTATAGCCCCAGTTCAACAGCTTCTGGCTTTCATTCGCACGCGCATTTTCGCTGGCGGCCCCGAGCACGATGGACAGCAGGCGGCGCTGGCCCACGCCGGGGAATTCACGCTTGGACGTGGCCACCAGGCAGTAGCCCGCGGCAGCGGTATGGCCGGTCTTGAGCCCGTCCACCGTCGGGTCGCGGAACAGCAGCGAATTGCGGTTGCTCCCGTTCGACGCGGGGGTGCCGGGGTAGCTGTACTGCTTGGTGGAGTAGTAGTGCATGTACTCCGGGAAGTCCTTCATCAGGCGCATGGCCAGCACGGAAAGGTCGCGCGCGGTGGTGGTGTGGCCGGGTTCGGTGAGGCCTTCGGGGTTCTTGTAGCTCGTGCCCTTCATGCCCAGTGCCTGGGCCTGGTCGTTCATGAGCTTGACGAAGTTCTCGGCCGTGCCGCCCACGCCTTCGGCCAGCGCCATGGTGGCGTCGTTGCCCGACTGCACGATCATGCCCTTGATGAGGTCTTCCACCGGCACCTGCATCTTGGGGTCGATGAACATGCGCGAGCCGGGCATCTTCCAGGCGCGCACGCTCACGGGCAGCTTCTGCTCCAGGGATATCTTCTTGGCGCGCAACGCATCAAACACCAGGTAGCCGGTCATGAGCTTGGTGAGCGAGGCCTGCTCGACGGGAGCATCGATGTCCTTGGCCGCGAGCACCTGGTTGGCGGTGACATCCACCAGCAGGTATGTGCGCGCGGCGATTTCGGGAGGTTGTGGCGCCTGGGCAAAGGCCCCGAAGGCGGCAGGGGCCACCGCAGCAAGGACGGCCAGGGATCGCAGCGCGGACAGGATTCGTTTCATGGGGCAATAGGGGGCTGGAAAGGCTCGAGGAAAAAAGGGAATGAAGAAGAAAGACGGGACAGGAAGGCGCGGCGGCGTGGCCTGCCGCGGCCGGGGCGTTTCAGCCCCCCGACCGCAGGTGGCGCACCACCAGATTTTTCAAAAGCGGCAATTGTCCGTGAAAGAAATGGCCGCCCGCGGGAATGACTGTGACAGGCAGTATCTGGGGCCGCGCCCAGTCCATCACGGCGGAAAGCGGCACGGTGTCGTCCTGCTCGCCATGCACGACCAGGGTCTGCAGATGGGCGTCGGGGGGCACCGGGGCGACGGTGAAGCGGCTGGCTGCGGTGCCCACCAGCACCGCGTGGTCCACGCGGCCCTGCGGCCAGAGGGCGGCCAGCGCGTGGCTGGTGACGAATGCGCCGAACGAAAAACCCGCCAGCGCGATGCGCGGCCCCGCGTCGCCCGCGGGCGCCACCTGTTCCACCACGGCCAACAGGTCCTGTAGTTCGCCCCGGCCTTCGTCGTGCACGCCTTCGCTGCCGCCCACGCCCCGGAAGTTGAAGCGCACCGCCGTCCAGCCGCACTGCACGAAGGCGCGCGCCAGCGTCTGCACCACCTTGTTGTCCATGGTGCCGCCAAAGAGGGGATGGGGGTGCGCGATGATGGCCACGCCCCGGGGAGGCGCGCCGCCGTCTGGCGCGGCGGCATCGCGCACGGCCTCGATGGCGCCAGCGGCGCCGGACAAGCTCAGGCGTTCGGTTTGGGCATTCACGAATTGCTACTCAATCAATAGCTGTTAGCGCACGGCAGTCGTGCGCCAGCGGCTGAAATCATTCCAAAGTCCAGGATGGAGGCGCTTTCAGCGCCCGAGTTCCGCCGGTGGCACCAGGCGTTCCACGATCTGGCCATTCTTGAGGTGCGACTCGACGATCTCGTCGATGTCGGCATCGTCGACATAGGTGTACCAGGTGCCTTCGGGGTAGACCACCGCGACGGGGCCGGCCGCGCAGCGGTCCAGGCAGCCCGCCTTGTTCACGCGCACCTTGCCGGCGCCCGCCAGGCCGGCCGCCTTGACCTGCGCCTTGCAGCGGTCAAAGCCCGCCTGCGCGTTGTGGTGGGCGCAGCTGTCTTCGCCGTTGGTCCGGTCGTTCAGGCAGAAAAAGATGTGGCGCTGGTAGTAGCCGGGCGCTGCGGCCGGCGAGGGGTTGGTGTCGCTCATCCACCCATTTTAGGTTTGCGACTCGCGCCGGGACACGCGCAACAGCACATACAGCAGCGTGGCATAGGGCCACAGCCAGCCCAGCCACTGGCCCAGGCCGTAAAAACGGATGAACCGGCCCTGCTCCCAGATCTGCAGCGTCTGCGCGAAGTAGGCGCTGGTGGGCGCCTGGTTGAGCAGCGCAAGGTGCCAGACCAGCGCGACCAGCAGCACGGCCGCGCAGGCACGCCGGGGCAGCGCCAGCAGCAGCAGCGCCAGCGCCAGCGCACCCCACACGCCCACGCGCGTGGGCAGGCCCATCCACTCCCAGGCATGCACGGGCCCCCAGCTCAGGGCGGCCGACAGCGCGGTGAGCGTGACGCCCACGGCCACGACCCCCAGGGCAAACAGCGCGCGCCGGCCCACGGAGCGGATCACGCAGTAGCCCAGCAGGCAGGGGGTCAGCAAGCCCAGCGTCACGCACAGGAGCTCGCCGCTGGGCGAGAGCGGGTCGAACGCGGCGTCGCGCAGCGGAAGCCATTCCAGGAACGGGGTATCGGCCAGCAGCTCGATGAGCGCGGCCTCCAGCCGCTCGAGCACCTGGCCCAGCCCGAACGGCACGGCCGCCGGGAACAGCAGCGCCAGGGGCCACAGCGCCAGCAGCACGATGGCGCCGCTGGCATCGGCGACAAACCAGCGCCCCCTGAAGTCGCTCCAGCGGTCGATGGCGCCCGCGCGCTCCAGCAGCGCGGCACTCAGCGCCCCCACCAGCGCCCCCGCCGCGTTGAGCAGCAGGTCCAGGTTGGAGGGCACGCGCCGGGGCAGGTAGATCTGCAGAAACTCCATGGCCAGCGACAGCAGCACGCCCACCAGCGTGGACAGCAGCACCGCGCCGCGCCGCCAGCCCGAGCGCAGCATGGCCAGCACCAGCAGAAAACCCAGCGGCGCATAGCCCACGACATTGGTGGCGATGTCGAAGCCCGTCCAGTACGGTGGCGGCAACGGCGCCAGCAGGAACACCAGGGGATCGATGCCCTGCGCGCGCCACCCGTCGAACGGGAACAGGCTGGCGAAGACGATCAGCGCCGTGTAGATCAGCGCCAGAGGCCAGGCGGAGGTCTTGTGCATGCCGTCTCAGCCATCCATGGCGCCATGCATCACCCATGCCCCGCAAGCACGGGCGCGGTACAGGGCAGGGGCGCCGCGCGGGGCCCGGCCACCGCAGCGGGCCGGTAGAGGGGACCAGGGAGAAGGCGCGCGGCGCCGCAGGGAGCTGCCCACTTCAGAACGGCTTGACCACCACCAGCACCACGGCGGCCAGCAGCAGGACCACCGGCACTTCATTGAACCAGCGGAACCACGCATGGCTCCTGCGGCTGGTGCCGTTGGCCAGCTTGCGCAGCAGCACACCGCAGGCGTGGTGGTAGCCGATCACCAGCAGCACCACCGCCAGCTTGGCGTGCATCCAGCCGTTGCCCGGGCCGCGCCCGATGCCATAGCCCATCCACAGCCACGCGCCCAGCGCCAGCGCGGGCACGGCCAGCAGCGTGGTGAAGCGCAGCAGCTTCCTGGCCATGAGCAGCAGGCGGTCACGCTCCGCGGCCGAGCCCGGCGCCACCATCGCCAGATTGACGAAGATGCGCGGCAGGTAGAAAAGGCCGGCAAACCAGCTGGCCACGAAGACGATGTGAAAGGCTTTGACCCAGAGCATGGGGGCAGTTTAAGGGCCCGCACCATGCCGCCGGGGCCACGCCAAAAAAAAGCCCGGCAAATCCGCCGGGCCGGGAAAGCCTGTTTTGCATCGCTGCAATCCAAGGCCCCGCTCAGGGAGGGAAAGCGGGGGGCAGCAAGCCGCCCGGCGCCAATTTAGCACCGGGCAAGAGGTGTTACAAGCGGCATTTCCAGGGCGCGGCGCTGCGGCGCCAGCGTTTGGCAACGGGCGCTCCGCCATGCCAGTGCACCCGTGGATCCGGCTTTGCCGGTCCACCGGGTGCGTCCCCCTCTGGGGGAAGCCGCGCAGCGGCTCAGGGGGATAATCTTCACATGCATCTCCAAAGCCCCGCCCCCTTCCCCCAGAACCGCCCGCGCCGCCTGCGCCGCGATGCCTTCACCCGCAATCTGGTGCGTGAGAACGCCGTCACGCCGCACGACCTGATCTACCCCGTGTTCGTGCACGAGGGCCAGGGCCGCAGCGAGGCCGTGACCTCCATGCCCGGCGTGGACCGCCTGAGCCTGGACCTGCTGCTGCCCGTGGCCGAGGACTGCGTGCAGCTGGGCATTCCGGTGCTGGCGCTGTTCCCGGCCATCGACCCTGCGCTCAAGACGCCCGACGGCAAGGAGGCGCTCAACCCCGACGGCCTGATCCCGCGCGTGGTGCGCGCCCTGAAGAAGGAATTTCCGGCCCTGGGCGTGATGACCGACGTGGCGCTGGACCCGTACACCAGCCACGGCCAGGACGGCGTGCTCGACGACACCGGCTACATCATCAACGACGACACGGTGGAGATCCTCACCGGCCAGGCGCTCACGCACGCCGAGGCGGGCGTGGACATCGTCGCGCCCAGCGACATGATGGACGGGCGCATCGGCGCCATCCGCGAGGCGCTGGAGGTGCAGGGCCACATCCACACCCGCATCATGGCCTACAGCGCCAAGTACGCCAGCGCCTTCTACGGCCCCTTCCGCGACGCGGTGGGCACGCGCGGCGCCTTGGGAAAGGCCGACAAGAACGTCTACCAGATGGACCCCGGCAACAGCGACGAGGCCCTGCGCGAGGTGGCCATCGACATCGCCGAGGGCGCCGACATGGTGATGGTCAAGCCCGGCATGCCCTACCTGGACATCGTGCGCCGCGTGAAGGACGAATTCAAGGTGCCCACGTTCGCCTACCAGGTGAGCGGCGAGTACGCCATGATCAAGGCCGCCGCCGCCAATGGCTGGCTGGACCACGACGCGGTGATGATGGAGTCGCTGCTGGCCTTCAAGCGCGCGGGCGCCGACGGCGTGCTGACCTACTTTGCGCGCGATGCCGCGCGCTTGCTCCGAAAATAAGAGCTGCCAGCGCTTGATGGACAAGCGCCAGAAGCACTTTTTATTGCCACCCAGGGTTGCATGCGCATTTTTCACATCCACAGCGGCAGCGTGCAGGAGCTGGCCGAGCTGCCCACGCAGATGCCTGCCCAGGGCTTTGTCTGGATCGCCTGCGCGCGCCCGGCCTTCCAGGCACGGCTGGCCGAGATCCAGGCGAGCCTGCAGGCCCTGGTGGGGCTGCAGCTGGTGGACCTGCATGTCTCCGACCTGCTGAACGCGCAGCTTCCCTCGCACTACGACTACACCTCCCAGTACGACCTGCTCGTGTTCCGCCGGCTGGCCACCGCGCAGGGCGGCGGCCCGGAGGCCGAGGCGGGGCAGCCCGGCGACGCCGCCTCCCCGCTCAGGCGGGCCGGCCCGCCGGTGCTGCGCCGCATCGACACCAGCCCCGTGGGCTTCGCGGTGTTCGACCAACTGCTGCTGACGGTGCACCCCACGGACTGCGCCGTGCGCGATGCGTATGCCGCGCGCCTGCTGGCCGCCACGCCCGCCCCCGCGAGCGAGGGCCGCAGCAGCCCCGTGCCCGGGGCGCGCCGGCCCACCAGCCCGGCCGACCTGATGCTGCGCGTGGTCAACCTCATGGTGGACGGCTACCTGGACCTGCGCCGCGAACTCACGCGCCAGCTGGACCACTGGCAGACCGAACTGCTCAAGCCCCGCGCCCGCTACGTGAACTGGAGCTCGCTGCTCGAGGCGCGACTGGCGCTGCACAAGCTCGATGAAATCTGCGAGGACCAGCGCACCGCCGTGCAGGACTGGATCGACGCCCTCGAAACCTGGGCCCTGCCCGACACCCCCGCCGGCCTGCGCGAGCTGGACCTGCTCAAGGTGCGCAGCCGCGACGTGCTGGAGCACATCGAGCGCGTGGTGCACCACGTGCGGCGGCTGGAGCAGAGCACGGAGACCGCCGTGCAGATGCACTTTTCCGTGCAGAGCAACCGCACCAACGACATCATGCGCACCCTCACGGCGCTCACCGCCGTGTTCCTGCCGCTGAACCTCATCGCCGGCATCTTCGGCATGAATTTCGAGTTCATTCCGCTGATCCACAAGGCCAACGGCTTCTGGTGGGCGATGGGCTCGATGGCGTTCATCGCCGTGGCGCTGGTGCTGGTGTTCTGGCGCAAGCGCTATCTGGCGCGCACGAGCAGGTAGGAGAGCGCGCCTGCCCGCCGCCGTCAGACGAAGGGTTCGGCCAGCGCCTCGTTGAACAGCACACGCTGCACGGCGGGGCGCTCCAGCATGCGCCGCAGGTACGGCCCCAGGTGGGGGCGGCTGCGGGCCGGCGCGGTGCGCTGGAAGTTGCGGGTCCAGCGGCACAGCGTGAACACGTAGGCGTCGAGCGCGCTGTAGCCCGCGCCCAGGAACCACGGGCCGCCGTGGCGGGCCAGCTCGGCGTCGAGCTGCGCCAGCAGGCCGTCGATGCGCAGCTCCGCGTGGCGCTGCAGCTCCAGCATGCCGGCCTCATGGCCCTCGTCCACCCAGCGGTGGGGATAGAAGTACACGATGAGCGTCGCCTGCAGCGTGTTGGTGAGCCACATCAGCCACTTGTAGAACTGCGCGCGCTGCGCCGTGCCCAGCGCGGGCGCCAGGGCCGCGGCGGGGTGGGTGTCGCACAGGTGCAGGGTGATGGCGGCCGTCTCGTAGAGCACCAGGTCCCCGTCGGTGAGCACGGGCACCAGCCCGTTGGGGTTGAGCCGCAGATAGGCGGGCGCCTGGTGGGCGCGCTGGCCGATGTCCACGGGCACGCGCGCGTAGGGCGTGCCCAGCTCTTCAAGCAGGATGTGCGGCACCATGGCGGCGCTGCTGGGGGCGTGGTGAAGCTCGAGCATGGTGTTGTGCGGGAGGGGACCGGTGGCCTGAAAAAGAGGAGGATGCGCGGACCGCGCGGGGACAGATCAGGGCCGCGCCACGCCGAACAGGCCGGCGCCGTTGTCCCACGCGACCTTGCGCGCCACGTCGGCGGGCAGGCCGCCCAGCCAGGTGCGGTAGCCCTGCATGAGGCTTTCATAGTGCTGCCAGCGCTGGTTCACCCAGGTGTCGGAGCCCACGACAAAACGCGTGGGGTACTTGAGCAGCAGCGCGCGCCACGCGGGGCACAGCTGGTCGTCGTCGCACACCAGGCCCGGCCGGTACGAGAGTTCGCCCACGAGGCCGGGGTAGCGCGCGAGCAGCGCGTCCACCCGCTCGGCCGGCGCACCGCCGATGCCCGTGTGCGCCCAGATCAGGCGCAGCTTGCGCCCTTGCGTGGGGGTGTGCGCCATGAGCTTGTCGATGGCCACGTCGTCCACATGGGCCAGCACCACCAGGTCGCGCTCCTCGGCCAGCGCCATGAGCTTCCTGGCCACCGGGCCGTCGGCATTGGCGCTGTCGTACAGGTGGAACTCGCCGATGCCCCGGTACGGCCCGGCCGCCGTGCCGCGCGCCAGCTCGGCCTGCACCATGGCGTAGATGCTCTCGTCGGCGAACCAGCCGGTGTAGTCGGCGCGGCTGCGGTACAGCCGCACGAAGGGCACCACGGCGACGCCGGCCTCGCGCGTCTCGCGCAGGCCGGCCAGCGTGAGCGAGCCGGTGTTGGGCCGGGAGTTGGCCACGATGGCCCGCACGCCGCTTTTCTGCATGCGGCCCAGCACGTCGGCCGGCGGGTGCGGGCCGTTCTTGCCGTCCCACGCCTCTTCGTTGTAGTGCAGGTGGGCGTCGAACAGCGGCCCGGGATAGTCGGCCGCATGAGGCTGGACCCCGAACGCTATCAAACCGATAGCTACCAGCGCCTTACCAGCAAGCGCCAGATGCCAAAAAGGCTTCACACTCTGAAGCGGGGCGGCCATGGTGCCGCCCCTCAGGCGAGATGTTTGTCGAAGAACGCCAGCGTGCGGTCGCGCGCGGCCATGGCCGAAGGCTCGTCGTAGCTGCCGCGCTGGTCGCAGTTGAAGCCGTGGTCGGCGTCGTAGATGTGGACCTCGACCTCGGGATGGGCGCGGGCAAATGCCTGCACGGTGTCGAGCGGGATGTAGTGGTCGCGCTGGCCGAAGTGCGCCAGCACCGGCACCTGCGGGTGGCGCGCTGCTTCGTCGGCTGAGGTCATGCCGCCGCCGTAATAAGGCACGGCCGCCGACAGCCCGCTCAGCGTGCAGGCCGCGCGCCAGGTCAACAGGCCGCCCCAGCAAAAGCCCACGATGCCGACCTTGCGGCCGCTTTGCTGCGCGGCGTAGTCGATGGCGGCCTGGATGTCGGGCATCACGCCTGGCGCGGGCAAGGCCTCGACCGCGGCCTTCAGACCCATGCCGGCCTTCATGTCGTCGCCGGTGTAGCCCATGTCCACATCCTGCTGCACGCGGTGAAACGTCGACGGTGCGACGGCCAGGTAGCCGCGCGCGGCAAACCGGTCGGCCACCGCGCGGATGTGCGAGTTCACGCCAAAAATTTCCTGTAGCACCACAATCGCACCGCGCGGCGCCGCATCGGGCTGCGCCACCCAGGCGGGCACGGCGAGACCATCGCTTGATGTCAGATTGACGAATTGACCCATGGCATTGACTCCTTGCTGCGTTGATGGACTGATGTGTGACTCGGGGGCATGCGGCCAGCGCGGGTGCCGGGGCTCCCCCACGCGCCGGTCCCGGCGCCCGCTGAACGCGCCATTCTGGCCGCTGAGCGGACCTCTGTTCAAATGCGGGCCATTTTCAGAGGAGTCCTTGCAGTGACCCACACCCACAAAGTAGCACTGATCACCGGAGGGTCGCGCGGCATCGGCGCGGCCACCGCCCGGCTGGCGGCGCGCCAGGGCTGGGCCGTGGCCGTCAACTACGCCCGCGACGCGCGCGCCGCCGAGGCCGTGGTCGCCGCCATCGCCGCCCAGGGCGGCCGCGCCCTGGCGGTGCAGGCCGACGTGGCCGACGAGGCGCAGGTGATGGCCATGTTCCGCACGGTGGACGCGCAGCTGGGCCGCCTCTCGGCCCTGGTGAACAACGCTGGCGTGGTGGACGTGCCCGCGCGGGTGGAGGCGATGGGCGTGGCGCGCCTCAAGCGCATGTTCGACATCAACGTGATCGGCAGCTTCGTCTGCGCGCGCGAGGCCGTGCTGCGCATGGGCACGCGCCACGGCGGGGCCGGCGGCAGCATCGTCAACGTGTCCAGCGCCGCCGCGCGGCTGGGGGCGGCGGGCCAGTACGTGGACTACGCGGCCGCCAAGGGCGCGATCGACACCATGACCCTGGGGCTGGCGCGCGAGGTGGCCGCCGACGGCATCCGCGTGAACGCCGTGCGCCCCGGCCTGATCGAGACCGACATCCACGCCAGCGGCGGCCTGCCCGACCGCGTGCGCGACCTCTCGCACCAGGTGCCCATGCTGCGCGGCGGCACGGCCGAGGAGGTGGCCGAGGCCATCGTGTGGCTGATGTCGCCCGCCGCCAGCTACACCACCGCCACGCTGATGGACGTCTCGGGCGGGCGCTAGAGCGCTGCGGTGCAGCATGCGCGGGCGCCAAACCGCGCCAAAAACACCGCATACTCGCGCACAGCAGCCCGGCGGCGGCGCCTGTGCGCTGCCTTGCCGGGCCCAGCCCGATCCACCGCCCTGCCCCCTGCCTCCCGGAGCGCCCTGATGGACCTCAAACCCCTCATCACCCTGCTGGCCATCGTCAACCCGCTGGCCATCGTTCCCTTTTTCATCCACTACACGCAGGGTTTCTCGTACCCCCAGCGGCGGCGCACCATCCAGGTGGCGAGCTTCAGCGTGTTCTGCGTGATCGCCGCCTGCGCCCTGCTGGGCCTGCAGATCCTGGACTTCTTCAACATCTCGCTGCAGAGCTTCCAGGTGGGCGGGGGCATGCTGCTGCTCATCAGCGCGATGAACATGCTCAACGCCCAGCCCGCCGAGGCCAAGCCCAGCACCAACGAATACGAGGAAGGCGCCGAGAAGGCCGCCGCGGGCAGCAGCATCGCCGTGGTGCCCCTGACCATCCCGCTGCTCACCGGGCCGGCCAGCATGTCCACCGTGGTGATCTACGCCGACCGCGCGCAGACCTTCTGGCAGCATGCCGCCCTGGTGGGCTACGGCGTGGTGATCGCCCTGGCCACGGCCGTGTGCTTCGCGCTGGCCGACCCGATCGCGCGCGTGCTGGGCAAGACCGGCATCAACGTGATGACCCGGCTGATGGGCCTGATCCTGGCCGCGCTGGCCGTGGAAGTGATGGCCGACGGGCTGGGCAAGCTCTTTCCCATCCTCATCGCCCGCTGAGATGGAGCACCCCCTGAATCGCCTTCGGCGGCCTTCCCGGCCGCGACCGTGCCAGTTTCGTATGCCGCGGGTGTCTCGCAGCACGAGGGGCGACTAGGCATGTCTGCAAGGCTTCTGCTGCTGGAGGACGACCCCGCCATCGCCCGCACCGTGGCGTACGCGCTGGAACGCGACGGGCTGTCCGTGACGCACAGCCTGCTGGTGCACGACGCGCGCCAGCAGATGCTCTCGCACCGCTTTGACCTCCTGGTGCTGGACGTGGGCCTGCCCGATGGCAGCGGGCTCGACCTGCTGCGCGATGTGCGCGGCGCCCCGCAGACCGCGGCCGTTCCCGTGCTCATGCTCAGCGCCCATGGCGAGGAGATCGACCGCGTGCTGGGCCTGGAGCTGGGCGCCGACGACTACCTGGCCAAGCCCTTCAGCCCGCGCGAGCTGGCGGCCCGCGTGAAGGCCCTGCTGCGGCGCGCGGGCACCCGCCTTGCCGCGGCGCCCACCGCCACGGCCAGCCTGTTCCATGACGACGAGGCCGGGCAGCGCATCAGCCTGCACGGCCAGGCCCTGCCGCTGACGCGGCGCGAATACCGCCTCCTGTCGTGCCTGCTGCGCGGCGCGGGCCGCATCCACTCGCGCGACGCGCTGCTGGCCGCCGCCTGGGGCGACGACAGCGACAGCACCGACCGCACGGTGGACACGCACATCAAGACCCTGCGCGCCAAGCTGCGCGAAGTGGACCCGGCGCGCGAGTACATCAGCACGCACCGCGGCATGGGCTACTGCCTTGACGTCTGAAACCAAATGGGCCACTGGCGCTTGCCCATCAAGCGCTGACAGATATTGTTCTTGAAGCAAACCCCACAGATCCATGCGCCTCGGCATCCGCCTGCTCTTTGCGTTTTTCCTCATCAACGGCATCGCCGCGTTCTTCGTGCTGCGCGTGTTCATGGCCGAGATCAAGCCCAGCGTGCGCGAGGTGATGGAGGACATGATGGTGGACACGGCCAACATCCTGGCCGAGCTGGCCAGCGAGGACCTGGCGGCCGGCCGGCTGTCCGACGGCACGGGCCAGCACAGCCCGTTCGCGCAGCACGTGCGCCGCTATGCGAGCCGGCCCATCGACGCCGCGATCTGGGGTTTCTCCAAGCAGTCGCTGGACTACCGCATCTACGTGACCGACACCACGGGGCGCGTGCTGTTCGACTCCGAAAACCGCGCCATCGGCGCTGACTATTCGCGGTGGCGCGACGTGGCCCGCACGCTGCGCGGCGAGTACGGCGCGCGCTCCACGCGCGACGTGGAGGGCGACGACACCAGCGGCGTGATGCACGTGGCGGCCCCCATCTATGTGAACAATGAGATCGCCGGCGTGTTGACCGTGGCCAAGCCCACGCGCACCGTGCAGCGCTTCATCGACCGCGCCGAGCGCAAGGTGTTCATGGGCGGGCTGCTGCTGCTGGCGCTCTCGGCCGCCGTGGGCGTGGCCGTGACGCTGTGGATGGTCTGGAACGTGCGCCGCCTGCGCGACTACGCCCTGAGCGTGCAGGGGCCGGCCGACGGCGAACACCGCGACCCCGACACCCCGCCCATGGCGGCCCTGGCCGTGCCCCAGGTGCCCGGCGAGCTGGGCGACCTGGCCCGCGCCATGGACCGCATGCGCGCCCGGCTGGAAGGGCGCGACTACATCGAGGGCTACGTGCGCGCCCTCACGCACGAGCTCAAGAGCCCCGTGGCCGCCATCCGGGGCGCGGGCGAACTCCTGCAGGACGACCTGCCCGCCGCCGACCGCGCCGAATTCGCCACCCAGGTGGTGCAGCAGAGCGAGCGCCTGCAGCGCATCATCGACCGGCTGCTGGAACTGTCCAAGCTGGAGCAGCGCCACCACGCCGAGGGCCGTGCGCCCGTGGCCCTGCACGATTGCGCCCGCGCCGCCATCGGCCAGACCCGCGCGCGCGCGGCTCAGCGCGGCATCACGCTCGCGCTGGCCGGCACGGGAAGCAGCGGCCCCTGGGAAGCCGAACTGGTGACGCTGGCGCTCACCAACCTGCTGGACAACGCCATCGACTTTGCCCCGCAGGGCAGCACCGTGCAGGTGGAGCTGGAAGGCAGCTGCGTGGCCGTGCAGGACAGCGGCCCGGGCGTGCCCGACTACGCGCTGCCGCGCCTGGGCGAGCGCTTCTTCACCACGGCGCGCCCGGGGGGCGAGCGCAGCGGCTCGGGCCTGGGCCTGGCCATCGTGCGGCGCGTCATGGCGCTGCACGGGGGGCAGCTGGTGGTGCGCAACACCGCACCGGGGCTGCGCGCCACGCTGGACTTTGCCGCGGCCTAGCTCCGCTGGCGCAGGTGCACGGCCACCCCCGCCACCAGCAGGGCCAGCGCCACCGCGTCCACCCGCACGACCACGGCCAGCGGGGCGCCCAGGCCGCTGCCCCGCTGCAGCCACGCCAGGAGCAGAAAGGACACCACGCTCACCAGCCCCGCCACCAGGGCCAGCCGATGGAGTCCGGGGCGCATGGCGGCATACCCCATGAAGGCGGCCAGCAGCCCGAACAGGACGGCCCGGTGCCGCAGCAGCAGCTCCAGCCCCGCATCCGGCACCGGGGTGCCGTACAGCTGCGCCAGCCTGCCCGCCCCCAGCACCCCCACCACGGGCAGGGCGTGGACCACCGCCACCACCCCCAGAATCACCGCGACCACATGGCGCATGCCAGCCCCTTTGTTGTGAAGCGGTGGTTGTAGGCGCAAGGGGCGCGGCCGTCGATGACCTGGCAGGTCATGGCGGCGCGGCACCAGACTTCACACTGGCCTCACAAACTTCATAGCGCCCTCACACCGGCCCACAACACTGCCTCCACAACATTCACTTGTGGAGGACCTCTTGTTCAAGCACCCCCTGTTCACCAAACTGGCCGCGCTCGCGGCCGTCACCTTGCTGCTGCTCCTTGGCCTGGGCATGATCGACAACGTGGTGCGCGACCGCCAGCGCTACCGCAGCCTCACCGCGCAGAGCGTGGCCGACAGCCTGGCCGGGCCGCAGACGCTGATGGGCCCCATGATCCACAGCGCCTGCGTGGAGACCTGGGACGTGGAAACCGGCAAGGGCGACGAGCGCCGCATGGTGGAGCAGCGCCGCGAGTTCCTGCTCACGGCCATGCCCGAGCAGCTCAAGCTGAGCACGGGCGCGGCGATGGAGGAGCGCGCGCGCGGCCTGCACAAGGTGAACACCTACAACCTCAAGGCCCACGTCACGGCGCAGTGGGGGTCGCTGGCCAGCCTCGAGCCGCAAAGCACCATGAAGAACTCGCGCATGCACTGCGGCGCGCCCATCGCGATGATGGCCGTGGGCGACGCGCGCGGCATCCGCACGGCGCAGCTCACGCTGGCGGACCAGGCCCTGGCCCTCAAGCCCGGCACCTTCCACCCCACCTACAGCCGGGGCCTGCACGCCGTGCTGCCCGAATCGGTGCGCGGCAAGGCCGATGGCCTGACCGCCACGCTGGACCTGGAACTGGTGGGCACCGAGCGCCTGGCCATCGTGCCCCTGGGGGGCAGCACCGAGGTGGTGATGACCAGCAGTTGGCCGCACCCCTCGTTCGCGGGGCGCTTCCTGCCGTCGGAGCGGGAGGTCAAGAAGACCGGCTTCTCGGCGCAATGGCGGCTGTCGTCGCTGGCCACCACGGCGCAGGCCGATGTCGCCCACGGCAAGCGCATCTGCCTGGGGGGCGCGGACGATGGCGCCCGCGGCGACGACGCGCCCTCCGGCGCCACGCCGGGCGACTGCGCGGACAGCTTCAGCGTGGCCTTCGTCGACCCGGTGAACCCCTACTCCCTCTCCGACCGCGCCACCAAGTACGGCGTGCTGTTCATCGCCCTCACCTTCGTGGCCGTGGGCCTGTTCGAGCTGATGAAAAAGCTGCGCGTGCACCCCGTGCAGTACCTGCTGGTGGGCAGCGCGCTGTGCAGCTTCTTCCTGCTGCTCGTGAGCCTGTCGGAGCACCTGCCGTTCGGCGCCTCCTACGCCGTGGCGGCGACCGCCTGCGTGCTGCTGCTGGCCTACTATGCCAGCCACATGCTGGGCAGCCTGGCGCGCGGCATTCCCCTGGGGGCCGGCATCGCGCTGCTGTATGGCCTGCTGTACCTGCTGCTGCAGCTGGAGCAGACGGCGCTGGTCGTCGGTGCCATCGCGCTCTTCCTGGTGCTGGCGGCCGTGATGGTGCTCACGCGCAAGGTGAACTGGTACGGGCTGTCGCAAGGCGGCGCGCCAAGCCGCCCCACCCCGCCCGCCGCCCGCCCCACCGCACCCCGCGCGGAGGCCGCATGAGAACGCACACCGCGCCGACATCCTGGGCGCAGCACCTGGCGGACCCGGCGGCATGCACCGGCGCACCCGTGCCCACGCTGACCCCGGCGGAAGCCGAGCGCGTCCAGCGCCACCGCGACCAGCTGACGGCGGCCCTGCGGGCGCAGGACCGGGCGGCGCTGCTCAGTGCCAAGCAGCACGTGCTGGAGGCGGCCTACCACCCGTGCGGCGCCCCCGATGCGGCCTGCGGCCCCACCGACTCCCCCGCCTTGCGCAGGGCGCTGCGCGACCTGTCGTGGCGCATGGCGGGCCTGCTGCTGCCGCGCAGCCCGCGGCACTGAGTGCCCGGCGCCGGGTTTTTGATGAAAATAGCCGCCATCGCTTGATTGGCAAGCGATGGCAGCTATCAAAACAAAAGCGCATTACCCATCCCAGCCATTGCGGCTGGCCGGGCCTGGCGCACCGGCAGGCGGGAGAAAGGTCAGGCCACCGCTTCCTGCGGTGCGCAGGCGGCGGCGGGCGATGGAGCCCCCGCGTCCTCCGAGCAGGTCGCACCGCCGCATCCGTGGATCAGCTCGCCCGGCAGCGCCCCGGGGGCGTGCACCACGCCCGAGACGGGGTCGAATCCCACGCGGCGCAAGTGCAGGGCCAGCGCGGCATCCATGCTCTGCGCATGCTGCGGAAACCACAGGGCCAGTTCGCTGGCCATCACGCGCAGCACCGCGAGGTCGCCCTGCTGCGCACGCGCGGTGCCTTCACGCATCACCTGCAGCACCACCCGGTGCTGCATGCTGTGGCAGTTGCCCGATGCGAAGCGCGTGGAGGCCATCCAGGCGTCCTCCTGCCCGAAATGGTGGTCGGTGTGCTCCACCAGCGCCTGCCAGGCAGCCAGCAGGCGCGCGTCGTCCGCGCCATCGACGGCGGCCAGCAGGTCGACGAACTCACGGTGGGTGTCGTCCATCAGGGCCAGGTCCAGGGCCAGGGCGTCGGACCATTCGAGTTGAGCCATGCAAATCCCCTTGTGCACCAGGTCAAAGACAGGGGAGCGAGGTTAGTTTTTCGCGGCGGCCCGCATATTGATGCAGGTCAGGGTTCCGCCCCAGGGCCGCGGCCATCCCCATGAAAAAAGCCCCGCACGGGGCGGGGCTCCTGGGTGGGCGCGGGCCGGGGCCCTGCGCGCTCAGCTCTTGCCGTACATGCGCTTCATGTCATCCACGCACTTGGACTTCAGGTCGCCGGACATCGCGTCGCAGCGCTCCTTGGCGGCCTTGTAGGCGGCATCGTTCTTTTCGGCGTTGGCATCCTTGCGGGCCTCGGCCACCGCCGCGTTCTTCTCGGCGGCGTTGTCCGCGGGCTTGGCCTGGGTCTCGGCCACCTTGGCATCTTCCTTGGCCTTCACGCGGGCTGCCTTCGCATCCTTCTCGCACACGTCCTTGTCATTGCCCTTGAGGTCGTCGCACTTTTCCTTGGCGACGCCGTAGGCCGCATCCGCCCGCGCGTCGGCGACCTTGCGGGTGGCCTTGGGGCTGGGCTTGTGCTGCGCGTCGAGCTCGGCCTTGGCCACGTCCTCGGCGCCCTTGGCCTCCTTCACACAGATGTCCTTGGCGTTGCCTTGCAGGCCATCGCACTTTTGCTTGCTGGCCTTGTAGTCGGCGGAAATGCGTTCCTTGCCAGCCTTGTATTCGGCGTCCGTCAGCGCGAAGGCGGAAGTGGCCAGCAGGCCGGCTGCGACAGAAGCCATCAGGGTGCGGGTGAATTTCATGGGTTTCTCCTCGATCGGTAATGGATAGAAATAGGAAGGGAGGGGCCGGGAAACGAAGGGGCCGTGGCCTCAGTCGTTGAAGCGGAAATCGGGGTGGCGGGCCTGCCAGTCGCTGAGCTGCTTCTCGGCCACGTCGCGGGCGATGCCCTGGCGTTCCTGCAGCTTGCCCAGGAACTGTTCGCGCTTGCCATCGATGACGTCGAAATCGTCATTCGTGAGCTTGCCCCACTGCTCGATCATTTTTCCCTTGAACTGCTTCCAGTTGCCCTTGACGGTGTCTTCATTCATGGCGTGCATCCTCGAAAAGATTTCGCGTCAGCCATCCACCCGGAATGCGTGGAACAGGTGCGTGATGCGATGGGATTGACTCTAGAAATGATTCGCCGCGGGGACCGTAGGCCATGCCACGCAGCACGCGTCAGCACAGGACTACGGCGGCTGAAGGACAGGGCGCGGCGGCGAAGGCGGCTCCCCTCGCCGGCGGCCAACAAAGTGTTGCAATTTGCCATCACTGCTCCACTGTTACGCGCGGCCCCTTCCCAGCAAGCTGTTTCGTTTGGTAACGCTTGTGTTTCCACGCCGCAACGGCATGTGGTGAAGTCCTGAAATGCGCTGGTTTTGAACGCGCACCTTCACCCCCCACGATCCATGCACACCACCTCCGAGGCGCCTCCCGCAACGCAGACTGCGGGCGAGGCACAAGACAGCCCGCGCCACCCCGCGCCGGCCGCCGTTTCTTCCCAAGACACGAAGAACCCCCTTCCCCTGCTGGCCGGGCTGGCCGCATCCGCGGCGCTGGCGGCCTGCGGCGGTGGCGGAGGTGGCGGGGAAGAAGGCACGACAGCCAGCCCGGGCGCCGGTTCCGCACTGCCCGGCGCAACCCACACGGTTCCGCTGACGGACGCGGAGGCCGCGCGCTTCCTGCTGCAGGCCCAGTTCTCCGCCTCCACCGCGGACATCGCCGCCCTGCGCTCCACCACCTACGCCAGCTGGCTGGAGAGCCAGTTCAGCGCCCCCCCGTCGCTGAGCGGCTGGGACTGGCTGAACCAGCGCGGCTACGCCGACGTCAACAAGGACACGGCCTACTACGACAACACCTACCCGGGCGACTACATGATCTGGCACCAGCTCCTGCAGTCCAGCGACGGGGTGCGCAAGCGGGTGGCGCTCGCGCTGTCGGAGATCTGCGTGGTGTCGCTCTCGGGCCTGGACCTGAGCTGGCGCAGCCATGCCCTCGCGTGGTACTGGGACCAGCTGGTGGCCAACGCGTTTGGCAACTACCGCAACCTGCTGCAGGACGTGACGCTCAACGCGGCCATGGGCTACTACCTCAATACGCGCGGCAACCAGAAGGAAAACGCCGCCACCGGCCGCCAGCCCGACGAGAACTACGCGCGCGAGGTGATGCAGCTCATGTCGATCGGCCTGGTGCTGCTCAACCCCGATGGCACGCCCCAGCGCGACAGCGCGGGCAAGCCCATCGACAGCTACACGCAAAGCGACGTGACCAACCTGGCGCGCGTGTTCACCGGCTACGACTACGACCAGTCGCAGAACACGCCGACCACCGTGCCGGGAACCACGCGCGTCGTGCCCGGCACCACCTTCGCGCGCCTGCCGATGGCGCTCACCGAGTCGCGCCATTCCACGCTGGCGGCCTCCTTCCTGGGCACCACCATCCCGGCCAACACGCCGGGCGCGGCGGCCCTCAAGACGGCGCTGGACACCCTGTTCAACCACCCCAACGTGGGCCCGTTCATCGGCAAGCAGCTCATCCAGCGGCTGGTCACCAGCAACCCCTCGCCCGCCTACGTGGCGCGCGTGACCGCCGCCTTCAACAACAACGGTGCCGGCGTGCGCGGCGACATGCGCGCGGTGGTCCGCGCCATCCTGCTCGACGACGAGGCGCGCGCGCCCGCCGGCCTCGCCCAGCCCGGGTTTGGCAAGCTGCGCGAGCCCATGCTGCGGTTTGTCCAGTGGGGCCGCACCTTCGGGCTGGAGTCGGCCCAGGGCAGCTGGAAGATCGGCAACTTCAGCGACCCGGGCTCGCGGCTGGGGCAAAGCCCGCTGCGCTCGCCCTCGGTGTTCAACTTCTTTCGGCCTGGCTACATCCCGCCGTCCACCGCGCTGGCGGCCAATGGCGCGGTGGCGCCCGAGTTCCAGCTGGTCAACGAAAGCAGCGTGGGCGGCTACCTCAACTTCATGCAGGGCGTGATCCGCAACGGCATCTTCGTGAACGCGCCGGAGCTGCCCCACAACGCCAGCACCGCCAACAACGGCTTCGACCTGAAGGCCAGCTACGCGCAGGAACTGGCGCTGGTCGCCGACGCGGACGCGCTCGTCGCGCGCATCAACCTGCTCATGTGCGCGGGCCAGCTCTCGGCCGGCACCGTCAAGCTCATCACCGATGCGCTCAAGGCCACCAACGTCACCGCGGCCAGCGCGGACAACGTCCGGCGCGACCGCGTGGCGGCCGCCGTCTTCCTGGTCATGGCCTCGGCCGAGTACCTCATCCAGAAATAAGCAACAAGCCCGGACCGCACCCGAGAAGCCACGCCATGCACCTGCTTCAACCCGAACTCCACACCCGCCGCGCGTTCCTGCGCCGCTCCACCCAGCTGGGCCTGGCGGGCACGGCCCTGCCCTTCGCGATGAACCTCGCCGCGATGGGCGAGGCAGCCGCCTTCGCGGCCAACGACTACAAGGCCCTGGTCTGCGTGTTCCTCTATGGCGGCAACGACTACGCCAACACCGTGGTCACCTACGACGACGCCAGCCACGGCCGCTACAGCGCCATCCGCGGCAGCATCGCGCTGCCCAAGGCCTCGCTCACGCCCACGCTGCTCAACCCCTCCACGCCGCTGCCCGACGGGCGCCAATACGCGCTGCACCCCGCCATGACCGGGCTGGCGGGCCTGTTCAACAGCGGCAAGGCCGCCGTGCAGCTGAACGTCGGCCCGCTGGTCGTGCCCCTGACGCGCGCGCAGTACAACAGCCCCGACCGCAAGGCCTACCCCGTCCCGCCCAAGCTGTTCTCGCACAACGACCAGCAGTCGGTGTGGCAGTCGTCCTCGCCCGAGGGCTCCACCGTGGGCTGGGGCGGCAACATCGGCGACCTGGCACTCTCGTCCAACGGCAACTCGCTGTTCACCTGCATCGCCGTCACCGGCAACGCGGTGTTCCTCTCGGGCGACTCGGCCCTGCAATACCAGGTCAGCACGAACGGCGCCGTGGCCATCAACGGCGTGAAGAACAATGTCTACGGGTCCAGCGCGGTGCGCGGCGCGCTGTCGGCGCTCATCCAGCAGCCCAGCGCGCACACGCTGGAGAACGAGTACACCCGCGTGACCACCCGCGCGGTCACGTCCGAAAGCCAGATCACCGGCGCGCTGGCCGGCACCACGCTGGGCACGCCGTTCCCCGCCAACAATTCGCTGGCCGACCAGCTCAAGATGGTGGCCCGCCTCATCGGCTCGCGCAACGCGCTGGGCAGCAAGCGCCAGGTGTTCATGGTGTCGCTGGGCGGGTTCGACCTGCACGACAACCTGATCTCGCAGCAGCCCTTGCTGATGCAGCGCGTGAGCGACGCCCTGACGGCCTTCCACAGCGCCACGGTGGAACTGGGCGTGGCCGACAAGGTGACCGCGTTCACCGCGTCGGACTTCGGCCGCACGCTGAGCTCCAACGGCGACGGCTCGGACCACGGCTGGGGCAGCCACCACCTGGTGGTGGGCGGCGCCGTCAAGGGCAAGGCGTTCTACGGCAGCGCACCGCCCGTGAGCATCACCAACACCGCGGCCCCCGAGGACCAGTGGCACGTGGGCCAGGGCCGCCTGCTGCCCACCACCTCGGTGGACCAGTACGCGGCCACCCTGGCCAGGTGGTTTGGCGTGGCCGACAGCGAAATGGCCGGCGTGCTGCCCAACATCACGCACTTCGGCGCCGCCGCCGGCCGGCCCGACTATCCGGTGGACATGGGGTTCATGGGCCCTCCCTGAAGCGGCGCGGGCGGTGCCCCAATAATGGGGGCATGACCCCAGCCTCCACCCCTTCGTCCCGCCCCCGCGTCGTCATCATCGGCTGCGGCTTCGGCGGCCTGGAAGCCGCCCGGGCGCTGCGCGGCGCGGCCGTGGACATCACCCTGGTCGACAAGACCAACCACCACCTCTTCCAGCCGCTGCTGTACCAGGTGGCCACCGCCGGTCTGTCGGCCCCCGCCATCGCGGCCCCCATCCGCCACCTGTTCCGCCAGCAGCCCAACGCCACCACCTTGCTCGGGGAGGTCACGCGCATCGACGTGGCGGCGCGCACCGTGTATCTGAAGGACGGCCCCCATCCCTCCGCCCCCCTGCCGTACGACCACCTCATCGTCGCGGCCGGCGCCACGCACAGCTACTTCGGCCAGGATGCATGGGCCACGCACGCGCCCGGGCTCAAGACGCTGGACGATGCCTTCGAGATCCGCCGCCGCATCCTGCTGGCCTTCGAGGCCGCCGAGAAGGAGCCCGACCCCGTCCGCCGCGCCGACTGGCTCAACTTCGTGGTCGTGGGCGCCGGGCCCACCGGCGTGGAGATGGCGGGCACCCTGGCCGAGATCGCGCGCCACACGCTGCCGGGCGAATTCCGCCACATCGACCCGGCCAGCGCCAGGATCATCCTGCTCGAAGGCGGCACGCGGGTGCTGCAGGCCATGCCGGAAGCACTGAGCCAGCGCGCCAGGGAGCAGCTGGAAAAACTGGGCGTGGAAGTGCGCCTGCAGGCCCGCGTCACCACCATCGACGGTGACGGCCTGAGGGTCGAATCGCCCCCTGACGCCAGCTCATCAAGCGCAGTCAGCTATCAAATCAAGAGCAAATGCATCATCTGGGCGGCCGGGGTGGCGGCCTCCCCGCTGGGCCGCCATCTGGCCGAGGCCACCGGCTGCACGATCGACCGCGCGGGCCGCGTGGTCGTGGCGCCCGACCTCACGCTGCCCGGCCACCCGGAGATCAGCGTGATCGGCGACCTGGCCGCCGCCCAGAGCCACGCGCCCGGCCAGCCTCCCCGGCCGGTGCCCGGCGTCTCGCCCGGCGCCAAGCAGATGGGCCGCGCGGCGGCCGCCAACATCCTGCGCCGCCTGCGCGGCCAGGCCACGCAAGCGTTTCGCTACCGCGACTACGGCAACCTCGCCACCATCGGCCGCAACTCCGCCGTGGTGGACCTCACCTCGCCCGCGGGGCCGGTGCGGTTCTCGGGCTACTTTGCCTGGCTGTTCTGGCTGTTTGCGCACGTGTATTTCCTGATCGGCTTCCGCAACCGGCTGGTGGTGCTGCTCGACTGGGCCTGGGCGTACTGGAGCTTTGCACGGTATGCGCGTGTGGTGACGGGGATCGAGCCGGGCACGGCCCCGCCGCCCCCGCGGTCCTGACGCGGGCCAGGCACCACACCGCGCGGCGAACGCCGCTGCGGCGGGCGGATGACCCGGGGAGCCCGGGAGCGCGCGCACCGCGAGGGCGCACGGGCGGGGACCGGGGTGCCCCCGGCAGCTCAGTTCGTGCGCTGCGTCACCTGTTCCAGCCAGTCCGCCAGCTCCTGGGCGACCTGCGTGGAGGCCTCCGCCAGGGCCTTCACGCCGCCGGCCGCGTCGGCGCTGGGCGCCGGGGTGCGCACGATGAACACACGCTGGCCGCGCAGCGACTCGCCCGCCAGCGTCAGCTCCACCACCGTGGCACGCAGGCGCACCACGCCAGCGCTTTCGGTGGGGCTGGCGAAGAGGTGGCTGAATTCCTCCAGCTCCACGCGCAGCACCGGGGGCAGCCGGCCGCCCTGGCTGGCGTCGCGCGCCTGGGCCGCACCGTCGTCGGCCTTGAGGATGGCGCGCCGCTGGCCCAGCTGCTCGCGCAGCCGCTGCTGCAGCAGCTGGGCGGGGGGCTGACTCCAGCGGGCCTGGCTGTAGGGGCGCAGCTGCTGGGCGTCGGCATAGCCCAGGCGGTAGAGCACGGCATTGCTGCCCTCGGGCAGGCCGGGCGCCTCCACGTCGGCCAGGGCCAGGGGCTGCAGCGGTGCCCGACGGTCGGCCGGCGCCGGGGCCACCGGGCCGGGGCCAAAGTCGTACAGCACGGGGCGCGAGGGCGGGCTGGGCAGGGCCGAGCAGCCGGCCAGGCCGATCACCACCACCAGAACCATGCCGCCCAGCAGGCCGCCAGCGCTTTTCGGGAAGGCGCCGGCAGCTATGTTTTTAATAGTACTTTTCATGAACACTCCTCACGGTGCCGCAAAGCCGGGCTCGCCGGGGCCGGGCGGTATGCGGCCGGACCCATAGATGAACAGCTGCGGGTTGTCGGTGACGCCGCCCGCCGTGCGGCCGAGCTGGCGGGCCGCGCGCGACGTGTCGTCGGCGGCGCGGTTCAGGCGCGGCAGCGTGGAGGCGCCGAACTGGTCGGCCGCGCGGGCGAGGGACTGCGTGCCGATGGTGATCTGGTCGATGGGGCCGCCCTCCGCGCCCAGGCGCTGGGTGGTCTTGCTGACGTCGGCAGCCAGGGACGTCACGCTGGCGCCGGCCTGCTGCAGCGACTGCAGCGTCTTGCGCGCGTCGCTGGCCAGCGGCGGCAGCGCGGCCAGGGCCGGGTCCAGCCGCTGCGCGACGGTGGCATCGAGCCGCTGGGTCAGGGTGTTGACGCTGCCCGCGGCCTGGCCGATGTTGGCGAGGGCTTCGGTGAGCTTTTGCTGGTTGGTGTCGCCCAGCAGCTGGTTGATGCGGCGCGTGGCCTCCTCCACCTGCGCCAGGATGGCCGGCGCCTGCTCGGCGAGCTTGCCAAACGGCGAGGGCTTGAGCGGTAGGCGGGGCAGCCCGCTGGGGCCGGGCGGCAGTTCGGGATAGGGCTTGTCGGCGTCGTCCAGCTGCACATGGGCCAGGCCCGTGACGCCCTGGTAGCCCAGCACGGCGAAGGTGGTGGGGCTGATGGGCGCCTGTTCGTTGACGGCGATGCGGATCAGCACGTTGCCGGTGACCTGGGGGTCGAATCCGATGCGCGTGACCTTGCCCACGGCCACGCCCTTGTAGCGGACGGTGGCCTGGGGCTGCAGGCCGCTCACGCCGTCCTTGGTGGACAGCTCGTACTGCTCGTAGTTGGCGTTGTCGCGCGTGAGCCAGATGGCCAGGCCCGCCAGCATGGCGGCCACCACCAGCACGAAGATGCCTGCGGCGAGGGCGTGTGATTTGTTTTCCATCAGGGATGTTCCTTGTCTGGCGGGGAGGCGGCCGGCCGCGCCGCCGCCGGTACCGGGGCCATGGCGCGCTGGCCGCGTTCGCCCATGAAGAAGTGCTCGATGAAGGGGTGCCTGAAATGCGCGACCTCGTGCGGCGGGCCGGTGACGATGACCTTCTTGTCGGCCAGCACGGCCACGCGGGTGCTGAGCGCGAACAGCGTGTCCAGATCGTGCGTGACCATGACCACCGTGAGCCCGAGCGCGGCGCGCAGCTCGCGCAGCAGCGCGCAGAAATCGTCGGAGCTGCTCGGGTCCAGCCCGGCGGTGGGTTCGTCGAGCAGCAGCAGCGGCGGGTCCATGATGAGCGCGCGCGCCAGCGCCACGCGCTTGACCATGCCGCCCGACAGGTCGGCCGGCATGCGGCTGGCGTGCTCGGGCTTGAGGCCCACCATCTGCAGCTTGACCAGCGCGGCATCGCGCACCAGGTCGTCGGGCAGGGTGCCCTGCTCGCGCAGCGCGAAGGCCACGTTGTCGAGCACGTTGAAGGCCGAGAACAGCGCGCCGTGCTGGAACAGCATGCCCACGCGGCTGGCCGCGCCCTCGCGCCCCATCTCGGACGCCGGCCGCCCCAGCACCGTGACCGTGCCGCGCGCCGGCCTGGCCAGCCCCAGGATCTGGCGCAGCAGTACCGTCTTGCCCGTGCCCGAGCCCCCCACCAGCGACAGCATCTCGCCGCGCTGCACGGTGAAGTTCAGGTCCTGGTGCACGGTGAAGGCTTCGTCGCCCTTGCCGAACACCGTCCACAGGCCCTGCACGTCCACGATGGGCGGCTCGCCCGGCGCCACGGCGATGTGTTCGGGCTTGGCGATGCGCTCAGCCATGGCCAGGCTCCGATAGAAACTGGCGCTGCGCAATACCAGTGCCACCGTGGAACTGGCTTTGCCAGGCCACGGGTGGCGTCCCCCCTTGGGGGGAAGACGCGAAGCGGCTCAGGGGGGGCTTCACATGCGGGCGCTGGCGGCGTCCCCCTTCCCGAGCTGCGCAGCAGTTCGGGAGCAGGGGGAAGCGGCGAAGCCGCTCAGGGGGAAGCCACTTCGTCTTCATATTCCGATGTTCTTGAAGGCCACCGCAAACAAGGCGTCCACGATGATGACCATGGTGATCGACGTGACCACCGAGGCCGTGGTGCCCTCGCCCAGGCTCTGGGTGTTGGGTTTCACGCGCAGCCCCCAGTGGCAGCCGATGAGCGCGATGAAGGCGCCGAACACCACCGACTTGGCCATGGCGAGCCCCAGGTTGCCCACCTTCACCGCCGCGGGCAGCGCCTGCACGAAATACGCGGGCGAGATGTCCATGGAGATGTCGGCCGCCAGCATGCCCCCGGCCAGCGCGGCCAGCGTGGTCCACACGCTGATGAGCGGCATGGCCAGCGCCAGCGCCAGCGTGCGCGGCATCACCAGCCGAAAGCCGTGCGGGATGCCCATGACGCGCATGGCATCGAGTTCCTCGGTCACGCGCATCACGCCGATCTGCGCGGTGATGGCCGAGCCCGAGCGCCCCGCCACCAGGATGGCCGCCAGCATGGGGCCCAGCTCGCGGATGAGCGAGATGCCCAGGATGTTGACGATGAACGACTCGGCCCCGAACTGGCGCAGCTGCAGGCTCATCAGGTAGGCCAGCACCACGCCGATCAGAAATCCCACCAGCGCCGTGATGGGCAGCGCCGTGGCGCCCATGCGGTACAGGTGGCCCGACACGTCGCGCCACGGCCCCCGGCGCGGCGCGCGCGCCAGGCGGCCCAGGTCGAGCAGCAGCTGCCCCACCATTTCGAGCATGTGCCGCGCATGGCTGAGGCCGTGCAGCACCAGCACGCCCAGATGGTCCGCCTGCTCGGCCAGGCGCCAGGGCTCCCGGGCCGGCGGGGTGGCCGTGGTGAACTCCGCCACGCGCTCCAGCATGTCGCGCTGGCCGTCGGTACAGGCCAGCTGCGCCGGCCAGGCCCGCTGCCAGTGGTTCCACACCAGCTGCGCGCCCACGTGGTCCAGCCACTGCAGCTGCGTCAGGTCCCAGCCCAGCCCGGGCGCGGGGGGGCTGGCGCGCAGCTGCTCGCAGACCGCCTCCCACTGCGGCCGTGTGCCCAGTTCGGCCGCGCCCCAGCGCCCATGCAGTTGCGCACTCGCCCCCTGGGGCGTGTCGGCGCGAACAATGCGAGGTGCGTGGTCGGTCATGGACTGGGCGGCGCGGCCGCCAAGAGGGAAAGAGAGGGTGCATGGTAGCGGAGCCACGCACAGGCGGCGCGTAGGATTTACGCCCGCCCGCACGGGCCGCCAAGCACAGGCCGGCCGGGGCCGCGTGAAATTAATATCAAACAGGCCTCCAGCGCTTTGGCATCAAGCGCTTCAAGCTACATATTTAGTAGCAATAGGCACTGACCCTCTCGACACGCGTGGTGCCATCCGCACAATGGCCCTCCGTCCCAACCCTTGCACCGCACCGCCTGCCCATGAGCGACCACACCACGTTTGACACCATCATCATCGGCGGAGGCACCGCCGGCGCCCTGCTGTGCAACCGCCTGAGCGCCGACGGCCGCCACCGCGTGCTGCTGATCGAAGCAGGCCGCAAGGACGACTACCACTGGATCCATATCCCCGTCGGCTATCTCTACTGCATCGGCAACCCGCGCACCGACTGGCTCTACAACACCGAGCCCGACGCGGGCCTGAACGGCCGCACCCTGCGCTACCCGCGCGGCAAGACGCTGGGCGGCTGCAGCAGCATCAACGGCATGATCTACATGCGCGGCCAGGCGCGCGACTACGACCAGTGGGCCGAGCTGACGGGCGACGCCAGCTGGCGCTGGGAGAACGCCCTGCCCTACTTCCGCCGCCACGAGGACCACTGGCGCCTGGACCAGCCCGATGGCGTGAATGAAAATTTCAAGCGCCTGCACGGCAACAAGGCCACGGGCAGCTCCGGCGAGTGGCGCGTGGAAAAGCAGCGCCTGCGCTGGGACGTGCTGGACGCCTTCGCCCAGGCCGCGCAGCAGGCCGGCATCCCCGCCACCGACGATTTCAACGGCGGCAGCAACGAGGGCGTGGGCTACTTCGAGGTCAACCAGAAAAGCGGCTGGCGCTGGAACACCGCCAAGGCCTTCCTGCGGCCCACCTGCTACGGCCGCCCCAACTTCGAGATGTGGACCAGCGCGCAGGCCGCCAAGCTCCTCATCGAGACGCAGCCCGACGGCAGCAAGCGCTGCACGGGCGTGTTGGTGTGGGACGGGCATGAGATGGTCACGGCCCGCGCCACGGGCGAGGTCATCCTGAGCGCCGGTGCCGTCAACTCGCCGCAGCTGCTGCAGCTCTCGGGCATCGGCCCCTCCGCGCTGCTGCGCCAGCACGGCATCGACGTGGTGCACGACCTGCCCGGCGTGGGCGCCAACCTGCAGGACCATCTGCAGATCCGCGCGGTGTTCAAGGTGGGCGGCGTGCCCACGCTCAACACCATGGCCAGCTCGCTCTGGGGCAAGGCCAAGATCGGACTCGAATACGCGACCAAGCGCAGCGGCCCCATGAGCATGGCGCCCTCGCAGCTGGGCGCCTTCACGCGCAGCAGCGCCGACCAGCCCTGGCCGAACATCGAGTACCACGTGCAGCCGCTGTCGCTCGACGCGTTTGGCGAGCCGCTGCACAGCTTTCCGGCCTTCACGGCCAGCGTGTGCAACCTCAACCCCACGAGCCGGGGCACGGTGAACATCAAGAACGCCGACTTCAAGGCCGCACCGGCCATCGCGCCCAACTACCTGAGCACCGCCGAAGACCGCCAGGTGGCGGCCGACAGCCTGCGCGTCACGCGCCGCATCGTGGCCCAGCCCGCGCTGGCCAAGTACCGGCCCGAGGAATGGAAGCCCGGCGTGCAGTTCGAGAGCGACGAGGACCTGGCGCGCCTGGCCGGCGACATCGCCACCACCATCTTCCACCCCGTGGGCACGACGAAGATGGGGCGGGATGATGACCCGATGGCCGTGCTGGACTCGCAACTGCGCGTGCGCGGCATTGCGGGCCTGCGGGTGGTGGATGCGGGGGCCATGCCCACCATCACCAGCGGCAACACCAACTCGCCCACCCTGATGCTGGCCGAGAAGGCGGCGGAGTGGATCATCCAGGCGCGGCGCACGGCATAGGCGTGGGTACCATCGCGCCCATGTACTCCTCCACCTTCATCTTCGCCACCAAACAGTTCGACGACGCCTTCCACCGCCTGGACGAGGCGATTGCCACCGCCGCCCGCTCCATCGACGGCTACCTGGGCGAGGAATCGTGGGAGGACACGGGCAAGGGCCTGGTGTCCAACGTGTACTACTGGCAGTCGCTCGAGGCCCTGCAGGCATTGATGCAGCACCCCGCCCACCTGAAGGCCAAGGCGGCGCAAGCGCAGTGGCTCAACGGCTACCAGGTCGTGATTGCGCAGGTGCTGCGCACCTATGGCGACGACAAGCTGGCCGGGCTGCTGCCCACGGCGGGCCTGTTCGTGCAGGGCGCGGCAGCGCACTGATATGGATCCCGCCCACGCGCGGGCCCCACGGCCGCGGCGCGGTCAGCGGATTCCCCCGACATACCGGGGCACCTCGGGCGCGGGCTCCGGCGGGGGCGGCGCCATGCGCTGGCGCACCGCCTGGGTGGCCACATCCAGCAAGGGGCGGCGCGGGGCGGCCGGTGGCGCGGCATGGATGGCCTGGTCCAGGCGGTCCGCCCATTCGGTGAGTTCGGGCGCGTTGTCCTCCTGCGCGCGCTGGCGCGCGAACCGCACGATCTCCAGCGCGTACTCGGCGTTGGCCGCCATCCACTCGGTGTCGGTCACGCGCCCCGTCTTGCGGCGCAGCAGCACATGCAGGTGGGCGGCAATGGCGAGCTTGTCGGAATCGGGCATGGTCGGCTCCTTACTGCATTTCAGTCATCCATTGCGCTGCGCACAACCCGCGGCGAATGAAACCGGTGCGGCCCAGGCGCGGGCCGCCGCGCTGGCTGCGCCCCCCGGCCCGCATTGCGCGGCGGTGCGAGAGCGGGGGAAGGCCCGCAGGGCCTCGGGAGAGCGGGCTTCATTCAGCCGCCCAGGTGTTCGCGGTGCTGGGCGATGTCGAGTCCGGTCTGCTCGCTCTGCGCATCCACGCGCACACCCATCGCAAAATTGATGATCCACAGCAGCGCGGCCGTCACCACCAGGCTGTAGGCCATCACGGCGCCCACCCCGATGGCCTGGGTGAGCAGGCTGCCCTGCACGCCCCCCACGGTCTTGCTGGCCAGCACCCCCGTGAGCAGCGAGCCCACGATGCCGCCAATGCCATGCACGCCAAACACATCCAGCGAATCGTCGGCACGCAGCAGGCGCTTGAGCCCCGTGGCCCCCCAGTAGCACGCCAGCCCGGCCACCAGGCCAATCACCACCGCCGAGCGCAGCGTGACGAAGCCTGCGGCGGGCGTGATCGCCACGAGTCCCGCGACCAGGCCCGAGCACAGCCCCAGCAGCGAAGGGCGCCCGCGCACCACCCACTCGCCCAGCATCCAGGACAGCGCACCAGCGGCGGCGGCCAGGTGCGTGACCGCCATGGCCAGGCCCGCCCGGCCATCGGCCGCCACGGCCGAGCCCGCGTTGAAGCCGAACCAGCCCACCCACAGCAGGCCCGCGCCCGCCATGGTGAGCCCCAGGTTGTAGGGCTCGAAGGGCTCGCGGCCATAGCCCGTGCGGCGGCCCAGGAACCACGCGCACACCAGCCCCGCCACCCCAGCGTTCACGTGCACCACGGAGCCCCCGGCGAAATCCAGCGCGCCCATCCGCGCCAGCCAGCCCCCCGGCTCCCACACCCAGTGCGCCACCGGGGCATAGACCAGCAAGGTCCACAGGCCGATGAAGATCAGCATGGCGGAAAACCGCATGCGCTCGACGAACGCGCCCACCAGGAGCGCGGCCGTGATGATGGCGAAGGTGAGCTGGAACATGGCGTACACCGATTCGGGAATGTGCGGCGCGACATGGCTCACGGCGAGCTTGCCGCCCGCCAGGTCGAAGTCCAGCCCCGTGAACCCCGCGCGTTCCCAGCCGCCCACCCAGGCGTTGCCGGGCGTGAACGCCAGCGAATAGCCCGCCCCGAACCACAGCAGGCTGACCAGCGCCGCGATGGCGACCACGCTGGCCATGGTATTGAGCACATTCTTCTTGCGCACCATGCCCGCGTAGAACAGCGCAATGCCGGGCAGCGTCATCAGCAGCACGAGCGCCGTGGAGGTCATCATCCAGGCGGTGTCCGCCGCGCTGACGGCGCCGTGCGCCACCAGGCCAGGGCGCGCCAGGGGCGCGGCGGGGGCCGCCGCCACCTCGGGCACGGCCTGCGCCAGCGCGCTGGCGCACAGCCCCAGACCCAACGACACGACCGCGATGAACCGGTGGTTGACTGCCCGCATGAAGGCTCCCTTTCGCAAATTGTTACAAGCGCATTGCATGAGCCGTGCCAACCCGCGAACCCCGATTCGTGGCCCCGCGCGCGGTTTTCCCGCCCCACAACGGGGGCGGGAAACCCCCAATGCACCAGCGGGGTGCAGCCGTTACAGTTGCGGCACTCGAAAGCGCGCTTCGGTGTGCCAAGCGAGGGGCCCGAGGAGACATCCTTTCTACCAATAACCAAATTTCAAGCACCCAACGAGGTGCGTTTTTTTTCAGGCGCTGGCGATCCCAGCGCCTTTTTCTTGCCTGTTCGCCGCCGGGCCCGGTGCGCCGGTCTCTGTATCTGTTCCTAAATCCATAGCAGGCTGGGTGCGAAAATACTGCGATGGAATGGATTTTTATTACCCTGGCCTCGCTGCTCGCGGGCTTCGTGGACGCCATCGTGGGTGGCGGCGGGCTGGTGATGGTGCCGGCGCTGTTCGCGGCTTTTCCGGGGGCGCCACCGGCCACGCTGCTGGGCACCAACAAGGCCGCCTCGGTGTGGGGCACGGCCATGGCCACCTGGCAGTACAGCCGCCGCGTGCAGATCCGCTGGCCGGCGATGCTGCCGGCCGCGGCGGCCGGTTTCGCCGGCTCGTTCGCCGGCGCCTGGGCGGTGACGGTGATGTCGGCCGACTTCCTGCGCAAGCTGCTGCCCCTGGTGCTGCTGGGCGTGCTGGCCTACACGCTGGCCAAGAAGGAACTGGGGCGGCACCATGCGCCGCGCTTCGCGGGCCGCGCCGAAGTGCTGGCGGCCTGCCTGATCGGCGTGCTGATCGGTTTCTACGACGGGTTCTTCGGCCCGGGCACCGGCAGCTTCTTCGTCTTCCTGTTCGTGCGGCTGCTCGGCTACGACTTTCTCAATGCCTCGGCCTCGGCCAAGCTGCTCAACTGCGCCACCAATGTCGCCGCCATCGTGCTGTTTGCCGCCAAGGGCCACGTCTGGTGGCACTTCGCGGTGACGCTGGCCGTGGCCAACGTCGTGGGCAGCCTGCTGGGCACGCACCTGGCGCTCAAGCACGGCACGGGTTTCGTGCGCGGCATCTTCATCGTGGTGGTGAGCACGCTGATCCTCAAGACGGGGTACGACGCGTTTCTTCGGTAACCCCCTGAGTCGCCTTCGGCGCCTTCCCCCTGAAGGGGGACGCCCCCAGCGCGGCGGGGCGGCCCTTGCGCGGGGGCACTGGTCTGGGGCGCGCCAGTAGCGCCGACCTCGCCCTGTAGACGGAGCCGTAGCGCCTGCGTCCGGTTGGAGACACCGCTCTAAACCTGTTGTGAATTGGCACACAACGGGGCTTTGAGGGTTGTCCGCAGGTCCAAGGAAAAAATTCGCATATTTATAATCGTTACTACTTGATGACGGCAGGCTTCGCGTTTCGCGATGCCTGTGCATCCGATCCACCAGCCTCCGGCCTGCTACCCGCATGCCGGATTTTTTGTACCTGAAATACCCCCGACAGGACCCATCCCATGAAATTGTTCAAGGCTGTTGCCACCGCCCTCGCGCTCTGCGCCGCTTTCGCTTCTGCCCAGGCCCGCACGCTGGACGAGGTCAAGAAGGACGGCAAGATCCTCATCGCGACCGAGGGGCAGTTCGCTCCGTTCAATTTCTTCAACGGCACCACGCTGACCGGCTTCGAGGTGGAGACGGCCGAACTGGTGGCCAAGAAGATGGGCCTCGCGATCCAGTGGAAGACTCTGGGCTTCGATGCGCTGCTCACCGGCCTGCGCCAGGACCGCTGGGACCTGGTGATCGCCTCGCACGGCATCACCGAAGAGCGCGCCAAGGCCGTCACCTTCACCGACCCGCACTACTGCTCGGGCGGCATGATCATCGCCATGGACCCCGCCATCAAGAGCGCCAAGGACCTGGCGGGCAAGGTGGTGGCCGTGCAGACCGGCACGAGCTACCTCGAAAACGTGCAGAAGGTCTCGTCCATCAAGGAAATGAAGAACTTCCCCACCGACGTGGATGCCCGCAGCGCGCTGAACTCGCGCCGCGTGGACGCCTGGGTGACCGACCGCTTCGTGGCCAAGGCCGTGGCAGAGAAGAACCCCGGCGCCGGCTTCAAGCTCGGCGACATGCTGTTCATCGAGCGCATCGCCGCCGCCGTGGCCAAGGGCAACAGCTCGCTGGCCGCCGGCTGGAACAAGGCGCTGGCCGAAGTCATGGCCGACGGCAGCTATGCCGCGCTGTCCAAGAAGTATTTCAACGAAGACGTCCGCTGCCAGTAAGCACGACCCGCTTGTAGTCACAGGGGTCTTTTTCATGCTCACCGCCTTTTGGCCGCAGCGCTGGAGCCGCCAGCAGCGCAGCAACGCCACGCTCGTCTCGGCCGTCATCCTGATGGTGCTGGTGCTGGCACTGCTCGGCAAGCTGCTGTCCTTCCTGCCCGAGCCCATCGGCCCCAACGCCCAGGCGTTCTCCGACGGCGCGCGCACCACCCTGTGGCTCACGCTGATCAGCGGCAGCGTCGGGCTGGTGCTGGGAACCGCCGCCGCGCTCGCCCGCACCGCGCGCTTTGCCGCCGTGCGCTGGGTGGCCAGCTTCTACATCTGGGTCATCCGCGGCACGCCGCTGCTGGTGCAGATCCTGTTCGTGTACTTCGCGCTGCCGGTGCTGGTGCCGGGCCTGAACCTGCCCGACTTCGCGGCCGCCGTGCTGGCGCTGGGCCTGAACGTGGGCGCCTACAACGCCGAGGCCATTCGCGCCGGCCTGCTGGCCGTGCCGCGCGGCCAGACCGAGGCCGCCAAGGCCCTGGGCCTGGGCCGCATGCATGTGTTCCTGGACGTGGTGTTTCCACAGGCCTTCAAGATATCGCTGCCGCCGCTGGTCAGCAACTTCGTGGCGCTGCTCAAGGACTCGTCGCTGGCCTACGCCATCGGCGTGGTGGAGCTGACCAACGTGGGCAACCGCATCCAGTCCGCCACGTTCCAGCCCATTGCCACGCTGTCCACCGTGGCCATCACCTACCTGCTGCTGACCACCCTGGTCACGCAGATCTCGAACGCGGTGGAATACCGCTTCGACGTGGAAGGCCGCAACCAATGACACGCCAGGCCACACCCTTCATCGTGGTGGACCGGGTCTGCAAGTCGTTCGGCGCCCACCAGGTGCTGCGCGATGTGTCCACCGTGTTCAACACCGGCGAGGTCACCGTGATCATCGGCGCCTCGGGCTCCGGCAAGAGCACGCTGCTGCGCGCCATCAACCGGCTCGAACCCCATGACTCCGGCCGCATCACCATCGGCGGCGAGGAAGTCACCGACGACCTGGCCACGCTGCAAAAGCAGCGCAGCGAGGTCGGCATGGTGTTCCAGCAGTTCAACCTGTTCGGCCACATGAGCGTGCTGGACAACGTGACCCTGGCGCCCCGCCGCATCCGCCGCACGCCGCGGGCCCAGGCGAACGAGCAGGCGATGGCCTTGCTGCGCCGCGTGGGCATGCAGGACCACGCGCACAAGTACCCCTGGCAGCTGTCGGGCGGCCAGCAGCAGCGCGTGGCCATCGCCCGCGCGCTGGCGATGCAGCCGCAGGTGATGCTGTTCGACGAGCCCACCTCGGCCCTGGACCCGGAGATGGTGCAGGAGGTGCTCGACGTGATGCGCGAGCTGGCCCGTGGCGGCATGACCATGATCGTGGTGACCCACGAGATGGGCTTCGCCCGCGAGGTGGCCGACCGCGTGATGTTCTTCGACCAAGGGCGCATCGCCCACGACGCCACGCCCGCCGAATTCTTCAACAACCCCGCCAACGACCGAATCCGCGCCTTCATCGGCCGCATGAGCGCCTGAGATCCAGGCCCATGCAATGCCATTACCAGCCCCTACCGGAGTGACCATGAAACTGAACCCCACGTTCCTCGCCCTGCTGGCCGCCGGCCTGTGCAGCCTGCCCCCCGCCGCGTTCGCGCAGTCCGCCAAGGACTTCGAAGAGATGCGCAACGAGCTCAAGGCCCTGCGCGCCGAGCTCAACCAGCTCAAGGCCCAGCAGGCCCAGGCGCCTGCCGCGCCCGCCGCGTCGGCATCGGCCTGGAACGACCGCATCGAGGCCGTGGAACTCAAGCAGAAGGACGCCGTGGTGCTGGGCGACATTCCGGGCAGCTTCCGCCTGCCGGGCAGCGAGACCTCGATCCGCGTGTACGGCTTTGCCGAGGCCAACATGGTCAAGGACTTCAAGGGCACGGCGCCCGGCGACACCTTCACCAACCTGATGGAGCAGCCCCTGGGCGACAGCCGCCACGGCAAGAGCAGCCTGACGGCGCAGACCTCGCGCTTCGGCTTCGAGACCTCCACGCCCACCTCCATCGGAACCTTCAACACCAAGATCGAGGCCGACTTCTACGCCTACTGCGGCGCCGAGTGCAACCGCAACCGCCTGCGCCTGCGCCACGCCTACGGCGAGTACGCCGGCTGGCTGATCGGCCAGACCTGGTCGACCTTCATGGACGTGGACAACCTGCCCGAGACCGTGGACTTCAACGGTCCGCCCGGCGCCACCTTCCGCCGCCCGGCCCAGGTGCGCTACACCTACAACAACCCGGACCTGGCCAAGTTCCAGTTCGCGGTGGAAGAGCCCACCGACGGCGCCAAGAGCCTGAACTTCGTGGCCCGCGTGGACAAGGCCTTCGACTGGGGCAACATCAACGCCCGCCTGCTCTCGCACGAGCAGCGCGTGGACGGCATCGGCAAGCGCGGCACCGGCTTCGGCCTGGGCGCGGGCTACAAGATCACCGGCACCACCACGCTGATGGCGCAGTACACGCGCCTGGACGGCGACGGCGACGGCGCCTACCTGGTGGGCACCAACTACCCCGTGCTGGACGGCGGCACCGTGCGCCTGGATAAGTCGCACGGCGTGGTGCTGGGCCTGTCCAACGTGTTCAGCGAGAAGCTGCGCGGCACCGTGTCGCTGGGCATGGTCCGCTCGCGCCACAAGCTGGGCGACGCCTACGTGGACGCCTACGGCGCCGAAGGCAACCACAAGCTGTACCAGTGGCATGCCGGCATGTACTACCTGCCCATCAAGAACGTGGAGCTGGGCGGCGAGCTGATCGGCGGCCGCCGCACGACCTTCGACGGCCAGCAGGGCGAGATGCTGCGCCTGAACCTGCAGGCACGCTATCTTTTTAATTGACACCCCCTGAGGCGCTGCGCGCCTTCACCCCTCTCTCTACGCGCTGCGCGCCAAGGGAGGGGGGCGCCACCGGTGGCCTGGCAGAGCCAGTTCCGCGGCTACCTCGCTGAGGCCGCGCCAGTGCGACGGCAGCAGGTCGTGCGCAGGCGCTGCGAGGACATCTTCTGCAAGTGGCTGGCCGGGGAACCGACCAGCCCTTTCTTGTTTTGGAGCCTATGAAACCCGAACGTCTGGGCCTGATTGCCCTGCTGGTGGTGACCGTGGTGTGGGGCACCACCTTCCCCGCCATGAAGCTGTTGTCCGCGCACCTCGATGCGCTGCAGATCATCTGGCTGCGGTTCGTGATCGCCCTGGTGGTGCTGGCCCCGCTGTGGTGGGGCATGCGGCGCCACGAGCGGCGGTGGGGCTGCGCGCTGGGGGTCCTGCTGTTCCTCGCGTTCTGGCTGCAGATCGAGGGGCTGGCGCGCACCAGCAGCAACCGCAATGCCTTCGTGACCGGGCTCAATGTGCTGGTGGTGCCATTGATTGCGATGGCGGCGCTGGGGCGCCGCTACGGCTGGCCGCTGTGGGCGGCGTGCGCTCTGGCCTGCACGGGCATGGCGCTGATGTTCCACGAGAACGAGCCCTGGAACCTGGGCGATACGCTGACGCTGGCGAGCACGGTGTTCTACGCCATCTACATCCTGGCGCTGGAGGAGTGCGCGCGCCGCACGGCGGCAAGCCCGCCGCGGGCCACGCGCATGGCGGCCGCGCAGGCGACCGTCATGGCACTGGCTTCCACGTTCATGCTGCTGGGCCAGGGCGGCGGCATGGGCTGGCTGCACACCGCCGCGCAGTTGCCCGCCGATGCCTGGGTGGCGCTGCTGTACCTGGGCCTGCTGGCCAGCGTGGTGGTGGTCACGCTGCAGGCCTGGGGCCAGCAGCGGGTAGACGCCATGCGCAGCGCCATCGTGTTCGGGCTGGAGCCGGTGTTCGCCGCGCTCACCGCCTGGGCCCTGCTCGGCGAGCGGCTGGGATGGGCGGGCCTGGGCGGCGCGGCGCTGATCGTGGCGGCGCTGGTGTTCAGCCAGCTTCAGCCACCGCCAGCGCGGGCGGCGGCGGCCTGAGGGCGGCACGGCCCGGCATGGGGCAGCGCCCAGGCGCAGGCACCGGGTTCATTTCGAGAATGGCCGGCACCGCGATTCGATGCCGGATTGGGCTCCAGCGCTTATCTGTATTGCGCTAACAGCTATTGTTTTTATATCAAGGCGCCGCCACGGGCACATCCGCCGCCTTGCGCGGCTTGCCAATGGGAGCGCCGGCCTGGCCCTTTTGCACCGCCGCGATGTCTTCCTCGCTCGGGTAGTCCCCCATCAGCCAGTAGTCGAATACGCGGCGCGCGATGGGCGCCGCATGGGCCGCGCCAAACCCGGCGTTCTCGACAATCAGCGCCAGCGCTATCGTGGGCTGCTCTGCCGGGGCGAACGCCGCATACAGCGAGTGGTCGCGCTGGTGCTCTTCCAGCGCCTTCGCGTTGTACTTCACGTTCTGGCCCATGGTCACCGCCTGCGCCGTGCCGGTCTTGCCGCCGGAGGTGTACGGCGCCCCGGCAAACACGCGCGTGCCGGTGCCGCCCTTGTTCACGGCGACCATGGCATTGCGCACGATGTCCACGTTCCGGGGCAGATACCCCAGGTCTTCGCCGGGCGGCTGCACGATCTCGGTGACGACGCCCGTGACCGCGTTCTTCACGGCCTTGGCCATGTGCGGCCGGTAGCGGATGCCGCCGTTGGCCAGCGTGCCCTGCGCCAGCGCGAGCTGCAGCATGGTGAAGTTGTTGTAGCCCTGGCCGATGCCCAGGGACACGGTCTCGCCGGGAAACCAGCGCTTCATGTCCGGGCGCTTGTAGGCATTGCGTTTCCACTCGGTGCTGGGCAGCGTGCCCCGCACTTCGCCATTGAGGTCGATGCCGGTGGACTGCCCAAAGCCCAGCGGCTTCATGAAGTCATGGATGGCATCGACGCCCATGTCCACCGCCAGCGAGTAGAAGTAGGTGTTGCTCGACTGCTGGATGGCGCGGTGCATGTCCACACCGCCCAGCCCGCCCTCGTGGCTGCGGAAGGTGTGGCCGCCGAAGGTGTAATACCCCGGATCGTTCACCACCAGGCTGGGCGAGCGCTTGCCCAGCTGCAGCGCGGCCAGCGCCATGAAGGGCTTGTAGGTGGAGCCTGGCGGGTACGTACCCCGCAGGGCCCGGTTCAGCAGCGGCTTGTCGATGGATTCGTTGAGCGCGGTCCAGTTCTCCACATCGATGCCTTCGACGAAAAGATTGGGGTCGAACGTGGGCTTGCTGACCAGGGCCAGGATCTCGCCGTTGCGCGGGTCGATGGCCACCAGCGCGCCACGGCGGGTGCCGTACAGTTCCTCGACGAGTTTCTGCAGCTTGATGTCGATGGACAGCATCACGCTGTCGCCGGGCGTGGCCGCGTGGCTGGAGAGCTTGCGCACCGCCCGCCCGCCCGCCGAGGTCTCCATCTGCTCGACCCCGGTGGCGCCGTGCAGCGCGGACTCGAAGCTCTGCTCGATCCCCAGCTTGCCGATGTATTCCGTGCCCCGGTAGTTGGCCTCGTCCTCGGAATCCTGGATGCGCGCCTTCTCGCTCTGGTTGATGCGGCCGATGTAGCCGATGGCGTGGCTGGCCACGTCGCCCAGCGGGTAGTTGCGGAACAGGCGCGCCTTGATGTCCACCCCCGGGAAGCGGTAGCGCTGGGCCGTGAAGCGGGCCACTTCCTGGTCGGTCAGGCGCGTGCGGATGGGCAGCGATTCGAAGTTGCGCGACTCTTCCATGAGCCGCTTGAAGCGGCGGCGGTCGCGGCTCTGGATCTCCACCACCTTGGACAGCTCGTCGATGGTGTCGTCGAGCGTTCCAGCCCGCGAGGGCGTGATCTCCAGCGTATAGGCCGAATAGTTGGTGGCCAGCACCACGCCGTTGCGGTCCAGGATGAGCCCCCGGTTGGGCACGATGGGCACCACCGCCGTGCGGTTGCTCTCGGCCTGCGCCGCCAGGTCTTCGTGCCGGACCACCTGCAGGAACACCAGCCGGGCCGCGATGAGGCAGAACGCACAGAACACCAGGGCGCCGACGATCAGCGCCCGCACGCGAAAGCGCGAGGCATCGGCCTCGCTGCTGCGCACCTCGGTCATGCGGCAGCTCCATCGCGCCACGCCCCGAAGGCGTGCGCTGAAACCGGCGCGCGCCCGTCCCCCGGCCCGCAGCGCTGCGGGACAAGGGGGATGCGGCGCGGGCGCTCAGGAGGTTGCTTCATGGCTACAGAGGCCGGTTCTGGTCGCGGTCGGGAGGCCGGCGCTGCGGCGCCAGCAGCACCCAGCTGGCCAGCGGCCAGAGCAGGGCTTCGAGCACCGGCGCCAGAAAGCTCCACAGGCCCGGGAATATGCCCCCGGACGCCATCCGCAGCAAGAGCTCGATGGCATGGGCCAGCGCGAACAGGGGAAGCACCTGCAGGGCCTGCGACGGCACGCTGAACCACAGCAGGCGGCGGTGGATGGCGATGGCGCCAAACGACAGCACGGTGTAGGACAGCGCGTGCTGGCCCAGCAGCGCCGACTGGCTCACATCCATGCACAGGCCCAGCACGAAAGCCACGCCCATGCCGATGCGCAGGGGCTGGTGCACGCCCCAGAAGACCAGCAGCACCATCAGGACATCCGGCGTCCAGACAATGCGGCCCAGCGGCAGCATGTTGATGGCCAGCCCCGCAGCGAGGCTGGCGACGATGAAGACCGGATTGACCGGAAGCAGCAGCGGCTCGCCGCGCGGCATGATCATCGCGCACCTCCCCGCGGCAGCCACGGGCCATCGCGCAGGACGCGCGGCCCCACAAGGGCCATGGCAGGCACAGGCGATGCCCTCATCCCTTGCGCCCCCCGCGTTTCGCTGGCGCCGGGTGCGCGGGCTCCGGCCGCGGCAGCTCGTTGTCGGCCAGCGGCTTGAGCACCACCACATGGCGGGCGCCCTGCACCTGTGCCAGGGGCACGCAGTAGATGCGCGCGAAGGCGGAATCGGCCCTGCGCTCCACGCGCACCACCCGCGCCACGGGGAGCCCCGACGGGTACAGGCCATCCACGCCGCTGGTGGTCAGCAGATCGTCCTCCCGCACATCGGCGTTGGCGGGCATGAAGCGCAGCTCCATGCCGCCGCCATGCCCGGCCACCGGATCCCCATAGGCGACACCCCGCGCACCCGTGCGAATGTTGAGGACCGGAATGGCCTGGTCGCGGTCCACCAGCAGCGTGACCTCGCTCACGAGCGGAAAGACACGCGTCACCTGGCCGAGCACGCCCGCCTCATCCATCACGGGCGCGCCCATCTCCACGCCGCCCATCTGCCCCCGGTCGATGACCACGCGGCGCGTGTAGGGGTCGGCGGTGTCATAGATCACCTCGGCGGCCTGCGCGGGCGTCTCCAGGCGGCCGCGCAGCGCGAGCAGCTGCCGCAGCCGCTCGTTCTCCAGGGCCAGCTGCTCCGCCTGGTTGGCGCGCTGGCCCATCACGGTCATTTTCTTGCGCGCGGCGTCCAGTTCCTGCTGCGCGGTCTGCAGCGACTGGAAGTACCCGGAACCATGGCTTGCGAACTCCACCGGCTTGAGCATCAGCCACTGCACCGGGTAGAGCACGGTGGCAACCGCCTGGCGGAACGGCCCCGTGAGCTGGAAACGTGCATCGGCCACCATGAGGAACAGCGCCAGCGCGCTATAGACGGCCAGGCGCGAAAGGGCCGAAGGGCCCTGTTTGAAGAAAGGCGGAGCGCTGCGCTCGAGGGTACCCAGTGGCATCGTGCGCAGCGGTCAGGATCTGTCGCGTGGAGCCGGGGCCACGGACGCATGCTCAAAAAGCATTGGAGCGGGTGCAATCATGCAGTTCAGAGCGCAAAAAAAGTGCCTGCAGCATACAGGCCCGGGGGCTTACTCGCTCGTGAAAATGCTGCCCAGGCGGTCCATGCGCTCCAGCGCGATGCCGCAGCCGCGCACCACGCAGGTCAGCGGATCTTCGGCCACCAGCACGGGCAGACCGGTTTCCTCGGCCAGCAGGCGGTCCAGGTCGCGCAGCAGCGCGCCGCCACCCGTCAGCATCATGCCGCGGTCGGCGATGTCGGCGCCCAGCTCAGGGGGGGTTTGTTCCAGCGCGTTCTTCACGGCGGAGACGATCTGGTTGAGCGGGTCGGTCAGGGCTTCGAGCACTTCATTGCTGGAGATGGTGAAGCTGCGTGGCACGCCTTCGGACAGGTTGCGGCCCTTGACTTCCATCTCGCGCACTTCGGAGCCGGGGAAGGCCGAGCCGATGTTCTTCTTGATGGCTTCTGCGGTGGGCTCGCCGATCAGCATGCCGTAGTTGCGGCGGATGTAGCTGATGATGGCTTCGTCGAACTTGTCGCCGCCCACGCGCACACTGCCCTTGTAGACCATGCCGCCCAGCGAGATCACACCGACCTCGGTGGTGCCGCCGCCGATGTCCACGACCATGGAGCCCGAGGCTTCGGAGACGGGCAGGCCCGCGCCGATGCCGGCGGCCATGGGTTCCTCGATCAGGTACACCGCCGTGGCGCCGGCCGCTTCGGCCGCGTCCTTGATGGCGCGCCGCTCGACCTGGGTGGAGCCGCAGGGCACGCAGATGATGATGCGCGGGCTGGGGGTGAACAGCGTGCGCGGGTGCACCATCTTGATGAACTGCTTGATCATCTGCTCGGTGATCACGAAGTCGGCGATCACGCCGTCCTTCATGGGGCGGATGGCTTCGATGTTGCCGGGCACCTTGCCCAGCATGGCCTTGGCCTCGTGGCCTACGGCCTGGATGACTTTCTTGCCATGGGGCCCGCCTTCGTGGCGGATGGCGACGACAGAGGGCTCGTCGAGCACAATGCCTTTGTCGCGGGCGAAGATGAGGGTGTTGGCTGTGCCAAGGTCAATGGCAAGGTCGGTGGAGAAATACCGACGGAAAGCTCCGAACATTCAAAAATCCTCTCAGGCACGGCATGCACGTCGGCCTGCCATCGCCGGGTTTACGGGGTCAAATATCGCTTTTTTCGCACAATGACCGGCAGGTAGGAGGGTATTGCGGCAAAGCCGGGATAATACCCCATCCCCTGTGAATAACTCCCTCCGGCGCGGCCCGGATCACAGCTTTACTTCTGGTTTCCCTCAATTCTCCTCCCTATGGCACTGACCCCCCAGGACATCGGCCGCATCGCCAATTTGGCACGGCTTGAGCTGACCCCCTCTGAAAGTGAGCGCATGCTGACCCAGCTCAATGGCTTCTTTGACATCGTGGAACAGATGCGGGCTGTGGATACCTCGGGCATCACGCCCCTGGCGCACCCCGTCGCGGCCATCCAGGACGTGGCCCTGCGGCTGCGCGAGGACGTGGCCAGCGAGCCCAACCAGCGCGAAGCCAACCAGAAGAGCGCCCCCGCCGTGGAGCGTGGCCTGTTCCTCGTCCCCAAAGTGATCGAGTGAGGCGCGCATGAGCACGACAACGACCAAAGCCCTGCACGACCTGGGCGTTTCCGAGCTGGCCGCCGGCCTGCGCAACAAGCAATTTTCTGCCGTCGAAGCCGCCCGGCATTTCCTGGCCCGCGCCAAGGCGCACCAGAACCTGGGCGCCTACGTGGCCCTGAACGAAGACGCCACCCTGGCGCAGGCGCAGGCCGCTGACGCCCGCCTTGCCGCCAGCACGGCGGGCGCGCTGGAAGGCGTGCCGATCGCCCACAAGGACATCTTCGTCACGCGCGACTTCCCCAGCACCGCAGGCTCCAAGATGCTGGCGGGCTACCAGTCTCCGTTCGACGCCACCGTGGTCACCCGCCTGGCCGACGCGGGCGCCGTCACCCTGGGCAAGCTCAACTGCGACGAGTTCGCGATGGGTTCGTCCAATGAAAACTCGGCCGTGGCGCCCGTGGGCTTCGACGCCCCCGCGCCCGTGCGCAACCCCTGGGACACCCACCGCATCCCCGGCGGCTCGTCGGGCGGCAGCGCCGTGGCCGTGGCCGCGCGCCTGGCCCCTGCCGTCACCGGCACCGACACAGGCGGCTCCATCCGCCAGCCCGCATCGTTCTGTGGCATCACCGGCATCAAGCCCACCTATGGCCGCGCCAGCCGCTACGGCATGATCGCGTTCGCCTCCAGCCTGGACCAGGCCGGCCCCATGGCCCGCAGCGCCGAGGACTGCGCGCTGCTGCTGTCCGCCATGTGCGGCCCCGACCCGGACCGCGATTCGACCAGCCTCGACGTGCCAGCCGAAAACTTCAGCGCCCACCTGAACGGCAGCATCGACGGCCTGCGCATCGGCATTCCCGCCGAGTTCTTTGGCGAGGGCCTGGCGCCCGATGTGCGCGCCGCCGTGGACGCCGCCCTGAAGGAATACGAAAAGCTTGGCGCCAGGCTCGTGCCCATCAGCCTGCCGCGCACCGAGCTCTCCATCCCCGTGTACTACATCATTGCCCCCGCCGAAGCCTCGTCCAACCTCAGTCGCTTCGACGGCGTGAAGTTCGGCCACCGCGCCAAGGACTACGCCGACCTGGTGGACATGTACAAGAAAACTCGCGCCGAAGGTTTTGGCGACGAGGTCAAGCGCCGCATCATGATCGGCGCCTACGTGCTGAGTCACGGCTACTACGACGCCTATTACCTGCAGGCGCAGAAGATCCGCCGCATGATCGCCGACGACTTCCAGAACGCGTTCAAGAGCTGCGACCTCATCGCCGGGCCGGTGGCCCCCACCGTGGCCTGGAAGCTGGGCGAACACGGCAACGACCCGCTGGCCGACTACCTGGCCGACATCTTCACCCTGCCCGGCTCGCTGGCCGGCCTGCCGGGCATGAGCGTGCCCGCCGGCTTTGGCGAAGGCGGCATGCCGGTGGGCCTGCAGCTCATCGGCAACTACTTCCAGGAAGCCCGCCTTCTGAACGCTGCGCACCGCCTGCAGCAAGCCACCGACTTCCACCTCCGCCAACCCGGAGGCCTGTGACATGACGACGACCAGCAAATTGATCCACGGTTATGAAGTCGTCATCGGCTTCGAAACCCACACCCAGCTTGCCACGCAGAGCAAGATCTTCAGCCGCGCGCCCACCGCCTTTGGCGCCGAGCCCAACACGCAAGCCTGCGCCGTGGACCTGGCCCTGCCCGGCACGCTGCCCGTGATGAACCGCGAAGCCGTGGCCTGCGCTATCAAACTGGGACTGGCCCTGGGCTCCCACATTGCGCCCGTGAGCATTTTTGCGCGCAAGAATTATTTCTATCCCGACCTGCCCAAGGGCTACCAGATCAGCCAGTTCGAGATCCCGGTGGTGCAGGGCGGCGAGGTGGAGTTCTTCCTGGGCGACGAGAAGAAGACCGTGCGCCTGGTGCGCGCCCATCTCGAAGAAGACGCGGGCAAATCGCTGCACGAGGACTTCATCGGCCAATCGGGCATCGACCTGAACCGCGCCGGAACGCCCCTGCTGGAGATCGTGACCGAGCCCGACATGCGCTCGTCCGACGAAGCCGTGGCCTATGCGAAAGAGCTGCACAAGATCGTGACCTGGATCGGCATCTGCGACGGCAACATGCAGGAAGGCAGCTTCCGCTGTGATGCCAACGTGTCCGTGCGCAAGCCCGGCGGGCCGCTGGGCACGCGCCGCGAGATCAAGAACCTGAACTCGTTCAAGTTCATGCAGCAGGCGATCGACTACGAGATCCGCTGGCAGATCGACCAGATCGAGGACGGCCACGCCATCCAGCAGGCCACCGTGCTGTTCGACCCGGACACGGGCGAAACGCGTGCGATGCGGACCAAGGAGGACGCGGCGGACTACCGCTACTTCCCCGATCCGGACCTGCCGCCGCTGCACATTTCGGAGCAATGGGTGCAGGAACAGCGGGCGCTGATGGCCGAATTGCCCCGCACCATGGCCGCGCGCTTCGTGGCCGACTACGGCCTGCCCGAGTACGACGCCACGACGCTCACGCAGAGCAAGGCGATGGCGGCGTACTTCGAGGCCGTGGCCAAGGCCTGCGGCCAGCCCAAGCTGGCCAGCAACTGGATCATGGGCGAGGTATCGCGCCGCCTGAACACCAGCGAATCAGGCATCGAGCAGGCGCCCGTGGATGCATCGCAGCTGGCGGCCTTGATTGCACGCATCGCCGACGGCACGGTCTCCAACAATGCCGCCAGACAGGTATTTGACGCGCTGTGGACGGGCGAATCGACGGACGTGGACGCCACCATCGAATCCAAGGGCCTCAAGCAGATGAACGACTCCGGCGCGCTGGAGAAAATCATCGACGAAGTCATCGCCGCCAACCCCGACAACGTAGCCCAGTTCCGCGCGGGCAAGGACAAGGCGTTCAATGCGCTGGTCGGCCAGATCATGAAAGCCAGCAAGGGCAAGGCCAACCCGCAGCAGGTCAATGATCTGCTGCGCGCAAAGCTGGGCAGCTGACGCCTGACCGGCCTGCCCTGCGGGGCAAAGGCACAGTAAAAAAACAAAGGGGCCGCAGGGCCCCTTTGTTTTTACTTCCCCAGCCCGGCCCTAGGGCACGCGCGCTGCCGGTGCGCCAACGGGGGGAACGGCACTGGCCGAGCCCATGGCGGGAGGCACACGCTGCGCGTCCCACAGCTTGCGCAGATGGGCCAGTTCCGCATCGAACCGCGCGTGCACGCGCCGCTTTTCCTGATCCTGGCCGGCAATGAACCGCTGCTGCTCGGCAACGCTGTCATCGACTTCACCGATCTTGCGGCGCAGCGTCATGGGTGCCTTGTTGGGGTCCTTCTTGTAGAACTCCATTTCCACATCCAGCTTCTTGCGCTCCGCTTTCAGCTCGGCAATGCGCTTTTCGGCGGTGGCGGTCACATCGTCCACCAGCTGGATCGCGGCCGCGCGCTCCACATCGTGGGCCGCCTTGTCGGGGTAGCGCGTCACCAGCACGCGTTCGCGCCGGCGCTCCTCCACCACGCGGGCCCGCTCCTCGGCATCCTTGCGGTTCTGGGCGTCCTGGGCCGCACGCTCCAGCTCGGTGAGCGACGGCCCGATCTGCCGGCGCGTGATGCCCGAGGGGCTCAGCTCGCGCTGCTCCCGGTCCAGGCATTCGGGAATGGGCCGGTCGGCCGTCAGCCGGCGCCCACTGCGGTCCACACAGGTATAGATGCTGCCGGGCGCACCCTGGGGCTGTGCCAAGGCCAGCTCGGCGCCCAGGGTGACCAGCAGAACACCGCCCATGATCCACGCCGACTTGCTCAAATCATCTACCCTTCGTTGACGCCATACCGCTGGCGGTAGGCCAGCACTTTCTCATGATGGGAGCGCATCCCCTCTTCCCCGTTGTGCGAGAGGTACAGCAATAAGTCTGCCAGTCGGGCAATGGCGCACACCTGCATGCCCAGTTGCCCGCGAACGTACTGCACCGCGCTGTGGTCCACATCCTGGCCATTCTCCGTGGCTTTTTCCTGCCGGTCCAGCGCTATGGCCACCGCGTGGGGCGTGGCGCCCGCGGCGCGGATGATGGCGATCGATTCGCGGGCGGCGGTCCCGGCCGACATGACGTCGTCCACGATCAGCACCCGCCCCTTGAGCGGGGCGCCCACGAGCGTGCCGCCCTCGCCGTGGTCCTTGGCCTCCTTGCGGTTGTAGGCAAAAGGCACGTTGCGCCCCAGCCGGGCCAGCTCCACCGCGACCGTGGCCGCCAGGGGAATGCCCTTGTACGCGGGGCCGAAGACCATGTCGAATTCAATGCCGCTGGCCAGCAGGGCTTTTGCATAGAATTCCGCGAGCCGGCCGATCTTGCGGCCATCATCGAACAGGCCCGCATTGAAGAAATACGGACTCAGGCGGCCCGCCTTGGTCTTGAATTCACCGAACCGCAGCACGCCTGATTCGACGGCAAACCGTACAAAATCCTGCGCGAGCTGGCCCTGCTCTGAGGTTTGCGCGCCAACATCCACCATGGGGAAATCCTTGTTCAAGTTAACCAGCCTCAATCTCAATGGCATCCGCTCGGCCACCAGCAAAGGCGTGGAAAGCTGGATGGCAGCCACGCGGCCGGATTGTATTTGCGTGCAGGAAGTGAAGGCCCAGGCGGCCGACATGGCCAACCGCTTCGAGCGCCTGGCCGGCCTGCAGGGCCACTTCCACTTTGCCCAGAAAAAGGGCTATTCCGGCGTGGGCATCTATACCCGGCATGAACCCTCTGATGTAGTCATTGGCTATGGGTCGCCAGAGTTCGATACAGAAGGCCGCTACGTGGAACTGCGTTTTGACACGCCGGCCCGCAAGCTGTCCATCATCAGCGCCTATTTTCCCAGCGGCTCGTCCGGCGAGGAACGCCAGCTGGCCAAGTTCCGCTTCCTCGCCGAGTTCCATCCCCATCTGATGAAAGTCAAGGGCGAACGCGACTTCATCCTGTGCGGCGACATCAACATTGCGCACCAGCAAATCGACCTCAAAAACTGGCGCAGCAACCAGAAAAACAGTGGTTTTTTGCCCGAAGAACGGGCCTGGATGACAAAGTTGTTGCACACAACTGATGAAGGCGGCGGCATCATAGACGTTTACCGCCAGTTACAACCTACCGCCACCGACACCGCCTACACGTGGTGGAGCAACCGGGGGCAGGCGTATGCCAACAACGTGGGCTGGCGGCTGGATTACCACCTGGCCACCCCCGCGATCGCGGCGCTGGCACGTGCTGAATCCATCTACAAAGGTGAGAAATTCTCGGACCACGCGCCCATCACGGTGGACTATGACTTCAGCCTTTGACGATGCCCGCCCCTGACCATTGATGCCCGACACCGCTGCCTCCACCGCCCCCCCGCCCCATGGTTTTCGCCCCGTCAACGCGGAATCCTTGTGGAAGCAGCTCTCCACTCCCCACCCCACCGTCGGCAAAGCGCGGCACCTGGGCGAGGCGCTGATCCATGCCGGCATGGTGTCACCCTCGGCCCTGCAAGACGGCTTGCAGACCCAGCAGCAGGAGCGCAGCGGCGGGCAGCACCGGCTGATCGGACAGATTCTGGTGGAGGATGGCGTCCTGACCCAGGAGCAGTTGCGCCAGGTCATTGCCGCGTGGCTGGGCGAGTACACCGTGCACCCCGGCGACATCACGCCCGAGGCGGCGGCCCTGGCCCTGGTGCCCCGGGCGATGGCCGAACGTGAATCCGTGCTGCCGCTGATCGCCCGCGAGGATGCGCTGGTACTGCTGATGGCCGACCCGCTCGATCGCGTGCTGCTGGACGAACTGCGGTTTCTCACGCAGCGCCGGCTCATTCCGCTGCAGGCCGCGCCAGGCACGCTGATGCCCGCCATTCACCGCGCCTACCGCACCCAGTCTGGCGGCGCCGACGCCACCACCGCTGCCCGCGCCACCTCGCGCGAGCTGGCCGCCAACCTGGGCAGCACCGTCCCGGACGCAGACTGCGAGCAGGCCGACGTGATCAGCGAGTCGGACAACACCCTGGTGCGGCTCATCAACTCGGTGATCGACGAAGCCATCCACCACCGCGCGTCCGACATCCACATCGAGACCGAGCCCGCGCCGCAGAACGTGCGCATCCGCCTGCGCATCGACGGCGACCTCACACCCTACCTGGAGCTGCCAGCGCGCTACCGCTTCGCCATGGTGGCGCGCATCAAGATCATGGCGGGCATGGACATCTCCGAGCACCGCAAGCCCCAGGACGGCAAGATCGACTTCGCCCGCTTCGGCGGCCCGCCGGTGGAGCTGCGCGTGGTCACCGTGCCCACCTCGCGCGGGCTGGAGGACGTGGTGCTGCGCCTGCTGGCCGGTGCCAAGCCGCTGCCACTGGAGAACATCGGCCTGAGCCCGCCCAACCTGCAGGCCCTGCGGGCGGTGGTGCAGAAAAGCTATGGCCTGGTGCTGGTGTGCGGCCCCACGGGCTGCGGCAAGACGACCACGCTGCACTCAGTAGTGCGCGACATCAACACGGCAGGCCGCAAGATCTGGACGGCCGAAGACCCCATCGAGATCACCCAGGAAGGGCTGCGCCAGGTGCAGGTGAACCCGCGCATCGGCTGGACCTTTGCCGCCGCCATGCGCACCTTTTTGCGCGCCGACCCGGACGTGATCATGATCGGCGAGATGCGCGACGAGGAAACCGCGCGCATCGCCATCGAGGCTTCGCTGACGGGGCATCTGGTGCTGTCCACCCTGCACACCAACTCGGCGCCCGAGAGCATTGCGCGGCTGCTGGAGATGGGCCTGGACCCGTTCAACTTCTCCGATTCGCTGCTCGCCATCCTGGCCCAGCGCCTGGTGCGCCGCCTGTGCACGGCCTGCCGCGCGCCGCGTGTGGCCGACCACGACACGCTGCTGGGCCTGGCATCGCAGTACCTGGACAGCGGCACCCACAACACCCCCGAGGCCCGCGCGGCACAGGTGGCGCACTGGCGCCAGCAGCACGGCGGCGCACAGGGCGAGCTGCGCCTGTGGCGCCATGTGGGCTGCACGCAATGCGACGGCCATGGCTACCACGGCCGGCTGGGCATCCATGAACTGATGCTGAGCGACGAGACCATCCGGCAGCACATCCGCCACCGCGCCCCCGCCTCGGACATCCGCCACTCGGCACTGGCCGCCGGCATGCTGACCCTGCGCCAGGACGGCATCGAGAAGGTGCTGCAGGGGCTGACCGACATGTCGGAAGTGGTCGCGGCGACCAACCTGTGAGGCGGGCACACCGCCGGTGGTGCCTGCCGCCGGTTTTTTAGCAAAAATGGGCTCTAGCGCTTATCTGGCAAGCGCCAGCAGCTATCAATAAATGAGTCCTTCCGAAAGGAGGAACTCGCCCACCGGCTTGCACGCACCGCCGCCTCAGCGATCCAGTTCGTAGTGAAACACCTTGGCAATGATCTGCCAGCGCCCGTCCACGTGGATCAGGGTCAGCAGGTCGGTGAAGTGCTTGGGCAGGATGGCGCATTCGACCTTGGCCAGGGCCGTCACCGGCCCGGCGAATTCAATCGACAGGATGCGCTCCTGCACCGTCTCGCCCCGGCTCGCGGGCGAGGGGCGCTGGTCCACGATGGGGAAATATTCCTCCATGCGCAGGATCACCGCAGGCTCGGCCGTGGCGCAGGCATAGACCGCCTGCGGGTGGAACACGCGGCGCAGGCGCTGCGTGTCGCTGTGGCACAGGCCGTCGAAATAGTCCTGCAGCACGGCGGCGACTGCGTCGAAGCGCGGGTCACTCATGGCGCATTCCCTGCGGCGGCCACCCGGGCACGCTGGCGCCGCACGGTCACCGTCTCACCGGCCACACCCCAGTTGTCGGTCTCGACCTCGTCGATCACGACAAAGGTGGTGGCGGGCTCCTTGTTCAGAACGCGCACCAGCAAATCGGTGGCGCCCTCGATGAGCGCGGCCTTCTGTGCGCTGCTGACCCCCTCGCGCGTCACTTTGATGTTGATGTAAGGCATGGCGTGTTCCTTGTGGATGGATGAATGAACGGCGTCTCAGCCCAGCAACCCTTCGGCCCGCATCGCGGCCTGCACGGCAGGGCGCGCGGCCACGCGGCGCATGAACGCCTGCAGATGGGCCAGGTCGCTGATGTCCAGCTTCACGAACTTGGCCCAGCCCAGCACCACAAAAAGATAGGCGTCGGCCGCCGTGAAGTGCTCGCCCGTCAGGTAGTGGCCGTGCTGCAGCTGCGCGTCCAGCCACTCCATCTTCTTGCGCAGCAGGGCGGCCAGCACAGCCTTGGCGTTGTCGTCCAGCCCGGCCTGGAACAGGGGCGTGAAGGACTTGTGCAGCTCGGTGCTGACGTAGTTCTGCCACTCCATCACCCGGTAGCGCGCCCACGTGCCGGCGGCCGGCATCAGTTGCGTGGCCTGGGCCTGGTCAGCGATGTATTGCGCGATGACCGGGCCTTCGGTGAGGCGGGAGCCGTCGTCCAACTCCAGCACGGGCACCTGGCCTTTGGGGTTGATCGCATGGAAATCCTGTCCGTCGGCCGTCTGGTGGCGCGCGGTATCGACCTTCTCCAGCGCAAACGGCAAGCCACATTCCAGCAGCAGGATGTGGGGCGACAAGGAGCAGGCGGCGGGGGAAAAGTACAGCTTCATGGAGAGGCCCTGGGGGTGTGGTGGAAAGGTGAAGCGATGGTATTGGCGATGTAAACAGCAATAAACTAGGTTCTGGGAATTTCACTGATTACATGAAGTAATAAACAAGACATGGCGCGCCAATTCGACGACCTGAAGCTGGGCAGCATCGAGCTGTTCTGCCTGACCGCGCAGTGGCAGAGCTTCACGGCCGCCGCCCAGGCGGCCGGGCTGACGGCGGCGGCCGTGAGCCGATCGGTGGCGCGCATGGAGGCGCGCCTGGGCGTGCGCCTGTTCCAGCGCACCACGCGCCAGGTGCGGCTGACCGACGCCGGCAAGCGCTACTACGAGCAATGCCGCCAGGCGCTGGGGCAGCTGGCCGAAGCGGAGCGCGAACTGTCAGGCCAGCAGCAAAGCCCGGCAGGCCTGGTCCGCTTCAGCCTGCCCACGTCCTACGGGCACTGCCGCATCCTGCCGCTGCTGCCCGCATTTGCGCAGTCCTACCCCGACGTGGAGCTGGAGCTGCAGTTGAGCAACCGCAACGTGGACTTCACCGAGGAAGGCTTTGACCTGGCCGTGCGCGGTCGCGCGCCCATCGACTCGGGGCTGGTGGCGCGCAAGCTGGAGGACGCCGCCCTGGTGGTGGTCGCCACCCCGGCGTACCTGGCGCGTCGCGGCACGCCGCACGAAACGGCCGACCTGGCGGCGCACGAATGCATCCAGTTCGTGCTGCCCAGCAGCGGCCAAGCGGTGCCATGGATACTGCGCGACGCCGCCGGGCGCGATGTGGAGGTGCCCACCCAAGGCCACCTGCGCTGCGCCGACGACATCCTGGGCACCGTGACCCTGGCGCGTGCCGGCGCGGGGCTGCTGCAGACCTACCGGTTCATTGTGGAGGCCGACCTGCGCAGCGGCGCGCTCCAAGAGCTACTGCCCGCGCATGCGGGCGCCTCCCGCCCGTTTTCGCTGCTGTACCCCGCCAACCGGCACATGCCGCTGCGCGTGCGCGTGCTGGTGGATTTCCTCGTCGATCGGCTGGCGCGGGCTTGAGCCTGGCCCGTCCACCCTGCGCCATGCGCCGGACCGCAAAATACACACAACCACCCTCCCCCACCATGCTCCGCTACCTCACCATCCCTGTTACTGCGTTCCAGCAAAACTGCTCCCTCGTCTGGTGTGACGCCACCCAAAACGCCGCCGTGATCGACCCCGGCGGCGACCTGGAGGTGCTGCTGGCAGAAATCCGGCGCCTTGACCTCACGCTCGAACAGATCTGGCTCACCCACGCCCACATCGACCACGCGGGCGGCACGGGCGAGCTGGCCCAGCGGCTTTCGCTGCCCATCGTGGGCCCGCACCCGGGCGACCAGTTCTGGATCGACGGCCTGCCGCAGCAGAGCGCGATGTTTGGTTTTCCGCCCGCGCAGCACTTCACGCCTACGCGCTGGCTGCACGATGGCGACCAGGTGCAGATCGGCAACGAGACGCTGAACGTGCGCCACTGCCCGGGGCACACGCCGGGGCATGTGGTGTTCCACGCGCCGCAGATCGACCGCGCGTTTGTGGGCGACGTGCTGTTCGCAGGCAGCATCGGCCGCACGGACTTCCCGCAGGGCAACCACCAGCAGCTCATCGACAGCATCACGCAGCGCCTGTGGCCGATGGGAGATCAGACGGTGTTCATTCCCGGCCACGGCCCCGAGAGCACGTTCGGGCGGGAGCGCCAGAGCAATCCCTACGTGGGCAATACCTGACCTGGGCCGTTTCGCTGCCAGCGGACTTCGCCCAGGATGCAGTGGCGCAACGGCTACTACCTGGTGACGCCTGCCATGGCGGCGCCGGCGCGCAGCGAGCATGTCGACAAGGACGTGAAGTTCTCGGGACGTGCCCCGTCACGCAGGTCTACGATTTCGCCCTATGCCCCCCGCCCACAGGCACGGGACCGGAAGGCGCTGCTACGGCGCATCCGGTGCATGCCCAGGCCAGCCGCCATCAGCGACAACAGGATCAGCCCCCACTCGCTCAGGGTGGGAATGGAAGCTGGGCCTGACGTGCCAGGGATCGCAGCCAGCAACACCGGTGCGAACGGGTCTTCAATCACCCCCGCATCGGCTGTATTGCCATCGCCCATGCCGTTGTCGGTGATCGCGTACGCCACAGTCAACCGGTCTGCACTCAGCGTTGCACCGGTCATTGGATACCAGCTGCTGGCGGCCCCCGCGCTGGCAGGCCCATACTTCATCAGCTGCACCCCGGCAGGAAGTGCGTGGGGGTAGGTGATTCGCACCGTCAGCGTGTTGCCCGCGCAGCCTGTGGAGCGGAAGCGAAACATCCCGGCGGGCGTGCTGGCGTTGGCTGGCAGGCCTGAAGGCACCGCGCTGCTGAACCCCGTGGCGGTGGTATCGAGCGCGCAGCCTGGCGCGCCGCCACTGATCGCTACCGACCCCACACCCGTGCCCACGCTCCCCCCTCCGCCCGGCCCGCCACCCACCACAACGGACACCATGGCGCTGTATGTCTGCACTGCAGGGGCAGAAGTTGCATAAAGCTCGACGCTGGTGTCAGAGCTGCCGCTGCCCCCTGTAGCCAGGACCCTGCCGTCAGCGAGCAGGGTGGCTCGGTGGTTGACGCGCCCGGTGTTCAGGCTGCCCGTGGCGCTCCAAGTGGCGGTGGCCGGGTCGTAGAGCTCAGAGCTGGCGAAATCGCCGCTGCTTCCGCCCGCGAGGAGGACCTTGCCACTGGGCAGCAGGGCGGCCGTGTGACCTGTGCGGGTGCGTACCAGACTGCCCGCGGCGCTCCAGGTATTTGCGCCAGGGTCGTAGAGTTCTGCATCGGCCGGCATGCCACTGACGCCCCGCCCCCCCGCGACGATGACCTTGCCGTCGGGCAGCAGGGTGGCCGTGTGGGAATAGCGCCAGGTGGCCATGCCGCCCGCGGGGCTCCAGGCGTTGGATGCGGGGTCGTAGAGTTCAGTGCTGGAGAGCATGCCGACGCTGGTGTATCCACCTGCGACAAGCACTTTGCCATTGGGCAGAAGGGAGGCCGTGTGATAAATGTGCTCATCGGCCATGTTGCCTGTGACACTCCACTGGTTCGTCTCGGGATCGTAGAGCTCGCCTTTGGTGAAGACGCTGCCAGCGCCCTCACCTCCCACGACAAGCACCTTGCCATTGGCCAGCAGAGTGGCCGTGCGGTTGTAGCGAGCGACGGCGAGGGTGCCGGCAGCACTCCATGTGCCAGCGACGGGATCGTAAAGTTCTGCGCTGGCAAGCGCACCGCCGTTCGCGACCCCTGAAGTGACCAGTACCTTGCCGCTGGGCAGCACGGTGGCGGTGTGAAAAGTGCGCCCGGTGATCATGCTGCCCGTGGGGCTCCAGCTATCTGTGGCGGGGTTGTACCGTTCAGCGCTTGCAAGAAAACCCCCGCCACCGCCGAACCCGCCGGTGACGAGCACTTCACCACTGCGCAGCAAAGTGGAGGTGTGGACACTGCGCCCGCCAATCATGCTGCCGGTAGCCCTCCAGGCGCCAGGGCCTACTTCGTATCGCTCGGCACTTGCGAGGTAGCCGCCAGTATTCCACCCGCCTACAACGAGCACTCTACCGTTGGACAGCAGGGAGGCCGTGTGGCTGACCCGGCCGGTGGCCAGGCTGCTGGTAGTGTCCCAGGTGCCGGTAGCGGGGTCGTAGAGCTCAGCGCTAGCGAGGTAAGTGCTGCCATCTCCTCCGGCAACAAGCACTTTGCCGCTGTGCAGCAACGTGGCGGTTTGAGAACTGCGCTTGTTGGCCAGGTTGCCAGTGGTGCTCCACATGCCTGTGGCGGGGTCGTACAGCTCGGCACTGGAGCGTGCGCCGTTGCCTCCCCCACCAGCCACCAGCACTTTGCCACTGGGCAGCAGGGTGGCGGTGTGACTGATACGCGGTGTGGTCATAGTGCCTGTGGCGCTCCATGTGCCAGTGACCGGGTCGTAAAGTTCAGCGGTGGCAAGGTAGCCAACGTCCGCGTTGTTCCCCCCCGCGACGAGTACCTTGCCGTTGGGCAACAACGTGGCAGTGTGGGCGTCGCGCGTGGTGACCATGGTGCCCGTGGTGCTCCACTGGCCGGTGGCCGGGTCGTAGACCTCTGCGCCATTCCCCGCGACAAGCACTTTGCCATTGGCCAGCAGGGTGGCGGTGTGGAACAAACGTGCGCCGGACATGCTGCCCGTGGCGCTCCAACTGCCTGTGCCAAGGTCGTAGAGTTCGGCGTCGGCAAGCGCGCCGCGGCTCCCTGCTCCACCGGAAACCAGCACCTTGCCATTGGGCAGCAGGGTGGCGGTGTGGTACGCGCGTCCAGCATTTAGATTTCCTTTGGCGCTCCAGGTGCCTGCGACCGGGTCATACAACTCGGTGCTGGCAAGGTTGCTGCTGCTGTAGGCCCAGCCCCCCGCAATCAGCACGGTGCCATCGGGCAGGACCGTTGCGGTATGGGCTTTGCGTGCGGTAGCCAGGCTGCCGCTGCCAGCCCAGGTGTTGGTCTGCGCCGGCACAACACCTGACAGCAGCACCATGGCCAACGCGACGGTGCAGCGCAAAAGCGCCCCCGGGACGGAGCGGCGGATCATCGCCATGGCCCCGCAACGGGAGCCAGGCGTCTGGTAAATCCGGGACAGCGAACGCCGGATCTGATGAATGCGAAATAAGACCGCTGTGCACTGGGCTTGCAATGGCTTCACTGGAACCGTCTTCCCTGAATGAGTCTTGGGGGAGAAGGCGCCGAATGAAAGCCAGTACCTCCTGGCTGGAGTGAGCGCGAGACGAACATCGCTGACCAGCTATCGCATCCTAGGAGGGTCAACCACATCCAGATTGACTGGGAGTTTCAGACAAATTGACTGTGCGTATCAAAATCTGCGTGCGGGCATGCCCGACGTGGCACAACATCCTCCGGCTGCTTGCCTGGGCACGGGCCCATGCGACGCCCCCAAGCATCCACGGCATCCACGGCATCCTGATGGTGCTCCAGCGCGGCCCCGCGAGATCGTCAATCCCTGTTTGCAACTGCCCATCTCTGTCAGCAACACCCCACCAGGTCGTCATGATGGACCCCCTGAGCAACCTGGACCTGCTGTTCACGGAGGTTCGGAGCCTGGGCCTCACGTTGTCACAACAGTGGCCGATGGGAGATCAGACGGTGTTCATTCCCGGCCACGGCCCCGGGAGCACGTTCGGGCGGGAGCGCCAGAGCAATCCCTACGTGGGCGGGACCTGAGCCCCGCTGGACAGCCCCGCGGCGGCGCGCGGCCCATGGCCCGGCTTGCATGCCGTGCCGTGCCGTGCCGTGCCGTGCCGTGCCGACGGAAGTCTTGATGTTCTGTATGTTTTTGGCCGCCAGCGCCTATCCATCAAGCGCCAATAGCTACTATATTGGTAGCATAACCAGCCCCACCACAGGCGCCTGGCGTGCCCACCAGGACACACGCCAGACCCCGTGGCGGGGTTGCTTCGCTCGCGCCGTGCTTCGCCGGGATCAGAAGTCGAACGAGGCCGACAGGCGTACGGCGCGCGGCGCGCCCACGTTCACCCGGCCCGCGCCCCAGATGCTCTCGAAATACGCGCGGTTGGCGAGGTTGGTCACCGTGGCGCGCAGCACCACCGGTTGCGCGCCAAGACGCGTGGCATAGCGGGCGCCCACGTCCAGGGTGGTCCAGGACGGCAGCTTCACGCTGTTGTCGCCCGTGAGCCATTGCGAACCGGTGTGGTTCACGCGGCCGTTCACCGACAGGCCCTGCACGCCGGGAACCGCCCAGTCGGCACCCAGGTTCAGGGTGAGCCGGGGCACGCCGAACTGCGCGCGGCCCTGGTTCACGCCCTTGTTCGTCCGGGTCTGGTCGGCCTCGGTGTAGGCCACGCCGCCCAGCAGGGAAAGCGCCGGGGCCAACTGCCCGAACACGTTCCACTCCACGCCCCGGTTGCGCTGCTCGCCGTCGAGCACCTGGCGGTTGTCTTGCTCGATCAGGGCGGGCTTGCTGATCTGGAACAGGCTCACGGTCTGCGTCAGGCTGCCGCTCACCCACTTCACGCCGACCTCCATCTGCTTGCTCTTGTACGGCGCGAAGGTCTGGCCTTCGTTGGCATAGGGCGCCTTCACGGTCGTGCCCGCGCTCAGGCCTTCCACGTAGTTGCCGTACAGCGCAACGGTCTCGCCCCAGGGCTTGGCCACCACGCCCACCAGCGGCGTCACGGCGCTCTCCTTGTACTTGTTGAGCTTTTGGTGCACCCGCTGCGCGCGCAGGCCCAGGGTGAGCTGCACCTGGTCGTCGGCGAACGACAGCGTGTCGACCGCGCTCAGCGCCGTCATCGCGTCATCGTTCATCTTGCTGTAGGTCGATGCCGCCGCCCCGGCCGGCATGGTGATGGGCGTGGGGTGGTAGATGTTGCTGTTGATGGGCGCCGTGCCGTTGCCGCGGCTGCCGCCTTCGTAATTCATCACGTTGGCGGCCAGGGTCAGCCTGTGCGCCACGGCGCCGGTGCCAAACTGGCCGCGCAGGCCCAGTTCGGCCGTGGTGGTGCCGTACTCGCCCCAGGAGTTGTAGGCCGTGCCCGTGGCGTTGCCCGAGGCCGCGTTCGCCGCCGTCCACACCGGGCGGGTGCCGAAGATGAAGCCGTCGTAGGAATGCTCGGCCTTGCCCGCCGAGGCAAACGCCGTCCAGCCCGCGTTGATCTTCGCCTGGCCGCGCACGATGAGGCCCTGGGTCTGCGTATTGCTGTACACGCCCTCGCCGTAGAAGAAGTTGGTGGAGCCGTCGGGCGCCTTGGGCACCGTGGTCCAGCCCGCGATGATGGGCTGCATGGGCGAGCCCTTGCGCACCTTGTTCCTGAGCGAATAGGCATCGGCCTCCACGTTCCAGCCCTCGCCCTGGTAGTCCAGCGCCAGGTGGCCGATCTCGCGCGCCTTGGTCTGGTGGTCGAGCCAGGTCTCGCCGCCCGACAGCACGCCATTGACGCGCACGCCCAGGCGCTGTTCCCCGCCGAAGCGGCGCGACACGTCGGCGTGCACGCCCACGTTGGATTGGGACGAATAGGTGGTGGTCACGCGCGTGAGCGGCTCCTTGCCCGCGCGCTTGGGCACGAGGTTGATCGCGCCGCCCACGTCGCCCGCGGGGGGCAGGCCCATCATCATGGCGCCGGGGCCCTTGAGCACCTCCACCCGCTCGAACATCTCGGTGGGCGTGTTCTGCTCGGGCGCCAGGCCATAGGCACCGTTGATGGCCAGCGAGCCGGCGCCCACGCCGAAGCCCCGGATGATGAAGTTCTCGACGATGTGGCCTTCGTTGGTGGTGGTGCGCACCGAAGGGTCGTTCTTGAGCACCGCGCCCACGGTCTGCGCCTGCTGGTCGGCGATGCCTTCGGCGGTGTAGCCCGTCATGTTGAACGGCGTGTCCATGACCCCCACGTTGCCGAGCACGCCCAGCCGCGTGCCCCTGGCGACCTGGCCGCCCGGGGCCGCGGCTGGCAGGCTGTCGGGAGTCTCGGCGGCCGCATTCACCGTGACTTCCCGCAGCAGCGTGGCGGACGGGGCGGGCGCGTTCTGCTGCGCCAGGGCCGCGCCGGCACCCGCCAGCAAGGTCCACGCGCAGGCCTGGGCGACCTGGCGCAAGGCAAAAGGATGTGCCCGGGGGACACCCGGGGATGGGCGGCGAGTCTGCATAGAAGTCCTGAATCAAAAACGAAGGAGAAGGGAGTCCGCCTCGCCAACGGATTGCAAACAGGAATGAATGCGATTTCACTCAGGGCGCGCAGTGGCTCCGCGAGGAAGCCATCCAGGCGCGGTGCCCGGAACGTGTTGCAAGGCGTGCCGGCTGGTTCCACCCGGCATGGGAGCGATGATTTCACGCAGCCCGCCGCCCTGTGTTTGCACGCCCAACAAAGACGTTTGCCGCGGCCCCGCCAGGGCCGCCGTGGAACGGGCCTTGCCAGGACCGGGGGAGCCGCGAGGCGGCCCGGCGGGCTTCAGACCCTCACTCGCGCCAGCTTGGGGGGCATGCCAAAGCGCTTGCGGTAGGCCGTGGCGAAGTTGGCGGCGCTGTTGTAGCCCGCCACCAGCGCCGCCTGGCCCACGGTCAGGCCCTCCTGCTCCAGGGCCTTGCGGGCGCGCTGCAGGCGGCTTTCGCGCACGAAGTCAAACACCGTCGTGCCGTACACCGCCCGAAAGTGCCGCTGCAGCGTGTTCGCGTTGGTGCCGGCCTGGCGCGCCAGGGCATCGAGCGACAGGTCCATGGCCCCTTCGGTCTGCAGGAAGGCATGCAGCGCCCGCATGCGCCGGTGCTCGTGGGGCAGCAGCCGCAGCCCGGTGGGCGCGGGAGCAGGTGCCGGCGCGGGCGCGGGCCCGGGGGCGTGCTGCGCCAGGCTGCCCAGCGCCTCGCCCACCAGCTCCAGCGCGCGGCTCTCCAGGTACAGGTGCAGCAGCAGGGGGCTCAGGTCCGGCGCATGGGTGAGCTGCTCGGCCAGGGCGGCGATGCGCGCCGAGGGCTGCCAGTGGTGCATGGCCAGGTGCTGGCGGCGGAAGGCCTCGATGGCGCCGGAGGCCGACGGGCCGGCCACCTGCTCCAGCCATTCGCCGCCCAGGCCCACGCTCACCCGGCGCGCATACGCGCCCTTGCGGGCGCGGCGCTCGAAGCGCTCCGGCTCCGCCACCGACACCAGCAGGGCGCGCGGCAGGCTGGCCAGGCCTGCATCGTGGGACTGGCGGGCGTGGTCCGCCGCGCTCGACAGCGCCACGCGGCGCGGCCCGTAGCTCACGTCCACCGAGCCCTCCAGCAGCACCACGATGCGCAGGCCCGTCTCCATCTCGCCGCTGGCCGTGAAATCCTGCGCATCGGCGGCATCGTCCGCGTGCAGGTGCAGGCCCGGGCGCAGCACGCGCAGGCGCTGCAGATGGCGCTGCAGCGACGCCTGCATGCCGTCCGACGCGGGCGCGGCGGACAGCACTTTCAAGGGGCTGACGACAGACATGGGCAGGCAGGTGTGACGGCGAAAAAGCGGCAGGGTCAGCGGACGGCAATGCACCACGGCGCGTGGAACCCGGGCATGGCGTTTGCGCAAAGGTTTTTCTCCGCTTGGCAAACACGGCGGGCACCGGGGCATGGGATGCTAGCAAGTCGGCATAATAAATGCAAATGATTCTCAATATTGGCCATTGAACCGGCCGCCGCCGATGGCCGCCCGCACACCGTCCCTCCCATGCCCCTGATCCGTTTTTGCCCCTGGGCGCCACTGGCGGCCCTGCTCTGCGCCCTGGTCCTGGGTGCCTCGCCCGCGCGCGCGCAGGGGGGCACGCAGACCGTGACCGACCTGGCGGGCCGCGCCGTCACCCTGCCGGCCAAGGTGGAGCGCATCCTGCTGGGCGAAGGCCGGCTGCTGCCCGCGCTGGGCGTGTTCGAGCGCGACGACGTGGCCCGCCGCCTGGTGGGCATGATGGGCGACTACGAGACGCTGGATGCCGCCGGCTATGCGCAGTGGCGCGGCCGTTTCCCGCAGATCGACAAGGTGCCGCGCGTGGGCCGCAACAGCAGCGGCAGCTTCAGCGACGAACAGGCCATCGCGCTGCGTCCGCAGGTCGCCATCCTGGGGCTGGCGGGTGGCCACGGCCCGAGCAAGAACGACCGCGAAACGCTGGCCCGCCTGGAGGCGGCCGGCGTGGCCGTGGTGTTCGTCGACTTCCGCCACGACCCGCTCCGCAACACGACGCGCAGCATGGAGCTGCTGGGCGCCGTGCTGGGCAAGCGCCAGGAGGCCCAGGCGTTCAACACCTATTGGCGGGCCCAGCTCGACCGCGTGGAAGCCCGCCTGCGCACCCTGCCGGCCGGCACGCGGCACCCCGGCGTGTTCCTGGAGAACCGCGTGGGCCTGGCCGATGAATGCTGCGCCACCATGGTCGGCCTGGTGGGCGTGCTGCTGGATGCCGCCGGGGCTCAGAATGTGGCGCGCGGTCGCATTCCGGGCGAGCACGGCACGCTCAACCCCGAATTCCTGATCGCCACGCAGCCCCAGCTGTACATCGGCACCGGCATCGGCAGCATGGCCACGGCCGAGAAATCCCCCCTGCGCATCGTGCTGGGCGCCGACGCCACGCCCGAGGCCGCCCGCGCCTCGCTGGCGCGCGCCACGCAGCGCCGGGGCATCGCCCAGCTGCAGGCCGTGCAGCAGCCCGGCCGCGCGCATGCCATCTGGCACCACTACTACAACTCGCCCTTCAACGTCGTGGCGGTGCAGGTGTTCGCCAAATGGCTGCACCCCGAGCTGTTTGCCGACCTGGACCCGCGCGACACCCTGCAGACGATGTTCACCCGCTTCCAGCCCATCCCGCTGACGGGCGTGTACTGGACCAGCCTCTGATGCGCTCCATGCCCATGCCCCGCGACACCCGCCGCCGCGCGCTGCTGGCCTCTGGTGCCAGCCTGTGGCTGGCGGGCTGCGCCAGCGGCGCGCCAGAGGCGTCCCTGCTGCAGGCGGGCCCCGCGCGGCTGCCGGACACGCACCAGCTGGACCTGCGCGACCCGGCGAGCGGCCGCGTCTGGCGCATCTGGGTGCAGCAGCCCGCCGGCCCCGCGCCCGCCACCGGACACCCCGTGCTGTATGTGCTCGACGGCAATGCCGCCTTTGCGCTCGCGGCCCAGCTGGCCCGCAATGAGGCCGCGCGCCCCGCGCAGATGCGCGCGGACAGCGCCATCGTCGTGGGCATCGGCCACCCCGGCGATGCCGTGGTCCACCCCGCGCAACGCCAGCGCGACTACACGCCGCCCGCGCCCGGCGGCTCGGCCACGCCCGAGGCCGGCGGCGCGGACATCCTGCTCGACTTCATCGCGCGCGAGCTGCAGCCGCGCGTGGCGCGGGCGTTTTCCATCGACCCGCAGCGCCAGGCGCTGAGCGGGCACTCGTTCGGCGGCCTGCTGGTGCTGCACGCGCTGTTCACGCGCCCCGCGTTGTTCACCCGGTATGCGGCCACCAGCCCGTCGGTGTGGTGGAACGGCGCGCAGGTGCTGCAGACGGCATCGCAGTTCATGCAGGCGCACGCGACGGCGCCGCGCCCCTTCCGGGCCCGGCTGCAGCTGCGCGTGGGCAGCCTGGAGCAGCCCCGGGCCGCTCCCACCGCGGCGCGCGCTGCCGTGCAGCACGAACGCCGCATGATCGAACGCACGCAGGCGCTGGCGGACCAGCTGGAGGCCTTGCACTGGCCCGAACTGCGCGTTCACATGGGCATATTGCCCGGCGTGGACCATGGCGGCGCCATGGCGCCGGGGCTCATCGACGCCCTGGCATGGGCCCAGCAGCCCCGCTGAAAACCGTCGCCCCGCGCCATGGAACCCTCTCGCACCCCACACGCCCTGCCCCGGAACTGCCTTCGTTGAACCCCGCCGCCCCGTCTCCCTTGCCGCAGCCCCTGGACGCGGCCCGCGCTGGTTCGCTGGCGCGGCGCTACCAGCACTTCGTGCGCCTGCGCCTGCTGCTGCTGGCCGCCCTGCTCGCCGTGCTGTGCGCCAGCGTGGTGGCCGACATCGCGCTCGGCCCCTCCACCTTCGCGTTCGCCGACGTGCTGCGGGGCCTGTTCGCCCCCGCCAGCCTGCCGCAGGCGCAGCAGGTCATCCTGTGGGAAGTGCGCCTGCCCTACGCGGTGATGGCCGTGCTGGTGGGCGCCAGCCTGGGCCTGGCAGGGGCCGAGATGCAGACCGCGCTCAACAACCCGCTGGCCAGCCCGTTCACGCTCGGGGTGTCGGCGGCGGCGGCCGTGGGCGCTTCGGCCGCCGTGGTCACGGGCTTCACGCTCGTGGCCTGGGGCGAGAACCTGGCCGTGCCGCTGTGCGCCTTCGCGGGCGCGGCCAGCGCCACGGCGCTGATCCAGTTGCTGGCCTGGCGCCAGGGCGCCACGGTGGACACCGTGGTGCTGTTCGGCATCGCGCTGCTGTTCAGCTTCGAGGCCCTGCTGTGGCTGCTGCAGTTCATCGCCGACAGCAACGCGCTGCAGCAGATCGTGTTCTGGACCATGGGCAGCCTGGGCCGCGCCACCTGGACCAAGATCGGCATCGTGGGCACCGTGCTCGCTCTGTGCATGCTCTGGTCGGCGCGCCAGGCCTGGGCCCTCACGGCGCTGCGCGCGGGCGAGGACCAGGCGCGCAGCTTCGGCATCGGGGTGGAGCGGCTGCGCCTGGTCACGCTGCTGCGCGTGAGCCTGCTGGCGGCCACCGCCCTGTCGTTCGTGGGCACCATCGGCTTCGTGGGCCTGGTGGGGCCGCACATCGCGCGCATGCTGCTGGGCGAGGACCACCGCTACTACCTGCCCGGCAGCGCGCTGGCCGGGGCGCTGATGCTGTCGCTCGCGTCCATCCTCAGCAAGGCGCTGGTGCCCGGCGTGGTGCTGCCCATCGGCATCATCACCGCGCTGGTGGGCGTGCCGCTGTTCATGGTGCTGGTGCTGCGCCAGAGAAGGGCCGTATGAAGCACCCCCTGAGCCGCTGCGCGTCTTCCCCCTCTCTCTCTCGCATTGCTGCGCAATGCGGGAGGGGGACGCCCCCAGCGCGGCGGGGCGGCCCTTGCGCGGGGGCGCTGGCTTGGGCCGCGTCAGTTTCCTCGGCCGCCGGGGGCGCACGGCGCCATGGAGGCTTGACATGACAACAGGCTTGAGCCTCCAACAACTCAGCGCCGGCTACCCCGGCCGGCCCGTGCTGCAGAACGTGGATCTGCCTACCGTGCCCGCCGGCACCCTCGTGGCCGTGGTGGGCTCCAATGCCGTGGGCAAGTCCACGCTGCTCAAGGCCGTGGCCGGGCTGCGGCCCGCGCAGGGACGTGTACTGCTGGAAGGGACCGACCTGACCACGCTGGCCCCGCGGGAGCGCCTGCGGCGCGTGGGCTACCTGCCCCAGGCACTGCCGCAGAGCATCTCGCTCGTGGCCTACGAGACCTGGCAGAGCGCCCTGCGCGCCGGCCGCAGCGAATGGAGCACCGCGCAGCGCGAGGCGGCGATCGAGTCGGTGGTGGCGGCGCTGGGCCTGCAGGCGCTGGCGCTGCGCCGGCTCGATGAACTCTCGGGCGGGCAGCGCCAGATGGTGGGGCTGGCGCAGGCCATCGTGCGCGCGCCGCGCCTGCTGCTGCTGGACGAGCCCACCAGCGCGCTCGACCTGCGCTGGCAACTGCAGGTGCTGCAGGCCGTGCGCGACCTGGTGCAGCAGCAGGGCACCGTGGGCCTGGTGGCCGTGCACGACCTGAACCTGGCGCTGCGCTTTTGCCAGCAGGTGCTGGTGCTGGGCGGCGGCGGCGTGCTGGCCGCCGGCGCGCCGGCCCCGCTGCTGACCCCCGCGCTGCTGCGGCGCGCCTATGGCGTCCAGGCCCGCGTGGAGCGCTGCTCGCAAGGCAACCTGCTGGTGCTGGCCGACGCCGCGCTGCCGCTGGATGCCGCTTCTTCCATGACCACAACCAGCCCCTTCCCATGATGCGACGCCAGGGCCATGTGCCCACGCCCGACGCCAGCCGCTACCTGCAGCGCCTGTGCTACCACTTCACGCGCAAGATCACCGTGACATATGACGATCACCAGGGCCAGGCCCACTTTCCCTGGGGCCTGTGCCTGCTGCGGGCCGATGGCGCGGCGCTGCACTTCGACTGCAGCGCCGACAACCAGGCCAGCCTGGACCGGGTGCAGTTCGCGATCGACTCGCACGTGGAGCTGTTCTCGCGCAAGAGCCCCATGGCCGTGGACTGGCAGCCCGTGCAAACCGTCAGCGCGCCGGCGGCTGGCACGGCGCCCCCCGCCCCTTAAGCCCCAATTGCGGCCCGCCTGCCGCCCACATCGGACGATGGGCAGCGCAGGCGCTTCCTAGAATGTGACATTTTGTTATCGCGCCGCACCGGTGCCCGAACACCGGCGAGGCCCCTGCCCGCCATGGCACATTCCGCATCCGCCCGCCCCGAGCCCCGCCCGCCCCGCCCGTTCGCCATCCCGCAGCGCGGCTCCAGCCTGGCGGGCAAGGCCTACTGGGCCATGGTGCAGCGCGTGGCGCTCACGGCGGCGGCCATCGACGGCGGCTACATCGTGCTGTTCCTGTGGCTGGGGTCGCTGCCGCTGGCGGCCGTCAACCTGGTGAGCATCGCGATGTACCTGGGGGCCTACCGGCTCATCCAGTCGCGCTACAACGCGGCCGCGCTGGCGCTGATCTGGCTGGAGGTGGTGGGCCACGCGGCACTGGGCTCGCTGCTCATCGGCTGGAACAGCGGCTTTCACTACTACCTGCTGCTGTTCATTCCGGCCATCGTGATCGCCAACACGCGCGGCTTCGCGGCGCCCATGGTGATCGCGCTGCTGGCGTACTACCTGGGCCTGCAGGTGCTGTGCGACCACCTGGGGCCACTGGCCCCCCTGCCGCCCCTGAGCGTGAAGATCGTCAACTGGATCCACATCTGCCTGGTGTTCGCGATGTCGGCGGCGCTGGCGGCGTTCTACCGCCGCACCATCCTCATCGCCGAGGGCCGGCTGCGCAAGCAGGCCACGCTGGACCCGCTGACCGGCCTGAACAACCGCAGCCACTTCGAGGCGCTGGCCGCCCACACGCTGGCCCGCGGCCAGCGCGACGGCACGCCCATCGCCCTGCTGCTGTGCGACGTGGACCACTTCAAGCGCGTGAACGACCAGTACGGCCATGCCGTGGGCGACGAGGTGCTGGTGGCCATGGCCCGCACGCTCAGCCAGAGCCTGCGCGAAGGCGACGTGCTCGCCCGCTGGGGCGGCGAGGAGTTCCTGGCGCTGATGCCCGCCAGCCCGCTCGACGCCGCCTGCGCCACGGCCGAACGCATCCGCGCCGCGGTGCAGGCAACGCCGATGGAGGTCGGCCCCGCGCCCCTGTCGCTCACCATGTCGTTTGGCGTGGCGCAGGTGCATGGCGCGGACGACCTGCAGGCCGCCATCGTGCGCGCCGACAAGGCGCTCTACGAAGCCAAGCACGCGGGCCGCAACCGCGTGAGCGTGGCCTGAGGCCGACGTCCATGCCGAGCGGGGCAGGGCACAAAAAAGGCAGCTGGCGCTTGATGGACAAGCGCAATAAGCTACTATTTTAATAGCAAAACAACACCAGCACCCGGCCCCGGGGGCGCCCGGCGCCTCAGCCGTTGCGCCGCGCCGCCTCGTACAGGCCCTGCACCTTGGGCACGTTCAGCTCCAGCTCATGGATGCGCGCGGGGCCCGAGGGGTGGGTGGACAGGAACGCCAGCCCGCCCTGCTTGCTGCCGCTGGCATTGCCCATCTTCTTCCACAGGCTCACGGCGGCCGAGGGCTGGTAGCCCGCGCGGGCGGCCAGCTCCAGGCCCACCAGGTCGGCCTCGCTCTCGTCCGAGCGGCTGAACTGCAGCGTGAGCAGCTGCCCGCCCAGGCCGGCGGCCGCCTGGCCCAGGTCGCCCAGGCCCAGCAGCTGCGAGCCCAGCCTCAGCGCGAGGTTGGTGCCCTGCGTCTTGGCGATGCGCTCGCGCGCATGTTCGCGCAGCGCATGGGCCATTTCGTGGCCCATGATCATCGCGGCCTCGTCGTCGGTGAGCTTGAGCTGGTCCAGGATGCCGGTGTAGAACGCGATCTTGCCGCCGGGCATGCAGAACGCGTTGATCTGCTGGCTGCCGATGAGATTGACCTCCCAGCGCCACTGCCTGGCGCGGTCGTTCCAGGGCGCGGCGTGCGGGATCAGCCGCTTGGCGATGGCGTGCAGGCGCTGCAGCTGCGGATGCCCCTCGGGCGCCAGCGCGCGCTTGGCCTTGGCCTGCTGCAGCATCTGCTGGTACTGCTGGGCGGCCGAGTTTTCCAGCGTCTCGGCGGGCACCAGCTTGCGCAGGCTGGACGCCGTGCCCACGTCCACCTGCGCGAGCACCGGCGCGGCGGCAGTGGCGCCGGCCGCCAGCAGGAACGCACGGCGCGCCGACCACGGGGACGACGGTGCAACGGAGGGAGCGGGGCAGAAAAGGCACATACAGGCAATCCCTGAAGGAATAATAAGCAGCGCTGGCGCACCACACACCAGGGCTTGTCGCCAGATGGAGGCTGGCAGGCCGGGCTGCAAGGGTGTCGGCGATGATAGACAAAACCTCCGCCCCCCATGTCAGACACATCCACATCCTCCCCCCCCGGCCTCAGCCCCGAAAAGTCCGCGCGCACGCCCTGGCTGCAGACCCTGCGCGTGTACCTGGAGCCCGCCAGCCTGCGCATGCTCACGCTCGGGTTCTCCGCCGGGCTGCCGCTGCTGCTGGTGCTGGGCACGCTGAGCTTTCGCCTGCGCGAGGCGGGCATCGACCGCAGCACCATCGGGTACCTGAGCTGGGTGGGCCTGGCCTACGGTTTCAAGTGGGTGTGGGCGCCGCTGGTGGACCGCATGCCGATCCCGCTGCTCACCCGGGCCTTGGGACGGCGGCGCAGCTGGCTGCTGCTGTCGCAGGCGCTCATCGTGGGCGGACTCATCGGCATGGCGCTGGCCGACCCGCGCCAGACGCTCGGACCCATCGTGTGGTGCGCGCTGGCGGTGGCGTTCGGCTCGGCCACGCAGGACATCGCGCTCGATGCGTTCCGCATCGAATCGGCCGACGCCAATCACCAGGCCGCGCTGGCGGCCTCGTACCAGACAGGCTACCGCCTGGCCATGATCTGGGCCGGTGCGGGCGTGTTGTGGATTGCGGCGCGCTCCGAAGTGGCCCCTGCGGTGGGGCAGGTGGTGGCGCAAGGCGCGGCCGCGTACCAGAACGGCGCCTGGCAGGCGGCCTACCTTGCCATGGCGGCGTCGATGGCGGTGGGCGTGGTCACCGTGCTGTTCTCGCGCGAGCCCGCGCCCGTGCAACTGCCCCCGGCCAGAAACGCGGCCGAGTGGATCCAGGGCGCCATGGTGGAGCCCTTCGCCGACTTCCTGCGCCGCTACGGCTGGCACGCGGCGCTGATCCTGGCGCTCATCGCCGTCTACCGCATCAGCGACGTGGTGATGGGCATCATGGCCAACCCGTTCTATGTGGACATGGGCTTCACCAAGGACGAGGTGGCCGCCGTGACCAAGGTGTACGGCGTGATCATGACGCTGGCGGGCGCCTTCGTGGGCGGCGTGCTGTCGATGCGGTTTGGCGTGATGCGCATCCTGATGCTGGGCGCCATCCTGAGCGCCGCGAGCAACCTGCTGTTCGCCTGGCTGGCGGGCCACGGGCACGACGTGACGGCGCTCATCGCCGTGGTGTCGGCCGACAACCTGGCCAGCGGCATCGCGTCGGCGGCGTTCATCGCCTACCTGTCGAGTCTGACCAACGTGAGCTACTCGGCCACGCAGTACGCGCTGTTCAGCTCCATGATGCTGCTTGCCCCGAAGTTCGTGGCGGGGTTCTCGGGCGACTACGTGAATGCCTTCGGCTACGCGCACTTCTTCACGGCCACCGCGATGCTGGGGTTGCCGGTGCTGGTGCTGGTGTGGCTGGCATCCCGGGTAAAAACAGCCTCTGGCGCTTGATGGCAAGGCGCGAATAGCTATCTAATTTATAGCAACCGCCTGTTTTTCACCCCCGGCGGTTTACCGCAACTTTACGGAGGCTTCAACACGGGGAGACGCCCGCGCGCGAGCATGGGGGCTCTGTCCAGGCCTCCCACTACACTGCCCCCATGAGCTCCCAACTGCTGATGATCGAAGACGACGCCCGCCTCGCGCAGATGGTGGGCGAGTACCTGGGCCAGTCGGGCCTGCAGGTCACGCACCGCGCGGACGGCAAGAGCGGTCTGGCGCAGCTGCAGGGGCCGGACGCCGGGCCGTTGCCCGACCTCGTGATCCTGGACCTCATGCTGCCCGACATGGACGGGCTGGAGGTGTGCCGCCGCATCCGCTCGCTGCAGGGCAGCGCGGCGCAGGTGCCGGTGCTCATGCTCACCGCCAAGGGCGACCCCATGGACCGGATCATCGGCCTGGAGCTGGGCGCCGACGACTACCTGCCCAAGCCTTTCGAGCCGCGCGAGCTGCTGGCGCGCATCCGCGCCATCCTGCGGCGCCGCACCGATGGCGGCGGTGCCTCGGCGGCCACGCAGGTGCTGCGGTTCGGCACGCTGGAGATCGACCGCGACGCGCGCACCGTGACCGTGTCCGGCGAGCTGGCCGACCTCACCTCCTACCAGTTCGATTTGCTGGTGGCCCTGGCCGAGCGCGCGGGCCGCGTGCTCACGCGCGACCAGATCATGGAGGCCGTGCGCGGCCGCGAACTGGAGGCGTTCGACCGCTCCATCGACGTGCACATGGGCCGCATCCGTGCCGCCATCGAGGCCGACGCCAAGAACCCGCGCCGCATCCTCACGGTGCGCGGCGTGGGCTATGTATTCGCGAAACAACAAGACTGACCGGTGGAGCGCGGCCCTGCCACGGCGCGCACACCGCTTTGCTGAATGTCCCTCTCCACCCCCTTCTCCCGCCGCCTGTATCTGCGCATCTGGCTGGCCGTGGTCGGCGGCATCGCGGTGCTGACGCTGACCGTGGGCTGGGCCTGGCGCATGGCCGAAGAGCAGAAGGCGCAGAACGCGCAGCCTTTTGTGCCGCCGTCGCGCGAGATGGTGCTGCGCGACCCCGCCGGCAACCTGGTGCTGCGCGGCCTGGCCACGCGCCAGCCCAGCGAACCCGGCGAAGGGGCCGAGTTCCATATCGAGTCGGGCACCGGCCAGCCGTTCGTGCTGCAGATGGCGCCCCGCCAGCCGCGCGGCGAACGCGGCGGCCGGCCCGGCGGCCCCAACCAGGGCGACGCGGCGTTCTGGACCCGGCCGCCGTTCGGCTTCCTGTGGCTGCTGGGCATCGTGAGCCTGGCGGTGGCCGTGGGCGTGTACCCCATCATCCGGCGCCTGACCCTGCGGCTGGAGGCGCTGCAGCGCAGCGTGCAGAAGTTCGGCGAGGGCGACCTGTCGGTGCGCGTGCCCGAGCAGGGACAGGACGAGGTGGCCGACCTCGCGCGCCAGTTCAACGCCGCCGCCGCGCGCGTGGAAACGCTGGTCAAGTCGCACAAATCCCTGCTGGCCAACGCCTCGCACGAACTGCGCTCGCCGCTCACCCGCATCCGCATGGGCATGGAGCTGATGGGCGGGCAGCAGCCCTCGCCCGCGTTCCGCGAGGAAATCCTGCGCAACATCGCCGAGCTGGACCAGCTGGTGGACGAGATCCTGCTGGCCAGCCGCCTCGATGCGCGCGAGGCCGACGTGGGCACCGTGGAGCTGGTGGACCTCATCGGCCTGGCCGCCGAGGAATGCGCGCGCGTGGATGCCGACCTGGATGTGAGCTCCAGCGCCGACTCCGTGGACGTGCGCGGCGTCTCCAAGCTGCTGCGCCGCGCCATCCGCAACCTGCTGGAAAACGCCCGGCGCTACAGCACGGGCGAGATCACGGTGGTGGTGCACCGCCGCCAGGGCCACGCCGAGGTGCGCGTGTGCGACCGGGGACCAGGCGTGCCAGCCAGCCAGCGCGAACGCATCTTCGAGCCCTTCTACCGCCTGCCGGGCGCCAGCGAGCGCGCGGGGGGCGTGGGCCTGGGGCTGGCCCTGGTGCGCTCCATCGCAGGGCGCCACAACGGCACCGTGCACTGCGAGGACCGCGAGGGCGGTGGCGCCTGCTTCGTGCTGCGCCTGCCGGTCAGCACGGCTGGCGCCAGCGCCATGCCATGACGCCGTAGAGCATGGCCCCCAGCACCAGCACCGACCCCGCCACGCCCAGCGCCCAGTCAAAACCCTGCGCCTGCGAACCCGCGCGTGCCAGCAGCGCCGCCGCCATGGGCGGCCCCACGATCTGGCCGATGCCATAGAGCGCGGTCATCAGGCCGGTGAAGCCCGCGCCCGCCTGGGGCCACTGGTGGCGCGCCTCCTGCAAGGCAAAAAACGTGATGGCGGTGAACGGCAGCCCCAGCAACAGGCTGCCCAGCGCGAACCCCGCGCGCCCCGGCCAGAGCAGGCCCAGCCCGATGGCCGCCGCCTGCAGCAGGTAGGCCCAGGCCAGCAGCATGCGCCGGTCGCGGGTGGGTGCGATCCGTGTGGAGAGCAGCGCGCCCAGCGCCACGCCCGCGCCGAAGAGCGGCCAGAACAGGTCGGGCCAGACCGATCCGGCGGGCAGCGCCGCGCGTGCGATGACGGGCAGGAAGGTGGCCGTGACGATGTACCCCAGGCCCGCGAGGCCGTAGGCCACGGCCAGGAGGGTCCGCTCGGCCACGGGGCGCGCGGGCGCAGAGGCGCCGCCTGCGGCCCCCGCCGCCCCCGCGGCCGGGACGTCCACCCCCTGGAACACCGCCCACGCCCCCGCGCACAGCACGGCCGCCAGTGCGCTGAAGGCCGCCCAGCCCGCCGCGGCGCTCCAGCCCGCAGCCACCATGGCGCTGGTGGGCAGGCCGGTGATGACGATGCCCAACCCCGGCCCGCAGAAAATCAGCCCCCCCAGGGCCGGGCGCCCCAGGTGCGCCAGCCGCCCCATGCACCAGTTGGCCGTGCCCAGGAACACCAGCGCGCTGGCCACGCCCGCGAACAGGCGCAGCAGGGGCCAAAAGGCCGGCCACGGCACGGCCAGCAGCCCCGTGAGCAGCACCGTGGCCACGAGCCCGCCGCGCACCAGCGCCGCGTTGCCGGGCACGCCGCCCAGGCGCCGGCCCAGCCAGGGCAAGGCCATGTAGAGCAGCGCCCCCGCGAGGTAGCCGGCGTAGTTGGCCGTGGCCAGCCAGCTGCCCGTGGCGATGTCCACCACGCCGTCGTGCAGCATCATGGGCAAGAGCGGGGTGAAGGCAAAACGGCCGATGCCCATGGCCGCCGCCAGCGCGGCCATGCCGGCCAGGGCGACCTGCAGGGCCGTGGCGCCGTCAGCGTGCCGGGAGGTGGGAGGGGAAAGAGACGCCGGGTTCACGGTGGGGACATGGGGTTGCCACGGGGAATGCTGTTGCATATCATCTTAGCAAGAGATTGAATTTTTGTAATTCATACTTTTTCATGATGGACAAAGGGCCACCCCCGCTCGACCTCGCCGCTCTCGACATCTTCCGCACCGTGGCGGCGGAGGGCAGCGTCACGCGCGCGGCCGAGCGTTTGCAGCGCGTGCAGTCCAACGTGACCACGCGGGTGCGCCAGCTGGAGTCCGACCTGGGCACGCCGCTGTTCCTGCGCGAGGGCAAGCGCATGGCGCTCACGCCCGAGGGCGAGGTGCTGCTGGGCTATGCCGACCGGCTGCTCGCGCTGGCCGAGGAGGCGCGGCAGGCGCTGCACCCGGGCCCGCCCGCGGGGCGCCTGCGCCTGGGATCGATGGAAAGCACCGCGGCCAGCCGCCTGCCCGCGCCGCTCGCGCGCCTGCACCGCCAGTGGCCCGGCGTGGCGCTGGAGCTGACGACCGCCGCGACCCGCGTGCTGGTGGAACGCCTGCGCGCGCATGCGCTCGATGCGGTGCTGGTGGCCTGGCCGCCGGGCCAGCCCGCCGACCCGGCCCTGGAAACCCGGCCGGTGTTCACTGAAGAGCTGCTGCTGGTCCTGCCCGCCGGCCACCCGCATGCCGCCGGGCCCGACCAGGTGCAGCCCGGCACGCTGGCGGTGTTCGAACCCGGCTGCACCTACCGCCGCATCGCGCAGGACTGGTTCGCGCCACGGCGCGAGCCCATGCAGCTGCTGGAACTGGGCTCGTACCACGCCATCCTGGCCAGTGTGGCGGGCGGCGGCTGCGCGGGCATCGTGCCGCGCTCGGTGCTCAGCATCTCGCCGAACGCGGCCCTGCTGAGCCAGCAGCCGATCACCACCATCACCACCTTGCTGACCTGGCGCCAGGGCTACCGCTCGGCCGCGCTCGATGCGCTGCAGCAGGTGCTGGTCGACTGACCGCCTTCAGCTCGTTTCCCCCTTTATTTCCTTCTTTCTTTCACGGAACGTCACCATGCCCGACCGCAGCCTGCGCACCGCCCTCTCCCTTCGCCTGCCCATCGTGCAGGGGCCCATGACCGGTGCCGACACGCCGGCCCTGGCGGCCGCCGTGTCCGCCGCGGGCGGGCTGGGCACGCTGGGCTGCGGCATGCGCTCGCCGGCGGCCATGGCCGAGGCCGCCGCCGAGGTGCGCCGCCGCACCGACCGGCCCTTCGGGCTCAACCTGTTCGTGCAGGACACACCCGCGCCCGATGCCGCCACCGTCGAGCAAGCGCTGGCCCGCGTGGCCCCGCTGTACGCCGAGTTCGGCCTGCAGGCCGCCGTGCCCGCGCGCTGGTGCGAGGACTTCCCTGCGCAGTTCGAGGCCCTGGTCGAGGCCCGGCCCGCCGTGGCGAGCTTCACCTTCGGCATCCTCACTGCCGCGCAGGTCGAGCGCCTGCACCACGCGGGCTGCTACGTGATCGGCACCGCCACCACGGTGGCCGAGGCCCTGGCCTGGGCCGACGTGGGGGCCGATGCGGTCTGCGCGTCGGGCATGGAGGCCGGGGGCCACCGCGGCACCTTTTTGCCCATGGGCCGGCCGCAGGCCGAAGGGCTTGCCCCCGCGGACGCCACCGTGCGCGCGGGCGTGCCATCGCAGGCCGACTTTGCCGCCGCGATGGTGGGCGCGCTCGCGCTGGTGCCACAGTGCGTGGATGCGCTGCGCCCACGCGGCGTGGCCGTGATCGCGGCGGGCGGCATCATGGATGGGCGCGGCATCGCCGCCGCGCAGGCGCTGGGGGCCGAGGCGGTACAGATGGGCACGGCCTTCCTCGCCTGCGACGAATCGGGCATCGGCCGCGCCTACCGCGACGCCATGGCCCAGGCCATCGCCACCGACACGCGCACCACCCGCGTGTTCTCGGGCCGCCCCGCGCGCGGCATCGTCAACCCCATGCTGCAGAAGCTGCACGCCCACGAGACCGATGTGCCGGCCTACCCCGTGCAGAACGCCCTCACCGGCGCCCTGCGCCGGGCCAGCGCCGAAGCCGGCCGCGCAGACCACCTGTCCCTCTGGGCCGGCCAGGGCGTCGCCGCGGTGCGCCCCATGCCCGCCGCCGCGCTGGTGGCCGCGCTGGAAGCGGAATGGCGGACGGCGCTGGCCGCGCAGGCAGCGTTGCTGCAAGCGCAGTGACGCTATCTATTCGATAGCTTCTAGCGCTTACTGGACAAGCGCTAGCGGCAATTCAAACAGGATTCCCTGGAGAGTGACCGGGCGTTGCAACACCGTGTACGCCCTGGCTTCGACAGGCTCAGCCCGAACGGGTGGGAGTGATGGAGGCAGTGCGGACGGCCAATCCCGGTCTCTGCAAAGCGCGCGGCCCCGCCAGTGCACCTGTGGAACCGGCTTTGCCGGGCCACCGGGTGCATCCCCCTCGGGGGATGGCGCGCAGCGCCTCAGGGGGGCTTCACTGCCTCCAGGGCAGTTCGCGCGCAGGCCCCTGGATCACCGGCGGCTGGGCATTGATCTTCTCGCCTGCGAGCACACGTTCGTACATCCGCAGGTAATTGCGCGCCATGCGCTCGGCGCTGAAATGGTCGACCACGTGCTGGTGGCAGGCGCGCGCATCGAAACGGTTGCCACGCACCGCCTCGGCCAGCACGTTCGCCTCGGCCGACAGCACGCCGCAGTGCAGCGGCACCAGCTCGGGCAGCGCGCCATAGGGTGTGGAAAACACCGGGCAGCCGAAGTACAGGCTCTCGATCACCGCCAGCCCGAAGGGTTCGTGCCAGCGCACCGGAAAGATCAGCCCGCGCGATGCGTTGAGCAAGCCCGTCTTCTGCGTGCCGCCCACCATGCCGTGGAAATGGATCTTGCGCGACAGTGTCCAGCGAAAGCCGCGCTTGAAATTGATGCGCGTGCCGCCCAGCACATCCAGCTCCACACCCGCGCGCAGTGCCACCTTGATGGCGCCGCGCACGTTCTTCACGCCCCACGCCGCCTTGCCCAGGAAGTGGTAGCGCGGGCGCGGCGATTGGAAGTCCACCGAGCCGTAACCGCTCCAGTCCAGGCCGTTGTAGACGAACTCGGTGGAGCCATACCGCGCGGCGTGGTCGCGCGACAGGAACACCGTGTTGAGTGGCAGCGGCTTGGGCTTGCGCGCGTTGCCGTGCTCGGTCACCAGGTACGGCTTGGCCAGCTCGGTACGGGGGTTGAACTGGAAGTGCGTGATGTCCACGCCCTTCGGGATCTGCCCCTCCCACGGCTCGTCCGGGCGGATGGGCAGCACGTCGCCGAAGTCGCAGGTCGAACCCTCGGGCACCAGGTAGCTCACGCGGTGGCCCTGCTGGACGAGTGTCTTGCCCAGGTCCCAGATCACGCGCTCGGTTCCCCCGTAGCCGTAGACGGGGATGGGGGAGTTGTTGACCAGCAGGATGTGCATGAAGAATGCCTCTGTCTCAGTTGTCTATGGCTCTGTGCGAGGCCCGCAACGGTTGAAACCGGCACGGCCCAGTCCCGGGCAGCCGAGCAAGGGCCGCCCCGCAGCGAGGGCTGCGTCCCCCTGCCCGCATTGCACAGCAATGCGAGAGCGGGGGGATGCGGCGAAGCCGCTCAGGGGGGTGTCGCATCTAGAACGGCCGGCCGCAGCCGATGCGGGCACGCCGCTCGTGCAGGGCGGCCAGCAGCAGCGGGCACATGAAAAGATAGAACATGTTGCCGCTGTTGTGGGCCAGGAAGACCTGGGTGAGGCCGAAGCCGATGTACGACAGGGGCACCATCACTCCCACCAGGCACAGGGAAAGCGATTCCTTGTCCATCTTTCCCGCCCCATCGCGGATGCGCCGGGCCGTGGGCCAGAACATCGCCAGCGGAATGCCATAGAACGCCAGCAACAGCAGCACGCCGGGCAGCCCCCGCTTGGCGAAAAGATCCAGGATTTCGTTGTGCGCGTGGCCGAATTCGAGCACCACCGGGTGTGCCAGCCCGGCCGCCACGCGCCGCGCCTTCTCCTCGGCATAGCCCGCGCGGCCCCAGCCGGTCAAAGGCCGGTCCCAGCCCATCTCCCACGCCAGGCCCCAATGCGCCAGCCGCTGCCCGACCGAGCTGCGGCCATCGCCGTGGTCCTTGTAGGTCTGCACTTCCTGGCGCGCCTCGTCCACCCGCTGCTCCACCGCGGGCACCTGCGACAACGCGGCCGCCGCCAGCGCCAGCGCGCACAGGCCCCAGTACATCCGGCGCTGCCCCGTGGTGCGCACCAGCAGCCACGCACTGACCGGCAGCAGCAGCACCAGCGCCAGCCATCCGCCCCGCGACTGCGACAGCACCGACCCCGCCGCGCCCAGCACGATGGCCGCCGCCAGCAGCACCCGCTGCCACAGCACCCAGCGCTTCCACTGCACCACCAGCAACAGGCCGCTCATCACGGCCAGCAGCATGCTCAGGTTGCCGTACTGGATGGCGTTGGTGAAGCCATTGGCGCGGGGCAGCGCCTGCACGCAGATCTGGTAGATGGCCACCAGGCCGCTGCCCACCGCGCCCACCGCCACCCCCATCCACAGCCACGATGCGCGCGGCTCGAAGGTCATCAGGTAGAAGATGCAGGGCAGCGCCAGCAGGTACTTGACGGGGCGGTCCATGCTGCCCCAGCCCCAGGTGGCCCCCACGTCCAGCAGCCACAGCGCCGCCATGCAGGAAAACGCCGCCGTCAGCCACCAGGCCGCGCGCGGCGCGGGCCGGTTCCACCACACCGGCGCGCTGGCGAGCGCGGCCAGCAGCAGCACGACCGCCCCATAGGAATAGCCCGAGGGCAGCCACAGGGCCAGGCCCGGAACCATGAACGCGCCGAGGCTGGCGCAGCGCCCGAACCAGCGGTAGGCCTTCATCCGCGGATCACCCGGCCCGTGAGGCGGTCACGGTCGTACCGCAGCGCCGCATAGCGGAAGAACCCCTCCAGCGCCACGAAGAAGCAGTACAGGAAGCCCGCGCCCCCGCACAGGAAGCCCAGGCGGAACACGTACAGGCGCACGAACATGGAAGTGCCCGAGGCCAGCCCCCGCAGCACCCCCCCCCTCTGCCCGTTCTCGGCGCGCTTCGCGGCGCCGAGCATCACGTACTGCGTGAGCTTCTCCAGGCTGCCGCGCACCGTGGTGCGCGAGTAGTGCAGCAGGCGCGCCTTGATCAGGCGGCGCGGCACCTCGCCGCCACCGGGCAGCGCATGCAGCTGCGCCTGCTCGTGCACCACGCCCGTGTATTCCCGGACCATGCCGCGCACGAACAGCCGCTCGATCTGGGACTGCGAGCGAAAGTGCGTGAGCTCCTGCCCGAACGCCACCATGCGCCAGCGGATCTTCCACACGGCCTGCTCGCCCGAGCGCACGATGGCCTGCAGCTCCCGCGCGAAGGCCGGTGTCATCACTTCGTCAGCATCGAGGAAGAAGATGTAGTCGCCGCGCGCATGGGCGAGCAGGCGGTTGCGCTGCACGGCAAAGCCCTGCCAGTCCGGGTGGACATGGACTTCGGCGCCCAGGCCCCGCGCGATGGCCACGGTGTCGTCCGTGCTTCCACTGTCCACCACCAGCAGCTGGTCTGCAAAGGCGGCGCTCTTCAGGCAGGCTTCAATGCGGTGCGCCTCGTTGTGGGTCAGCACCGCCACGGTCAACGTGGGCGGCGGCGATGCGCCGCCGGCTGCAACTGGCATCAATCAATGACCGGCGTGCACGCGCTCGCCCGCCCTGAGGCGGTACACCGTTCCGCAGTAGGGGCACTTGGCCTCGCCCGTGCGGGCCACGTCCAGGTACACCTTGGGGTGGCTGTTCCAGATTTTCATGTCGGCCTTGGGGCTGGGGCAGAAAACCCCGCCCTGTGCGTTCAGGTCCTTGGCCAGGAGTTCAACGGTTGCTTGCGACATGTTCATCAGACCTTGGTGAGCCAGTGGGCGTAGTTGGAATTGCGGCCGTTGACGATGTCGAAGAAGGCACTCTGGATTTTTTCGGTGATCGGGCCCCGCGACCCCGCGCCGATCTCGATGCGGTCGAGTTCGCGGATGGGCGTCACCTCGGCGGCCGTGCCGGTGAAGAAGGCTTCGTCGGCGATGTAGACCTCGTCGCGCGTGATGCGTTTTTGCACGATCTCCAGGCCCAGGTCCTTGGCGATGTGGAACACGGTGTTGCGGGTGATGCCGTTCAGGGCGCCGGCCGACAGGTCGGGCGTGTAGATCACGCCGTTCTTGATCACGAAGATGTTCTCGCCCGCGCCCTCGGACACGAAGCCGGAGCTGTCGAGCAGCAGCGCCTCGTCGTAGCCATCGTCCAGCGCTTCCATGTTGGCCAGGATGGAGTTGGTGTAGTTGCTCACCGCCTTGGCCTGCGTCATGGTGATATTGACGTGGTGGCGCGTGTAGCTGCTGGTCTTCACGCGGATGCCGCGCTTCATGCCCTCTTCGCCCAGGTAGGCGCCCCAGGCCCAGGCGGCCACCATCAAGTGGATCTGGTTGCCCTTGGGGGAGACGCCCAGCTTCTGCGAGCCGATCCAGGTCAGCGGGCGCAGGTAGCAGGATTCAAGCTTGTTCTCGCGCACCACGGCCTTCTGGGCCTCGTTCACTTCTTCCTTGCTGAAGGGAATCTTCATGCGCAGGATCTTGGCGCTGTTGAACAGGCGGTCGGTGTGCTCTTCCAGGCGGAAGATGGCCGTGCCGTTGGCGGTGTTGTAGGCGCGCACGCCTTCAAAGGCGCCGCAGCCGTAGTGCAGGGTGTGGGTCAGCACATGGATCTTGGCGTCGCGCCAATCGACCATCTGGCCGTCCATCCAGATCTTGCCGTCACGGTCGGCCATCGAGGGAACTACGGGGCTCATGGGTGTCCTTTTGTTGCTGTGGGTCGCAAACCGGGGATTTTACGGGGCGGCCGGGGGTTGGCCCGCCGGGGCGGCGGAACCGTCGCCTTCGGGCCGCCACAGCGTCCACTTCGCCAATTTGCCGTGGCGGAACTCGCACGTCACGTGCGACTGGGTGCCATCCGTCCAGCGGTACACCTCCGGCTCGGCCTGCGCCGGCGACAGCTGCTCGCCCAGGGACTGCGTCATGGCCACCACATGCATCAGGTTGACCCCCTCGCCGAGGCGGGCGTTGAGCATGACCGCGCTGCCCACATACCCGATGGGGCGGTTGGCGGCCTTCTTCATCACATTCATGAGCCGCGTGAAATGCAGCAGCGCCCACATGACCAGCCCGCCCATGACGGCGGCCACACCGGGCCATCCGTAGGCCATGAAACCAAAAACAACCAGCCCCACCACGCCCAGGGGCACCAGGATTTTGCGCAAATTCATGGGCGGTATTGTCATATGAGCGCCCGGGCCGCCGGCAAAGATCCCGAGGCCGGGGCGCCAAGCGGCCGGCAAGGCACCTCCAGACGCTGGCCGAGAAATTGTTTCGTTGTGTAAGCACTACATTAATGAAATAACATCGCACGCGAAGGCGGGCCGGGCCCCCGCAAGTGTTTACGGCCGTGGCGGAAGCACGAAAAATGCGGACTCGTCCTTTCTGGAGATGGTCAATGAAATTGGATAACGTGCGCCTGTCGCCCAAGCTGTGGGGTTCTATCGTGGGGCTGCTGGGTGCCATGCTGCTGGTGTCGGTATGGGCGCAGCACCAGGTGGCCCAGGTGATGGACCGGTCCATGGAGTCGATGGCATCGTTCGAGAACCGCATCACGCTCGCCGCGCAATGGAAGGGCGCCACCGAAACCACCGGCGAGCGGGTGCTGGCCAGCAATTCCACGCCCGATGCGGACCTGACGGCCCTGTTCGACGGCCGCGTGAAGGCCGGCGTGGCCGGCATCTCGGCCATCCAGGCCAAGGTGGTGGAACTGGCGACCAGCCCGGCAGACAAGGCCGCCCTCGAGCGCGTGGCCGCCGAGCGCACCCATGTGCTGGCCCTCAACAAGCAGGCGCGCGAAATCAAGCAGGGTGGCGACGGGGCCGCCTTCAAGTCGTTCATCGAATCCAAGTACCTGCCGTCCATCGGCCGCTATGTGGACAGCCTCGAGACCTTCGTGCAGCTGCAGCAGAGCCAGCGCGACGCGGCCCGGCAGGAGGCCCAGGCCGCCCGCAGCCACGCCAACCTGCTGGCCTGGATCACCCAGGGGGCCGTGTTCGCGCTGGGCCTGGTGCTGTCGTTCCTGCTGGTGCGCTCCATCACGCGCCCGCTGAACCGGGCGGTGGATCTGTCCGATGCCATCGCCAGCGGCAACCTCACCGTGTCCGCGCAGGACGATCGCCAGGATGAGTTCGGCCACCTGCTGCGCTCGGTATCGCAGATGGCGGCCCGCCTGCGCGGCCTGGTTTCCGAGGTGCGCAGCGGCGTGGACTCCATGTCCAATGCCTCGGTGGAGATCGCCACGGGCAACCAGGACCTGTCGTCGCGCACCGAGCAGACGGCCGCCAACCTGGAAGAGACCGCCGCCAGCATGGAAGAGCTGACCGCCACCGTCACCCAGTCGGCGGACACCGCGCGCCAGGCCAACCAGCTGGCCACCACGGCCGCGCAGGCGGCCACGCGGGGCGGCGAGGTCGTGGCGCAGGTGGTCGAGAGCATGCAGCACATCACCAGCAGCTCGCGCAAGATCGCCGACATCATCGGCGTGATCGACGGCATCGCCTTCCAGACCAACATCCTGGCCCTCAACGCCGCCGTGGAAGCCGCCCGCGCGGGCGAACAGGGCCGGGGCTTCGCCGTGGTGGCCAGCGAGGTGCGGGGCCTGGCCCAGCGCTCCGCCTCCGCGGCCAAGGAGATCAAGGAGCTGATCAGCGCCTCGGTCGACACCGTGGAGACCGGCTCGGGCCAGGTCGCGCAGGCGGGCCAGTCGATGGACGAGATCGTGGCCAGCGTGCGCCGGGTGTCCGACCTCATCGGCGAGATCACCGCATCCTCCAGCGAACAGCGCGACGGCATCGGCCAGGTCAACCAGGCCGTGAGCAACCTGGACCAGATGACGCAGCAGAACGCCGCCCTGGTGGAGGAATCGGCGGCCGCCGCGGCCTCGCTGCGCGACCAGGCGCAGCGCCTGGCCGAGGTCGTGTCCGTCTTCAACGTGGGCCACCAGCCCGCCAGCACCACGCCCAGCCCTGCCCGCGCGCCGGCCCCGGCGCCCAGGCCTCGGGCGGCGGGCAGCGCGCTCAAAGCCGCCCCCGCCAAGGCCGCCCCGCCCCTTGCCAGGCCGCTGCAGGCCCCCGCGGCGCGCCCAGCGCCGCCTCCCGCACCCGCCGCCCCGGCGGGCCAGAAGGCGTCGGATGACGACTGGGAGTCTTTCTGACGTGCCGGTGCGGCACGGGCCGCCACCATCGGCTGCTCTAATTGCGCACTTCTGCATCCAGCCCCCCACCGCTTTCCATGCGCAACCCTCCCCTTTTGCTGGCGGCCCTCGCCGCCATGCTGGCCGCCTCCACGGCCAGCGGCCAGAACCTGTTCAAGTGCACGGACGACAAGGGGCACACCACCTTCTCCGACCGGGCCTGCGCCCAGGCGCCACGCCCGGCCGCGCCGCCCAGCCCACGGCCGTCTCCCGCCACGGCACCCGTGGCCAAGGTCAAGGCCAGCGCGCCCTCCGCGCCACCGGCCGCGCCCGCCGCCAGCAGCCCCAAGGCCGAGAACATCACCAGGCTGACCCCGGCCGTGGTGGAGGGTGTGCTGCGGCGAGCCGTGGAGCTCGGCGACCGGTCGGACTACCGTGCTCAGTGCGCGCTGGCCGCGCCCGACCTGAGCTTCAAGCTCACCGACCACAGCAGCAGCCCCGCGAGCGTGTACTCCGGCGGGCGCGCGGAGATCTGTGCGCTGCAGCAGCAGTCCGCGCAGGCCATGCAGGCCAGCGGTCTGCGCTCCGCAAGCCGGCTGGGCAAGCTGGACATCCGCGTCAATGCCGATGGCACCCAGGCCACGGCGCGGTCTGAATCGGCGGCGGCCATTTCCGCCCAGGGCCAGCATGTGCTGACCATGCAATGCACGCGCGAGGAGGTGCTGGGCCTGTACAGCGGCAGCGTGCTGTACCAGCGCGTCACCGCCGTCTGCAGGCCCTCCTAGCCCATCTCCCGCACCACGTTCATCGCCTCCTCCACGCGCTCCACGGCGTGGATGGTCAGGCCCTCGATGGGCTTCTTGGGCGCGTTGGCCTTGGGCACCACCGCCACGCTGAAGCCCAGCTTGGCGGCTTCTTTCAGGCGCTCCTGCCCGCGCGGCGCGGGTCGCACCTCGCCCGCCAGGCCCACTTCGCCAAAGGCCAGGAAGCCGCGCGGCAGCGCCTTGCCGCGCAGGCTGGAGGTGATGGCCAGCATCACCGCCAGGTCGGCCGCCGGCTCGCTGATGCGCACGCCGCCCACCGCGTTCACGAACACATCCTGGTCCATGCACGCCACCCCCGCATGACGGTGCAGCACGGCCAGCAGCATGGCCAGGCGGTCCTTGTCCAGGCCCACGGACAGGCGCCGGGGGCTGGGGCCACCGCTGTCCACCAGCGCCTGGATCTCCACCAGCAGCGGGCGCGTGCCTTCGAGCGTGACCATCACGCAGCTACCCGGCACGGGTTCGCTGTGCTGGCTCAAAAAGATGGCGCTCGGGTTGCTCACGCCCTTGAGGCCTTTTTCCGTCATGGCGAACACGCCGATCTCGTTGACCGCGCCAAAGCGGTTCTTGATGGCGCGCACCAGGCGAAACTGGCTGTGCGTGTCGCCCTCGAAGTACAGCACCGTGTCCACCATGTGCTCCAGCACGCGCGGCCCCGCCAGGGCGCCTTCCTTCGTCACATGCCCCACCAGCACGATGGCCACGCCGGTGGACTTGGCACAGCGCGTGAGGTGGGCCGCGCATTCGCGCACCTGGGCCACGGAGCCGGGCGCGGACGTGAGCTGGTCGGAATACACCGTCTGGATGGAATCGATCACGGCCACCGCGGGCTGCATGGACTCGATGGTCGCCAGAATCTTCTCGAGCTGGATCTCGGCCAGCACGTTCACCTGGCTGTGGTCCAGCCCCAGGCGGCGCGAGCGCAGCGCCACCTGGGCGCCGCTTTCCTCGCCCGTCACATACAAGGTGGGCAGGCCCACGCGCTGCAGGGCATCGAGCGCCTGCAGCAGCAGGGTGGACTTGCCGATGCCCGGGTCGCCGCCGATGAGCACCACGCCGCCTTCGACAATGCCGCCGCCCAGCACCCGGTCCAGCTCGTCGATGCCGCTCGGTGTGCGCTCCACATCGCTGGCCTCGATGGCCGACAAGGGCATCACCGCCTGCGCCTGGGCCAGGCCTGCAAACTGCGACCCGCTGTAGCGGTTCTTGCCCGGCCCCGCGTCGGCCACCTGCTCGATCAGCGTGTTCCAGGCACCGCAGGCCGGGCATTTGCCCAGCCAGCGCGGGCTGGTGCCGCCGCATTCGGTGCAGGTGAACGTGGTTTTTTCTTTGGCCATGGCGATGTAGAGGGAAAGCCCCCGGGGTGGGGCAGCCGACTATAGCGGCCATGCCCCCACGTGCTGGCAACAGCCCGTACGATGGAGGGCTTGGCACCCCGCCGCAGGAAGCTCACATTGCAGACACCCGTCAACCCCTTCAAACAGGCCATGGCCCAGGGCCAGTCGCAGATCGGCCTGTGGCTTGCGCTGGCCGACGCCTACAGCGCGGAAATCATCGCCGGCACTGGCTACGACTGGCTGCTGGTCGATAGCGAACATGCGCCCAACGACGTGCGCTCCATCCTGCACCAGCTGCAGGCCATCGCCAGCGCCAGCAGCGCCCTCGCCCCCGGCGCGCGGGCGCCCCACCCCATTGCGCGGGTTCCCGTGGGCGACACCGCGCTCATCAAGCAGTACCTGGACATCGGCGCGCAAACCCTGCTGGTGCCCATGGTGGACACCGCCGAGCAGGCACGGCAGCTGGTGCGCGCCACGCGCTATGCACCTGAAGGTGTGCGCGGCATGGGCAGCGCGCTGGCCCGTTCGTCGCGCTGGCAGGCCTACCCCCGGTATGTGCACGAGGCCAACCAGCAGGTGTGCCTGCTGGTGCAGGCCGAGACGGTGGAAGCCATGGCCAACCTGGATGCGATCGCCGCCACGCCCGGCGTGGACGGCGTGTTCATCGGCCCGGCCGACCTGTCGGCTTCCATGGGGCACCCCGGCAACCCGGGACATCCTGACGTACAGGCCGCCATCCACGATGGCATCACCCGCATCCTGCGCGCGGGCAAGGCGCCGGGCATTCTGGCCACCACCGAGTCGCAGGCGCGCCAGTGGCTGGCGGCGGGCGCCCTGTTCGTGGCCGTGGGCGTGGACACCATGCTGCTGGCCAGCGCCGCGCAGGATCTGCTGGCCCGCTTTCGCACCGATGCCGTGGGCACCCCCCAGCGCCCGGCGGGCTACTGAGGCCCCGCAGCAGTCGCGCGCCCCGAATCCCTCACCACCACAAACAACAACCCTGGAAGACAAAGGCTCTACAACCATGAAAGCATGTATCTACGGCGCGGGCGCCATCGGCGGCTGGCTGGGCGTGGCCCTCGCGCAGGCGGGCCACCCGGTCAGCATGGTGGCGCGCAGCGACACGCTGCGCGCCCTGCAGGCCGAGGGGCTGCGCATGCGGCGCGCCGACGGCACGCTGGCGCAGGTGGCCGTCACCGCGCACGACGACCCGGCGGCACTGGGCGTGCAGGACCTGGTGGTGATCGCAGTCAAGGCGCCGGGCCTGCCCGAGGTGGCGCGCGCCATGGCCCCGCTGATCGGGCCCGAAACCACCGTGCTCACGGCCATGAACGGCGTGCCGTGGTGGTTCCTCGACGGTTTTGGCGGCGCGGCGCAGGGCCATGCCCTGCAGTCGGTGGATGCAGGCGGCGTGATTGCCAAAGCCATCCCGGCGCGCAGCGTGGTGGGCAGCGTGGTGCACACCAGCTGCTCGCTGGAATCGCCCGGTTTTGTGCGCCAGCACTTTGGCAACCGCCTCATCGTGGGCGAGCCCGACGGCCGCCGCAGCGAGCGGCTGCAGGCGCTGGCCGACACGCTGCAGCGCGGCGGCATCGATGTGGAGGTGACCGGCTGCATCCAGAAGGACATCTGGTTCAAGCTCTGGGGCAACCTCACCATGAACCCGATCAGCGCGCTGACCGGCGCCACCACCGACCGCATCCTGGACGACGACCTGGTGCGCGGTTTTGTCAGCGCCGTGATGCTGGAGGCCAAGGCCATTGGCGAGAAACTGGGCCTGCCCATCGACCAGCAGCCCGAGGACCGCCACGCCGTCACGCGCAAGCTGGGCGCGTTCAAGACCTCGATGCTGCAGGACGTGGAGGCCGGCAAGCCCATGGAGATCGACGCCCTGGTGGGCGCGGTGCGTGAACTGGGGCAGATCACCCACACACCCACGCCCCACACCGATGCGCTGCTGGGCCTGACCCGCCTGATGGCACGCACACGAGGCCTGTACTGAAATATTTCAAGAAAATTGGCCGTCAGCGCTTACCTATCAAGCGCCAATAGCTATCTATTTTATAGCACATCAACCATGACCACTCTCACGCTCTACTACACCCCCGGCACCTGCGCGCAGGCCGTTCGCATCGCTTTGGAAGAGGCCGACGCCCCGTACCAACTGGTGCGCGTGGACTTCGCCGCGGGCCAGCAGCGCACGCCCGAGTACCTTGCCGTGAACCCCAAGGGCCGCGTGCCCGCGCTGGCCACGCCACACGGTACCCTGACCGAAACACCCGCCCTGCTGGCGTATGTGGCGCAGAGTTTCCCCGAGGCGCGCCTGGCCCCCACCGATGCCCACGGCTTTGCGCGTCTGCAGGAATTCCACAGCTACCTCGCGTCCACGGTGCACATCGCCCATGCGCACCGCCCCCGCGCCAGCCGCTGGGCCGACGAGCCCGAAGCGATTGCCGCCATGCAGCGCAAGGTGCCGCAGAACATGACCGACTGCTTCAACCTGATTGAAACCCACTACCTGCCCTCTGCGGAACACGGCCCCTGGGTGATGGGCGCGCAGTACACCGTGGCCGATGGTTATCTCTTCACCATCGCCAGCTGGCTGGCCAGCGATGGCGTGGACATTGCGCTCTTTCCCAAGGTGCACGCCCACACCCAGCGCATGCTCCAACGCCCCGCCGTGCAACGCGCCCTGGCCTGAAGCCCGCGGCGAGCAGCGGCAGGAAAAAAAGCCCCGGGCTCTGGCAGCACCGGGGCTTTTTTTGCGGGGCGCAGGTGATCAATTCACCTTGAGGTAGCGCCAGTCGATCCGGTTGTCGGCACGGTGGATGATGTCCACCTTCTTCGTCGCTGCCCACGGAATCACCTGGTTGTACAGCGGGATGTGCGAGACCAGTTCATGCTCCTTGATCAGCGCCTGCTCGATCAGGTTGTTGCGCGTGGTGGCATCGGTCTCCTTCTTCACGCGCTCCACCAGGGCATCGAGCTGCGGGTCGGAGAAGCGGCCCAGGTTGAAGTTGCCATCGCCCCCCGCGCCAGGCGAGCGCACCAGCGACTGCAGGCTGTAGAACGCATCGAACGTGGGTACGCCCCAGCCCAGCAGGTAGATGCTGGCCTCGTTGCGCTGGATCATCGGGAAGTAGGTGGCAAACGGCAGCGAGCGCAGCTTGGCTTTCACCCCCACCTTGGCCCAGTGCGCGGTGATGGCCTGGCACAGCTGCTCGTCGTTGATGTAGCGGCCCGCGCTGCAGGCAAAGTCCACCTCGAAGCCGTTGGGGTAGCCCGCGTCGGCCAGCAGCTTCTGCGCGGCCTTGGGGTCGTAGGGCCAGCGCACGTCGGCCTTCCTGGTCCAGCCATTGACCTGGTTGGCGATCAGCGTGCCCGTGGGCTGGGCCAGGCCGCGCAGCACCACGCGCTGGATGGACTGGATGTCGATCGCCTGGTACAGCGCCTTGCGCACGCGCAGGTCCTTGAGCGGGTTCTTGCCCTTCACGTCCGAGCCGGGCAGCTCGTCGCGGAACTGGTCCAGGCCCAGGAAGATGGTGCGGTACTCAGGCCCTTCGAGCACCTGCAGGGTGGGCGTCTGCTTGATGCGCGCCAGGTCCTGCAGGCTGGGGTCGATCACAAAATCAATCTCGCCCGACAGCAGCGCGGCCGTGCGCGTGGCGTCGGCCTTGATGGGGGTGTAGACGATCTCGGTCAGGTTGGTGGGGTACTTGCCCTTGCCCCACCAGTGCGGGTTGGGCTCCAGCACCACGCGCTGGTCGGGCGTCCACTGCCTGAGCTGGTAGGGGCCGGTGCCCAGCGCATTGCGGTGGGCGTACGTCTCGTCCTTGGTCTTGATGTCCTTGGGCTCGACCGACTTGTTCTTTTCGGCCCAGGCCTTGCTCAGAATGCGCAGCTCGGTGAGCTGGTTCACGAGCACCGGGTTGGGCAGGTCGGAGTGGATGTCGATGGTGTACGCATCGACCTTTTCCACGCGGTCGATGCCCTGGGTGTACACCGCGAAGTTGGAACTCTTGGCCTTGGCGCGCTCCAGCGAGAACTTGGCGTCGTCGGCCGTGAACTCGCTGCCGTCGCTGAACTTCACGCCCTTGCGCAAGGTCAGGCGCAACTGGGTGGGCTTGATGAGCTTCCACTCGGAGGCCAGCGAAGGCTCGGGCTTGAAGGTCTTGCTGTTGTATTCGACCAGCGTGTCGTACACCGCGCCGTGCATGGTGTTGTTCACGCCCACGTTCTGGGCGTGGATGTCCCAGGTGGAAATGTCCACCGACCGGGACCAGCGGAAGGTCTTGGCCTGTGCCGCCATCGGCAGGGCGGTGGCCAGGGCGGCCGCGAGCAAAAGGGTCTTGAAACGCATGGGGAAAACACTCCAGATCAGTCAATAGACCGACTATGGAGCAAGCCCGCGTTTTACCCAACGAACTTATCTTTCTTAGCTTAGACCCATCGCCACCGCCAGAACCATCATGGTGGCCGCCGTCACCCCGTCCAGCACCCGCCAGGCCCCGGGCGAAGCGAACACGGGCGCCAGCCAGCGCGAACCGAAGCCCAGGCTCAGGAACCACAGGGCGCTGGCCAGCGAGCCCCCGGCCGCAAACGTGGCGCGGCCCCACACCGGGTAGGGGCTGGCCATGGTGCCCAGCAGCACCACGGTGTCCAGGTACACATGCGGGTTCAGCCAGGTCAGCGCCACCACGGTGAGCAGCGTGGCGCGCAGGCTCGCACCCGGCCCGTTGGCCGACACCAGCAGATGGGCCGGCTGGAAGGCCCGGCTGGCGGCCTGCACCGCGTACGCGGCCAGAAAAATCGCCCCCGCCCAGCGCATGAACTGCGCCCACTCCGGCCGGGCCAGGAGCACGCCGCCCATGCCCCACACCCCCGCCTGCAGCAGCGCCGCGTCGGACAGGGCGCACACCAGCACCACCGGCAGCACATGCTCGCGCCGCAGGCCCTGGCGCAGCACGAAGGCGTTTTGCGCGCCGATGGCCATGATCAGGATGGCCGTCGACGTGAATCCGTGAAGAAAGGCAGTGGTGCTCATGGGCGCGGATTGTGGGCCGCGTGCCATGGTCACGCCAGCTATACTTTTTAACGATCCGTCAGAATGGCTAACCATCCATGCGCCTCGACTCCGCCCAGCTCAACGCCTTTGCCACCGTGATCGACGAGGGCAGCTTCGAGCGCGCCGCTGCCGCGCTGCACGTCACCCGCTCGGCGGTGTCGCAGCGCGTGAAGCTGCTGGAAGAACGCGTGGGCCAGGTGCTGGTGCGCCGCGCCACGCCCTGCGCGCCCACCGAGGCCGGTCAGGCCCTGTACCGGCACGCCCGCGAAGTGGCCCTGAGCGAGGCCGACGCGCTGGCCACGCTCGGCGGCGGGCAGCACGCGTCCACGCGCCTGGCCCTCGGCGTCAATGCCGACTCGCTGGCCACCTGGTTTCCCCATGCCATGGCGCAGGCCGCGGAGGGCCAAAGCATCACCTTCGACATCCATGTCGAAGACCAGGACCATTCGGCCAACCTGCTGCGCGAAGGCCGCGTGATGGCCGCCGTGACGGCCGACCCACAACCCGTGCAGGGCTGCAAGGTGCTGCCGCTGGGCACGCTGCGGTACCGCGCGCTGGCGAGCCCCGTCTTCCTGCAGCGTCACTTTGCCCAGGGGGTGAACGCCGCCACCCTGGCGCAGGCGCCCATGCTGGTGTTCAACCGCAAGGATGCGCTGCAGGCGCGTTTCGTGGGGCGCATCACGCGCCGCAAACTCGCGCCGCCCGTGCACTGGCTGCCCGAGGCGAACGCGTTTGTCATGGCCTCCCGGGCTGGCCTGGGCTGGGGCATGACCCCGGACCCGATGGTGCAGCACGACCTGAAGGCCGGCACGCTGGTCGAGCTGATTCCGGGCAAGCCCGTCGATGTTCCGTTGTACTGGCAGTACTGGCGCCTGAACGTGCAGGCGCTGCACCGCATGACCGAAGCGGTGCAGCAGGCGGCGGCGCTTACGCTGCTGCGCTGACCAGGTCTTCGTGGTGGTCTGCAGCGCCGCGCTTCCAGTAGGCGGAGATGCGCATGCGCCTGGCGTCCACGCCCGGCTTGGCCAGCACGGCACGGCGCACGGCGGCCATGTCGCCGTGTTCGCCGGCGGCCCACACAAACCCCGCGCCGGTGGGCAGCGCCAGGTCTTCCACCGCCGCAGGCAGCGCGTCTACCCATTGCAGATCGAGCCGCGCCGCGCTGGCCAGGACCCGCTGGTCGGCAGGATTGCTCACCTGGATGCGCACGGTGGCCTGGGTGTGCGCGGGCAGCTCGGCCAGGCGGCGGGCGATGGCGGGCAAGGCGGTTTCGTCGCCCAGCAGCCAATGCCAGTCAAAACCGGTCGGCACCACCATGCTGCCGCGCGGCCCGGCAATGCCCACCCACTGGCCCACGGCGGCGCTCGCGGCCCAGTCGGTGGCGGGGCCTGCGTCGTGCAGGGCCACCTCGATGTCCAGCTCGCCCGCAGCGGCGTCATGGCGCGCGGGGGTGTAGTCGCGCAGCACGGGGCGTGGGTCGGGGAAGACGGGGCGGCCGTCCTGCATCGACGGCAGCGACGGGCGCTCCTGGCCTGGCTGGGGCAGGATGAGCTTGAGGTGGTCGTCAAACCCCGCGCTCACAAACCCGGCCAGCTCGGGCCCGGCCAGGGTGAGCCGCACGAAACCGGGGCTGACGGCGGTGCGCCGCACCACCTGGAGGTGGCGGGCTTGCAAGGGGTGGCGGACGCGTTCGATGGCAAGGTGCGCAGCGTCGGCGCGGGGTGTGGCGGTAGGCAGGGGTGCGTTCATGACTTAAAATGTTGATTTGATCAACCAATGATCTGCGCATTGGTTGATTTTGTCAACCACAAACCCCCATGACCACCCACGCGCCCGCCGATGTCTTTGAAGCCATGCACGACCTGCTGCATGTCTACCGGGCCCACATGGTGCGCGCCATGGCCGCCATCCACCCCGACCTGACGCACAACGAAGTGCGGGCGCTGATGTTCGTGGGCCGCCACCCCGGCACCACGCAGCGCGAACTGGTGGCCCACAGCGGCGCCGACAAGGCACAGGTGGCCCGCATGGTGGGGATGCTGCAGGACAAGGGCTGGCTGGAGAGCGCACCGAATGCCGAGGACAAACGCAGCCGCTGCCTGCGCCTGAGCGCCCAGGGTGCGGCCCTGCACCAGGCGCTGCGCGACGCCCGCCGGGGGCTGGCGGCGTCCCTGCTCAAAGGGTGCGACGACGCCACGCAGGCCCAGCTGCTCGCCCTGCTGGCGCAGGTGCGCAGCAACCTGGACGCCATCGAGACCGGCTGCGAAGGCGGCCGGGACTGCCGCCGCTGAGGCCGGGAGAGGGAACGCGGGGCCAGCCTGACCCAGGCCGGGAGGCGCCAGGACATGAAAAGAACCGGCCCCTACCGCTTGATACTCCTATATTTCAAGCTACCAATTTAGTAGCATTCTGCCTTTTGCATCACTGCCCCTGGATCATGCGCACGGCCTGGGGCAGCGACTGCACGCCGGGCATGAAATGGTCGATGGTGGCACCCAGCACCACGGCGCAGACCAGCGCGCCCAGCAAGGGCTTCCAGGTCAGGCGCACGGCGGCCGTGAGCCAGCCCTCGCGCTCCACGCCCACGGCGGCCCGCGCAGTAGCCACCGAGAAGGCAATCTCCACCGCCACGGTCAGCAGCACGTCCCAACCGAAAAACAGCATCGCCAGCGAGCCCGCGCCGAAAATGATCGCCGCGCCGATGAGGAAGATCGCCACCACGGGCACGACCACCACGGCGCCTTCGTCGGCGCTGCCCAGGGCGTCGGCGGCGCCACTGGCCAGGTCGCCCAGCGCGCTGGAATCGCTGCTGGAGCCCCCGCGGGACAGGCCCTGCGTCCATGCGCCACCAAAATCGCCCGACGCTCCGCCACCGCCAAAATCACCGCCGCCCGTGCGCGGCAGCGGCACCTGGCCACCGCCACCGCCCGACGGCCCGTTGCCGGGCCAGGACACGTCGGGCACATCCAGTCCGCTGCCATCGCCACCCGTGTCGCGGTCCTGCCGCACCAGCCGCGCCGCCCAGGCCCGCAGCACCAGCAGATACCCCAGGTAGCCCACCGAGAGGGTGACGAAATACCGCAGCGCCAGCGACTCCACGCCCAGCAGCATCTGCACATGCGAGGTGCACCACATGAGCAGCAACGTGAAGCTGCCGATCAGCAGCCCATGCCAGCGCAGGCTGTAGCGCTGCTGCAGGGTGCGCGCCACCGTGCCGTGGTGGGGCATGCGCACGGAGCGCCAGGTGGAAGTTTTCTTCTTGCTGTTGCTGTGGCGGTCGCTGCGGGAAGTGGCCATGGAGGAAACACCTGCGGTGGAAAGAGGGGGGCGGCCGGCGGTGTTGCGTGCCGGCGCCGCGCCATTTCACACCACTTTGGCCCGGCAGTGCAGCCCCGCGCCCCGCCGTGCGTGAACTTGTCGACGGTTCGGATCAGCCGATGCCGTCCACCGACACAGGCACACGCTGGGCCAACGCCGTCAGCAGCTCCCAGCTGACGGTGCCCGCGGCGGCGGCCACCTCGTCCACGCCCAGCACCGTGCCGTTGCCAGCCTGGCCCCACAGCGTGACCTCGGAGCCGAACCCCGCGGCCACGCCCGCCTGCTGCAGCGGCGTGAGGTCCACCGTCACCATGTCCATGCTCACCCGCCCCACCAGCCGCGTGCGCACGCCGTTGACCAGCACGGGGGTGCCGGTATCGCAGTGGCGCGGGTAGCCGTCGGCATAGCCACAGGCCGCCACGCCGATCAAGAGCGGCCCCTCGGCCGTGAAGCGCGAGCCATAGCCCACGGTGTCGCCCGCCTGCAGCTGCTGCGTGGCGATGAGGCGGGTGGCGAGGGTCATCGTGGGGCGCATGCCCCAATGGCTGGCGTCATGCTCGGGGTAGTCGGGCGCGCTGCCATACAGCGCGATGCCGGCGCGCACCCAGTCGGCGCGCACGCGCGCGTCCGCCGCGTGGCGCAGGGTGGCGGCACTGTTGCTCAGCGTGCGCTCGCCCGGCAGGTCCTGGGCGGCGGTGTTGAACACGGCCAGCTGGTGCGCCACCCCCCGGGGGCCGTCCGCATCGCTGAAGTGGGTCATGAACGATATCTCGTCCACCTGCGGCAGCGCGTTGAGCCGCGCCCAGGCCGCGCGAAAGCGCTGCGGCGCGAAGCCCAGCCGGTTCATGCCCGAGTTCATCTTGAGGAACACGCGGTGGGGCACCTGCGTCTTGTGGGCGGCCAGCATGTCGATCTGCTCGTCGCAATGCACCGCGTGCCACAGGCCCAGGCGCGAGCACAGCTCCAGGTCGCGCGGCTCGAACACGCCTTCGAGCAGCAGGATGGGCCCGCGCCAGCCCAGATGCCGCACGCGTTCGGCCTCGGCCAGGTCCAGCAGCGCGAAGCCGTCGGCGCCGCGCAGGCCTTCGTACGCGCGTTCGATGCCGTGCCCGTAGGCATTGGCCTTGACCACGGCCCAGACCTTGGCATCGGGCGCCGCCTGTCGGACACGCTCCAGGTTGTGGTGCAGGGCTGCGGTGTGGATGGTGGCGGCAATGGGACGGGGCATGGGGTTTGACCGGGTGGGAAGCACCGGATTCTGGCACCGTGGCCGTTTATCCGCGTGATATAACCGTCCGTCACTTGCCAGGGTCCCCACATTTAACAGGGCATCAGCCGAACTGATGCAGCCAACAGCCATTCGATGAAGCGCGGTTTTTACACCATCATGTCGGCGCAGTTTTTCAGCTCGCTGGCCGACAACGCACTTTTCGTGGCCGCCGTGGAGCTTCTGCGCACAGAAGGTGCCCCCGAGTGGCAACGCGCGGCCCTGGTGCCCATGTTTGCGCTGTTCTATGTGGTGCTGGCGCCCTTCGTCGGCGCCTTTGCCGACGCCCTGCCCAAGGGCAAGGTCATGTTCGTCAGCAACGCCATCAAGGTGGTGGGCTGCCTGATGATGCTGTTCGGCTCGCACCCGCTCATTGCCTACGCGGTGGTGGGGCTGGGTGCTGCGGCCTACTCGCCCGCCAAATACGGCATCCTCACCGAGCTGTTGCCAGCCTCTCAACTGGTCAAGGCCAATGGCTGGATCGAAGGGCTCACCATCACGTCCATCATCCTCGGCGTGCTGTTTGGTGGCCAGCTGGTGGGGCAGCATCTGTCCGGGATGCTGCTGGGCATCGACATTCCGATGATCGACACGGGTGTGGACACTCCTGCCGAATCGGCCATCGCCGCACTGATCGCCGTGTATGGAGTGGCCGCCTGGTTCAACACCCGCATTCCACACACCGGGGTGGAGATGCGCCCGCTGCGCGCCGATCCTGCGCGCAGCGTGTTCTCCAACGCGCTGAGCCTGCTGCCCGACTTCTGGGCCTGCAACGGTCGCCTGTGGCGCGACAAGCTCGGCCAGATCTCGCTGGCCACCACCACCCTGTTCTGGGGCGCGGGAGCCAACCTCAAGTTCATCGTGCTGGCCTGGGCCGGTGCCGCACTGGCCTACAACACCACGCAGGCATCGGCCCTCACTGGCGTGGTGGCCATCGGTACGGCCGTGGGGGCGGTAGTGGCTTCGATGCGCATGCGCCTGGACATGGCCACCAAGGTGATTCCGCTGGGCATCGCCATGGGGCTGCTGCTGATCCTGATGGTGTTCATCAACAACATCTGGCTGGCGATCCCCTTCCTCATCCTGCTGGGCGGCCTCGGCGGCTACCTGGTGGTGCCCATGAATGCACTGCTGCAACACCGGGGCCACAATCTCATGGGTGCGGGCCGGTCGATTGCCGTGCAGAACTTCAACGAAAACGCGTGCATCCTGGCGCTGGGCGCGTTCTACAGCCTGTCGCTCAAGCTCGGCCTGTCGGTGTTTGGCGCGATCATCACCTTCGGCCTCGTGGTGGCCGGGATCATGTGGATCATCCGCCGCTGGCACCAGCGCAACTGCATCAACTACCGCGACGAAGTGAACCACCTGCTGCACATTGCGCGGCACGATACGCATCATTGAGTTGCCCCCCTGAGCGGCTGCGCCGCTTCCCCCGGAGGGGGACGCACCCAGTGGCCTGGCAGAGCCAGTTCCACGGGTGCACTGGCGGGGAAGCGTGCCAGTTTTTGGCGCCGCCTCACTTGCGCAAATTGCTACATAATCGATAGCTATTGACGCTTATCTATCAAGCGCTAGAGCCTGTTTTTACTCTCGATGCAATCTCCCCTGCCCTTTGCCGCCCTGCTGTTCAACGCCTTCGTCTGGGGCCTGGCGTGGTGGCCGTTCCAGCACATGCACCAGGCGGGGCTGCATCCGCTGTGGGCCACGGCCTGCATGTACGCCGTGGTGCTGCTCGCGCTCATGGCCTGGCGCCCGGGCATCCTGCGGCAGGTGCGCGAACATCCGCAGTTGTGGCTGCTGGCGCTGGCCTCGGGGCTGAACAACGTGGCCTTCAACTGGGCCGTGACCATCGGCGACGTGGTGCGCGTGATCCTGCTGTTCTATCTCATGCCTGCCTGGGCCGTGCTGCTGGCCTGGCGGATCCTGGGCGAACGCCCCACGCCCGCCGCGCTGCTGCGCCTGGCCCTGGCCTTCGCCGGCGTGGTGCTGGTGCTGCTGCCCGAGGGCGCGCCCGCCGCCCGGCTGCTGCAGAACCTCAGCCTGGCCGACGCGCTGGCACTGCTGGGCGGTTTCATGTTCGCGCTCACCAACGTCACCCTGCGCCGCCTGCACGCCGTGCCCGGGCCGGCGCGCATGGCCACCATGTTCGGCGGCTGCATGCTCATGGCGCTGGCCGTGGCTGGCCTCGGGCTGCAGGTGGGCGTGGTCGAGCCCTTCCCCGCCCCCAACAGCACCTGGGTCGTCACCGGCCTGCTGCTGGCCGGCGTGCTGATGCTGGGCAACTGGGCGCTGCAGTTCGGCGCCGCGCGCCTGGCGGCCGGCACCACGGCGCTGGTGATGCTGTCGGAGGTGATGTTCGCCAGCGTGTCTTCCGCGCTGCTGGGCGCCTCGGCCTTGAACACGCGCACCGTGCTGGGCGGGGCGATGATCCTGCTGGCGTCCCTGCTCGCCGCGCTGCAGTTCCGCAGGGCGGGCCCCAGCACCCCCTGAACCGCCGGGGCGAAAAGCGGAAAAGGGGCGCAACCCCTACCATGCACAGTCTTCCACCTTCAGGAGCATGCGCCATGCCCGACAGCATCTACGACTTTGAAGCCCAGCAGATGAACGGCCAGACCGTGCCCTTGTCGCAATACAAGGACAAAGTGCTGCTCATCGTGAACACCGCCAGCGCCTGCGGCTTCACGCCCCAGTTCGGGGGCCTGGAAGAGCTGCACAAGCAGTACGGCGGCCAGGGCCTGGTGGTGCTGGGCTTTCCCTGCAACCAGTTCGGCAGCCAGGACCCGGGCAGCAACGACGAGATCGCGAGCTTCTGCCAGCTCAACTACGGCGTGAGCTTTCCGATGATGGCCAAGATCGATGTGAACGGTGCCAACGCGTCGCCCCTGTACCAGTGGCTCGCCGCCGAAGCGCCCGGCCTGCTGGGCAGCAAGGCGATCAAATGGAATTTCACCAAGTTCCTGGTTGGCAAGGACGGCCGCGTGATCCGCCGCTATGCGCCGCAGGACGCGCCCAAGAAGCTGGCGGGCGACATCGAGGCGGCCCTCGCGGCCTGAGGCCGCGCTCAGCCTGCTGCCGCTGCCGCCGCAGGCGCCCAGCGGCACAGCACCCGCTCGCGGCCCGTGGCCGGATGGGTATCGACCGGCCCCTCCACCAGGCCATGGCGCGCATAGAAGCGGCGCGCGCCGTGGTTGCCCGTGGCCACGTGCAGGGTCCAGCCGCCCGGGCACAGGCGGACCACCTGCTGCAGCATTTCGGCCCCCACGCCCCGGCCCTGGCATGCGGGGTCCACGAACAGCTGGTGCAGATGCGCGCCGCCCACGTCCAGCACCAGGAACGCCGTGACCTCCGGCCCCACCGCACGCACCAGCACCGCACACGGCGGACCGAATTCCGCGCGCACCCGCGCCTCCCAGTGGCCGGGCGGAGCCACGGGCCTCACCGAGGGGTTGGCGGAACGCCAGGCCCTGCGCCACACGCGGGCCAGGCCGGCGTGGCTGTCGGCATCGGTCGCCGGCCGGATCACGGGCTGGACGCCAGGGGCATGGGAGCGGGGCTGCATGCGGGCATTGTCTTCGGAACGCGCCCGCGCCCGCCCGGCAACCCGAACAGCGGCCGCAGCCACGCCACACGCCGCACCACCGCCGTCATCCCCCGGCACACAGCCCCACCGTCCCGGCCATCAGACCCCGCGGCTCCACCACCGGCCCCAGTCGCGCGGGCGCCAGCGCCCCGCAGCCTCCTTCATGCACCACGGCGTGCCCAGGTACCGCGCATTGCCGGCCTGGTCGGCCGCCAGGGAGGCCGTGGCGCCGGTGGGCACGACGGGTTCGCGGCCGCCATGCGCCCCAGGCGCGGCAGCGGATCTTGCGCGACGGCGACGGCGCCGGCCCGGATTGTCCTGGGGGTGCCGGAATCCTTGATCGAGCGTCCCGAAACCGCATGCAAATCCCGGTGCGTAGCAATTCGTTGCACCATGGTGCCAGGACCGCCGCACCCCAGGCCCGCGGCCCTGGCCCCCATGCGAGGGCCGTCTTCCAGGCCGGGCATCTGTAGCTCAAAGTCCCATCAGCGCTTATCGAATCTGCGCAAATAGCTATTTTTTTAATAGCATGAAAAAAACCACCGCACCGCCGATGCCCCGCCATCCACGGCCCCTCGCGCGCATTGCAGCCTGCCGCCAGATGTGAGAGGCTACGGCGCTGTCCCGCCCCCAAGGAGCACCAAGATGGTCAGCAAGAACACGGTATGTCTGTGGTACGACGGCACCGCGCTGGATGCCGCGAAGTTCTATGCCGAGACGTTTCCGGACAGCGCCGTGGGCGCGGTCCACCGGGCGCCCGGGGACTTTCCCTCGGGCCGGCAGGGCGACGTCCTGACGGTCGAGTTCACGGTGATGGGCATCCCCTGCCTGGGCCTGAACGGAGGCCCCGCCTTCCGGCACAGCGAGGCCTTCTCGTTCCAGGTGGCGACCGACGACCAGGCCGAAACCGATCGTCTGTGGAATGCGATTGTCGGAAATGGCGGCCAGGAAAGCGCCTGCGGCTGGTGCAAGGACCGCTGGGGCCTGTCGTGGCAGATCACGCCCCGGGCCCTGACGGCCGCGGTCACCGGTCCCGACAAGGCGGCGGCCGCGCGCGCGTTCGAAGCCATGATGGGGATGAAAAAAATCGACATCGCCACGATCGAGGCGGCCCGGCGCGGCTGATGCCTGGCGGGCCGGCGCGGCCCAGGGCCCGAAGGCCCTCAGGCCGTCAGCCCGGGCGTCGGCGCGGGCGGCCATTCGGGCGGCCGCGAGGCCATCTCCGCCTCCACCTTGCGCAGCATGTCGGCCAGCGTCTTGCCGGGCTCCTGGCGAAACTGCTCCTCCAGCACCACGAGGTCCACGATGCGGTCGATGCGAAAGCCCCGGAAATCGTTGCGCAGCTCGCACCAGGCCGACAGCGTCCAGACCTTGCCCCAGTAGAAGCACCCCAGCGGCCGCAGGCGGCGCAGGCTGGGGCGGCCGTGCACGTCGGCGTAGTCGATCTGCACCACGTGGCGGCTGTGCACCGCCTCGCGCAGGGCCTGCAGGGTGGCCTGCGCCCGGGGGTCCAGCCCCACGGACGGCGCATACAGCGCCTGCGCCTCGGCCGCCGCGCGCGCGGCCGGCGGCAGCACCGACAGGATCTTGCCCAGGGCCCCTTCCACCTCGCGCGCGAGCCCCGCGTCCAGCCAGGCCTGCGCCAGCCGCGCGGCCGCCACCAGCGCGTTGGCCTCGCCCTGGCTGAACATCAGCGGCGGCAGCTCGAAGCCGGCGCCCAGCCGGTAGCCCACGCCGGCCTCGCCCTCAATGGGCACGCCCTGGTGCTGCAGGTCCGCCACGTCGCGGTAGATGGTGCGCGGAGACACCTCGAGCCGCTCGGCCAGGAACGCCGCCGTGGACAGGCGCCGCCCCCGGATGAGCTGGACGATCTGGAAAAGGCGGTCAGCGCGGCGCATGGATGAAAGGGGACATCTTGTGGGTATTCCTGGCTTGCACCGCTCATGCCATCAGCGCGGGAAGCTATTGAACATATAGCATCATGCACCAACGCCAAGGCGCTGCGCGTGGCGGCTGGGCGGGGTGCGCCGCCATCGGCAGGCCGGTGGTGCTACGGCTTCACGCCGACGTGGATGGCCACGCTGTCCGGGCCCTCGTAGGCCTCGAAATCGGTGCCGAAACGGCGCTGCACCTGCGGGTTCTCGGCGAAGTAGCGCCAGATGCGGACCCAGGTGTCGATCACCATCTGGGGCATGTCGCCGTGGCCGGTGAAGACGAGGTAGTCGCCCGCCTGGATGTCCACGCGGGCGGCTCCGGGCACCGCCTGGGCCAGTTCCGGGTCGGCCGTGGCCATGCCGGCGGTCACGTCGAAGGCGCCGTGTTCGTTGGATTCGTAGCCGCTGTAGACGCCGAAAATGCGGCCATCGCTGTCGCGGCCAGGCAACTTGCGCTCCCAGCTCTGGCTGAAGAAGCGGTCCCACAGGCCCCCGAGGCGCGCGATGGCGGGGTTCATCTCATCGCTGTTGCGCGTGCGGACGGCAATGCCGGCCACGCTGAATGAGGGAATCTGGACGGTGGTGGGTGTGGTCATGGGCTGGTCCTCTCTTGTCTGTGAAGGGGATCGAGGGATCGATCGGTGGTGTGCAGCTGCAAGGACCGATGGTGCGGACCCGCTGCTGACAGCCTGATGTCAGTAGCGTGCGCAACGCGCTGGGGGCCGGGCGGCAGGCTGCTGACACACCGTGTCAGCAGCCTGTGCCCCGGGGGGGCCTCAGCCCTGCGGCTCCACGATGGCGGCCGTCACCCGGCGCACCACGGGCAGCACCAGCAGCAGCGTGGGGAAGGCGACGAGCCAGGACAGTGCCCAGGAGCTCATCCACAGGCGGGGAAGATCCAGCGAGAAGCCCACCACGCGCACGGTGCTGATCAGCGACACGATGAAGGTCATGAGCAGCGACAGCAGCAGGGGCATGACCCAGGCCGCGGACCGTGCGGGCAGCTTGCGCAGGCCCCAGGAGGTCCTGGGGGAAGGCGGTGGGGTGGGCGACGAAGAGTGGTTCATTGCAGTTCCAGAAAGCAGCCGGTCAGACAAGGTGCCGCCCCCGCCCGCCCACGCGGCGCGGGCCGCGCCGGGACAGGAAAGGGGCCACCACCCCGGCAAGGCCGGCGTTGGTTGGCACGTTGATTGACGTAAACGCTTACGGCAACCCATGAACCGGGCCGCAGCGGGATTCTAGGCGTTCTGCGAAGCGCCCTGTCCGGCATCCCCTGAGGCGCCGCCCCGCAGATGGCGGTGGATGTGCCCGGCCACGGCCCCGGCGTGCGTGCGGGCCAGGTCGTGGGCACCGCCTGGCAGCACGTGCATGCGCGCGCCCGGCAGCAGGCCGCACAGGCGCCGCCCCACGGCCACGGGGCTGATGGGGTCCCTGTCGCCCCACAGCAAAAGGGCGGGCGCGCGCACCGACGCCAGCCGGGCCGACAGGTCCCACCGCGCCTGGGCCATCCACGGCGGAAACGCGGGGTTGGCGCGCAGGAAATCGGGCCGCCAGTCGTGGGGACGCAGGTCGTCCATGGGCACGCCGCCCGACGTGGCCACGAGCACCAGGTGGGTCAGGTGGTCGGGCCGCTCGAGGGCGGCGAGCAGGGCCACCACGCCGCCCAGGGACTGCGCGACCAGCGCGCAGGGCCGGTCCATGTGCGGCGTGACCGCATCGACCAGATCCTGCATGCCACCGGCCGCGTCCGGCGCCAGCCCCGCGCCGGCTCCGGCTCCGGCATCGCGCCAGGGCCAGCCCAGCAGCACGCGCGCGGCGGGCAGCGGCATGGCCGACGAGACCGGTTGCCAGAACGCGGGGTCGCCCCCCACGCCGGGCAGGAAGATCAGCCTGGAAGGTGCCGCCGGCACGGGCGAGCCTCTCGCGTCAGGCGTCTTGCGGGGCCGGTGCGATGGCGGCCACGGCCGCGGCCGCCGCGGCCTGCACCCGCGCGGCGGCGAGGCGGCGAGCGCGCTCGAGCTGCTGGCCCACGGTGCGGGGCACCAGGCCGTACATGTCGGCAAAGGCCTCCAGTGTCTGGCCGCTGGCCTCGAACGCGCGCAGCAAAGCCTCGTCCTTGGCGTTGCGCGCCGACCATTCGGCAAAGGCCTCTTCGAGGATGGCGTTGGCGGCTTCGTCGCGGCCCTGCACCAGCTCGGTGTAGGCCTCGCGCGTGAGCCCCGAGGCCTCGAACGCGGCCATCATGCGGTTGCGCAGCTTGGGCAGCAGGTCCTCGGTGGCACGGGCCTTCTTGCGGCGGTAGACCTCCAGCAGCGCGTGGTGCACGTGCTCGGGGGCCATGTCCTCCACGGGCTGGCCCGAGAGGTCATGGCGCCGGTCGCCCGCCGCCACGCTTTGCAGGTAGCGCGTGGAGCGGGTGTGGATGCCCAGCGCCACCTTGAGCGCCTCGCGCTCGAACACCTCGGGGTGCGCGGCCAGCAGGTCCTGGAAGATGCCGCGCTTGAGCGGGCGGAACACCGCGCCGAACAGGTGCGGGTAGAGCCCCGCCAGTTGCTCCAGCGCGGGGTGCACACGCTGCGGCGCGCGCGCGCGCGCAGGTGCGGGGGCAGAGGCCTCGGCGCCGCCCTCTGGCGCCGGGCGCCCTTCGGGCTTGCGGCGGTTGCGGCCGCCACGGCGTGATCCGCCCGCGCGCTGCTGGGGTGCCCCGGCAGCGTCGGCGGCGGCGGACGCCCCGGGAGCGGCGGCAGCCGCCTCGGCCGGTGCGGCCGAAACAGGCGCCGCCAGCGGTGTGGCAGGGGCTGCGCTCGGTTGTTCTTGTGCGGGCACGGAGTCGGTCATGGCGGTGCGAATGGGTGAGGGAGAGGGCAACAAAACCCTCAATCATGCCAGCGTTGGAGAAAAGCCCGCCAGCGGCGGCATCCCCTTGTCAGGCCAGGGCTTCGTCCAGCACCTCGATCCAGTGGCGCACCGGCGTGCCGGTGCCGCTTTGCAAATGGGTGATGCAGCCGATGTTGGCCGACAGGATCACGTCCGGGGGCTGGTCGCCGAACGCCTCGCCGAGCACGCCGAGCTTGCGGTCGCGCAGCTGGTACGCCAGGTCCGGGTTGAGCACCGAATACGTGCCCGCCGAGCCGCAGCACAGGTGGGCCTCGTTGCGCGCCGCGCGCAGCCGGAACCCCAGGCGCGCAAGCTGCGTTTCCACCCCGCCGCGCAGCTTCTGGCCGTGCTGCAGCGTGCACGGCGGATGGTAGGCGTACAGCACGTCGGCGGCGGGCTGGGCGCGGCCCGCCAGCTTGTCGGCCAGCTCGGGCAGCAGGGCCGGCAGCAGCTCCGACAGGTCGCGCGTGAGCGCGCTGATGCGTTCGGCCCTGGCGGCGTATTGCGCGTCGTCCTTGAGGATGTGGCCGTATTCCTTGACGGTGACGCCGCAGCCCGAGGCGTTCATGACGATGGCTTCCACCCCGCCCTGCTCCACCAGCGGCCACCAGGCGTCGATGTTGGCGCGCATCTCGGCCTTGCCGCCGTCCTGGTCGTTGAGGTGGAACTTGACGGCACCGCAGCAGCCCGCCTTGGGCGCGACCACGGTCTGGATGCCCACGGCGTCGAGCACGCGGGCGGTGGCGGTGTTGATGTTGGGCATCATGGCCGGCTGCACGCAGCCCGCCAGCAAAAGCACCTTGCGCGCGTGTTCGCGCACGGGCCATGCGCCGGCATTTTGGGGCGCAGGCACCTTGGCCTTGAGGGATGCGGGCAGCAGGCCGCGCACCAGTTGCCCGGCCTTCATGGCGGGGGCGAACAGGGGCGAAGGCAGGCCCTCCTTCAGCGCCCAGCGCAAGGCCTTCTCGCCCACCGGGCGGGCGACTTTCTCATCGACGATCCTGCGGCCGATATCGACCAGATGACCATATTGCACGCCGCTCGGGCAGGTGCTTTCGCAGTTGCGGCAGGTCAGGCACCGGTCCAGGTGCATCTGGGTCTTGCGCGTGGGCTCGGCGCCCTCGAGCACCTGCTTGATGAGGTAGATGCGGCCGCGCGGGCCGTCGAGCTCGTCGCCCAGCAGCTGATAGGTGGGGCAGGTGGCGGTGCAGAAGCCGCAGTGCACGCATTTGCGCAGGATGGCCTCGGCCTCCAGGCCATCGGCGCGGGCGCGGTATTCAGGGGCGAGTTGGGTTTGCATGGAGCATGCCTGGACAGGGGAAGGTAAAACAGGGCCGGAACGCTCAGAGCGCGGGCGGCGGAGTGAGCGGCGGCTCCAGGGGCAGCGCCTTGCGCAAGGGGTGGCGCAGGCGCGCGCGGTCGGCCCACAAGGGGGGCAGCGACAGCCCCAGCAGCACCAGCGCCAGCGGCACCACGAACACGAAGCCCACGTGCTTGAAGCCCGCGGCCCCGGCAACGCCTCCCACGAGGAACATCGCCACGAGCCCCGCGAACAGCCGCAGCCGGGCCTGGTTGGCGCGCACCTGGGATTCCGGCGCGGTGCCGGTGCGGTTCCAGTAGAGCATCTTGCCCAGCTCGATGCCCAGGTCGGTCACCACGCCGGTCATGTGCGTGGTGCGGATCTGGGACGAGGACATCTTGGTCACCGTGGCGTTCTGCAGGCCCATGATGAACGACAGCAGCAGCACCGTGGTGGGCACGGCGAACGGCGTGCGCCAGTTGAGCGTGATGGCGCCCACCAGGCCGAACACCAGCATGAGCACCGCCACCACCAGCAGCGGCAGCGCATAGCTGCTGTGCAGCTTGCGCTGGCGCGCCCAGTTGACCATGACGGCCGTGGTGGCCGCGCCGCTGACGAAGGCCAGCAACGCCCCCACCGCGCCCAGCACCAGGGCCATGTTGCCCAGCACGAGGTTGTCGGCCAGCATCGAGACAAAGCCGGTCATGTGCGAGGTGTACAGGTGCACCACCAGGAACCCCCCGGCATTGACCGCGCCCGCATTGAAGGCCAGCAGCAGGCCCAGCACGCGGTTGCTCGCCACCGTGCGGTGGTGTCCGGTGAGATGGCGCAGGCGTCGCATGGGTGCCGCAGGCTGGCGCGTGGCTTACCAGGCGCGGGCCATGCGCCCGGGGTTGAAGATGCCCGCGGGGTCGAAGCTGTGCTTGAGGCGCGCGTGGATCTGCTCCAGCGCACTGGATTTCAAGCCAAACTGGCCGCTACCGCTTGATACACCTGCGCTGGAAGCTATGAAAACAGAAGCACTTCCGCCCACCGCGCGTGCGGCCTCGCGCAGGGCATCGCCCGCCGCTTCCGGCGCCTGCACCCAGCGCAGGGCGCCGTGCCATTCGATGAGCGGCTGGGCCGCCGCAGGCAGTTGGAGCACGGGGGCCGTGGGCGGCAGGGACAGGCGCCACAGCGCGTGGCCGGGGCGCTGGGCGCGGTCGCTGAACCAGGGCAGGGTCTGTTCGCGGCAGGCGGCCCAATCGGCAGCCACGGCGGCGCTGTCGTCCATGCGCACGCCACCCATGGTCTTGCACGCGGCCTCGACGGCGGCCACGGCCCCGCGCAGGCGCACGTAGAGGGTGCCCGTGCCCGTGTCCTGCACCCAGCAGCTCGCGTTGAGCGGCAGGGGCTGGCCGCCCCAGGCGTGCAGCTTGCGCAAGGCATCGGCCTGGTTGCATTCGAAGCGCAGCGTGGCCTCGGCCGGGGCCACCGGCAGCACCTTGAGGCTGACCTCGGTGAGCAGGCCCAGCGTGCCCCAGGCGCCGGCCATGAGGCGCGACACGTCATAGCCCGCCACATTCTTCATCACCTGCCCGCCAAAGCTCAGCAGCTCGGCCCGGCCGTTGAGCAGCGTGACCCCCAGCACATAGTCGCGCACCGCGCCCACGCTGGCGCGGGCCGGCCCCGACAGGCCGGCCGCCACCATGCCGCCCACGGTGGCGGCATCCGGCGGGGTCTTGGCGAAGTGCGGGGGCTCGAAGGGCAGGCACTGGCCCTGTTCGGCCAGCGTGGCCTCCAGCTCGGCCAGCGGGGTGCCCGCGCGCACGGTGACGACCAGTTCGCTGGGCTCGTAGCTCACGATGCCGCGCAGCACGCGGGTGTCGAGCACCTCGCCATGCAGCGCCAGGCCATGGAAGTCCTTGGTGCCCCCGCCCCGGATGCGCAAGGGGGTCTGGTCGGCGGCGGCGGTGCGCACACGGTCGGCGATCTGGGCAAGGGCGAGGTCCATGCCTTGCATCGTAGCTCCAGCGATGTCCGGCGCCACGCGGAGAGCGCGTGAATTTTTTGAACAGCGCGCGTGCAAATGGCTCGGGACCGCCGGGAGGGATGTCTGCGGACGTGTGCTCTGGGCGTGCATGCCAGAACAGAATGCAGACAAGCGAGTCCCCCCGCCCGGTACGAAAAAAACCCGCCGTTGCCGGCGGGTTCAACAACCAAAGGAGCGACTCGCTTGTTCTTGTTGCGACGCCACGGTGCCACCAGACACCGCGGCGCGTCGGGCGCACCGGCCTGCTTCAGCGGTTGTACGCTGTTTCGCCGTGCGAGGTGATGTCCAGGCCTTCGCGTTCGTCTTCTTCCGAGACCCGCAGGCCCACCGTCAGGTCGACGATCTTGTAGGCCACGAAGGAAACCACGCCCGACCACACGATGGTCAGCAGCACGGCCTTGGTCTGGGTCCACACCTGGGCGGCGATGGAGTAGTCGGCGGAGGTCACCATGGTGGCGGTCACCCAGTCGGCCACGTAGCCGGGGCCACCCAGGCCAGGCGCATTGAACACGCCGGTCAGCAGGGCACCCACGATGCCGCCGATGCCGTGCACGCCGAACACGTCGAGCGAGTCGTCCGCGCCCAGCAGCTTCTTGAGGCCGTTCACACCCCACAGGCAGGCGAAGCCGCCCACGAGGCCGATCACCAGCGCACCGCCGATGCCGACGTTGCCGGCAGCGGGCGTGATGGCCACGAGGCCGGCCACGGCACCCGACGCCGCACCCAGCATCGACGCCTTGCCGCGCATCAGCGCTTCACCGATGGACCATGCCAGCACGGCGGCGGCGGTGGCCACCAGCGTGTTGATGAAGGCCAGGGCGGCAAAGCCGTTGGCTTCCAGGGCGGAGCCGGCGTTGAAGCCGAACCAGCCCACCCACAGCAGCGAGGCACCGACCATGGTCAGCGTCAGGCTGTGGGGCGCCATGGCTTCCTTGCCGTAGCCGATGCGCTTGCCCACCATGAACGCGCCCACCAGGCCCGCCACGGCGGCGTTGATGTGCACCACGGTACCGCCGGCGAAGTCCAGCGCGCCCCACTGCCAGATCTGGCCGGCCTTGCCGGTCATGGCGTCGGCCACTTCCTTGGAGGCGTATGCGTCAGGGCCCATCCAGAACCACACCATGTGGGCGATCGGCAGGTAGCTGAAGGTGAACCACAGCACCATGAACATCATGACGGCGCTGAACTTGATGCGCTCTGCGAACGCACCGACGATCAGGGCGCAGGTGATGCCGGCGAACGTGGCCTGGAAGGCGGCGAACACCACTTCCGGAATCACGACACCCTTGCTGAAGGTGGCGGCGTTGGCGAACGTGCCGGCGGCGTTGTCCCAGATGCCCTTCATGAACAGCCGGTCGAAGCCGCCGATGAAGGCGCCGCCCTCGGTGAAGGCCAGGCTGTAGCCGTAGATGAACCACAGCACCACGATCAGCGAGAACGTGACCATCACCTGCATCAGCACGGACAGCATGTTCTTGCTGCGCACCAGGCCGCCGTAGAACAGCGCCAGGCCGGGCAGGACCATCAGGATCACGAGGATGGTGGAGGTCATCATCCAGGCGGTGTCGCCCTTGTTGGGGACCGGAGCGGGGGCTTCGGCGGCGGCGGCCGGTGCAGCGGCGGCCGCGGGAGCAGGGGCAGCCGCAGGGGCTTCAGCGGCGGGAGCGGCCGCCGCAGCGGGCGCGGCGGCGGCCGGCTCGGAGGCGGCGGGCGCCTGGGCCAGGGACAGGTTGCCCATGGTCAGCAGGCCCAGCCCCAGAATGAAGGAAGCAAGCAGTTTTTTCATGGCGTTTCTCTTCTTGGGTGTGATGCGGCCGGGCCCTTACAGGGCTTCCTTGCCGGTTTCGCCAGTGCGGATGCGCACCACCTGCTCCAGGTGGGTCACGAAGATCTTGCCGTCGCCGATCTTGCCGGTGCGCGCGGCGCTTTCGATGGACTCGATCACGCGGTCCACCAGGTCATCCGCCACGGCGGCTTCGATCTTGACCTTGGGCAGGAAGTCGACCACGTACTCCGCGCCGCGGTACAGCTCGGTGTGGCCCTTCTGGCGGCCGAAGCCCTTGACCTCGGTCACCGTGATGCCTTGCACGCCGATGTCCGAGAGTGCTTCACGCACCTCGTCGAGCTTGAAGGGCTTGATGATGGCTGTCACCATTTTCATTTTGGTTCCTCCGACGATGGGCGCACCCGGCGCCCATCGAGACTTGCTTACAGGGTTTTGGTGAGCGTGACGATCACGCGCGACTTGTTGACGTGGCCGAAGAAGGCCTTCTTGTTGGCGCCCACCACGGCGGCGCCCAGCGACAGGCCGCTGCCGAAGTCATACGCGCCGCCCACGCTGTAGTCCATGTAGTTGGGCACGCCCAGGTCCTTGATGTCGCTGGCGAAGCGGGTGAAGCCCACCGAGGCCTTCAGGGTGACGCTGGGAGCCACTTCCTGGGCGAACGCCAGGTTCAGGTAGCCGGTGTTGCGGCCCTTCAGACCCGAGCCGGACTTGGCGCCGGCCCAGCCGAAGTAGTCCTTGGAGATGGTGTGCGAATACTTGGCGGTGAAGGGGCCCATGGTGGCCGCGCCATACAGCTCGGTGGTGTTGCCGTTGGCATTGCCGGGGTAGATGTAGGTCAGCGCGCCCAGGTCCAGGTCGGCGCCGCCGGCCTTGAACTTGTAGCCGCCGTACAGGTCGGCTTCGAGCGAGTTGTTGGCCAGCCAGTCCACGCTGGAATTCCAGTTGCCCACGTACCAGCCGGATTCGCCGAAGGCATAGTCAAAACCGCCTTGCAGCGCGGGCTTGAGGGCCTTGGCCTTGGAGGCGTCCTGGTCCTGGCCACGGAACTTGTAGTTGGTGGTCAGGCTGACGTTGCCGGTGAGCTGGGCGCTGGCCAGCAGGGGAAGGGATGCTGCAAGGGCAACGCCCAGGGTCTTGATGATGGCGCGGGTCATGTTTCCTCCGGTTGGACAAAGTAGGGACGAGCGCTTTAAGCACGGACCGTGCCACGCGGCGCAATACATCCGCGCGCGCCGTTGCTTCGCGTTACAACGATCCCCGGTACAGTGGGCATCAGCACCGTGCCACGGCCATACGCACGCTATTGGTGCATGGCGCCAAGGGCCCGCGCGGGAACGCCATAAAACGCACCCATCTGGGGAGGAATCGCTTCATGAGTCTTGCTTTGGTGCAAAGCCGCGCCCTTCTGGGGCTGCAGGCGCCGTCCGTCACTGTCGAAGTGCACCTGGCCAACGGCCTGCCCAGCTTCACCCTGGTGGGCCTTGCCGAAGTGGAAGTGAAGGAAGCGCGCGAGCGCGTGCGGTCGGCACTGCAGAACGCGGGGCTGGAGTTCCCCCACAACAAGCGGATCACCGTCAACCTCGCCCCCGCCGACCTGCCCAAGGATTCCGGCCGGTTCGACCTGCCGATCGCGCTGGGCATCCTGGCGGCCAGCGGGCAGCTGGACGGCGCCAGCCTGTCGGGGCACGAATTCGCGGGCGAGCTGTCGCTGTCGGGCGAACTGCGGCCGGTGCGGGGCGCGCTGGCCACGAGCCTCGCGCTGCAGACGCAGCAGATCAGCGCCGTGCTGGTGCTGCCGCCCGGCAGCGCCGAAGAGGCCGCCCTCGTGCCCGCCGCGCAGGTGGTGCGCGCCCGGCACCTGCTGGACGTGGTGCGCGCCTTCCTGCCACCGGGCAGCGCCGCGGCGGGCGATGCCTCCGTGGACAACGATGGCTGGACCCGCCTGCAAGCCACGCCGATGGCGGCCGCAGCGGCCTCCCTGGACATGGCCGACGTGAAAGGCCAGGCCACGGCCAAGCGCGCGCTGGAGATCGCGGCCGCCGGAGCCCACAGTGTCCTGATGGCTGGCCCGCCAGGCTCGGGTAAGTCCATGCTGGCCCTGCGCTTTGCCGGGCTGCTGCCGGCCATGACGGTGGACGAGGCGCTGGAGAGCGCAGCGATCGCCAGCCTGGCCGGGCGGTTCCGCCCCGAACTGTGGGGGCAGCGGCCCACGGGCACGCCCCACCATACGGCCAGCGCGGTGGCCCTTGTCGGAGGTGGATCGCCGCCCCGGCCGGGCGAAATCTCGCTGGCCCACCACGGCGTCCTCTTCCTCGACGAGCTGCCGGAATTTCCCCGCGCCGCCCTCGAGGCGCTGCGCGAGCCGCTGGAGACGGGCCACATCACCATCTCGCGGGCCGCGCAGCGCGCGGACTTCCCCGCGCGCTTTCAGATGATCGCGGCGATGAACCCCTGCCCGTGCGGCTTTCTCGGGTCCACGCAACGCGCGTGCCGCTGCACGCCCGACCAGATCAACCGCTACCAGGGCAAGCTCAGCGGCCCGCTGCTGGACCGCATCGACCTGCATGTGGAGGTGCCCGCCCTCCCCGCCGAGCAACTGGTGCAGGCCCCCGCGGGCGAGCCCACCGCCGCCATCCGCGGGCGGGTGGAACATGCCCGCGCCCTGGCGCTGGCGCGGCAGGGCAAGGCCAACCAGGCGTTGCAGGGCCAGGAGATCGACACGCACCTGCGGCTGGACGATGCGGCCGCCAGATTCCTGAACACCGCCGCCGCGCGGCTGGGATGGTCGGCCCGCAGCACGCACCGTGCGCTGAAGGTGGCGCGCACCATCGCCGACCTGGCGGGCTCGCCCACCACCGAGGTCATCCATGTGGCCGAGGCCGTGCAATACCGCCGCGTGCTGCGCAGCCCCGCTTGAGGCGGGTGGAGCCGCGTTTTTCGATTTCGCGATATAGCTATATTTTTAGTAGCAAAAGATGTATATAAAATAAGCGGCAGCGGCGAAAGGGAGTCAGAAAGTGGTCTTGCCCGATGCGTCGCCAAACCCGACCTTGCTCCGGCACCCATCGCCCCATGTCCAGCGCCCGCCCCTTCAGAAACCCACCGCCCCCCGCCACCGCGCTCTCCACGCCGGAGGCCGTGGACACCAGCTTCCTGCGCACGCTGGTGGGCTACAACGCGCGCCGTGCGTCGCTGGCGGTCATCGAGGTGTTCATGGAGCGCATGGCGGTGTACCGCCTGAAGGTGGTGGAGTTTTCCGTGCTGTCGCTGGTGGCCCACAACCCGGGCATCACCTCGCGCCAGCTGTGCGCCACGCTCAATGTGCTGCCGCCCAACCTGGTGGGGCTGATCGCCGCGCTGGAGCGGCGCGGGCTGATCGAGCGCCGCCCGCACCCCAGCGACGGGCGCGCCATGGGCGTGCACCTCACGCCCGCGGGGGTGGAGCTGACCGCGCAGGCCGAGGAGACCGCCGCCCAGCTGGAAGTGGACGCCACGGCGGGCCTGACCGCCGCCGAGCGCAAGACGCTGATCCGGTTGCTGCAGAAGGTCTATTCGCCGGACCCCGCCTCCTGAGAGCCCGCGCAGGGTTGCTCCGTTCCGTATCAGGCAGCGGACCTGGCCTTGGCGGCCATTGCCTGCGCCAGCCCGCCCCACTGGGCACGGAACAGGCCCGGGTCCATCATCTTCACATCGCGCATCAGGGGCTTGAACCCCATGTGCGCCAGCACGTCGCGTTCCAGGTCGATGCCCGGCGCGATCTCGGTCAGCTCCAGGCCCTCGGTGGTCAGGTGGAACACGGCGCGCTCGGTGACGAACAGCACGTTCTGCTCGCGCTGCGCGGCGTCCAGCCCGTTGAAGGTGATCTGCTCGACCTTCTCGATGAACTTGCGCGAGCGGCCTTCCTTGACGATGGTGAGCTGGCCGTCGGCCACCTGCACCTCCAGCCCGCCCGCGGTGAAGGTGCCGCAGAACACCAGGTGCTTGGTGGACCGCGTGATGTTCACGAAGCCGCCGCAGCCCACGGGCCGGCCGTTGAACTTGCTCACGTTCACGTTGCCGTGGTTGTCGGCCTGCGCCAGGCCCAGGAAGCTCGCGTCCAGCCCGCCGCCGTCATAGAAGTCGAACTGCAGCGACTGCTCGATGATGGCGTCGGCGTTGTAGGCCGTGCCGAAGTCGCCCAGCTGCGCCGGGATGCCGCCGGTGATGCCGCTTTCCACGCTCAGCGTGAACTGGTCGGACACGCCCTCTTCCGCCGCCACCGACGGCACGCCGGCCGGGATGCCGATACCCAGGTTGGTGATGGCGCCGGGCGTGAGCTCCAGCGCCGTGCGGCGCGCGATCACCTTGCGCTCGTCCAGCGGCATGGGCGCCAGCGAGTTGAGCGGCACGCGCACATCGCCGCACAGCGCGGGGTTGAACTGCGTGGTGATGGTCTGCATGTGGTTCTCGGGCTGGCTGACCACCACGTAGTCCACCGACACGCCCGGCACCTTGACCGACTTGGGGTGCAGGCTGCCGGCCTTGACGATGCGCTCCACCTGCGCGATCACGATGCCGCCGCAGGCCTTGGCTGCGTGGGCGATGTTGATCTGCTCGAGCAGAACGCCTTCCTTGTCCAGCGTGATGTTGCCGTTCTCGTCGGCCAACGTGCCGCGGATGATGGCCACGTCGACCTTGGGCGCGGGGTAGAACAGCCATTCCTCGCCGTTGAACTCGACGAGCTTGACCAGGTCTTCGGTGGACTTGCTGTTGAGCTTGCCGCCTTCGATGCGGGGGTCCACGAACGTGCCCAGGCCCACCTTGGTCAGCAGCCCGGGGCTGCGGCTGGCGATGTGGCGCGTGAGGTGCGACAGGCTGCCCTGCGGGAAGTTGTACGCCTCCACCTCGCCGTCGAAGACCATCTTCATCATCTCGGCGCCGGTCTGGCCGAAGTGGCCCGCCACGGTGCGCTTGATCATGCCCGGGTGGGCAAAGTGCACCATGCCCGCGTCCTTGCTGTTGCCGATGGCGCCGCAGGCCCAGGTGGTCACGTTCTTCGGGTGTCCGGTGTCGAGGAAATTCTTTTCCACGCCCTTGAGCACTTCCTCGGGCAGGCTGGAGACGGCCAGGCCGCCCAGGAAGATGGTGGCGTTGTCGGGGATCAGGGCCCCGGCCTGGGCTGCGGTGATGATTTTCATGGTGACCTTCAATTGAACACTATTGCTTCGATAGCTGCTCGCGCTTATCCCATAAGCGCTTGAGCCCTGTTTCTCTTAAATTTCAAGCATCCGGGTTCTCGATGAGCAAGGCAATGCCCTGCCCGCCGCCCACGCAGGCACTCGAGATGCCGTAGCGCAGGCCGCGCCGGCGCAGCTCGCGCGCCAGGGTCACCGTCAGGCGCACGCCCGTGGCGGCCAAGGGGTGGCCCAGCGCAATCGCGCCGCCGTTCACGTTGAGCTTGTCGCGGTCCAGGCCCAGTTCGCGCTCCACGGCGATGGTCTGCGCGCCCTGTGCTTCATTGATTTCAAACAGGCCGATGTCCTCCAGCGTGAGCCCGGTGCGCGCCAGCAGCGCGCGGATGGCGGGGGCCGGGCCGATGCCCATGTACTCGGGCGCCACGCCCACCGCTGCCGCACCGCGCAGGCGCGCCAGGGGCTTGAGGCCGCGCCGCTGCACATAGGCATCGCTGGCCACCACGGCGCCCACGGCCGCGTCCACCAGGGCCGAGCTGTTGCCCGCCGTCTGCACGCCACCGGGGTACACCGTGCGCAGCCCCGCCAGGGCCTCAATGGGGGAGGGGCGCGGGTGCGTGTCGCGATCGAGCTGCGCCACCTTGCGCGGCAGCGTGATGCCGCGCGTGGCGTAGCCTGCCAGCTCGAACTTCTCGCTCGTCACCGGCACGATCTCGCCGGCCAGAAAGCCGTCGGCCTGGGCTTGCAGCGCCCGCTCGAACGAGCGCGCCGCGTACGCGTCCACGTCTTCGCGGGTGATGCCGTATTTTTTGGCCAGGTTCTCGGCGGTCTCGATCATCGTGACGGGGCCGGCGGTGTCAATCAGCGCCTCCATCAGGAAGTCCTTGAACTCCACCGGCGCACCGAGCTTGAAGCCCGTGCGGTGCGTGTACGCGGCGATCGGGTTGCGCGTCATGGATTCGGTGCCCACCACCAGCGCCACGTCGGCATAGCCCAGCGCGATCTGGTCCGCGGCCTGGCGGAACAGCTCGAAGCCCGTGCCGCAGATGCGCTGCACCAGGATGGCCGGCACGCTCTGCGGCACGCCCGCATACAAGCCGATGTGGCGCGGCAGCACGAAGGCGTCGAAGTCGGCCTGCGCCATCGAGCCGGTGATGACCGAGTTCACGTCGGCAGCGGGCACGCCGCTTTTGTCCAGCACGGCGCGGGCGACCTTGATGCCCATGTCGGTGGGCGACACATGGCCGAGCGGGCCGCAGTAGTCGACCATGGGCGTGCGCACGCCGTCGACCAGCCAGGCGTTCAAGAGGGCGGAGAAAGAGCTTGTCGAAGCGGTCGTCATGGTCAGGCCTTGGAAGTGGTTTTGCTGTCCGTCACGCGCAGCACGGTGGCGTAGCCGGTGTCGCCCGCGGCGCAGCCGGTGAACAGGCCCACGCCGCCGCCGCGCAGCACCAGCTCTTCGATGAGTTCGATGATGGCGCGCAGGCCGGTAGGCGCCTGCGGGTGGCCCCAGATGATGGAGCTGCCGTAGTTGTTCATGCGCTCCCACGCAAAGCCGGTGTCGCGCGCCAGCGCGATGTCGTTCACCGCAAACGGGTTGTGCGTCTTGATCGCGTGCACGTCGGCGATGGACAGGCCTGCGTGCTTCAAGGCGTTGAACGCCGCCGGCGACGGCGCCATGGGCATGAAGCCGGCCTCCACGCGCGCCATGCCGAAGCCCAGGATCTCGACCTCGATGCCGGGGTCGGTGGCCAAGGCGCGGGCGCGGTCGCGCGTGGTGACGATGGCGCCCGCATTGCCGTCGGCCGGGTGCGTCTGGCCGCCGAAGGTCACGGTGCCGCCTTCTTTGACCGGCTTGAGCCTGGCCAGGCCTTCGGCGGTGGTGGGGAAGATGCCTTCGTCGGCGCTGAGCGTGCCGGTCTGCTTGCGGAATTTCGAGTCCGTGACCGGCACATCGGCCATGTAGCGCTTCTGGAAGGCGCGGTCGTCGGCCAGCGCCGCCTGGTACTGCGTGTAGCGGTGCAGCTTGAGCGCGTGCTGCTCTTCGGTGGTGATGCCGTAGCGCGCCGCCACGTTCTCGCCGGTCTGCAGCATGGGGTTCTTGGCATACGGGTCGTGGCCCATGTTGTCGGGCACCCAGTGCTCGGTGATGCCATAGCCGCCGGTGCCGCTCGAATCGGGGTAGTACACCACCGGGCCGTTGGACTGGCGGTCGGCCATCACCAGCAGCGCACTGGTGGCCGTGCCGCAGGCCACCTCTTGCGCAGCCATCTGCAGCGCGCGCACACTGGTGGCGCAGGCCTGCTGCACCGTGGGGCCCGCCACGCGGTCGATGCCCATGAGGCCGGTGACCCAGGGCAGGCCGTAGAAGCTGCCCTTCTGCGGGTTGGTGATGCCGAGGATCGCCAGGTCCACCGCCGCCAGGTCGTACCCGCGCGCGGCCAGCGCCTGCTTGCCCACCGTGGCCGCCAGCGGCAGCGCGTTGAGGTTGGCCAGCGAGCCCTGCCACTTGGCGAACGGGGACGACCAGTAAATGCCGTAGGGGATGAAGGCGTTCATGACGGTTCCTTGCTGTGAATCGGTGCCATTTTAGTTATTTATCATAATCATATGAACACCCAGAAAAGCTAGGGAAAGCACCTAGCAAAGACCGCCTCCATGGCCTTGTTTTAGTTATTTTTGATAACCATAATTTCTCCAACTCACCTCGATGACCATGACCAAGCACTCCGACATCTCCCTCGAAATCCGCGGCGAACGCGAGGACATCGCGGTCATCCGCCTCGCCCGCCCCGCCAAGCGCAATGCCCTGAACGACGGCCTGATCCTGGCGCTGCGGGACGTGATGGACAACCTGCCCGCCACCGTGGGCGCGGCCGTGATCGATGGCGAAGGCGAGCACTTCTGCTCGGGCCTAGACCTGTCCGAGCTGAAAGAGCGCGATGCGGGCCAGGGCCTGCACCACTCGCGCATGTGGCATGCGGCGCTCGACCGCGTGCAGTTCGGCCCCGTGCCCGTGGTGGCCGCGCTGCACGGCGCAGTGGTGGGCGGGGGCCTGGAGCTGGCCAGCGCCTGCCACATCCGCGTGGCCGATGAATCCACCTTCTACGCGCTGCCCGAGGGCTCGCGCGGCATCTTCGTGGGTGGCGGCGGCGCGGTGCGCATCCCGCGCCTGATCGGCACGGCACGCATGACCGACATGATGATGACCGGCCGCGTCTACAACGCGGCGGACGGCGAGCGCGTGGGCTTCGCGCAGTACCTCGTGCCCACCGGCACGGCGTTCGACAAGGCTTTCGAGCTGGCCCAGCGCATTGCGCAGAACGCGCCGCTGACCAACTACGCGCTGATGCACGCGCTGCCGCGCATTGCCGAGCAGCCGTCGGACCAGGGCCTGATGACCGAAGCCATGATGGCCGCCATCGCCCAGAGCGCCCCCGAGGCCAAGGCCCGCGTGCGCGCCTTCCTGGACGGCAAGGCTGCCAAGGTCAAGAAGGACTGACACGCGCGGTCCGCCACTGCGCATCCAGCCAGCCCCACCGAGACGCTTTTCCATGACGGCAACCAACCCTTCTCCCCGCTACCGGCCGCTGCGCTTCGGCGTGACCGAAGTCAGCACCCGCCGGACAGACGACGGCGTGGTCTACGTGCGGGCCACGCAAGACCTGGCGCCCTACCCCGTGCGGCTCACGGACCGCCTGGCGCACTGGGCGCATGTGGCGCCCGACCGCACCTGGATGGCCCAGCGCGTGAAGAACGCCGACGGCAGCCTGGGCGACTGGCGCCACATCACCTACGGCCAGGCCTGGCAGGCCGCGCGCAGCATTGCCCAGGCCCTGCTCGACATGCAGCTGAGCGCCGAGCGCCCCGTGGCCATCCTGAGCGAGAACGACCTGGACCACGCGCTGCTGTCGCTGGGCTGCCTGGTGGCCGGCGTGCCGCAGTGCACCGTGTCGACCGCGTACTCCACCATCAGCCAGGACTTCGACAAGCTGCGCCACGTGCTCGACACGCTGACCCCGGGCCTGGTCTTCGCGAGCGACGGCCAGCGTTTCGCGCGGGCCATCCAGGCCACGTTGGCCCCCGACGTGCGGGTGGTGCTGGGCTCGGGCGCCATCGAAGGCCGCAGCACCCTGCCCTTCAGCCACCTGCTGGCCACCCCCGCCACGCCCGCCGTGGATGCGGCGCACGGCGCCATCACGGCCGACAGCATCGCCAAGTTCATGTTCACCTCGGGCTCCACCAAGCTGCCCAAGGCCGTCATCGTGACGCACGGCATGTGGGCCGCCAACCTGCAGCAGATGAACCAGTCCATGCCCGTGCTGGCCGAGGAGCCCCTGGTGCTGGTGGACTGGCTGCCGTGGAACCACACCTTCGGCGGCAACCACAACTTCGGCATCGTCATCTACAACGGCGGAACGCTCTATCTGGACGAAGGCAAGCCCACGCCCAAGGGCATGGCCGAGACCATCCGCAACCTGCGCGAGATCGCGCCCACGGTGTACTTCAACGTGCCCACGGGGTTCGAGGTCATCGCGCAGACCATGAAGACCGACGCGCAGCTGCGCAAAAATCTGCTCAGCCGCGTGAAGATGTTCTTCTTTGCCGCTGCTGCGCTGTCGCAGCCCATCTGGGACTCGCTGTTCGAGAGCGCCGAGCGCGAGGTGGGCGAGCGCATCGTGATGAACACGGGCCTGGGCATGACCGAAGGCTGCCCCTTCTGCGTGGCGGTGAACAGCCCCGACGTGCAGGCGGGCGACATCGGCGTGCCCACGCCGGGGCTCGAACTCAAGCTCGTGCCCGTCGACGGCAAGGTCGAGGTGCGCTACCGCGGCCCCAACATCACGCCCGGCTACTGGCGCAATGCCGAGGCCACGCGCGATGCCTTCGACGAAGAAGGCTTCTACTGCTCGGGCGATGCCGTGAAATGGATCGACGAGACCGACCCGAACAAGGGCCTGAAGTTCGACGGCCGCATTGCCGAGGACTTCAAGCTCAGCACCGGCACCTTCGTGAGCGTGGGGCCGATGCGCGCCAAGATCATCGCCGCCTGCGCGCCCTACGTGCAGGACGCGGTCATCACCGGCATCAACCTCAAGGAGATCGGCGCGCTGCTGGTGCCCACCCCCACCATCCGCACGCTCAGCGACCTGCCCGAGAGCGCGAGCCTGCAGGAGGTGCTGGAGAGCGCGCCCGTGCAGCAGCACTTCCAGCAGGTCATCGACCGGCTCGCCGCCGAGTCCACCGGCAGCGCCACCCGCGTGGCCCGTGCGCACCTGATGGCCGAGCCGCCCTCGCTCGACAAGGGCGAAGTCACCGACAAGGGTTCCATCAACCAGCGCGCCGTGCTGCAGCACCGCGCGCACGTGGTGGACGCACTGCACGGCGGCACGCTGCCCGGCACGCTGGTGCCGCGCCACTGAACACCAAAGACACAAACCATTTTCATCAAGGACACATAGCATGGATATCCAAGGACAAGCCGCCATCGTGACCGGCGGCGCGTCGGGCCTCGGTGAAGCCACCGCCCGCGAACTGGCGCGCCTGGGCGCAAAGGTCGCCGTGCTCGACCGCAATGCCGAGCTGGCCGAGCAAGTGGCTGCCGATATCGGCGGAGTGGCCTGCGCCTGCGACATCACCGACACCGCCAGCGTGACCGCCGCGCTGGAGAAGGCCGCCGCCGCACACGGCCCCGCGCGCATCCTGATGAACGTGGCCGGCATCGGCAGCGCCAAGCGCATCGTGCAGCGCGACGGCAGCGCCGCGCCGCTGGAAGACTTCACGCGCGTGGTGACCATCAACCTGATCGGCAGCTACAACGTGAGCCGCCTGTTCGCCGCCGCCTGCGCGAAACTGCCCGCCCTGCAGAGCGGCGAGCGCGGCGTGATGATGTTCACCGCCTCAGCCGCCGCGTTCGACGGCCAGGTGGGCCAGCAGGCCTACAGCGCCTCCAAGGGTGGCCTGGTCGGCATGACGCTGCCCATGGCGCGCGACCTGGCGCAGCACGGCATCCGCGTGTGCACCGTGGCGCCCGGCCTGTTCGCCACGCCGCTGATGAAGGAGCTGCCCGAAGCCGTGCAGCAGTCGCTGGCCGCGAGCATCCCCTTCCCGCCACGCCTGGGCAAGCCCGAGGAGTTTGCCGAGCTGGCCTGCCACGTCGTGACCAACGGGCACCTGAACGGCGAGGTCATTCGCCTGGATGGCGCCCTCCGTATGGCACCAAGATGAGAAGCCCCCCTGAGCCGCTTCGCGTCATCCCCCCAGGGGGACGCCACCGGAGGCCTGGCAAAGCCAGTTCCACGGTGGCGCTGGCTTGCGCAGCGCCAGTTTCAAGCGCCGTGGGAGGCGCAGCCCAGTCGATAACGAGAGGGTGTGCAAACACCCCAGTTGATTTTTGAAATTTCCGTCAGATTCACATCAGGAGACAAACCATGACCACCACACGCCGTCAATTCGTTCAGGCCCTTGGCGCCAGCGCCGCATTGGGCGCCCTGCACCCCTTCGCCGCCCAGGCGCAGGTGGACCAGGTCAAGGTGTATTTCGGCTTTCCAGCCGGCAGCTCGGGCGACACCGTGGCGCGCCGCGTGGCCGAGAAGTGGGGTGGCTCGGCTTTCAGCAAGAACGCCGGCGTGGTGGAGAACAAGCCCGGTGCAGGCGGACGCATCGCGCTGGAGACCCTGAAGTCAGCCCCTGCCGATGGCTCCGTGCTGGCCGTGGCGCAGGTGTCGGCCCTGGCCAACTACCCGCACATCTACAGCAAGATGAACTACACCGACAAGGACTTCGCGCCCGTGTCGATCGCGGCCATCATGCACCACGGCCTGGCCGTGGGTCCCATGGTGCCCGCCAGCGTCAAGACGGTGAAGGACTTCCTGGCCTGGGCCAAGGCCAACCCCAAGGACGCGAGCTACGGCTCGCCCGGCGCGGGCTCCACGCCCCACTTCCTGGGCGCGCTCCTGGGCATCAACAGCGGCGTGGACCTGCGCCATGTGCCCTACCGTGGCTCCATCCCCGGCGTGACGGACGTCGTGGGCGGCCAGGTGGCGGCCATGGTCACGCCACACGGCGACTTCATCGCCAACTACAAGGCGGGCAAGCTGCGCATCCTGGCCACCTCGGGCCCCAAGCGCTCGCAGTACGTTCCTGATGTGCCCACGTTTGCCGAGCAGGGCTTCCCTGAGCTGACCACCGAAGAGTGGTTTGGCTTCTACGCCCCGGCGGCGACACCCAAGCCGGTGATTGCCGCCGCCAACGCCGCCATCAACGCAGCCCTGAAGGAAAAGTCGGTCATCGATAGCCTGGCCATCGTGGGCCTGATGCCCCACGGCTCCACGCCCGAGGAGCAGGCGCGCTGGCAGAAGGCCGAGTACGACACCTGGGGCCCGCTGATCAAGAAGATCGGCTTCACCGCGGATTCCTGAGCTCCCCCTGAGCGGCTTCGCCGCTTCCCCCTGAGGGGGACGCCACCCGTGGCCTGGCGAAGCCAGCTCCACGGTGGCGCTGGCCGGGGCCGCGCCGGTATCACGGGCAGTGCGCAACGCGGCGCGAGGGCGCGCAGCCATTCCCACCCGTTCAGGCTGAGCCTGTCGAAGCCTGGGCATGCCACCCGCGCAGTCCGTTCGACCGGATCAGTGTGAACGGGCTGCCGCTGGCCGACCAGGATTTCAAGCAAAAACAGCCGCTACCGCGCGTCCATCAAGCGCCAATAGCTATCAGAACAAGAGCAAACCATGCAAGCACGCCAGGCCCTTGCCGACATCCAGCATCTGCTGACCCATGTGCTGCAGGCGCCCAGCCGCTGGCAGGCGCTGCCCCCGTTTGCGAACACCGATGGCGAGCTGGCCGCGCAGGTGCTCGACGAAGCCGCCAAGTTTGTGGACAGCGCCGTGGCACCGCTGCAGCGCAACGGCGACGAAGAAGGCTGCCGCTTCGACGCAGGCCAGGTGCGCACGCCCGCAGGCTTCCGCGACGCCTACCAGGCCTTCTGGCAGGCGGGCTGGCCGTCGCTGTCATGCGCGCCCGAGGACGGCGGCCAGGGCCTGCCTGCGGTGCTCGAATGTGTGCTGTTCGAATGGCTGGCCGGCGCCAACCACGGCTGGACCATGGCCCCCGGCCTGCTGCACGGCGCCTACGAATGCATCAAGCACCACGCCAGCGACGAACTCAAGGCGCAGTATCTGGAGAAGGTCGCCACCGGCGAGTGGCTGGCCACCATGTGCCTCACCGAAGCCCACGCGGGCAGCGACCTGGGCCTGGTGCGCACACGTGGGGTGCCGCAGCCCGATGGCAGCGCGCGGGTGAACGGCAGCAAGATCTTTATCTCCGGCGGCGAGCACGACCTGACCGACAACATCGTGCACCTGGTGCTGGCGCGCCTGCCCGATGCGCCTGCGGGGCCCAAGGGCCTGTCGCTGTTCCTGGTGCCCAAGATTCTTCAAGATGGAAGCCGCAACGCCGTGGTGTGCGAGCGCATCGAAGAAAAGATGGGCTTGCACGGCAGCCCCACCTGCGTGATGCGCTTTGACGACGCCACCGGCTGGCTGGTGGGCGAGCCGAACAAAGGCCTCAACGCCATGTTCGTGATGATGAATGCGGCGCGCCTGCATGTGGGCCTGCAGGGCATTGGCCTGCTGGAGGCCGCATGGCAAAAGGCCAGCGCCTACGCGGCCGAGCGCCGCCAGATGCGCGCGCCCGGCGCCAGGGACACCAGCCTCATCCAGGACCACCCCGCCATCCGCCGCATCCTGCACACGCAGCGCGCCTGGATCGACGGCGGCCGCGTGCTGGCCTACCACACGGCCCTGCAGCTCGACGTGGCCAAGCACGGCACCGACGCTGCCGCGCGCGCCGCCGCCCAGCGCTGGTGCGCGCTGGTCACGCCCGTGCTCAAGGCCGCGCTCACCGACCAGGGCTTTCACGGCGCCAGCGCCTGCCTGCAGGTGTTTGGCGGCCACGGCTATGTGCGTGAATGGGGCATCGAGCAGATCGTGCGCGACGCGCGCGTGGCCATGATCTACGAGGGCACCAACGAGATCCAGGCCATCGACCTGCTGGTGCGCAAGGTGCTGGCCGATGGCGGCCAGGGCCTGGGCGCCCTGCTGGGCAGCCTGCCCGGCGCGGCCCCCAGCACTGCCGCCAGCGCGCGCCGCCATGCGCTGGTCGAGATCACGCAGGCCCTGGCGGCGGCCGCCCAGTCCGACCCCGAGCTGCCCTACTGGGTGGCCGACGACTACCTGCGCGCCGTGGCGCTGGTGCTGCTGGAATGGGCCTGGGCCCAGATCGGCGCCGCCCGCCTCCGCGAACGCGGGAGCGAACCCACCAGCGCCACGGACCGCTGGACCGCCCCCGCCCAGGCCTTTGCCCTGTGGGTGCTGCCCGAATTCGACCTGCGCACCGGCATCCTGCGCCAGCGCATCGCGCACGCCTTGGAATTCAGGCCCCAGGAGGCCGCAGGCGCTGGACCCATATACGCCAGCAGCTCCTGATTCAGTAGCAATCCGCCTTCCGCCGATCTCCCGCCCACAGCGTGTTGAGGCCACGCCGCGGGTTTCCTTGCGCCTCAGAAAAACAGGAGACACACCATGAGCTTGAAAAAAAGAAGGCCCAGAATGCACGCCCATCCCATCGCTTTGTCGGCCGTGACCACGGCCCTGCTCATGGGCTGCGGCGGCTCGTCCGATGCCGCCCTGCCCCAGCTCTCCGCCGCCACACCGGCCCCCCTGCAGTCGTGCGCCACGCTCGCCACCAGTCTGGCCCTGCCCGACACGCGCATCACCTCCGCCGAGCAGGTGCCCGAGGGGCCCCTGGCCCTGCAGGGCGTGACCACCCAGGCGCCCGCGCACTGCCTCGTCAAGGGCAAGATGAAGGAGCGCACCGGCCCCGTGGATGGCGCCAGCTACGCCATCGGTTTCGAGATGCGCCTGCCCGTGGCGTGGAACGGCCGCTTTCTGCACCAGGCCAACGGCGGACTGGACGGCAGCGTGGTCACCGCGCTGGGCTCGGTGAGCGGCGCCGCGCCGGTGGCCCCCGGCCTGGTGCAGGGCTTTGCGGTGCTCAGCTCCGACGCAGGCCATGGCGCGCCCACCCCCTTCTTCGGCGTGGACCCGCAGGCCCGGCTGGACTACGGCTACCAGGCCGTGGGCACCCTCACCCCCATGGCCAAGAACCTCATCAAGAGCGCCTACGGCAAGGCGCCCGACCGCTCGTACCTGGCCGGCTGCTCCAACGGCGGCCGCCACGCCATGGTGGGCGCATCGCGCTATGCCGACCAGTACGACGGCATCCTGGCGGGCAACCCCGGCTTTCACCTGCCCAAGGCCGCCACCACCCAGCTGTGGAAGGCCCAGCAATACGCCAAGGTATCCACCAAGGACGCCACCACCGGCCTGCCCGACCTGAACACGGCCGTGAGCCCCGCCGAGTTCAAGCTCATCGGCAGCAAGATCGTCGCCAAGTGCGACGCGCTGGACGGCGTGACCGACGGCCAGGTCAACGACGTGGCCGCCTGCCAGGCCGCCTTCAACCTGCAGACCGACGTGCCCACCTGCACCGGCGCGCGCGACGGCTCCTGCATCACCAGCGAGCAAAAGGGCGTGCTGGCCAGCATCTTTGCCGGCCCCAGGAACAGCAAGGGCGAAGCGCTGTACACCGGCACCTGGTTCGACCCCGGCGTTGCGGGCGCCAACTTCGCGTCCTGGCACTTCGGCTCGCCCGCCACGCGCGACGCAGGGGCCGTGGCCTTCATCTTCACCTCGCCCCCGTCCACGGTGGCCGCGTTCACCGCCATCCCCGGCATGCAGTACGCGCTGAACTTCAGCATGGAGACGGACTACCCCAAGATGTTCGCCACCAACACTACGTACACCGAGTCCCCCTGGTCCTACATGACCCCGCCCAACGAAGCCGACCTGAGCACCCTGAAGAACCGGGGCGCCAAGATGATCGTTTTCCACGGCGTGGCCGACGGCGTGTTCTCGCCCATGGACACCGCCCACTGGATGGACCGCCTGCAGGCCAACCACAGCGGCAAGGCCGATGCGTTTGCCCGCCTGTTCCTGGTGCCCGGCATGAACCACTGCTCCGGCGGCCCCGCCACCGATCAGTTCGACATGCTGGCCCCGCTGGTGGCGTGGGTAGAACAAGGCAAGGCGCCCGACAGCGTGACGGCCAAGGCACGCGGCACGGGAGCCAATGTGGTGAATGCCGAGCTGCCTGCCAGTTGGTCTGCCAACCGCACGCGGCCGCTGTGTGTGTACCCCAAGGTGGCGCGCTACAACGGGACGGGGGATGTGGAGAGTGCGGGCAGTTTTAGCTGTAAGTGAGGGGGGATTGAAAGTGGAAAGCCCGGCACAAGCCGGGCTTTTTTGCGTGCGAGGATGACTAGAAGACCTGAGTAGAGCAAGGCATGATCTCCCCATGCCAGCAACAATCTAGTTTGCTTGATAAAGAATCGTCAACCGATTCGCCATCCGCGCAGCGATCATTTACTTTCCTTTGAGAGCACCATGTCCTTTCTATCAGAGAACATCAAACATATCGTGCACATGCGCCAGCGCATGTCCAAGGACAATCGCCTCGGGCTGTGCCTCGGTGCTGGCGTAAGCATGGATTTCGCCATTCCGAGCTGGAAAGTTCTTATTGAAAGAATTGCAAACGATGAGCGCGTGAACGGCACGGAACTACTTAAGGTGTCTGAAAGCTTGACAGCTCAGTCTCAATTTCTCTATCAAAAGTACATGCAGTCGCTGCCTGCAGTTGGTGTGAATGAAGACGCCGTGATCAGAGCCCGCAGAGTACAGACTGGTTGGTTGAAGCTAGTACATAAGCATCTGTATGTCACCGCCAAGACAACCGATGAAGATCTGAAGGAGCACCCATATCTTTGGGACCTCGCTTCGCTAATCAAGCGGTCGGCAATGACCATCAATTACAACTTCGATGACACCGTTGAACGAATGCTCTACTGCCATAACAGTGAGCGTGGCATTCCCACCGGCGATGACAAAGGGTTCGAAGTCATTTGGCAACCCACAGCGCAATTCAGGAGAAACCAGGGTGTGATTTACCACCCGAATGGATTCCTGCCACTACAAACTGTTGACGGACTAAGTGAGCAAGTCGTCTTCATGGAGCAGGAATTTGCCGATCAGTTGGTGGACGTTGGCGCAGGGCACTACTTGTCCCTTCTTAGCCACCTTGCAAAGCACACTATCGTCTTCATGGGCCTATCCATGAACGATGCAAACCTAAAACACCTGCTTCGCATCTCTGCTCGAAGCAATCCAGGAAATTTTCACTATCAAATTCACTGGTGTTCTAAAGACAAGCCGAGCCCTGAAGAGCAAGACGCAATTCGCAAAGCCAACTTCGGGATCTACAACCTTGTGACGCTTTTTCTCACGACAGCAGAGATCAAGCAGCTGGCCCGCCTTTTGGTTTTAGACCAAGACGAGTTCAATGCGCAATGTGACTCGGAACCTAATGGAACAAGAACGGAGTACAGGTACTACCTGACGGGTCCTGTTGGCACAGGAAAGACAACGACCCTAGAGCAGCTGAAAAGCATCGCTACGTTTGATGAATGGGTCGATAGAAGAAACACACTTCTTGGCCGACCGCACAGTGAACTCTCGGAAGACCAACGCGCAGAGGTTGACGGGTGGATCAATCAACAATTCAGAAAAAAGAACCGACGAGTCTCCGCAGCATCTCAGGTTATTGCGGTAGTTGACCGTAGCCCGTTAGATCCTCTTTACTTCGTAAAGGATGATAGTGCCGTAGCAACACGAGCTTCTGAGTTGTTGACCTGGATGGTGCCCCCAGAGGGCACTGTTAAAAGCATTGCAGCAGGTCACTTGATTGTCTTGACGTGCGATCCACGCGTCCTCGTTTTGCGGCTTGCGGGACGAGACAAGACCTACAACGTTGAGCAGCTACTTCCACAGATCGACGCAGTTAAGCGTATGTGGGAAAGCATGGGGGCAACGATCATCGACACGACGAACCTAACTCCATCGCAAGTTGTCACTAGAGTTCTTGAGGTAATTCTTTTTACCCCGTACACATCGATCGATTTCAATCAGATTTGCAAAGAAAAAGCGAACGGAGCCAACGCATGAAGATTTATTTGGCTGGTCCGCTATTCACCCCGACTGAGCGTGAGTTCGTTGAGAGCATCGCGGATGGGCTGAGTACAGCATGCTCGGTGTATGTCCCGCACAGAGACGGACTCCTTGTCGCGGAGCAACTTGCCACGGGCCTCAGCCGATTAGAGGTATATCGTGCTGTGTATCTGCGAGACATCGATGAGATTCATAAGTGCGACGTTCTGCTGGCCATCCTTGATGGACGCACCCCTGACGAGGGCGTTTGCATAGAGATTGGATATGCAAAAGCTTTAGGCAAGCACATTGTTGCGCTCAAGACGGACATTCGCACAGCATTGCCATGGGGCAACAACCCAATGATCGATGGCTGTATCGACCAATGGGCGCAGACACCAAATGAGCTATGGGAACTGATGCGGTCTTATTCCGCCTAGTCTGTCTGAAGACCTGCTTGTTTCGGAGCCACCATACGCTCGCAAGCTGACCGATCACCCAAACGACAACCCCACGTAGTTCTCGACCAGCGACCCTGCGCCTTCTCCGACGAGAACGGATACGCTAGGTTGATACCCGGCCGCTTCTGGTCGTAGGCCAGCGCCCTATCAGAGTAATTCCGAGCCCGTTCTGTCGCGGTTTTGGTGAAGGGAGACTATCGCGCGATACAGCTAGGCGGAAGTCTGATACCCCGCACATCATCGAGGCGCATCAACCCCCTACTCCGACGCGCCCGGCCTGCGTTCAGCCAACATTTGCGATCTGCTGGCTTCGTTCTTCGCCTTCTTCCCTTGGTCGTAATGCCACTTGATGGCGAAGAACATGCCGGTGCCGAAAACGGCCACCTTGAAGACAATGAAGACTATCGGGACCCAATCCATCTTTGAGATTTTCCTGGCTGTTAGTTGGCACTATCGTGGGTGAAGTGCACTGCATCAAAACGCTGCGTCAGTAGCTTCATCGTGTTCAAGCCATCGTCGAACCTCACATCGACAGCACTGGGCAAATGATCTGAAAACTTGGTGCGATGCTATCGGGCCTGCTGTGCGGGCGTAAGCATCAGTTCTGCCTAAATTTTGCGTAGCAGATGGAGATTGCCGTGCAGGGCTGCTGCATGAAAAGCGGCGTTGTCACGGGGGCCGCATGGAGCCGCAATGCGCAGGCCGTGGGGCGCACCGCGTGAGCAGACGAAGCGCCGGTTGCACACAACTCCGACCGGGTACACGCAAAAATGGCTCGCATGGGGGCGTCCCATGCAAGCCTTTGATGGAGTGGCGTGCTACTGCCGGGTGACTAGAACGGCAACCCCACATAGTTCTCCGCCAGCGACCCCAGCGCCTTTTCCGATGAGAACAGATACGCCAGGTCCGTGTCCTGCAGCTTCTGGTCGTAGGCCAGCGACTCGGGGAAGGTGTGCAGCATGGTCGTCATCCACCACGAGAAGCGCTGGGCCTTCCACACGCGGGCCAGGGCCTTTTCGGAGTATTTGTCGAGGCCGGTGCTGTCGCCGTTTTGGTAGTGGGCGACCATGGCGTGGTACAGGTAGTAGATGTCGGATGCCGCGCTGTTCAGGCCCCGTGCGCCGGTGGGGGGCACGATGTGGGCGGCGTCGCCCGCCAGGAACAGGTTGCCGTAGCGCATGGGCTCGGCCACAAAGGAGCGCAGGGGGGCGATGGACTTTTCGATGGAGGGGCCGGTGATGAGCTTGGCGGCCACCTCGGCGGGCAGGCGGCGCTTCAGCTCGGCCCAGAAGGCTTCGTCGGACCAGTCTTCCACGTTGTCGGTTAGCGGCACCTGGATGTAGTAGCGGCTCAGCACTTGCGAGCGCAGCGAGCACAGCGCAAAGCCGCGTTCGTGCTTGGCGTAGATCAGCTCGGGCGAGACGGGTTGGGTGCGCGAGAGCACGCCCAGCCAGCCGAAGGGGTAGACCTTTTCATACTCCTTGAGCACGTCGCGCGGGATGGACTTGCGGCTCACGCCGTGGAAGCCGTCGGCGCCGATGACGAAGTCGCAGTCGATGCGCACCACCTCGTCGCCTTGGCGGTAAGTCACATACGGGTTGGCGCTTTTGAGGTCGTGGGGCTGCACGTCTTCAGCGTTGTGGATGACGACGCCCTTCATGCGGTCGCGCGCTTCATACAGGTCGCGCGTCAGCTCGGTCTGGCCGTACACCACCACCGAGCTACCACCGCTGTACTTGTGCAAATCGACCCGTTCCATCTTGCCGTCGTGGGCGATGATGAAGCCGTCGTGGATCTCGCCCTCCTTGTCCATGCGCTCGCCGCACTGGGCCTCGCGCATGAGTGCGGCGAAGCCGTGCTCCAGCACGCCGGCGCGGATGCGGCCCAGCACGTATTCGCGGCTTTGGCGCTCCAGCACGATGGTGGCTATGCCCTTGAGGTGCAAGAGCTGGGAGAGCATGAGGCCCGAGGGGCCTCCGCCGATGATGCAGACCTGGGTTTTCATGGTGTCTCCTGTAGTGGTTGGTGCGTTCATGACATGGGTCAAACGGACCACCCAAAGATACGTGGCACAGTCGCCGCGTTGAATGGACGGATGGAGCCAGAACATGCACTTTTCGAACATCGGAACCATCCACTCGTACAGCCTGTTCGGCGAGTCGCAACACCTGCCCGATGTATTGCACTGCGAGACAATTGCCGAGCGCTCGGTGCTGCACGACTGGGAGCTGGCGCCGCACCGGCACACGCGGCTGCACCAGGTGCTGCTGATCACCTCGGGCGGGGGCGTGGCGCACCTGGATGGCGAGCGGATTGCGCTGTTTGCGGGTGCGCTCATCAACGTGCCGCAGGGGCACGTGCATGCGTTTCGCTTCACGCAGCACACGCAGGGCTGGGTGGCCACGCTGGCCGATGAATTGATGGACGAGATTTTTGTGCGCGTGGGCGATGTGCGGCGCGACCTGGCGCGGCCCGCCGTGGCGCCCGCGCCGCCTGAGCTGCACCAGGCCATGGGCCAGATCTGGCAGGAGTTCTCGGGCCGCGCCAAGGCGCGTGCGCTGGTGCTGCGGGGCCTGAGCGCCACGCTGCTGGGCTGGGTGGCCCGGGCCACGGAAGAGCACAGCCCGGGCGACGCTGCAGCACCAGAGTCCAGCCTGGTGCTGCGGCTGGAGGCGCTGATCGAGGCGCATTTTCTGGAGCACTGGCAGGTGGCGGACTATGCGCGCGCGCTGGCCGTATCGCCCACGCACCTGAGCCGGGTGGCCCGCGCCACCACCGGGGTGTCGGCCCAGCGCCTCATTGAGGCGCGCCTGATGCGCGAGGCGCGGCGCAACCTGGCCTACACCCATCTGGGCGTGGCCACCATCGCCTACACGCTGGGCTATGCGGACCCGGCGTACTTCACGCGTGCCTTCACGCGCGATGCGGGCCTGTCACCCCGCGCGTTTCGTGCGCAGGTGGCTGCGTCGGCGCCCACCCCGGCGATGTGATGCCGCGTGACAGGCTGCTGACACGCCGCTGTCAGCAGCCCCCGATCACCATCAGGGCTTCTTTCTTTCACACACAAGGAGCCCCCATGAAAAACGCCGTCGCCTGGTTCGAGATCCCCACCACCCAGCTGGACCGCGCCCAGGCCTTTTATGAAGCCGTGCTGGCCCAGCCCATGCGCCGCGAGAACATGGGCCCGAGCGAGGGCGCCGTGTTTGCCTACGACCCCGCGGCCGATGGCGCGGGGGGCGCGCTGATGATGGGCCCCACGGCGCCGCAGGTTTCTGGTGGTGGCACACTGGTGTACCTCGATGCATCGCCCTCGCTCGACGCCGCGCTGGAGCGCGTGGTGGCCCAGGGCGGCCGCGTGGCCCTGCCGCGCCAGGCACTGCCGCCGGGCATGGGGTTCTTCGCGCACATCCATGACCTGGATGGCAACCGCGTGGGTCTTCACGCACTGTCTTGAAGAAAGGACAACCGCATGGAAACACAGGAACTGCACAGGGGCCGCCTCATCGACCACATCCAGCTGGTCGTGCGCGACCTGCCGGCCAGCCAGGCCTTCTATACCGCCGTGTTCAAGGCGCTCCAGGTGCCGATGGGCGGCACGGGCGAAGGGTACTTCTGGGCGGATGAGCTGTTTGTCTCCACCGCCGACAGCGCCGCCGCCCAGGGCCATCTCACGGGCCGGCACCACCTGGCCTTCCAGGCCCGGGACCGCGCCATGGTGGAGGCATTCCACCAGGCCGCCCTTGCCCATGGCGGCACGGACAATGGCGCCCCGGGCGAGCGGCCGTACCACCCCGGCTACTACGCCGCCTTTGTGCTGGACCCGGACGGCAACAACATCGAGGCGGTGTTCCACGGCGAGGCGCAGCGCAGCGCGCCGTCGGTCAAGGTGACGTTCTGATGGCCTGACGCCCCGGGCCCCGCCACTGGATCAACAACCCACCTCGGGGCGGGCCAGGCCGCGCAGCGGTATCGGCGTGGAGAACACGATGGAAGTGCGTGTTTCTCCATAGCCATTGATGTCGCCCAGGAAACGCTCCAGATCCGGCAGGTCGCGCGCCACCACCTGCAGCACATACGAATCGTTGCCGCTGACATGGTGGCATTCCAGCACCCGCGCGGATTGGCGCAGCTTGTCGATCAGCGCCTTCTTGCCGGGCTGCGGCACGTTGATGCCCACCACCGCCCGCACGCCGTAGCCGACCTGGGCGGGGTCGATGTCGGCATGCACGCCACGCACCACCCCGGCCTCCTGCAGGCGCCGCAGGCGCTCCAGCGTGGCGGGCACCGACAGCCCGACCGTGTGCGCCAGGTCCTTGAGGGATGCACGCCCGTCGGCCTGCAGCGCGGTGATGAGCCGCCAGGCCTTGTCATCGACTTCCATGGAACGCCTTTTTGAGTAAATGCAGAAAAATAGGAAACCAGAATTGAAAAATACCTAATTTTCAGCATTCTCCTTCGCAAGGCACCCCCCTAGCATCGGTGCATGGACTTCGCACCACTCACCCTCTTTCTTCAAGCCGCCCTCATTGGCGTCCTCATCGCGGCCCCCGTGGGGCCCATCGGCCTGTTGACGATGCAGCGCACCCTGGAGCGGGGCCTGGCGGCCGGGCTGGCCACCGGCCTGGGCGCCGCTGCCGCGGACGCGGTGTACGGCGCCATCGGCGCCTTCAGCGTGCGCTGGCTGATCGACCTGCTGGCCAGCGCCAAGACACCGCTCGCGCTGGGCGGCGGCGCGCTGCTGCTGGTGCTGGCCTGGCGCACCTGGCATGCGCCGGTAGCCCACACCGCCGCCCCGGCGCGCGATGCGCGCGGCCTGCTGGGCCTGGCGGCGGGCACCTTTGCGCTCACGCTGGCCAACCCGGCCACCATCGTGTCGTTCATCGCGGTGTTTGGGTCGCTGGGCGGCGGCCGGCAGGCCATGCCGTCACCGCTGTGGATGGTGGCGGGCGTGCTGGCTGGGTCGGCAGCGTGGTGGCTGCTGCTGACCGGCGCGATCGCGTACCAGCGGCGGCACTTCACGCCGGCCTGGCGCCAGCGCATCAACCAGGCATCGGCGCTGCTGCTGGGCGGGTTCGCGCTGTGGCAGTGGGTGCAGCTGGTCTGACGGCTCGTGTACCCAACGCAGGAGATGCTGCAAGGGTACTGACACTGCGGTGTCAGCAGCCCGCCCGCACCATCGGTGGCTTCTTTGACCAGGAGCTTTTCTCATGACCGACGCCGTGCTGCAACACACCCTTTGGCCGGATGCCGAGCCCGTGCGCATGGAAACGTCCGTGTCGGCGGCAACCTCTGGCGCCCCAGCGCGCCGCAACTGGATCGCCGTGGCCTGCGCCCAGCACGCCCGCCGGGGCTGCGCCACACCCGGTGCGGGCTACATGCAGGTGTGCCACGGCAAGGCAGCGCCGCTGCAGCGCATACGGCCCGGCGACCGCGTGGCGTACTACGCGCCCACGGTGACCATGGATGGCAAGGACCGGCTGCAGGCGTTTGTCTCCATCGGCCTCGTGCTGCCGGGCGCGCCGTATGCGTTTGACATGGGCGGCGGGTTTGTGCCGTCGCGGCGGGACGTGGCCTATGTGCCTGCACGTGAGGCGGCGATTGCGCCGCTGCTGGACGATTTTGAATTTGTGGACGACCGCCAGCGCTGGGGCAGCAAGTTCCGCTTTGGGCTGCTCTCCGTCAGCGACCATGACATGCGCCTCATTGCGCGGGCCATGCGAGCCGAATTGCAATTGCTACATTTTTAGTAGCCACCAGTGCAATCGGGGCCAGCGCTAGGGCCCTAAAAGATTCAAAATTGACTTTGAATGGCCGCGTGGCGCGTCAGCACACCGCCATCAGCGTGTCTACCACCCTGCGTTGGGCGGCGGTCAGGGCGGCATAGCCTTCACGCAGCAATCGCAGCACGATCTCGTGGATTTCCAGTTCACTAGCGGGCATGGTCTTCTCCTTGAACGACAGTGGACGGCCGCTGCTTGGGCAGGCCGATGACGTGGGCGCCTGCCACAACAATGCGGGCGCCCGGGCCTGCCCCACCATGGACCAAGCCCCGATGTCACTGTGCCGAGGCGGCAGCGCAGGCGGTGGCGCGATAAACGGGGAAGTTCGCGGCCTTTTTCGCGCGCCGCTCTGCAATCAAAAAGCCTAAGGGGAGGTGGCCCCGGGCACGTAGGCGTCGATGACCGGCGGCTCGCTGTCCCCCGCAGCGGTGCGGGCCAGCTTGAGCCAGGTCCAGGTCTCCACATCGGGCGCGTCGTAGCTGCCGTAGGACTGCCCGCCCCACGAGAAGTACGAGCCCTTGTTGCCCGTGCTGACGGTGCGCTTGCCCACGGCCAGCCCGCCATCCTTGAGCAGCGCCAGCCTGAAACCCTGCAGCACGCCCGAGACCCCAGGCTCCTTGTCCGGCGACACGGTCTGCGGGACCAGGTCGAGCATGCCGGAGCTGCAGCGGGCCTGCGCGCCGCCGTAGGTGACCAGACTCCACTGCCGAGTCAACGAGGTGCGCACGTTGCGCGCGCGGTTGACGGTGCGCGTGCGCAGCGTGGTTTCGCCGCGCTGCTGCTGTACCCAGACCTGCATCTCCGGCGAACCGGTGAAAAACGGCAGGCTGCCCCGCACACCACCGGGCTCCACCGGCGGCCAGGCGTACACCCCTTGCAGCGACGGGCAGCCGAACCAGCTGCTCTGCACGGGGCCAAACGCCGGGGGCGGCTTGGGCGACCCCTGCACATCCGGCCCGCAGGCCGTGAGGGCCAGGCAGCACAGGGCCAGCGTTGCGGCCCCGCCTATGCGCTGCGCGCGCCGGTGCGGGGTGCGCAAGGCGCTATGCGATGGCAAGGGGACGGCATCTGTCATGGTGTCTGGGCGATGGTGCAACCCGATTGTCGGGCTGAACACGGGGCCTGCATTTGCTCCATTTTTGATAGCTGCTTGCGCATGTTCCACTAGCGCCTCAGCACCAAAAAGCTTCAAAACGTGTTGACGCTCGCCCAGAGCGGTTCTGCGAGATCGTCAGCTTAAGGATGCGCAGGCCCCGCCCGCACACGGGCCAGCGCCTCGGGCACATCACGCCACGCCGGGCGCCCGGGGGCGTAGCGCTGGCGCATGTAGCCTGCCAGCTCGGTGATCTGCGCGTCGCTGAGCGCGTGGCCAAAGCCGGGCATGAAGCCGATGTCGCGCGCGGCGGGTTCGCGGATGCCGTGCACGATGACCTGCAGCAGGTTGTCGGGCCGGTCGCTGTGCAGGTTGCTGTTGAGGGCCAGCGGAATGTTCACGCCCAGCAGCTTCGGCCCGTCGCCGTCGTGGTGGCAGGCGGCGCAAGCGCCGTTGAACAGGCGCTGCGCGGAGCCGGGCTGGGGCGCGAGCGCGGCGGCCTGGGCCACGGCCGCCGTGGCGCGGGCCCGCGCCGCGTCGGCGGCAGGCTCCGTGGCGGCCGTGAACGAGGCGAGGTAGGTGGCCATGGCGCGGATGTCGCCGTCGGGCAGGTGCGCCAGCTCGCGCACCACGGGCGCCATGGGGCCGGAGGCGCTGCCGTGCTGCGCGCTGTGGCCGTGGCGCAGGTAGCCGTAGAGCGACTCGGCGCTCCAGGGCACGGGTGCCTTGGACAAGCCGGTGAGCGCGGGGGCCTCCCACCCGTCGATGAGCGCGCCCGACAGGAAGGCCGCCCCGCCCTGCTCCGCGCCCAGCGCATTGCGCGGCGTGTGGCAGGCGCCGCAGTGGCCCACGCCCTGCACCAGGTAGGCGCCCCGGTTCCACTCGGGCGGGCGCGCGGGGTCGGGCTTCCAGGGCGTGGCGTCGTGGAACAGCGCGTTCCATCCAGCCATGAGCGGGCGCACGCTGAAGGGGAATGCAAGTCGGGTGGCGGGCACCTCGGCGCGCACGGCGGGCTGCGCCATGAGGTAGGCGTAGACCGCCGTGAGGTCGTCGTCGCTCATCTTCGCGAACGAGGTGTACGGGAACGCCGGGTACAGGTGGCGGCCGTCGCGCGAGATGCCCTCGCGCATGGCGCGCTGGAAGGCGCTGAACGACCACCGGCCGATGCCGGTCTCGGCGTCGGGCGTGAGGTTGGTGGTGTAGACGGTGCCGAACGGCGTTTCCATGCCGCGCCCGCCCGTGTTGGGCGTGCCGCCGGGCGCAGTGTGGCAGACCACGCAGTCGCCCGCGGCGGCCAGCAGGCGGCCGCGCTCGATGGTGGCGGCGTTGTACACCGCCGCACCACCCGCCGTCTGCACCACGGGCGCGATGGACGGGCGCCAGCCCAGCAGCGCGGCGCCCATGGCCAGCCCACCCGCGGCCAGGGCCAGTGCACGCGCCCAGGGGCTGCGCTGGCGCGGCCACGTGGCAGTGGCGGGCACGGTAGGCGCTGGCAGCTCCAGGGTGGGCAGCACGTCGGCAGGCTGCGTGGTGGCGGTGCCTGCCGTGCCCGCATCTCCCGCACCGGCGTTGCCCAGCAGCGGATTGAGCCCGGCGCGCACCACCTCGGGCGTGAAGGGCGGCGCGCGAAAGCGCACACCCGTGGCGTCGAAGATCGCGTTGGCGATGGCCGCCGTGCCGGGCACGGAGGACGACTCGCCCGCACCCAGCGGCGCCTCGTCCTGCCGGGGCATGTGCATGACCTCGATGACCGGCACCTCGCGGAAGCTCAGGATCGGGTAGCTGCCCCATTCGCGCGTGTCCACCGCCTGCGTGACGGGGTCGAAGCGCACCTGCTCCTTGAGCGCGCGGCTGGTGGTCTGCACCACGTTGCCGTGCACCTGGTGCTCCACGCCGGCCGGGTTGACCATGAGGCCCGCATCGTGCCCCACGACCACGCGGCGCACATGCACCTCGCCGGTCTTCCGGTTCACGTCCACGTCGGCCACCCAGGCCGCCCAGGCGGCGCCAAAGCCCGGCCACTTGCTGTGGATGTAGCGCGCGTAGGCAAAGCCCTGGCCCTGCACCCAGTCGCCGTCCAGCCCGCGCTGCAAGGGGCCGGTGCGGCGCACCCAGCCCGCCTTTTCCGCCGTGGCCTGCACGAGCTCGGCCGCGCGCGGATCGTTCAGCAGCTGCAGGCGGAATTCGACCGGGTCCACGCCCGCCGCCGTGGCCAGCTCGTCCACATAGGACTCGTGCGCGAACGAGTTGGGCAGCGCCGAGACGCCGCGCAGCCACGAGGCCCGCACGATGGGTGCCATGTCGTTCACGGCCACGCGCAGGTTGTCGTAGCCGTAGGGCGGGCGCGCGGTGCGGTCGCCCATCTCGTAGGCCTGGGCCACGGGCTCGATGGTGCGCGTGAGCAGCAGGGCCAGCGTGGGCGCGCCGTTGGAGGGGTAGGAGGTCTCGAAGTCGTAGGCCGCCACCGAGCCATCGGCGTTGAGCCCGCCACGCACCTGCATGAGCTGGGCCGTGCCCTTGGGCTCCCACAGGTGCTCCTGCTCGCGCGTGAGCTGCACGCGCACGGGCGCCCCCACGGCGCGCGAGAGCAGCGCAGCATCGGCCGCCACGTCGTCGGCCCCGTTGCGGCCGTAGCAACCCGCAGCCTCCATGCGCACCAGGTCGATGTCCACGTCGGCCAGGCCCATCAGCCGGGCCAGGTCGGCGCGCAGCACATGGGGGTTCTGCGTGCCGGCCCAGACGGCCATGCGGGCACGGCCCGAGGTTTCGTCCTGGCGCCACTCGGCCACCGCGCACGAGGGGCCGATGGAGCCGTGCAGCTGGTAGGGCCACACATAGGTGCGCGGCATGGGCTGGTCGGCAGCGGCCAGCGCGGCATCCACATCGCCCTCGTCCACCAGGCGGCGCTGGGTGGCGGGGTTGGCGCGAATGGCCTGCTCCACCGCTTCAGCGCTGTCCTGGCGCGGGAAACCGGGCCAGTGCTTCCACTGCACCTTCAGCTCGCGCAGGGCTTGCTCGGCCTGCTCCTCGCGCTCGGCGACGATGCCCACGAAGTCGCGGATCACCACCACCGCGCGGATGCCCGGGATGTGGGCGATGGACGACTGGTCCACCGATTCCAGCGTGTTGCCGATGAAGTCGCCATGGTCGGCGCCCGCATAGGGCGGGCGCACCACGCGCCCATGCAGCATGCCGGGCACGCGCATGTCGTGCACGAAGACCAGCTCGCCGCTGACCTTGGCGGGGATGTCCACGCGCGGCACCGGCTGCCCGACCACGGTGTAGTCGGCCGCGGGCTTGGTGGGCGTGGCCTCGGCGAGCTCCAGGGTGGTGTGCGCGCCAGCGAGCAGTTCGCCATAGGCCATCTGGCGCGCCGGTTCGGCGGCCGCCTGCACCACCCCGGCCTGCACCCGCAGGGTGTCGGCCGCCACGCCCAGGCGCGCGGCGGCGCGCGCCACCAGCCAGTGGCGCGCCTGCGCCGCGGCGATGCGCAGCGGCCTGGCGTGGATCTGGATCGAAGCGCTGGCGATGGTCGCACCCTGGTTGGGCGCGCGCGCGGTGTCGCCCAGCACCATGTGCACCCGGGCCAGCGGCACATCGAGTTCCTCGGCCACGATCTGCGCCAGCGCCGTGCGGATGCCCGTGCCCAGGTCGACGTGACCGTTGAGCGCGGTCACGCTGCCGTCGTCCCACACGGCAATCAGGATTTCGACCCCCTCGGCCGGATTGCCCGCCACCAGCGCGGGCTGGCCTTTGACGGGCGGCGGCGCGGGCGGCGGGTTGCGCACCACCAGCAGCACACCCTGCGCGGCATGGAAGTCGGCGCGGGTCAGGGGTGCGTGGGCGCGCAATGGCAAGGCGCCGGCGGGCGTGGTGCTCATGCCCTGGCCTCCCGCATCAGCACGGCCGCGCGCAACACGGCGCGGATGATCTCCACATGGGTGCCGCAGCGGCACAGGTTGCTGGCCAGTTCGCGGCGGATGGCGGCCTCGTCGGGGTCGGCGTTGCGCTCCAGCAGGGCCACGGCCATCATCACCATGCCGCTCAGGCAATAGCCGCACTGCGCGGCCTGCTCGTCGATGAAGGCCTGCTGCACCGGGTGCAGCCCCGCGGCCTGGCCGCAGCGCGCCGGCAGCCCCTCCAGCGTGGTCACGTCGCGCCCCGCCGCGCCCCGCGCGGGGATCACACAGGCCCGCGCGGCCACGCCGTCCACCAGCACCGTGCACGCGCCGCACTGCCCCAGGCCACAGCCGTACTTGGGGCCGTTGAGCTGCAGGTCGTTGCGCAGCACGTGCAGCAGCGTGGCGCCGTCCGCGCCGGTGGCGGGCAGTGCGCAGGGCTGGCCGTTGACGGTGGCCGTGGCGCTGGGGGTGGCGTGCATGGGGCGAACGGACTCCTGGCCTTCAGCGCTTCAAGGTGCCCGAGCGCGTGTACATCTCCAGGTCCACGAAGTTGGAGCCATTGTGGTTGCCCGGGCCGTATTGCAGCGGGAAGTCGCCGAGCTTGGTCGTCCCCATGTCCTCCATGGCCTTGATGAAGCCATCGCGCGTGAGGTTGCGGCCCGCGCGCTTGAGGCCTTCGACGAACACGCGCGCGGCGATGTAGCCTTCCAGCATGGTGTAGCTGTCGATCTTCTCGCCGGCGTCGGCGCGGTCCTTGCGGTAGTCCGCCACGATGGGCATGCGACTGGACTGGGGCGACGGCACGATGCTGGCGGTCACCAGCCCTTCGATGCCGCCGTTCAGGCGCTGCGCAGATCCCGGCGCGTCGGTGATGCCGACGGAGATGGTGTACAGCGGCGCCGCGCTGCCGCTGGCACGGTAGTCGCGCAGGAACACTTCCACCATCTTGCCGGCCATGATCATCACCACGGCACCGGGCTGGGCCTTGGTGAGCGTGGCAACCTGGGGCTTGGCGTCGGTGGCGGCGATCTCCATGGGCACGGATTCCACCACCTTCACCTTCAGGCCCTGCGCGATCTGCAGGCAGGTCTCGAGGTTGGACTTGCCGAACGCGCTGTTCTGGTAGATGACGGCAATGTTGTTGATGCCCAGGGTGGCCAGGTGGCCCACGATCTTGCGCAGCTCGGTCTCGTAGCTGGCGCGCACGTGGAACAGGTGGCGGTTGTGGTTGGTGCGGAACGAGGTCGTGCCCACCAGCGGCGCGAACATGGGCACGCCCGCCTTCTCGGCGATGGGCATGGCCGCGATCAGGTTGCCCGTGGCCACGTAGCCGATCAGCGCGAACACCTTGTCCTCCTCGATGAGGCGCGTGGTGTTCTCGGCGGTCTTCTTGGGCTCGTAGGCGTCGTCGTGCGAGACGAGTTCCAGCGCACGCCCGTGCACCCCGCCGGTCTTGTTGGCCTTGTCGAACGCCAGCACGATGCCGGCCTTGTAGTCCACCCCGAAATCCTTGGCCGGCCCCGTGAAAACGGCCGACTGCCCCACCTTGATGCGGGTGTCCGTCACCCCGGTCTCGGCCGCTGCCGGGCCAGCGGCTCCCAGAGCGGCGGCGGCCAGGGCCGTCAGCACCACCCGGCGGTCGATGCTCCCATCCTCCATCCCACGAAACTTCATGAAACGCTCCTTACATCAAAGGCGCAAGTTTCCCTGCAAGCGAAGCGGCTGTGCAACCATTTCCGCGAGGTGTTGTGAATCCGTCATAGCCGCCACCCCGGGCCCTGGCCGCGCCATGGGCGGGCGGGCAGCGGCCATGGTGCTATACGCTGAGGTAGGCGCGGCGAACCTCTTCGTTCGCCGCCAGCTCCGCCATCGTGGCCTGGTAGCGGATCTGCCCCTTCTCCAGCACATAGGCGCGGTCGGACACCAGTTCGGCAAAGTGCATGTTCTGCTCGGACAGCAGGATGCTCACGCCCTGTTCCTTGAGCTCCAGGATCATGTGCACCATCTGCTCCACGATCACGGGCGCCACGCCTTCGGAGGGTTCGTCCAGCAGCACCAGGTAGGGGTTGCCCATGAGCGTGCGGGCCACGGTCAGCATCTGCTGTTCGCCGCCGCTCATGCGCCCGCCCGGGCGCTGGGGCATTTCGCCCAGGTTGGGGAACAGCTTGAAGAGACGCTCGGGTGTCCACACCGGGGCTGCCGTGCCATCGGGCCAGCTGCGGGCGGGCTGGCGCCCCACCTCCAGGTTTTCCATCACCGTGAGGTCGGTGAACACGCGGCGGTCCTCGGGCACGAAGCCCAGGCCCAGGCGCGCCGCGTCGTGCGGGTCGCTTTTGGAGATGTCCTGGCCCATGAACCGGATCTGGCCCTTGCGCTTGGCGAGCATGCCCATCAGCGTCTTGAGCGTGGTGGACTTGCCCGCGCCGTTGCGGCCCATCAGGGCCACGACCTCGCCGCGGCGCACTTCCAGGTCGACGTCGTACAGGATCTGCGCGGCGCCGTACCAGGCCTGCAGGCCCTGGGCCTGCAGCAGCACTTCTTTGGTTTCGTTGGTCGTCATGCTCATGCGGCCTCTGCAGCAGCGGCTGCCGTTTTCTTCTCGAAGGTCTTGCCGGTGCCGAAGTACACCTCCTGCACCTTGGGGTGGTCGCGCAGCTCCAGGGGCTTGCCCTCGGCGATGAGCCGCCCGCGCGCCAGCACGATCATGCGGTCGGCGTACGCGAACACCACGTCCATGCTGTGCTCGGTGAACAGCACGGCCATGCCGCGGTCGATCACGAGCTGCTTGGTGAGCGCCATGAGTTCGTTGCGCTCCTTGGGCGCCATGCCGGCCGTGGGCTCGTCCATGAGCAGCAGCTTGGGCGCGTTGGCCATGGCGATGGCCAGCTCCACGCGCTTCACATCGCCATAGGCCAGCACGCTGCAGGGGCGGTCGGCCTGGGACTTCATGCCCACCTGGTCCAACAGCGCCAGGGCTTCTTCTCGCTTGTGGTCGGCCGCCTTGCGCCACATCGCGAAAAGGCGGCTGTCGTGGGAGATCAGCGCCATCTGCACGTTCTCCACCACGGTGAGGGAGGCGAAGGTTTCTGCGATCTGGAAGGTGCGGCCCACGCCCATGCGCCAGATGTCGCGCGGCTTGCGGCCCACGAGCTCCTGGCCGTGGAGCTGGATCGAGCCCGCGTCCGCCGCCAGCTGGCCGTTGACCATGTTGAAGGTGGTGGACTTGCCGGCGCCGTTGGGGCCGATGAGTGCCAGCAGTTCGCCGGCGGCCAGCTCGAAATGGATGCCATCGACGGCCTTGACGCCGCCAAAGGACTTGCCCAGGCCCGTGACTTTGAGCAAGCTCATGCCTTGCCCTCCTGCTTGTTGATATCGGCTTCGCGCCGGTTGTCGAAGAGCTGCTTGATGGCCCCCGCAATGCCCTGGGGGAACAGCAGCACCAGGATCAGGATGATGGCGCCCAGCATGGCGCGCCAGTAATCGGTGTTGCGCGCCACGGTGTCGTGCAGCCAGGTGAACGTGACGGCGCCCACCACGGGGCCCGCGAGTGTCTGGATGCCGCCCAGCAGCACCATCACCAGGCCATCGACCGATCGGCCCACGTGCAGCGTCTCGGGCGAGATGCTGCCCTTGGAAAACGCGAACAGCGCGCCGCCCAGGCCCGCGAACAGCCCGGCGATCACGAAGGCCGTCCACTGCATGCGCTTGACGTCGATGCCGATGGCATCGGCGCGCAGCACCGAATCACGGCCTGCGCGCAGCGCATAGCCGAACGGCGAGAACAGGATGCGGCGCAGCAGCAGCACGCCCCCCACGACCAGTGCCAGCGTGAGGTAGTAGTAGTTGCGCTTGTCCGACAGCCAGGCCGCCGGCCACACGCCGGTGAGGCCGTTGCTGCCGCCGGTGAAGCCGTCCCACTGGTAGCAGATGGCCCAGGTGATCTGCGCGAAGGCCAGCGTGAGCATGGCCAGGTACACACCCGACAGCCGCACGCAGAACCAGCCGTAGATGAGCGCGCCCGCCGCGGCCGCGAGCGGTGCCAGCACCAGGGCCAGCTCCATGGGAATGCCCGCAGAGCGCACCAGCAGCGCCGCCGCGTAGGCACCCAGGCCAAAGTAGGCCGCATGGCCGAACGAGTGCATGCCCGCCGGGCCCATGATGAAGTGCAGGCTGGCCGCGAACAGCGCGGCGATCAAGAGGTCGATGAACAGCACGGTGAGGTACGGCGAGCCGGCCGTGAGCAGCGGCAGCAGCACCAGCACGGCCACCAGGGCCACGCCGCCGAGCTTGAACCAGCGGTCGGGCGCGCGCAGCGGTGTCTCCGGCAGGCCCGTGTTGCGGCTCACGCCCTGCGGACGGCCCATCAGTCCCCAGGGGCGCACCACCAGCACCACCGCCATCACGAGGAACTCCACCACCAGGGTGAGCTTGGAGAAGGAGACGCTGTAGCCGAGGATCTCCACCACGCCCAGCCAGATGCACACGGCCTTGATCTCCGCGATCAGCAGGGCCGCCACATAGGCGCCCGGGATGGACCCCATGCCGCCCACCACCACCACCACGAACGCGGCGCCGATGGTGTTCAGGTCCATCTCCAGCGTGGCGGGTTCGCGCGGCAGCTGCAGCGCGCCACCCAGGCCCGCCAGCAGGGCGCCGAGCGCGAACACCGCCGTGAACAGCCAGGCCTGGTTCACGCCCAGGGCGCTGACCATCTCGCGGTCCTGCGTGGCGGCGCGCACCAGCGTGCCCCAGCGGGTGCGGGTGAGCAGCAGCCACAAAAGGCCCAGCACCACCGGCCCCACCACGATCAGGAACAGGTCGTACGAGGGGAATTGCCGCCCCAGGATGTCCACCGAGCCCGACAGGCCCGGCGCGCGCGGGCCGAGCAGCTCCTCGGGGCCCCAGATCCAGAGCGCGGCATCCTTGATCACCAGCACGAGCGCGAAGGTGGCCAGCAGCTGGAACAGTTCGGGCGCCTTGTAGATGCGGCGCAGCAGTACCACCTCGACCAGGGCGCCGAGCGCGCCGACCACCACGGCCGACAGCAGCAGCGCGGGCCAGAAACCCAGGCCCGTGCCCAGCTTGGCCACCAGCGAGTAGGCGACGTAGATGCCCACCATGAAGAACGAGCCATGCGCGAAATTCACGATGCGCGTGACACCGAAGATCAGCGAGAGCCCGGCGCCCACCAGGAACAGCGAGGAAGCCCCCGCCAATCCGTTGAGCAGCTGAACGATAAAACTCGAAAAACCCATCTCAGGTCTCCACGGCGCTACCTACGCGCCGCCCACAGCCTATGAAACTGGCGCACCCCAGGCCAGGGCAGCCGAGCAAGGGCCGCCCCGCAGCGGGGGCGGCGCCCCCTTCCCGCGCACAGCACGGCAGAAGGGGGAAGACGCGAAGCGTCTCAGGGAGGGTTGCGACTCAATCCGCGGGGCGCATCTTCTTGACTTCGTCGTTGCTGGGCTGCACCTTGCTGCCATCCACGTAGCGGTAGTTCACCATCACGCCCTTGCCGCCCTCGTTCTTGGTGCGGCCCACGTAGCCGCCCATGGTCGACTGGTTGTCTTCGGCCCGGTAGACGATGGGGCCAAAGGGTGTGGGCACCTGCAGGCCCTTGAACGCGGCCACGAGCTTTTCGGTGTCGGTGGAGCCGGCTTTCTTCATGCCCTCGGCCAGCGACTTGATGGCGCTGTAGCCCACGATGGAGCCCAGGCGCGGGTAGTCGTTGAACTTGCCCTGGTAGGCCGTCTGGAAGGCCTTGTGCTCGGGCGTCTGGATGCCGTACCAGGGATATCCCGTGACGATCCAGCCGTTGGGCGCCTCGTCCTTGAGCGGGTCCATGTACTCCGGTTCGCCCGTCAGCAGGCTGACCACCTCACGGTCCTTGAACAGGCCCCGCGTGTTGCCTTCGCGCACGAACTTGGAGAGGTCGGCACCGAAAAGCACGTTGAAGATCGCATCGGGCTTGGCATCGGCCAGGGCCTGCACCACGCTGCCCGAGTCGACCTTGCCCAGCGGCGGCGCCTGCTCGACGACGAATTCCACATCGGGCTGGGCCGCCTTGAGCAGCTGCTTGAAGGTGGCCACGGCCGACTGGCCGTATTCATAGTTGGGGTAGACCAGCGCCCAGCGCTTCTTCTTCAGGGCGACGGCCTCGGGCACCATCATCGACACCTGCATGTACGTGGAGGGGCGCAGGCGGTAGGTGTAGCGGTTGCCGTTCTGCCACACGATCTTGTCGGTCAACGGCTCGCCGGCCAGAAAGAAGAATTTCTTTTGCTTGGCGAAGTCCGTCAGCGCCAGCCCCACGTGCGACAGGAAGGACCCCGTGAGCACATCGACCTTCTCGCGGGACACCAGCTCCTCGGCGGCCCGGACCGCGTCGCCGGGGTTGCCGTTGTCATCGCGGATGACCAGCTGGACCTTCTTGCCCAGCACGCCGCCCGCGGCATTGATCTCGTCAACGGCCAGCTCCATGCCTTTCTTGTAGGGCTCCAGGAAGGCGGGCTGCGCCTTGTAGCTGTTGATCTCGCCAATCTTGATGACATCCTGGGCGTGCACAGGGGCCAGCGTGATAGCCAGCGCGGCCGCAGCCGTGGCACGCATGAGGTTTCGTCGCATCGTCATGGGGAAACTCCTGAAAGGTGGGTTGGGGAGACAGGGGGGATGGTGGTGGGTGATGGTAGTGCCGGGGACCGCGCTCAGCGCAGCCCGTCCGTACCCTGGATTTCGGACGCCTTGAGGCCGCCCACGCGGGGCAGCGGCCGGCCGCTGTCCGTCACGACGACGGCGACGACGATTTCGTTGGCCCGCGGCGCGTCGGCCACGCGGGCCTCCATGGCGTCGAAATGGCTGCGCACGTAGGCCGCGTCCTTGTGGCCCAGGGGCACGTCGATGGCCGTGCCCAGGCCACCGATCTTCTTGCTCGACGGCACCAGCGCGGCGCCTTTTTCCACCGCCACGCGCAGCGGGGCGCCCAGCTTGGGGTGCAGGATGGCGGCGGCATGCTCCAGTTCTCCCGCCTCGCCCACGATGGCGGCCTTGCCATAGCTCTGCGCCTGGCCCGGCTCGATGCCCAGCGCGGCGACGCAGCGGGCGCCCAGCAGGGCCCCCAGCTCCTCGCCGATGGCCACCAGCTCGTCGAGGTTCTCGACATAGCGGCCCGCAAAGGGGTTGTCGATCACGGCCATGGCGAGGGCCTTGCGCACGGGGGGCTGCACGTCGCGCCCCATCTCCACGCGGACTTCATCCGTCTGGACAATGATTTTCCGGATCTTGGCTGGCATGTGTTGCTCCTTGGTTTTCTTGTGGGCGCGGCAGCGGGCCTGACGCCTTCAGCGCAGGCCGTCCCATTGGCTGATGTCGGCGGCCTTGAGCCCGCCGACGCGGGCATGGATGCGCGCGCCCGTGGTCATGGCGAGGATGAAGACGATTTCATCGGACGCGGGCGCTCCGGGAACGCGCACCTCGATGGCATCGAAGTGGCTGCGCACGTAGCTGGCGTTGATGTGGGTGAGCGGAACATCCAGCGCCGCGCCGGGGCCGCCGACCTTCTTGGTGGAAGGCACGATGGACAGGGCATTGGCGGGCTGCCCGGTCTTCTTTTCCGCCTGGCCCTTGGCATAGGCGTTGCGGTCGCCCTTCCAGCCCAGCAGCTCGCGCATGGCATAGCCGCCGGGCACGTGCCAAAGCGCGCCATGCTCCAGCTCGCCGGCGGCCCCGACGATGGCGCCCTTGCCGTAGGTCGCGATGCGCTCGGCGGGCACGGCCATGGCCTTGAGCAGCCGCTGGGCCATGTCCAGCCCCACATCCTGCAGGGCGTCCATCATCGGGAGGATGTCCGGCTCATACCGGCCGGAATAGGGGTTTGTCAGCACCGCGCCGATGGCGCCGCGCAGCAGCGGCACATCGGCCACGGGCCCGAATTCATGCCGGACTTCCTCGAGATGGGTGAAAACACGTCGTATCTGGATCATTTTGGAAACCTGTGCAATTCGTTAAGCAAATACCGAACCAACTTCTGCCTGCGGCGCCATTTCCACCGGCAGCGCCATGCCATCCGCCGCTGGCTGCGCCGCCGCGGTGGCCACGAACTGGCCCTGGCAGGCGAGCAGGGCGAACCACAGCAGGCCCTGTGCCTGCAATTCTTGCGCCTTTTGCAGCCCCTGCCCCAGCGCGCGATGCACGAGCCCGGCAGGCAATGGCGGAACATCCACTGTGACAGGAATGGCACCCAGATCGCTGTCATCGCGGACCCGCCATGCCGGCATGCGCAGGATGCGTTCGTCATCCACATTGACGGCATTGGCCACGATCGTGGCCGCGGCGTCGGCCTCGGCCGCGGTGCGGGCCAGCACCGTGACGCTGTCGGCAATGCCCAGCGAGTGGCTGCGCCCGCGCCAGCCGCTGGTGGCCACACCGCGCACGGGCATGGCGCTGTCGATGCGAATCTTTCCGTCCAGGACCAGCCCGTGGCGCCATTGCGCGGCGTCCAGCGCGGCGATGTCGGAATACACCCCCACGGTGGCCGACTGCCCGGGGGCCAGGTGCAGCGCGATGTCTCCGCCATTGTTGACCCAGGCCCGCCCAATGCCGTCCTGGGCATAGCACCCGAGGATCTCCTGCGCCACCGACCCCGCGACCGCAGCCATCGCGGTGATGAAGCCTGCGCGGTACGGCCTGCAGGCCGTCCACATGCGGCGCGCGACCACGCCGCGCAGAGGACAGGCGCCCCCCTCCACCGGCGCGCGCAGGGCTGGCAGCTCGTCCACCAGTTCCTGCAGCAGACCCTCGAAACGCGCCCAGGCACGCTCATGGGCCCGGGCCACGGCATCGGCTGCGCCCTCCGCCTGGATGACGAGATCCATGGGCCCGTGCTGGAAATGCCAGCGGCCGTCGGACAGGGGATTGCGGCAGGCTTGCATGGCGGTGCCGCTCAGCCCAGCAGGGGCGGGCGCCCCAGCGGCCAGGGGTTGGCGGACGGCAGCGTCTGCCATGCCAGCGCCTGGGGCGCGCCCTCGTTGTGCCACGCGCCGTGCTCCAGCACCTCGCGCAGGCTGCGGATCTGCCCCGCATGGCCGCCCAGTGCTTCGTAGTCGGTGCGGCGCATGCTGAATTCGATGGGCGCCACGATGGCGGGCGTGGGCACGGTGCCAAAGCTGTTGTCGGGCATGCGCAGCACGTCGGCCATCACCGTGATGCCGCCACCGGGCCACACATAGGCCGGCGCGCCGCCGCAGGTCACATTGACCAGCGCATTCTTGATGGAGCGGGTGAGCAGCACGGGGTTCTCGGTGACGCCGGCACGCAGGCTGCCGCCCGCGCCGCCGAGGAAAAGCACCGAAGCCAGCGAGGGCTCGCAGTTCTCGCCGATGCGGTCCACGATGCGGCGCACTTCGGAAGGCATCTGCGCCTCCACCGGGTTCAGCTGCCCGTCCAGCACATACCAGCAGGCATGCTCGCCCGTGGTGGATGTCATGAGCAGGCGCAGGCCGGGCCATGCCACCTCGGGGTCCCAGCCTTCGATGATGGCCAGCGGGTCGGCGATGTCGGTGCCGCCCCAGCCCGTTCCCGGATTCGCCACCTGGAAATAGCGCCCCGGCGTGGACTTTCGCCCGCGCATCTGGATGCCCGAGGACTTCATGTCCAGGCAGCGCCCAGCCTGGTGCTCGGTCAACACGCCGGTGATGTGGTCGTCCACCACCACCACCTCATCCGCATGGCCGAAAAACTGGCGCGCGAAGATGCCGATGGCGGCCGAGCCGCAGCCCACGCGCATGCGCTGCTCGGCCACGCCGTTGACGATGGGCGCGCGCCCGGCCTGGATCACGAGCTGCGAGCCGCCGTCGATGGTGAACTCCACGGCCTGCTTGTTGCCCAGCAGCTGCATCATCTCGGCGGTGACGCGGCCTTCCTTCTTGGTGCCGCCGGTCAGGTGGTGCACGCCGCCGAGCGATAGCATCTGCGAACCGTACTCCGCCGTGGTCACGTGGCCCACCACCTCGCCCTTGCAGCGCACATTGGCCTGCTCGGAGCCGAGGAAGCGGTCGGTGTCGATCTTCACCTTGAAGCTGCAGTAGCTGAAGATGCCTTCGGTGACCACGGTCACCATGTCCACGCCCTGCACCTGGGAGCCCACGATGAACGGCGCGGGTTTGTAGTCAGGATAGGTGGTGGACGAACCCACGCCCGTCACGAAGACCTCTTCGCTCAGCAGCAGGTCGCCCGACCAGGGCGCGGGCGGTGTGCAAGGCGCGCTCCCCGCATCGCTTGCGGCGGCATCCGCACCGCTCTGCTGCGCGGCCTGGGCCCGCGCCGCGAACGGCACCAGCGTGGCCTCGCCGGCCTCCAGGGTCTTGCGCAGCACCACCACCGGGTCCAGCCGCACCAGCACCCCGGCGTGGTTGGCGTAGCGGTCGCACGCCCCCGCGCGGCCCTCGGAAATCTGGCACAGCACCGGGCACGCATTGCACTCGACCTTGGCCGCGTTCATGCGCTCATTGCGGGGCCGGGCGCGCTCGAGCACCTGCGGCAGATCCGGCGCATCCATGCCCGGAAGCCCATCGGTCTTGGTGTGTTCAGTCATCGTGCGGCCCATTCATTGCATCTTTTCAAATGCTTGTACGCTCAGTGCATTTTGTGTAGCATTCACTTAACTTAAATGTTGTGATCACTACATTTATCGCGAATGTAGCGTAATCATCCATGGTCCGCAATGGTGTTTGCGCACCCCCCGAAAAGGTGCATGAGGAGCCCCAATATGACGCACGTTGTCACTGACGCATGCATTCGGTGCAAGTACACCGATTGCGTCGACGTATGCCCGGTCGACTGCTTCAAGGAAGGGCCGCAATTCCTGGTGATCGATCCCGACGAGTGCATCGATTGCGCGGTGTGCATTCCCGAATGCCCGGCCAATGCCATCTACGCGGACACGGACCTGCCGGCGGAGTTCGCTGCCTTCCTGGAATTCAACAAAAACCTGGCCCCGGGCCTGCCCACAATCACCAAAAGAAAGCCTCCACTTCCAGATGCGGAACAATGGAGGGTTGTGAGCCACAAGCTTTCCGGCCTGGATATCGCGTTCTGACGCGCTCCGGGAGCGGACTTCAGCCAGTTTTCCCCTGTTTTCTTCAACTTTCCCGACCCAAGCACCATGAGCGCCTTTCTCGAAGAACGCGTCCTGACGGTCCACCACTGGACAGACCGACTTTTCTCCTTCACCACCACGCGCGACACCGCCCTGCGCTTTTCCAACGGCCATTTCACGATGATCGGCCTGCGCGGGGAAAACGGCAAACCCCTGCTGCGCGCGTACAGTATCGTGAGCCCCAACTACGAGGAACACCTGGAGTTCCTGTCCATCAAGGTGCCCGACGGCCCGCTGACCTCGCGCCTGCAGCACATCAAGGTGGGCGACCACATCGTGGTGGGCAAGAAGCCCACCGGCACCCTGCTGATCGACTACCTCCTGCCCGCCAAGCGGCTGTACATGTTCTCCACGGGCACGGGCGTGGCACCGTTCCTGAGCCTGATCCGGGACCCCGAAACGTACGAGAAGTTCGAGGAAGTCATCCTGGTGCACGGCGTGCGCGAGGTGAAGGAGCTGGCCTATCACGACTACATCACGCAGGAACTGCCGCAGCACGAGTTCCTGGGCGAGATCGTGAGCAAGCAGCTCAAGTACTACCCCACCGTCACCCGCGAGCCATTCAAGCACCAGGGCCGCGTGACCACCGTGATCGAGAACGGCCAGCTGGCGCGCGACCTGGGCCTGCCGGCGCTGAACCCTGCGGAAGACCGCGTGATGATCTGCGGCAGCCCCGAAATGCTGCGCGACCTCAAGCACATGATGGAAGAGCGCGGCTTCAAGGAAGGCAACACCACGAAGCCCGGCGACTTCGTGATCGAACGCGCCTTCGCGGAGCAGTGACCCCCGGCCGGCCCCGCGGGGCCGGCCCTTCTCACCTGGATCATCCATGTCTGCCACACCCACCAAGACCCGGACGGCGTCCACCCGCTCCCCTTCCGCCCGAAAGACGGGGGTGCGCGAACTGGCGGCGCAGACCACGCGCGACAACATCCTGAAAGCAGCGACCAAGGTGTTTGCGCGCTATGGCTACGAAGGTGGCAGCGTGGAGAAGATCTCCAAGGCCGCCAAGTCGTTCGACCGGATGATCTACTACTACTTCGGCAGCAAGGAAGGCCTGTTCATCGAGGTGCTGGAGGAAACATACCGGCGCATGAACGATGCGGAGTCCAAGCTCGACCTGGACACCGCCAAGCCGGTCGAGGCGCTGCAGGCGGTGATCCGCTTCGTGGTGGGCTACTACCGCAAGAACCCCGAGTTCATCACGCTGCTCAACACGGAAAACCTGCACAAGGGCAAGCACATCTCCAAGTCGATGCGGGCCCGCGAATACTCGTCGCCCGCCATCGAGGTGATCCGCCGCGTGCTGGAGAGCGGCCAGGCACAAGGCCTGTTCCGCAAGGACGTGTCGGCGCGCGACGTGTACCTGCTGATCGCCGCCACGGGCTACTTCTACATGTCCAACCGCCACACGCTGTCGGCCTTTCTGGGCGAAGACCTGGAGACGCCCGATGCGCTGGCGCACTGGGAGTCCTTCGTCATCGACAGCGTGCTGCGCACCGTGGCGCCGGGCCCCAGCCTACCCAAGGGCAAGTGACGGTCGAAGGTCCGAAGATCTTCGGCACGCACCTCCGCAAGTAGTACGGCAAACGCAGGACGCACCGGACACAACGATTTTCTGAGCGAGGGCCGCAACGGGCCCGAACCCCCACCCACGAGGAGAATCCATGGCAGAAGCAGCAGCCGGCGGCAAGTCGGGCAAAGTGGTCATCAAGAACATCGGTCTTTTGTTGTCGGGCGACCTGGACCGCCCCATCCTGGATGCCGACACCATCGTCGTTCATGATGGCCTCATCATGGCCGTGGGCCGCGAGAAGGACTGCGACACCGAACACGCGCAGACCGTGATCGACGCGCGCAAGACCTGCGTCGCGCCCGGCCTGATCGACAGCCACGTGCACCCGGTCTTTGGCGACTGGACGCCGCGCCAGAACCAGATCGGCTGGATCGACTCGACCATGAACGGCGGCGTGACCACCATGGTCTCGGCCGGTGAAGTGCACCTGCCCGGCCGGCCCAAGGACATCGTGGGCCTGAAGGCGCTGGCCATCACCGCGCAGCGCTCGTTCGACAACTTCCGCCCCGGCGGCGTGAAGGTGATCGCGGGTGCCCCGGTCATCGAAAAAGGCATGACCGAGCAGGACTTCAAGGACCTGGCCGACGCGGGCGTGACGCTGCTGGGCGAAGTGGGCTTGGGTTCCGTCAAGGCCGGCTACGAGGCCCAGCAAATGGTGGCGTGGGCGCGCAAGCACGGCATCCAGAGCACCATCCACACGGGCGGCCCGTCCATCCCGGGCTCGGGGCTGATCGACAAGGACGTGGTGCTGGAGGCCGATGCCGACGTGATCGGCCACATCAACGGCGGCCACACCTCGCTGCCCTGGAAGCATGTGTGCGAGCTGTGCGAGAAGTCGTCCCGCGCGATCGAGCTGGTGCACAACGGCAACGAGAAGATCGCCATCCAGGCCGCGCGCGCGGCCATCGAGCTCAAGTGCCCACACCGCGTGATCCTGGGCACCGACGGCCCGGCCGGCTCGGGCGTGCAGCCGCTGGGCATGCTGCGCATGATCGCCCTGATCTCCAGCTTCGCCGACATTCCCGCCGAGCTGGTGTTCTGCTTTGCCACGGGCAACACGGCGCGCATCCGCAACCTGAACTGCGGGCTGATCGAGCCGGGCCGCGCGGCGGACTTCGTGTTCATGGACCGCGCCCAGCACACGGCGGGCGCCACGCTGCTCGAAAGCGTGCAGCTCGGCGACATCCCCGGCATCGGCATGGTGATGATCGACGGCCTGGTGCGCTGCGGCCGCAGCCGCAACACGCCGCCTGCGACTGAAATCCCCGTGGTGCTGTAGCACCCCCAGCCCATGAAAAAGCCCGCTGGCAGCGGGCTTTTTTTGCATTGGGAACGAGGTGGATCAATATGTGTCCGCCACGCGCACGGCGCCGGGCTGCGGGCGTGGATAGGGCTCTGCCGCCCGCGTGGCGGCACCGTCGTCCACGCGGAAGCCCTTGCCCTGCAGCACCACGGGCGTGCCCACGGCCGGGGGCTGCGCGCGCGTGAAACGCCGCACGGAGCCATCTTCCATGCGCACGGCGATCTGGTAGACCGTCTGCGTGCGCGTGCGCTCTTCGACCTTGTGGCCGACATAGCCACCGCCCACGGCACCCAGCACGGTGGCCGCCGTGCGGCCCGAGCCCTTGCCCACCTGGTTGCCCACCACCGCCCCCAGCACCCCGCCCGCGACCGCCCCCACGCCGGTGGCGGGTGCCGCCTGCTGCACGGCCTGGACGGACTCGACACGGCCACAGGTGGTGCACACAGGTGCCTGCGCAGCGGTGCGCAGCGGTTGTTGTTGTTGTTGTTGTTGTTGTTGTTGTTGTTGTTGTTGTTGTTGTTGTTGTTGCTGCTGCTGTTGCGGCTGCCGGGACGGCTCGGCATACCCCTGCGCCAAGGCCGGCGGCTGGTTGGCCGCGCTGTGGATGGCAACGTTCCTGTTGCCCACGGGCGGTGGCGCCTGGTAGGACTGCGGGGGCGTGGCAGCCCCTGGCGCACCATTGGCGGGCTGCGCGGCAGCGGCCAGCGGCGGCGCGTCGGCCGCGGACGGCCCCGCGTTCTGCACCACCAGGGTCGTACCCAGCGCGACCACGCTCACGCCGAGCACCCCGATGGCCGCCCACAGCCACTTGAGGGAGGGCGCCGCGCCGAAGGCCCCCACGGGCGCGGCGGCCAGGGAGCGGGTGGTATTGGAAGGTGAAACGATGAGGCTCATGGCTGTTCTCCGAAAGGTCCAGATGGTTCTGGACGGGTGGCTGCCAGCGTACCCGGCAGTACCGGGAATCCGGGCGTAGCCTCTGTAAAGGACGTAAGAACCTGTTTACACATTCTTCTCTGCGCTGCAGCGGCGGGGCGGCACGTGGCCCCCTGCGAACTCCCGGCGCCAAAGGGTGGCAAGCACCCGGGTTGTGCCCGCGCAAACGGCCGCCTATGCTGGCCGTCGGCCCATGCGCCGCGCGGATGCGGAAAGAAAGGAGGCTCACGATGGCGATGGCTGCGGCACAGATCCGCATCGGGATATCCGGCTGGCGCTATCCGCCCTGGCGCGGCAGCTTCTACCCCTCGGGCCTCACCCAGGCGCGGGAGCTGGAATTCGCGTCGCGGCAGTTCCCCAGCATCGAGCTCAACGGCTCCTTCTATGCGCTGCAGCGCCCGTCCAACTATGGGCGCTGGGCCGCCGACACCCCCGAGGGCTTCGTCTTCACGGTGAAGGCCCCGCGGTACATCACCCACGTCCTGCGGCTGCGCGACGCCCGCGCGGCCATCGCGAACTTCATGGCGTCGGGGCCGCTGGCCCTGGGCTGCAAGCTCGGGCCCATCCTGTGGCAGCTGCCGCCAAGCCTGGCTTTCGAGGAAGCACTGCTCGATGCCTTCCTGGGCCACCTGCCGCACGACACCGAGGCCGCAGCCCGCCTTGCCCATGAACGCGAGGACCGCATGCGGGGTAAGGAATGGCTGGGCCCCGTGGCCCCGATGCGGATGCGCCACGCCCTCGAGGTACGCCACGCGAGCTTCTGCCAGCCGGCGACGGTGGCTCTGCTGCGCCGCCACGGCGTGGCGCTCGTGGTGGCGGACACGGCGGGCCGCTGGCCCGAGGTGGGCGATGTGACGGCGGACTTCATGTACCTGCGCCTGCACGGCGCCCAGGAGCTGTACGCGAGCGGCTACAGCGATGCGCAGCTGGCGGCCTGGGCCGGGCGCATCCGCGCGTGGGCCGCCGGCGGCGTGCCGCCCGACGTGCGGCTGCTCTGCGCAGAAGACGCCGGCCCCACCGCCATGGCCGCGCGCAATGTGTTCTGCTTCTTCGACAACACCATGAAGACCCATGCGCCCGGGAACGCGCTGACGCTCGCCCGCACGCTGGGCCTGGACGCCCAGCTGCACATTTCCGCCTGAGCGCGCGGGGAAGGCACCCTCGGCACCGCCGGCCTCGGGCCTTACTGCGGCACGTGCAGGCGCCCCCGCTGCGCGGGCAAGGCGCCCAGCTCCTGGAACGCCCGGGCGCAGCTCGCGGAAAACAAGAGGACGGCGGACGAGAAGTAGATCCACATCAGCAACACCACCAGCGACCCGGCCGCGCCATAGGCCGACACCACGGCCGCGGTGGACAGGTACCAGGCCAGCAGCTGCTTGCCCACCGTGAACAGCGTGGCGCCCACCACGGCCCCGGCCATGATGCAGCGTGCGGGCGGCTTGGCCCCCGCGCCGATGCGCATCAGGCCCACGAACAACGCCACGGCAAAGCCGAAGGCGACGGCTTCGTTGACGACCTGCATGACGGGCGCGAGCGGCGCGAACGACAGGTGCGCCCCGGCCCAGCCCGCCAGCAGGTGGATCAGCGTGGACAGGGCCAGCGACACCAGCAGCAGGAACCCCAGCGCCAGCACATAGGCCAGCCCCCGCAGGCGCAGCGAGGCCATGCGCCACCAGGCCGCCCGCTGCGGCACCGGCCCGCCGCCGCGCCAGAGATGCTCCAGCGCCGACTGCAGTTCCACGAACACCCCGGTGGCCCCCGACACCAGCACCACAAAACCCACCAGGGAAGCCAGCCGCCCTTCGCTGGGAGCCTGCGCGCTGGCCAGCGCCTGCCGCACCACGTCGGCCACCTGCTGGCCCATCACCGCCTGCACCTGCGCGATGAGATTGCTCTCCAGATAGCTGCGGTCCATCCACCAGCCCAGCACGCCCACCAGCAGCAGCAGCAGGGGCGCGAGGCTGAGCATGCCGTAGAACGACATGGCCGCGCTCATGCGCAGCCCGTCGGCATCCAGCCACATCTGGGCCGCGCGCCAGAAGGGCTGCAGCAGCCGCCAAAGGGCTTGAAAAGGCAGGAGGAGGCGTTGGACTGTCGGGCGCACGTTCATCGCCACAGCCTAAGGCCGCAAGGCCGTTGCGTCCATGCGCGGATCACCGCTGTGCAGGTAGGTGCGCTCCCACAGCGGCCGCCCGGCGCCAGGCAGTCCCCTGGAACCGCATCGCCATAATGCGCCCATGCCGCCGCCCCGCCCTGCCCACACTCCCCGCGCGCCCCTGGCGCGGCCTCCCCAGGACCGGCACTTCGTGACGGCGCTGGCCCGGGGCCTGGAGGTGCTGGCCTGCTTTCGCGCGGGCGACAAGCTCCTGGGGAACCAGGAGATCGCGCAACGCTGCCGCCTGCCCAAATCCACCGTGTCGCGCCTGACCGCCACCCTCACCCGGCTGGGCTACCTCATCCACGTGGAGGCCTGCGGCAAGTACCGCCTGGGCACCGCCACGCTGTCGCTGGGCAGTTCGATGCTGGTGCGCCTGGACGTGCGCCAGGTCGCGCGCCCACTGATGCAGGAACTGGCCGACTTCGCGGGCGCCGAGGTGTCGATGGGCACCCGGGACCGCCTGTCGATGATCTATGTCGAGAACTGCCGCAGCGCGGCCCTGCACACGCTCAGCCTGGACGTGGGCTCGCGCATCTCGCTGGCCACGTCCGCCATGGGGCGCGCCTGGCTCGCCGCCGTGCCGCCCAAGGAGCGCAGCGCGGTGCTGGCCCAGATCCAGGGCCGCGACGAAACCGCGTGGCCGCAGGTGCAGCTGGGCATCGACCAGGCGCTGCAGGACTACCGCGGCCTGTCCGTGGCAACGTCGTTCGGTGACTGGCAGAAGAACGTCAATGCGATCGCCCGCGGGTTTCAGCCGGGGGGCGGGCTGCCGCCCATGGTGATCAACTGCGGCGGGCCCGCGTTCAATGTCCCGCAGGATTTTCTGCTCGATGCGGTGAGGCCGCGGCTGATAGAGATCGTGGCCCGCATCGAGACCGCGGTCTACCGCTAAGGACCGCGCTGGCGGGCCTTCGCGGGCACGCACCGAGTTTCGCAGGTGACAGCTCGCGTTTTACATCGGGTGCGGCCCCGACTAGCATGAAGTGCAGTTGCGGGTTCCGCGCCGCGAGCGCGGTGCCCCGCACCTTTCCCCATCCCACGGCAGCGCGATGCCCGGGCGCCCTGTCGCCTTCGAGTCCGCGCGCTCCACGCACTTCCAACGAAAGCCCTTCTCATGAGCGTCAAGCAACTCTTCGATCTCACCGGCCAGGTCGCCCTGGTCACCGGCGGCTCGCGCGGCCTGGGCCTACAGATGGCCGAGGCCCTGGGCGAGATGGGCGCCAGGCTCGCCATCACGGCCCGCAAGGCCGATGAGCTGGCCGAAGCGAAAAAGCACCTGGAAGGCCTGGGCTGCGAGGTGTTGACCGTGGTCAACGACCTGCAGAAGACCGGGGACATCCCCGGCCTGGTGGACCAGGTGGTGGAGCGCTTTGGCACCATCGACATCCTCGTCAACAACGCGGGCGCCACCTGGGGCGCCAAGGCCGAGGACCACCCCGACGCCGCCTGGCACAAGGTGATGGACCTCAATGTGAACGCGCCCTTCTTCCTCTCGCGCGAGGTGGGCAAGCGCTGCATGATTCCGCGCGGCAAGGGCAACATCATCGTGACGGCCTCGGTGGCCGGCATCAAGGGCACGCCGCCGGGCATGAACACCATTGCCTACAACACCTCCAAGGCCGCGGCGATCCACTTCGCGCGCACGCTGGCCTCCGAATGGGGGCACTACGGCATCCGCGTCAACGCCATCTGCCCCGGATTCTTCCCGAGCAAGATGGCCAGCGGCCTCATCGACAAACTGGGCCCGGCCATGATCGAGCGCACCCCGCTGCGCCGCATCGGCGGCGAAGAGGACCTCAAGGGCGCCGTGGTGTTCCTCGCCTCCGAGGCCTCGCGCCACATCACAGGCCACGCGATCGTGGTGGACGGCGGCGCCAGCCTGATCTGACACCGCGCCATTCCCTGCCCTTTGCGGAAAGCACCCCTTCATGGATTTCACCTACTCCCCCAAGGTCGTCGACCTGCAGCAGCGCCTGACGGCGTTCATGGAAGAACACATCTACCCCGCCGAACCGGTGTACCACCACGAGGTGGCCGCAAACCGCAAGGCCGGCAACGCCTGGCAGCCCACCCAGGTGATGGAGGACCTCAAGGCCAAGGCCCGGGCCGCCAACCTCTGGAACCTGTTCCTGCCCGAATCCAACCTGGGCGCGGGCCTGACCAACCTGGAATACGCGCCCCTGTGCGAAATCATGGGCCGCTCGCACATCGCGCCCGAGGCCTTCAACTGCTCGGCGCCCGACACCGGCAACATGGAAACGCTGGCGCGCTATGCCACGCCCGAGCAGCAGCAGCGCTGGCTGCTGCCGCTGCTCGACGGCCGGATCCGCTCGGCCTTCGCCATGACCGAGCCCGACGTGGCCTCGTCGGACGCCACCAACATCGAAGCCCGCATCGTGCGCGACGGCGACCACTACGTCATCAACGGCCGCAAATGGTGGACCTCCGGCGCGCCCGATCCGCGCTGCGAGATCCTGATCTTCATGGGCAAGACCGACCCCGACCATGCCAGCCGGCACCAGCAGCAGTCGATGATCCTCGTGCCCATGGACACGCCCGGCGTGACCATGGAACGCGCGCTGCCCGTGTTCGGCTACGACCATGCGCCGCACGGCCATGGCGAGGTGAGCTTCGTGAACGTGCGCGTGCCCGTGGCCAACATCCTGCTGGGCGAGGGCCGTGGCTTCGAGATCGCCCAGGGCCGCCTGGGCCCCGGGCGCATCCACCACTGCATGCGCCTCATCGGCGTGGCCGAGCGCGCGCTGGAGCTGATGTGCCAGCGCGCCCTGGGCCGCACGGCGTTTGGCCGCAAGGTGGCCGACCAGGGCGTCACGCGCGAGCGCATCGCCAACGCGCGCATCCTGATCGACCAGGCGCGCTTCCTGGTGCTCAATGCCGCGCAGATGATGGACACCGTGGGCAACAAGGTCGCCCGCAAGGAGATCGCGATGATCAAGGTGGCCGCGCCCAGCATGGCCTGCCAGGTGATCGACTGGGCCATGCAGGTGCATGGCGGCGGCGGGGTGAGCGATGATTTCCCGCTCGCGGCCGCCTATGCTCAGGCACGTACCTTGCGATTTGCCGACGGCCCCGACGAAGTGCACCGCAATGCCATCGCCAAGGACGAGCTGGCACGCCATCTGAAACGCGGCTGACCGCCCCGCCGCCGAACCACGCCTTCAGGAGCCCGCCCCGCATGTCCGACCGCCACCTTGCCCACTGGCCCCCGGGGCTGTCCCGCCACCTCACGCTGCCGCAGACCAACCTGTTCCACAACGCCGAGGTTTCGGCGGCGCGCTACCCGGACAAGCCCTTCCTGGTGTTCTACGACACGCTGGTGACGTTCCGGCAGTTCCAGCAGGAGGCCGAGCACATCGCGGGTTTCCTGCAGCAGCGGTGCGGCGTGAAGGCCGGCGACCGGGTGCTGCTGTACATGCAGAACAGCCCGCAGTGGATCCTGGCGTTCTACGGCATCCTGCGCGCCAATGCCGTGGTGGTGCCGGTGAACCCCATGAACCTCACCGACGAGCTGCGCCACTATGTGCACGACAGCGGGGCCACAGTGGCCTTCCTGCCGCAGGACCTGCATGCGCAGGCGCAGCCGCTGGTGGGCGGGGCGCAGGGTGGCGCCGGCCTGGAGCACCTGATCGTCGCGGCCTACAGCGACTACCTGCAGGTGCCCACCGACCTGCCCGTGCCCGCGTTCGTCAGCGCGCCGCGCGAGGCCATCGCCGCCCCGGGCGTGACGCTCTGGAGCGACATGCTGGCGCAGCGGCTCGCGCCCGGCCCGCTGACCGCCGGACCCGATGACCTTTGCGTGATGCCCTACACCTCGGGCACCACCGGCCACCCCAAGGGTTGCATGCACACGCACCGCAGCGCCATGAGCACGCTGGTGGGCGGCGCGCAGTGGTTCTCGCGCACGCAGGATGCGACCTATCTGGCCGTGCTGCCGCTCTTTCACGTCACGGGCATGTCGGGCAGCATGAACGGGCCGCTGTTCGTGGGCGCCACCGTGGTGGTGCTGCCGCGCTGGGACCGCGACGCCACGGCCCGGCTCATGCAGCGCTACCGCATCAGCATCTGGCAAGCCATCTCCACCATGGTGGTGGACTTCCTGGCCAACCCGCGCATCGGCGACTACGACATCTCCAGCCTGCAGGCCATCCGGGGCGGTGGCGCGGCCATGCCCAAGGCGGTGGCGCAACGCCTCAAGGAGCTGACGGGGCTGGACTACGTGGAGGGCTACGGCATGTCCGAAACCATGGCGGCCACGCACATCAACCCGCCGCACCGGCCCAAGCCGCAATGCCTGGGCATCCCGGTGTTCGACGTGGATGCGCGCGTGGTCGACCCCGCGACGTTCGCCGAACTGCCGCCGGGCGAGACCGGCGAGATCGTGGTGCACGGACCGCAGGTCATGGTGGGCTACTGGAACAACCCGCAGGCCACGGCCGACAGCTTCATCACTCTGGAGGGCAAGCGCTTCCTGCGCACCGGCGACCTGGCGCAGGTGGACGAGGACGGCTACTTCTTCATGGTGGACCGCTTGAAGCGCATGATCAACGCATCGGGCTTCAAGGTCTGGCCCGCCGAGGTCGAGGCCATGATGTACGCCCACCCCGCCATCCAGGAGGTGTGCGTGATCGCCGCGCACGACGAACGCCGGGGCGAGACCGTGAAGGCGGTGGTCGTGCTGCGCGACGCCTTCAAGGGCCAGGTGAGCGCGCAGGACATCATCGACTGGAGCCACGACCACATGGCCGCCTACAAGAGCCCGCGCCGCGTGCAGTTCGTGGACAGCCTGCCCAAGTCGGGCACGGGCAAGGTCCAGTGGCGCGAGCTGCAGGAACAGGAGCGCAGCGCACCTCCCGGGGCGGGTCCGCGCGCCTGATGCTTCACTTTTTATAGCGCCTTGCGCTTTACAGTCAAGCGCCAGCGGCCAAAATAACTGCAAATCCAGGAGTTAGCCCGTGCCGGGGCAGCGCGCGGTGCACGGCAAGATCCCTTGCAAAAAAAGGCCTGCCCCTTCTCCGTGGCAGGCCCTGCGTGGCGTGGCGGTCCAGGGCCCGCGCCGACCTACTTGGCCAGCGCGTCCAGCCGGATCTCCTTGACCTTGCCGCCTTCCACGATGGCCACGCGGGTGTTGGCCGTGGAGCCGCCGCGCTCGTTCACGCCGTCCATCTCGTGCGGGTTGTTTTCGGTGGGCAGTGACTTGAAGGCCTTGTCCAGCTGCGCGCGGATCGCGGCGGCGTCGGTGGTGCTGCCCGCGAGCTTCATCGCCAGCGCGGTGGCGTGCACGGTGGTGTAGTTGAGCGAGACCTCGGAACTCGGGTCGCGGCCGGGGTGGGTCTTGCGAAAGCGCTCCACGAAGGCCTTGGTCACCGGCGAGCTGTCCTCCACCACGGGCAGCACGCCGATCGATCCCTCCAGGGGGCCGTAGCCGCCGGTGATCTTGCCGATCTCGTCCATCTTGGCCTGGTCGATGATCACGAAGCCCCCCTTGAAGCCCAGCTCGCGCGCCTGCTTGATCACCAGGCCCGTGGGCTCGGACGCGCCGCCGATGAAGAGCACGTCGGGCTTGGAGGCGAGCACCCGGCTCACGCCGCTGTAGAAGTCCGTCGCGCGGTTGTAGGACATGGGGTTCTCGGCCACCACCTTGCCGCCCGCGGCTTCCCACGCGGGCTTGAAGGCGGCTGTCCAGGCCTTGGCGTAGTCGTGGTCGGCATTGGCGATGGCCACGTTCTTGCCGTACTTGCCCATGGCGTGGTTCACGAAGGGCTTCACGTAGGACGTGAACTCGGGCGGGATGCGCAGCGTGAGCTTGTTGTTGCGCTCGGTGATCTGCGGCACGCTGGTGTACGAGAGCAGCAGGACCTTCTGCGCCTCGTTGGTGGCCATCACCGCGAAGCTGCCGCCCGAATGCGGCACCAGCACCGCGGGTGCCTTGTGCTCCTGCACCAGGCGCTGGGTATTGATGGCGGTTTCACTGGGGTTGTACTTGTCGTCCAGCGCGACGATCTCGAGCCTGACCTTCTGGCCGGCCACCTCCAGGCCCTTGGCGTTGATCTCCTGCACCGCCATCTCCATGCCGCTGAGCACGTTCTTGCCGTACAGCGCGGCGCCGCCGCTCAAGGGGCCCGAGTAGCCGATCTTCACGACCTGCTGGGCGAAGGCGGTGCCGGTGGCACCCAGCAGTGCGGCCACCGCGAAGGCGCTGGCACCGAGTCGAAGGATGGTCTTGCGTTTCGTGATCATGCTGATGTCTCCTTGGGGTTTCTGAAAAAGCGGCTCTTGCGAGTCAGGGTCGTCAAACAGGTGGCACTACCGTCGCACGCGCGCGGCGCCGCGGGGGGGCTGCTCCTCATCTCCTATGCGCCGATGTAGGCCCGGCGCACGGCCTCGTTGTTCATGAGGCTGTCGCGGTCGCCCTCCATCACGATGCGGCCGCTCTCGATGACGTAGGCGCGGTGCGCGATCTTGAGCGCCGCGAACGCGTTCTGCTCGGCCAGCAGCACCGTGGTGCCGGCCTGGTTGATGCGCTGGATGACCTCGAAGGTCTGCTTGATGACCAGCGGCGCCAGGCCCAGCGAGGGCTCGTCGAGCAGCAGCACCTTGGGCCGGCCCATCATGGCGCGGCCGATGGCCACCATCTGCTGCTGGCCGCCGCTGAGCGAGCCCGCGGGGTCGTCCTTCTTCTCGGCCAGGATGGGAAACAGCGCGAACACCTCGTCCAGCACCTTCCTGCTGCCCGCCGTGTCGCCCCGGTGCACGTAGGCGCCCAGCATCAGGTTCTTGAGCACCGACATGCCGGGGAACAGCTTGCGCCCCTCGGGGCACTGCACCACGCCGTGCTGCACGATCTGAGAGGGCTTCATGCCCGCCAGCTCCCTGTCGCCATAGCGGATGCTGCCCCCGGCGGCCTTGTGGATGCCGCTGATGGTCAGGAAGATCGAGCTCTTGCCCGCGCCGTTGGCGCCCAGCAGCACCACCAGCTCGCCCTGCCGGGCATGCAGGCTCACGCCATTGAGCGCCTGGAAGCTGCCGTATTTGAGCGAGAGGTTGTCAAGCTGCAGCATGCTCGCTCCCCAGGTAGGCGTCGATGACGGCCGGGTTCGCGCGGATCTCGGCGGGGGTGCCCTCGGCGATCTTCTCGCCGTAGTTCAGCACCATGATCTTGTCGGCCAGGCTCATGATCATGTTCATCTTGTGTTCGATCAGGCACACGGTGAGGCCATGGGCCACCATCTTGCGGATGAGCTGGGCCAGGCCTTCGGTCTCGTCGGGGTTCACGCCGCCGGCGGGCTCGTCCAGCAGCACCAGGCGCGGCCCGGTGGACAGCGCCAGCGCGAAGGCCACGCGCTTGCGCTCCTCCTGCGAGATGTCGCCCGCCATGCGGTTTTCCAGGTGCGCGAGGCCCACGAAATCGAGCGCCTCGCGCGCCTTCTCGCGGCAGATGCGCTCTTCCTCGCGCAGGCGGCTGGAATTGCACAGCACGTCGAGCAGGCCCGAGCGCGTGCGCAGGCGGTGGCCCACGATGAGGTTGTCCAGCACCGAGGCCATGTCAAAGAGCGCCGTGGTCTGGAAGGTGCGCGCCACGCCCAGGCGCGCCACCTCGTCGGTGCGCAGCGAGGTCACGTCGCGTCCCTCCAGCGTGATGGTGCCCGAGCTGGGCCGGTGCATTCCGCTGATGAGGTTGAAGAACGTCGTCTTGCCGGCACCGTTGGGGCCGATGATCGCGTTGATCCTGCCGGCCTCGATGGTGGTGCTGACGTTGTTGACGGCGGCCAGGCCGCCAAAGCGCTTGGTGAGGTGTTCGATCTTAAGCACGGTCGCCTCCTGCGGGCGGTGTGGCGGACGGCCGGGTGGCGCGGCGTGCCTTCCAGCCCAGGTAGGTGCCCACGATGCCGTGCGGCACGAAGATCACCAGCAGCACGAGGATGGGACCGAAGACAAGGAAGCGGTACTCCTGCAGGAACTGCAGGTACTGCGTGAGCCAGGGCATGGCGAGCGCGCCCAGCAACGGGCCCAGCAGCGTCCCCAGCCCCCCGATGAGCATGTACATGGTCATGTCGAAGGTGTGCTCCACCCCCGCCACGCCGGGCCCGATGAAGCGCACATAGCCCGCATACAGCCCCCCCGCGATACCCGCGTAGAACACCGACAGCATGAACGCCAGCACCTTGTTGCGCATGAGGTTGATGCCCAGCGACTCGGCCAGCTCGTCGCTGTTGCGGATGGCCATGAAGGTGCGCCCGAGCAGCGAATTGACGATACGGCGCATGGCCCACATTCCCACCACCAGCCAGAAGAAGGCCAGGTAGTACAGCGCCAGCGGCGTGTCGAACCGCAGCCCCCCGATGGGCGACGGGGCGGGGATGCCGATGATGCCCACCGTGCCATGGGTGAGCCCTTCCCATTTCTCGATCACGAGGAACATGATGTAGCCCACGCACAGCGTGAAGATCGAGAAGTAGTGCCCCTTGAGCCGCAGCGACAGGACGCCGATGAAGAAACCCAGCACGGTGGTGACCACGCCCGAGAGCGCGAACGCCACCCAGAACGGCACCTGGTGGTCCACCGTGAGGATGCCCACCGTGTAGGCGCCCACCGCCATGAAGCCGCTGTGCGCCAAGTTGAACTGCCCCGTGTAGCCCGTGATGAGGTTCAGGCCGATGGTGGCGATCGCAAAGATGTAGGCGGTGCCCATCACCGTGAGGTGGTAGTCATTGCCCACGAACAGGGGAAACGCCAGCCCGGCGGCCAGCAGCAGGGCCCAGCCCCATTTGCCTTCCAGGAATGCCATGTCAGCGCACCCCCTTGGTGAACAGGCCCTGCGGACGCACCGACAGGATGGCCACGAGCAGCACGAAGGCGATGATGTCCTTGTAGTCGGTGGAGATGTAGAACGCCCCGAAGCTCTCGGCAAAACCGATGATGAGCCCCCCGATGATGGCGCCGGGCACGCTGCCCATGCCCCCCAGGATGATGATCACGAAGGCCTTGGTGATCACGAGGTGCCCCATGGCCGGGTACACAAGGTTGATGGGCGCATACAGCGTGGCGGCCACCGCGGCCAGCGCGCCCGAGATGGCGAAGGTGAGCATGGCCACGCGGTTCGCGTCGATGCCCACCAGCGACGCGCCATCGCGGTTCTGCGCCATGGCGATGATGGTCGAGCCCGTCACCGTCTTCTTGAGGAACAGGTGCAGCACCACCATGAGCACGAAGGCCGCCGCGATGATCAGCAGGCGCTGCACCGGCGCCGTGACTCCGCCCAGGTCGATGATGCCGGTGTACGGCGTCTGCATGCGGTGGAAGTCCGCACCCCACAGGGCCTGCGCGCCGGCCTCCAGGAACAGCAGCACCCCGATGGCCGCGATCATCGGATGCAGGCCCGAGGCATTGCGCAGCGGGTGGAACACCAGCCGCTCCGACACCACGCCGATCAGCGCCACGGCGAGGGCCGAGCCCGCCATCGCCACCCAGTAGTTGAAGCCCCAGGCCGCCATGAGGTGCCACGACACGAACGCCCCGGCCATGTAGAACGCGCCATGGGCGAAATTGGGCACGTGCAGGATGCCGTACACCAGCGTGAGGCCCAGGGCCACCAGGCTGTAGATGCCGCCCAGCGTGAGGCCGTTGAGCACTTGCTGCAGGAACAGGTCCATCAACCGCCCCTCCCTGCGAGCGGTGCGCGGCCGTGCTGCGCGGGCGGCATGGCCTCGGGGCGTGGGCTCGGGGCGTCCCCGCGGGGGCGTGTCTCCATCGTCGTGCTCCTGGTAGGTTTGCAGACAGGCTGCGGCCATCGGCCCAGCCGCCCCGCATGCCGCACGCGATGCGCCGAAGCGGCGCGATCCCCTTGCGGTCGAGGCCGGGCCAGCTTAATAACGAAGCCCCGGATGCCCAACCTCGCATTCCGCTGTGCAGAACATTTCAGGGTAATCACCCAGCGATTGGCGGGTGCGCCAGTCATCTGCGCGACTTGCCGCCGCGGGATGCCGCAACAGACTGAAACAATCCGTCCACCACCGGCGACGTTCCGACACGCGGAACGTGCGCGGGCCCCATTGCCACCACCGTCTCGAGGAACCCATGCACCCAGCCCCCCTGGCACGCCTGTGCCACGTACTTCAAGCCCATGTGGACCAGGGCCTGCTGCCCGGCGCGGTGGCGCTGGTGCACCACCAGGGCCGCACCGTGCTGCACCAGGCGGTGGGCGCACAGCGCCCCGGGGCGGACGCCCCCGCCATGGCGCACGACACGCTTTTTCGCATCTACTCGATGACCAAGCCGATTGCCTCGCTGGTGGCACTGATGCTCATGGAGGAAGGCCGCCTGCTGCTGGCACACCCCGTGTCGCACTACCTGCCCGCGTTTGCCGGGCAGCAGGTGTACGACCCAGCCACCGGCCAGCGGGCACCCGCGCCGCGCGAGGCCACCGTGCACGACCTGCTGCGCCACACCGCCGGCCTCAGCTACGCGTGGGAGGCGGGCCCGGTGCCCGACCTGTACCGCGCTGCCCGCATTGGTTCGCGCCGCCACACCAATGCCGGTCTCGCGGCCGCGCGGGGCCCCCTGCCGCTGGTGCATGCGCCCGGCAGCCGCTGGGAGTACAGCCGCGCCACGGATGTGCTGGGCGCCGTGCTCGAGGTGGTGGAAGGCGCGCCCCTGGGCACCATCCTGCAGCGCCGCGTGTTCGGGCCCCTGGGCATGCACGACACGGGCTTTAGCGTCCCTCCCCGGAACCTGCACCGGCTGGCCGAGCCCTTCGCGCGCGACCCGCAGACGGGTACCGAGGTCGCGTTGATCGACGTGGCCGCCCCGCCCGCGTTTGAATCCGCCGGGGGCGGGCTGGTGTCCACCGCCGCGGACTACGCGCGTTTCCTGCAGCTCCTGCTGGGCCGGGGCACCCTGGAAGGCACGGACGGCCCCGTGCGGCTGGCCAGCCGCGCCACGGTGGATTTCATGACGGCGGACCACCTGGGCGGCATCCCCACGGCCGGCGACGTGCTGCCCCCCGGCTACGGATTCGGGCTGGGCGTGGCGGTGCGCACGGCCACCGGGCTGGCGACGCGCCCCGGCTCGGCGGGGCACTACAGCTGGAGCGGGCTGGGCGGCACCTTCTTCCTCGTGGACCCGGCGCAGGACCTGTTCGCCATCCTGCTCACACAGGCCCCGGGACAACTGCGCTACCTGAGCGAGCTGTATCCGGCCCTGGTGTACGCCGCGCTCTGAGCGCCCGCCGCCTTACACTCTGCGTCCAGTTGGGCAGCCATAACAACAGGAAATTTATGCAGATTCGCTGTGCACTGGTCGGTATGCCCGGCTCGGGCAAATCCACCATCGGCCGGCAACTCGCCCACCGGGCGGGTGTTCCATTCGTCGACCTGGACCACCGGCTGGAGCAGACCCTCGGCACCACCATCCGCAGCTTTTTCGAAGCGGAAGGCGAAGCGCGCTTTCGCGATGTCGAGTCCCAGGTCCTGGCCGAGGTGGCGCAGGAGCCTGGCGGCATGGTGCTTTCCACCGGTGGCGGCGCCGTGCTGCGCCCGGCCAACCGGGAGGTGCTGCGCCGCTTCGGCAACGTGCTGTACCTGCGCGCCTCGCCCGAAGAGATCTACCGCCGCGTCAAGCACGACAAGACCCGGCCACTGCTGCAGGTGGGCAACCCCATGGACAAGCTGCGCGAGCTGTACGCGCACCGCGACGGCCTGTACCGCGAAACGGCCCACTTCGTGATCGAGACCGGCCGCCCCACGGTGCACACGCTGGTCAACATGATCATGATGCAGCTGGAGATGGCGGCGGGCGCGCAGGGGTAGGTTTCCTGGCGGTTGATGGCTGCGCGGCGGGCTTCAGCGGTTTGGGTTGACCGGCCATCCTGAAGCTGAATGGGCCCCGGGCGCTTATCCATGAACCCTGAATGCTATATTTTCAATAGCTTTCATCGGCACGCCGCACCGCCACCGGTGCATGCAGCGCCATCAGCTCCACCACCCAGTCAATGAACACCCGGACCTTGGCGCTCACATGGCGGTTGGGCGGGTAGGCCACGTACAGGGGCATGGGGTCCATCGTCCAGCCTTCAAACAATGGCACCAGTTCGCCGCTGGCCGCGTGCGGCCGCGCCATGTAGCTGGGCAGCCACAGCACCCCCATGCCGGCCAGCCCTGCGGCCAGATAGGCATTGCCGTCGTCCATCGCGCACACGTAGCGGCCCTGCACGTGGATGCTCTCGCCGCCGCGGCGCATGGCATAGGGAACCGGCTTGCCGGTGCGCGCCCACAGGAAACCCACGATGCGGTGGTGCGAGTCTTCCAGCTCCCCCGGGTGCGCGGGCACGCCCGCGTGCCGCAGGTAGCTGGGAGCGGCAAACACGCGCAGTGCGAGCTCGCCCACCTGGCGGGCGATGAGGGACTGGTCGGTGAGGGTGCCGCCGCGCACCACGCAGTCCACGTTCTCGCCCAGCATGTCCACGCGGCGGTCGCTCACGCCCATGTCGAGCTGGATGTCGGGATACCGCGCGTGGAACGCGGGCAGCGCGGGGACGAGGACGAGCCGGGCCAGGGGGCTGGGCACATCCACCCGCAGGCGGCCCCGGGGCGCGGCGGCGGCGGTGGAGAGGCTGGTCTCGGCGTCGTCCAGGTCGGCCAGCAGGCGCACCACGCGCTCGTAGTAGGCGGCGCCATCGGCGGTGACATGGACCTTGCGCGTGGTGCGGTTGAACAGCCGGACCCGCAGGCGTGCCTCCAGTTGCTGCACCAGCTGGGTCACCGTGGTCTTGCTCATGTGCAGGGTTGCCGCCGCCTTGGTGAAGCTGCCGGTTTCCACCACCCGCGCGAAGGCCTGCATTGCGTCAAAACGGTCCATGGGGATGCTCCGGTGCGGCCGCCTCAGGGGGGCCCGTGGGGTGCGCGGGCCGAGCCCGTGCCGCGCTGCAATGGGCCTGGTGCGGCCCGCGATTGTTTGGATTCTAAGAACAGTGATGGACAGGCTTGCCTGTTTATCGGCCGGCCCCGCGCTTCTACAGTGCCTTCATCGTCAACACGGGGCGGCTTGCCGGCCCTACCGAAGGAGTTTTTTCATGGCCCAACGTGATGTGGTGTTTCCGGCCGGTCGCCAGGCGCTGTACGAGCGCAACCGCTATTCGCCGGCGGTGCGGTCCAACGGCTTTCTGTTCGTGTCGGGCCAGGTGGGCAGCCGCGAGGATGGCTCGCCCGAGCCCGACCTGAAGGCGCAGGTGCGGCGGGCGTTCACCAACCTGGACGCGGTGCTGCAGGCGGCGGGCTGCACCTTTGACGATGTGGTGGACGTGACGATGTTTGTCGTCAACCCCGAGGCGAACTTTGAAGCGGTGTGGAGCATCGTGCCCGAGTTCTGGGGCGAGGCGCCCCACCCCACGCTGACGGGCATTGGCGTGACCTGGCTGTATGGGTTTCAGTTCGAGATCAAGGTGATTGCCCGGCTGCCGCAAGGCCAGGGCGGCTGAATCTTGCAGGGAGCGGATGGTTGCAATCTTTGAATGAAATGAGGCCCCAGCGCTTATCCCGAAAGCGCTGGCAGCTATGATTTTCATATCAACCGCACATCACCCCGCGCCCCGGCGGCGCTGGCCTGCGGCCACGGCCAGCAGTCCCAGGGCCAGCCACCAGATCAGCCCGTCGCCCAGCGGCACGGCCGTGGCGGCCAGCCCGAAGCCCGCGCCGCCCGCGTCCACGATGGCGCCGTTGGCGGCCAGGTCATCATCCCCCAGGGCGCCGTCGGTGATGGAGAAGGTCGCCACCGTGCCCGCCACCCCGGCGGGCAGGGTGTACCAGCGTGGCGCCGCGTTGGGCGGGCTGGCCGGCGTGGGGCCGTACTTCCAGTACTGGGTGTGGGCCGGCAGCGCGCCGGGGTAGGTGATGGTGAACTGCAGCGTGCTGCCCGGCGTGCAGCCCGTGGTGGCGAAGTCAAACAGCCCGTGCGGAAACTGCACCCCCGCCGGGGCGCTGTGGGCGGGCGGGCTGGACGCGTGGCCCGACGGCGGGATGAACTGCGCGCTGGCGAACACGCACCCCGCACCGCCGCCGCCAAAGCTGGCCGTGATGGTGCCCGAGCCCGTGGGGGACGGGCCGCTGTAGGTCTGCGCCAGCGCCACCTGCAGCGTGTAGGCCTGGCTGCCTGCATAGGCCGCCCCGCTGGCGTCGGTGGCCGTGACGGTGAAATGGTAGGTGCCCGGTGCGCCCACGGTCCCGGCCAGCACGCCGGCCGTGCTCAGCGCCAGGCCCGGGGGCAAGGCGCCGGTGCTCACGGCATAGCTGTGCGGGGCCAGCCCACCGGCCGCCGCGAGGGTCTGGCTGTAGGCGCTGTACGCGCCGGCAGCGGGCAGCGTGGCGGGCGCCAGGGTGACGGTGGGGGCTCCCACCGTGAGCGCCACGGCCTGCGCGCCGTTGAACGGGCCGGCGCCGGTGCTGCTGTCGGTGGCGGTGAGGTGGAGGTTGAACGCACCGGCCACCGAGGGCGTGCCCGACACCGTGGCGCTGTCGGCCGTGGTGGCCGTGACCGACAGGCCCGCGGGCAGGTTCTGCACCTGCAGGCCCGTGTAGGGCGCGGCGCCGCCGCTCCAGGTGAAGGTGCGGGTGTAGGCGCTGCCCACCGTGGCGGTCTGCGCGCTGTTGGGGCTGATCACCAGGGTGGGCGGGCTCACGGTCAGCGTGACGGTGGCGGGCGACGATGTGCCGGAGGTGTTGGTGGCGGTATAGGCAAGACTGTCACTGCCCGCATAGCCCGGCGTGGGCGTGTACTGGAGGGTGGTGCCACTGACCATCGCCGTGCCGTGCGCGGCCGGTGTGGTGAGGGCCAGCGACGTGGCCGCCCCGCCGAAGAGGCTCAGCGGCACGGCGTTGCCGCTGGAGCCATAGGCCACCGTGTGCGCCGAGTGGCTGGCCACCGGCGCCGCATCGGCCACCACCAGCGTGTAGGCGCGCGTGGCGGTGTAGGGGCCGGTGCCGGTGCTGCTGTCGGTGGCGGTCACGCTGAAGTTGAAGGACCCCGTGGCCGTGGGCGTGCCCGACAGCACGCCGCCCGCGCTGAGCAGCAGCCCGCCCGGCAACGCCCCGGCCGTGACGGCATGGGTGTACGGCGCCGTGCCGCCCGATGCCGCGAGCGGAGTGCTGTAGGCCACGGTGCGCGTGCCGCCCGGCACGGTGGCGGGGGCCAGCGACACCGTGGGGCTGGCAATGGCCAGGGTATAGGCCTGCGAGCCCGCATACGGCCCCGGAAAGGCGCTGCTGTCGGTGGCGGTGACCGTGAAATTGAACGCACCGCCCGCCGTGGGCATGCCGCCGAGCAGCCCGCCGGTGGACAAGGCCAGCCCCGTGGGCAGCGCGCCCGCCGTCACCGCGAATGCATAAGGGCCTGCGCCACCGCTGCCCGCCAGGGTCTGGCTGTAGGCCGCCGCCACCGTGCCGCCCGGCAGGGTGCCGGGGCCGACGGCCACAGGCACATCGTCGTTGGTGACGGTGCCCAGGCCCTGGTTGTCGGCGATGGTGGCGTTGACGGCGCCGCTCAGATGGACGAAGAAGGTCTCGTGGGCCTCGGGCGTGGTGTCGCCGACCACGGGCACCGTGACGGTGAGCAAGGTTTGCCCTGGCGTGAAAGTCAGCGTGCCGCTGGTGGCGGTGTAGTCGCCGGGCTGCGTGGCCGTGCCGTTGGCCGTGGCGTAGTTGACGCTGGTGGTGAAGCCACTCGGCGCGCTCAGGGACACGGTGAAGACGGCGCCGGTGGTACCGCCGTGGCCCTCCACCACGGTCACATCGTTGATCGACAGGCTGGGGGCCGCGTCGTCGTTGACGATGGTGCCCTGGCCCTGCGCGTCGCCCGCCACGGCATTCACCAGATTGGTCACATTCACCCAAAACGTTCTGTCCGGCTGGAAGAGCGCATTGCCCGGCACCTGCACCACGAAGGGGTAGGTGCTGCTGCCTGCGGGTATGGCCTGGCCCGCGAGGCTGTGCGCCACGTAGTCGGCCCCCGCGGTGGCCGTGCCATTGGCCGTGGCGATGTCGAAGGTGACGCCGCCCGGCCCGGCGGGCGCGCTGAGGCTGACCGTGAAACTGAAATGGGCCATGCCCGCATTGCCTTCGCTGGCCGCCACGTCGTTGATGGACAGCACGGGCTGCTGGCTGACCACCAGCGTGTAGTTCTCCAGCTCGAAATAGCTCCCAGGCCCCGTGCTGGCGTCCGTGACCCGCAAGGTCACCGGGTAGCTGCCCAGGGACGCCGCCGTGGTGCCGCTGACCACGCCCGCGCCGGAGATGCTGATGCCCGCCGGGAAGCTGCCCGTCTCCAGCAGATAGCTGTAGGGCGACACACCGCCCGTGGTGGCCAGTGCTTGCGAGAAGGGCTGGCCCTGCACCGCCGTGCCCGTGGGGGTGGCCAGCGCCAGGCTCGGGTTGCCCACCGTGCCGGTGTAGCCCTTGTCCACGAACAGGCCGCCATGGTCGGTGGAGCGCACGCTGAAGGTGTAGCCCCCGCGCCGGGTGGGCGTGCCGGTGATGGCGCCCGAACCGGCCACGCCGAGGCCCGGGGGCAGCGCGCCGCCTTGCAGCGTGTAGGTGTATGGCGCCGTGCCGCCGCTGGCGCTGAGGGCCTGCGAAAACGGCGTGCCCGCCGTCAGGGCGGGCAATGTTGCGGGTGCGACCGCAATGGGAGACGACGAGGGATGGATGGTGACCGTCACGCCCACGACGCTTTGCGCAGTGGCGTTGCCCGATGCGTCGGTGAACTCGAAGTAGTCGCTGGTGGCGCTGTTGCCATTGTGGCTGTAGTCCAGGACCCAGTTCGGTCCGGTGATGCGCAGGTTGGCACTGCCATGCACCGGCAACGCCGGCCCGTCCACCGGACCGGTGCCCGCCCAGCCAATACCTGGCGTGCAGTCGGTCACGTCGATGGTGACCGTGCCGCCTTGCGTGACCCCACCACCCTTGGCCGGGCAGATGAGCGAGGTGTGCGCGGCGCTGGCCATGCCAGGCTGCAGCAAACCCGCCAGCAGCGCCGCGCAAGCCAGCAGGCGCAGGGCCGCATGATGGAGCCCCTCCGAAAATCCATGGAAACGCAGCATTGGCATCGCCCCTACACAGTTCTTTGTCTTGTGCTTGGGCGGGCCCTGCGCGGCCCACGGCGGGAGCCACTGTCCTGTGAAAAGTGCAGCGGCAGCGCCGCACCGAGCTTGTCCCAATCGTGGCTGATTACATGCTGCGCCCTGGCAAATAGCATCCCTCCTGAAGTAGGGTTCCCACTGCCGAAAACACGCGCCAGGCATGGCGCAGGCGCGCCGGTCTGGAGGCAGGCCCATGGCTTGCGAAGCGCTTTCCGGCAAAGCCACCAACAGAAAGGCCCCGCGTGCGGGGCCTTTCTGTCCATTCGATCAAATCAGCCCCTGGCGCTTATCCATCAAGTGCCAGATGCTATAAAATCAATAGCATTACAGATTCGGCGCCAGCAACCGCTCCAGCACCTTCTCATCCATCCTGCGGCGCTGCGCCATGTCGTGCAACTGGTCTTCACCGATCTTGCCGACGTTGAAGTACACGGCATCCGGATGACCGATGTAGAAGCCGCTCACGCTGGCCGCCGGCATCATGGCCAGGCTTTCGGTGAGGGTCATGCCGATGTCTTCGCACTGCAGCACACGGAACAGCTCGCTCTTGGCGCTGTGGTCGGGGCAGGCGGGGTAGCCGGGCGCGGGGCGGATGCCGCGGTACTTCTCGGCGATCATGTCGTCGTTGCTCAGCGCCTCGCCGGCGGCATAGCCCCACAGGTCGGTGCGCACGCGGTGGTGCAGGGCTTCGGCAAAGGCTTCGGCCAGGCGGTCGGCCAGGCTCTTGAACAGGATGGCGGAGTAGTCGTCCAGCGCGTCGATGAAGGCCTTTTCCTTCTTCTCGATCCCCAGGCCCGCCGTCACGGCGAACATGCCGGCGTAGTCGGCAATGCCGCTTTCCTTGGGCGCCACGAAGTCGGCCAGGCAGCGGCTGGGGCGGGTCACGCCGTCGATGGTGTGCTTTTCCGCTTGCTGGCGCAGGCCGTACCAGGTCATGGCGACCTCGGTGCGGGTGTCGTCGGTGTAGAACTCGATGTCGTCGTCGTTCACGCTGTTGGCGGGCAGCAGCGCCATCACGCCGCTGGCCGTGAGCCACCGGCCTTCGATGATTTTTTTCAGCATGGCCTGGCCATCGGCAAACACCCGCGTGGCCTCCACGCCCACCACCTCATCGGTGAGGATGGCGGGGTACGGGCCGGCCAGGTCCCAGGTCTGGAAGAACGGGCCCCAGTCGATGTACCTGGCCAGCTCGGCCAGGTCGAAGTTCTTGAACACGCGGCGGCCCAGCGCACGTGGCACGGCGGGCTGGTAGGCGGACCAGTCCACGGGTGTCTTGTTCGCGCGGATCTTGGCCAGGGGCCACAGGGGCGTGGCCTTCTTGTTGGCGTGCTGGATGCGCACCTTGTCGTAGTCGGCATTCAGCTCGTCCACGTAGTTCTGCACGCCGTCGCCCAGCAGGCTCTGCGCCACGCTGACGCTGCGCGAGGCATCGGGAACGTAGACCACGGGGCCTTCGTAGTGCGGCGCGATCTTCACGGCGGTGTGCACGCGGCTGGTGGTGGCGCCGCCGATGAGCAGCGGGATCTTCTTGATGCGAAAGTGCTCGTCCTTCTGCATCTCGCCCGCGACGTACTGCATTTCTTCCAGGCTGGGGGTGATCAGGCCCGACAGGCCCACGATGTCGGCGCCCTCGACCTTGGCGCGCGCCAGGATCTCGTGGCAGGGCACCATCACGCCCATGTTCACCACCTCGAAGTTGTTGCACTGGAGCACGACGGTGACGATGTTCTTGCCGATGTCGTGCACGTCGCCCTTGACGGTGGCGATGACGATCTTGCCCTTGCTGCGCACGTCGCGCCCGGCCAGTTCGTCCTGGCGCTTTTCTTCCTCGATGTACGGAATCAGGTGGGCCACGGCGGACTTCATCACGCGCGCGCTTTTCACCACCTGGGGCAGGAACATCTTGCCAGCGCCGAACAAATCGCCCACCACGTTCATGCCGTCCATGAGCGGGCCCTCGATCACGTGCAGCGGACGGCCGCCCCTGGCCAGGATCTCGCGGTAGGCCTCTTCGGTGTCCTCGGTGATGAAGTCGGTGATGCCGTGCACCAGCGCATGCGACAGGCGCTCGCCCACGGTCTTGGGGTGCTCGGGCGTGCCGCGCCATTCGAGTTTCTTGCTCTCGTCCTTGGCGCCGCTCTTGGCGGTTTCGGCGATCTCGACCAGGCGCTCGCCGGCGTCGGGGCGGCGGTTGAGCACCACGTCTTCCACGCGCTCGCGCAGCACGGGCTCCAGGTCGTCGTACACACCCACCATGCCGGCATTGACGATGCCCATGTCCATGCCCGCCTTGATGGCGTGGTACAGGAACACGGTGTGGATGGCCTCGCGCACGGGGTCGTTGCCCCGGAAGCTGAACGACACGTTCGACACGCCGCCCGAGACCTTGGCGCCCGGCAGGTTCTGCTTGATCCAGCGCACGGCCTCGATGAAATCGACGGCGTAGTTGTTGTGCTCTTCGATGCCGGTGGCCACGGCGAAGATGTTGGGGTCGAAGATGATGTCTTCGGGCGGGAAGCCCACTTCATCGACCAGGATGCGGTAGGCGCGTTCGCAGATTTCGATCTTGCGTTCGTAGGTGTCGGCCTGGCCTTTTTCGTCAAACGCCATGACCACCGCAGCGGCGCCGTAGCGGCGCACCAGGCGCGCCTCGTGCTTGAACTTGTCCACGCCCTCCTTCATGGAGATGGAGTTGACGATGCCCTTGCCCTGCACGCAACGCAGGCCGGCTTCGATCACCTCCCACTTGGAGCTGTCCACCATGATGGGCACCCGCGCGATGTCGGGCTCGGACGCGATGAGCTGCAGAAAGCGCACCATGGCGGCCTTGCTGTCGAGCATGGCCTCGTCCATGTTGATGTCGATGACCTGGGCGCCGTTCTCCACCTGCTGGCGCGCCACGGCCAGGGCCTCTTCGTACTGGCCGTTCAAAATCATGCGCGCGAACGCCTTGGAGCCGGTGACGTTGGTGCGCTCGCCGATGTTGACGAACAGCGTGCCCTCGCCAATGGAGACAGGCTCCAGGCCGGACAACTTCATGGGGGGGACGGACAAATCTGACATAAGGCTCACCTGCGCGGCACAAGGGGGTTCAGGTGAGCGTCGTTGTCAATGTACTGAGGGATGCGCGGCCCAAGCCTGACGAGCCGCCATGCCCCACCAGGGCACGGCAAGCCGCTGCAACGCTCCTTGGACCAGGGGCCGATTGTAGTTGGCCCGCCCGCGGTCAGCGCATCTGGCGGCGCTGGCCCAGCGCGGCCAGCAGCACCAGGCCGGCGAGCAGCCACAGCGCCCATTCCGACAGGGACGGAATCGCGCTCGGGGCCGCCGCGATGGTGTCGGTGTCGGTGGCGCTGTTGTTGCCGGGGTTGGGGTCGGTCACGCCACCTGGGGCCGCGACGGTCGCGGTGTTGACCAGTGTCCCCGTCGCCGACGCGCCCACCGTGGCGCTGACGGTGTAGGTCACCGATCCGCCCGCGGGCAGGTTGACGGTGTCGTTGATGCTGCCACTGCCCGAGGCGGTGCAGGTGCCGCCGCCCGCGCCCACGCAGGTCCAGGTGCCGGTCAGCACCGCGGGCAGGGTGTCCGCCACCGTTGCCCCAGCGACGCCGGAGGGCCCGGCATTGCTCGCGGTGATGGTGTAGGTCACCGAGCCGCCCGGGGTGGCCGTGGTCACGCCGTCCGTCTTGGTGATGGCCAGATCCGCCTGCGGCGTGACGGTGTCGGTGTCGGTGGCGCTGTTGTTGGCCGGGTTGGGGTCGGTCACCCCGCCCGGCGCCGTCACCGTCGCCGTGTTGACCAGCGTTCCCGTGGCCGCCGCACTCACCGTCGCGCTGACGGTGTAGGTCACCGAGCCGCCCGCGGGCAGGTTGACGGTGTCGCTGATATTGCCGCTGCCCGCCGCCGTGCAGGTGCCTCCGCCCGCGCCGACGCAGGTCCAGGTGCCCGTGAGGGCGGCGGGGAAGGTGTCCACCACGCCCGCGCCTGCGGCGTTCGATGGGCCGGCGTTGCTGGCGGTGATGGTGTAGGTGACCGAGCCGCCCGGAACGGCCGTGGTCACACCATCCGTCTTGGTGATGGCCAGGTCGGCTTGCGACGCGAGGGTGTCGGTGTCGGTGGCGCTGTTGTTGGCGGGGTTGGGATCGGTCACCCCGCCCGGCGCTGTCACCGTCGCCGTGTTGACCAGCGTTCCGGTCGCCGAACCGCTGATCGTGGCGCTCACCGTGTAGGTGACCGATCCCCCCGCGGGCAGGTTGACGATGTCGTTGATGTTGCCGCTGCCCGCCGCCGTGCAGGTGCCTCCGCCCGCGCCGACGCAGGTCCAGGTGCCGGTGAGCGCGGCAGGGAAGGTATCGAGCACCGCGGCCCCCGACGCATTGGACGGCCCCGCGTTGCTGGCGGTGATGGTGTACGTCACCGATCCGCCCGGAACGGCCGTGGTCACGCCATCGGTCTTGGTGATGGACAGATCCGCCTGTGGCGTGAGCGTGTCGGAGTCGGTGGCGCTGTTGTTGGCTGGGTTGGGGTCGTTCACGGCAGACGTCACCGTCGCGGTGTTGGTCAGCGTGCCCGTCGCAGACGCATTGATCGCGGCGCTCACCGTGTAAGTCACCGAGCCGCCCGCGGGCAGATTGACGCCATCGTTGATGTTGCCGCTGCCCGCCGCCGTGCAGGTTCCGCCGCCCGCGCCCACGCAGGTCCAGGTGCCGGTGAGCACGGCCGGAAAAGTGTCCGCCACCGTGGCACCGACGGCGGGGTCCGGCCCTGCATTGCTGGCGGTGATGGTGTAGGTCACCGATCCGCCCGGCGTGGCCGTGGTCACTCCATCGGTCTTTGTGATGGAAAGGTCCGCGTCTTGGGCATGCGCTGCGGTCGCGGCCACCATGGCCAACAAGAACGCAGTGAGCCACAGCAATGCACGTTGGCGCATGGTGAAGTCCCGATTTGGAGTGGAAGGGTGGCCAAAGTGTAACGCCACGTTTCCATCTGGAACGTTCATGCGCGTCGGCGCGCGCTGACGGCGCGTCCCGCGCTGGATGCGGTCGAATCGCCCTTAACGCACCGGCAGAAACTGCAGGAAAGTCCCGCCCACGATACCCTGCACGTAGCTGATGGCAGCGCGGCGGTACTTTTCGGTGGTCAGGGCGGCCAGCAGGTCGAGCCGCGCGATGACCTTGCCGAACTCGCGCTCGAAGCTCAGGTTGCGGCCCTGGGACCCGATTTCGTCGGCCAGCAGCAGCGGCTGGCCCTGGGCATTGCGGCGCTGGGCCAGCAGCCACACGGCGCTTTCCACATTGCGCGCGGCGTTGTAGAGGTGCTGGGCATCCACACCGTCGAGCAAGAAGAACTCGGTCTTGCCGCCATGGGCCGTGATGATCATGTCGGCCGTCGCATGGATGAACGCCGCCACGCGGTCTCCCGCAAACTCCGGCGCCAGCGCAAAGCCCATCGCGGCGATGTCACGGCGCCCCTGCAGTGGCGCCCAGGGCTGGCGCTGCAGGATGGCCGTGCGCACCTGCTCGGCGGCGTGCTCGCGGCTGGTGGTGCTGGTCTTGCGCCATTCGGCGGGGTTGCGGCGGTAGAGCTTGTCCATGAGGCGGAACAAGCCCTCCAGGTTCTCCTGCATGGCCAGCGTGGCCAGGCGGTTCATGTCGGACTGGGCCAGCTCACCGGGCGCGGCGGATGCGCCCTTGACCTCGCCGCGCTGCGTGGGCGCGTTGCCCGCGCAGCCCGCGAGCACGGCGCACAGCAACGCACAGGACGACATCCACAGGATAGAAAAGAACGGCCCACGCATGGGGGCCGATTATCGGGCGCAGTGCGGGCCTCGCACAGTCGGTTGACACTGTTTGAAGATCTCAGGCCGCTGCAGTGCATCGAACGGGCGAACCCGCGCCACACCCCCCTTTGGCGTCAGCTGCGGCCTGCGCTGTCAGGGTTGGGGATGCCCTCCATCGGGCATTCCTCGGTGCCTACCATGGGCCGGGTGATGGCTTCCACGGCCTTGCGGGTGCCTTCGGGGTCATTCACCCAGCGGGTGTAGAAGTCATACGGGCAGGCGGCCACGCCCTGGTCCCCGTCGCGGGAGTTGATCATGCCGGTGTAGCCCCGGTGCAGCAGCTTGAAGAGGTGGTTTTCTGACTGCCCGTTCCTGCGGAAGTCGCGGATCAGGCTTTTTGACAACGCTGCGTACTGCACCCCGTATTCCTCCTCGCCGCATTCACCCAGCGTTCGGCCATCAAAGCCAATCAGCGCGCTGTGGCCAAAGTAGCTGTACACGCCGTCGAACCCGGCGGCATTGGCCACGGCCACGTAGGTGTTGTTGGCAAAGGCCATGGCCTTGCTCATCAGAATCTGTTGCTCCTTGGCGGGGTACATGTAGCCCTGGCACCGCACGATGAGCTCAGCGCCCTTCATGGCGCAGTCGCGCCAGATCTCGGGGTAGTTGCCGTCGTCGCAGATGATGAGGCTGATCTTCAGGCCCTTGGGGCCTTCGCTCACGTACGTGGTGTCCCCCGGGTACCAGCCTTCGATGGGGGTCCAGGGCATGATCTTGCGGTACTTCTGCACGATCTCGCCCTGGTCGTTCATCAGGATCAAGGTGTTGTACGGCACCTTGTGCGGATGCTTCTCATGGCGCTCGCCGGTGAGCGAGAAAACGCCCCACACCTTGGCCTTGCGGCAGGCGGCGGCGAAGATCTCGGTCTCCTCGCCGGGGATGGTGGCCGCCGTGTCCATCATCTCCTGGGCGTCGTACATGATGCCGTGGGTGCTGTACTCCGGGAAGATCACCAGGTCCATGCCGGGCAGGCCGGTCTTCATGCCCACCAGCATGTCCGCGATCTTGCGCGCGTTGTCCAGCACCTCGGCCTTGCTGTGCAGGCGTGGCATCTTGTAGTTGACCACCGCCACGCCAACGGTGTCCTTGCTGCTGGAGATATCGCCGTGAATCATGGTGAAGCATCCCCAATCAATGAGAAATCATCCAGGGCCGTTTGCTGGGAAACGCCTTGGCGCCGCTGGGCGCCGTCACCGTGGCCTTGCGGCTTTGCGATGACGAACAGCAACCACAGCCTGCGGGGTGCTTGAGGCGGGCGTAGTCACCCGAGCGCTGCGGTTCGTGCCGCGCGCGCTCGTTGGTGGCGATGGCGCTGCGTGCGGACGCACTCATGAGCGCCAGGCGCGGTGCGGTGGCAAACACGCGCGGCGATGCGGCGCCGCAGTCCGGGCAGGCGGCGGGTTCGTTGCGGTCGGCCAGCAGGCGGAAGGCATCAAACCCGCCACACTGGGCACAGGCGTAGTCGTAGGTGGGCATGGCGGGTCCTTCTGCAGCAATGGTGTTTGATTGACTGTCAGACCAGGTCGGGCGACAGCGGCATGGCCACCGAGCCATCCAGGTGCTTGATCGGCCCCGCCGCACTCGGGTTGATGTCAAAGTCAAAGATCTGCGTGGGCAGCCACAGCGTGGCGCAGGCGTTGGGCACATCCACCACACCGCTGATATGGCCCTGCACGGGCGCCGTGCCCAGAATGGAATAGGCCTGCGCGCCCGAGTAGCCGAACTTCTTTAAGTACTCGATGGCGTTCAGGCAGGCCTGGCGGTAGGCCACGTTCACATCCAGGTAGTACTGCTTGCCGCTTTCGTCCACGCTGATGCCTTCAAAGATCAGGTAGTCGTTGTAGGTGGGCGTGATGGGGCTGGGCTTGAAGATGGGGTTCTTGATGCCGTACTTGGCCATGCCGCCCTTGATGAGCGTGACCTTCATGTGCACCCAGCCCGCCATCTCGATGGCGCCGCAGAAGGTGATCTCGCCATCGCCCTGGCTGAAGTGCAGGTCGCCCACCGACAGCCCGGCACCGTCCACATACACCGGGAAGAACACCTTGGCGCCGCGCGACAAGTCCTTGATGTCGCAGTTGCCCCCATGCTCGCGCGGTGGCACCGTGCGGGCGCCTTCGGCAGCCGCCTTGGCTTTGGCCTCTCCAGTCAGGCGACCCATGTGCGCGGTGCCCGCCGAGGGTGGGTTGGCCAGCCCGGCCGTGGGGTCCGAGTCGATCAGGGTCTGCTCACGGGCGTTCCACTGTTCCAGCATCTTGCGGTCGGGCAGGCATCCGATCAGGCCGGGGTGGATGAGGCCGGCGTACTTCACACCCGGCACATGGCGCGAACTGGTGAACATGCCATGAAAGTCCCAGATGGACTTTTGCGCCTGGGGAAAGTGCTCGGTCAGAAAGCCGCCGCCATTTTTCTTGCTGAAGAAACCGTTGAAGCCCCACAGGCTGTCCTGCTTGGCGCCAATGTCCAGCAGGTCCACCACCAGCAGGTCGCCCGGCTCGGCGCCCTTCACACCCACGGGGCCGCTGAGGTAGTGCACCGTGGTCAGGTCGATGTCGCGCACATCGTCGGCGCTGTCGTTGTTCTTGATGAAACCGCCGGTCCAGTCGAACGTCTCCAGCACAAACTCATCGCCGGGGTTGACCCAGCAGGCCATGGGGATGTCGGGATGCCAGCGGTTGTGGATGTTCTCGTTCTCGGTGGGCGACTTGCTCAGATCGACCTTGATCAGGGTTTCAGCCATGGCATGCTCCTTGGAAGGGTGGGTGGACAGAGGAAAAAGTGGGGGAAGAGAGTCCAGGGCTTGCACGGCAAGCGCCCTGCGAAACTGTCACGGCGAAGGCCAGTGCCCCCGCGCAAGGGCCGCCCCGCCGCGCTGGGGGCGTTCCCCTCCTGCAGCGCGCAGCGATGCGAGAGAGGGGGAAGGCGCGAAGCGACACAGGGGGTGCCTCATACAGACAAATAAGCCTTGATGCGCTGCTGGTCGGTGTCAGCGCGTGCCGTCTCATGCACCAGGCGGCCGCCTTCGATGACGAACAGCCGGTCGGCCACGTCCATGGCGAATGACAGCACCTGCTCGCTCACCACGATGGTGATCTGGCGCAGCTTGCGGATCTCGTTGAGCGCCTTGGCGATGTCCTTGATGATCGAGGGCTGGATGCCCTCGGTGGGCTCGTCGAGCAGCAGCACCTTGGGGTCGGTGACCAGTGCGCGGGCAATGGCCAGCTGCTGCTGCTGCCCGCCCGAGAGGTTGCCGCCCTTGCGGCGGCGCATGTCCCACAGCACGGGGAACAGCGCGTAGATGTCTTCGGGAATCTGCCGCGTCTTGGAGTTTTCCAGCCCGGTCTCGATGTTCTCTTGCACAGTGAGGGTCGGGAAGATCATGCGGCCTTGCGGCACGTAGGCGATGCCCTTGGCCACGCGGCGAAAGCTCTCGTCCTTGGTCACGTCCTGGCCTGCCACGGTGATCTGGCCGCTCTTGACGGGCATCACGCCCATGAGGCTTTTGAACAGCGTGGTTTTGCCCATGCCGTTGCGGCCCATGATGGCCACGGTTTCGTTCTCCCGGCCCTCAAACGAGATGCCGTGCAGTGCTTCGCTCTGGCCGTAGGCGACAAACAGGTCTTCGACTTTCAGCATAGTTGTGCTCCAGAGAGTTTGGAGGATGGACGGTGAGAGCCGCGGTCGCTCCGGGGGCCGTCTCGCATTGCATTCGTCCTGGCGCTGCGCGTCATCCACACCGCATGAAGCGGGCGCGGCCGCTCAGGGGGGCGCTTCATCTCAATGGCCCAGGTACACGTCGATGACTTTGGGGTCCGCCTGCACCTTCTCCATGGGGCCTTCGGCCAGGATCTTTCCCTGGTGCATCACGGTGACCTTGTGGGCAATGCGCTTGACGAACTCCATGTCGTGCTCAATGACGATCACCGCGCGGTTCTTGCAGATGCGCTGCAGCAGCTCGGCCGTCAGCTCACGCTCGCGGGCGCTCATGCCGGCGATGGGCTCGTCCAGCATCAGCAGCTCGGGCTCCTGCATCAGCAGCATGCCGATCTCCAGCCACTGCTTTTGCCCGTGGCTGAGCAGGCCCGCCTCGGTGTCGAGCTTGTCGCCCAGGCCAATGTCTTCGGCCACCACCTGCACACGCGCCTTGACTTCGTCGGTGCACTTGAACGCCAGCGCGCCCAGCACCGAGCGGCCCGCGGGGTAGGACACCTCCAGGTTCTGGAAGACCGACAGGTTCTCGTAGATGGAGGGTGTCTGGAACTTGCGCCCGATGCCCAGCCGCACGCGCTTGTGCTCGGCCATGCGGGTGAGTTCCTCGTTCTTGAACTTGATGCTGCCCCCCGTGGCGCGGGTCTTGCCGCAGATCAGGTCCAGCAGCGTGGTCTTGCCCGCTCCGTTGGGGCCGATGATCACGCGCAGCTCGTTCTTGTCGATGTACAGCGTGAGGTCGTCGATGGCCTTGAAGCCGTCGAACGACACGGTCAGGTCTTCAATGGCCAGCGCGAAGTCGGTGTTGCTCATGAGGGGTGCTCCGGTGGTTTCAGACGCCCTGGCGGCTCACGCCGTCAGGCAGCGTGGCGGCGGGTGCTGGCGACGATGCCGCAGCGGTGCTCGCATCCACAGGCGGTCGGGCTGCGGGTGGGCGGCCTTGCACCGATGCCTGGCGCAGCGCTTCGCGGCGGCCCTTCCACCAGGGCACCACATGGCTCTCCCACAGGCCCGCCAGGCCCATGGGGAAGGCCATGGTCACGCCGATGAAAAGCCCGGCCATGAGGAACAGCCACAGCTCGGGAAAGCTCTCCGAGAAATACGTCTTGCCCGCGTTCACCAGCAAGGTGCCATACACGGCCCCCACCAGGCTCATGCGCCCGCCCACGGCGGCGTAGATCACCATCTCGATGGACGGAACGATGCCCACGAAGCTGGGCGACATGAAGCCCACCTGCAGCGAGAACATCGCCCCACCGATGCCCGACAGCGCGGCGGCCAGGCAGAAGGTGAAGACCTTGAAATTGGCCACGTCGTAGCCCGAAAAGCGCACGCGGTCTTCCTTGTCGCGCATGGCCAGCAGCAGCGTGCCCACCTTGCCGGTCTGTATCCAGCGGCACAGGACGATGGAGCCGATGAGCAGCGCCACGCACACGTAATACAGGATGTACTTGGCGCTGTCGGTGCGCGTGTCCCAGCCCCACAGGGTCTTGAGGTCCGTCATGCCGTTCACGCCCCCGGTGTAGCCCTGCTGGCCGATGATGAGCACGGTCAGGATCAGCGCCACGGCCTGCGTGATGATGGCAAAGTACACGCCGCCCACGCGGCGCTTGAACATCGCGAAGCTGATGACCCAGGCCAGCACCGTGGGCACCAGGATGACCGCTGCCAGCGCAAACGGCAGGCTCTTGAAGGGAATCCAGAAGCTGGGCAGCTCGGTGATCTGGTTCCAGTCCATGAAGTCCGGGATGCCGGGCGTGGACTGGATCTTGGTGCTGATGGGGTCCGACGCTTCGAGCTTGAGGAACATGGCCATGGCATAGCCCCCCAGGCCAAAGAACACGCCCTGCCCCAGGCTGAGCACGCCGCCGTAGCCCCACACCATCACGAGGCCGATGGCGACGAACGCATAGGTGAGGTACTTGCCCACCAGGTTCAGCCGAAAGATGTCGAGTGCCAGCGGCAGCACCACGGCCAGCAGCACGGTGAGCAGTACCAGGCTGGCGAGCTGGTAGCGCAGGATCCAGGCTTTGAGGGCGTTCATGCGGAGACTCCGGTGGGCTCGAAGGAAATGGACAGTTGAGCGAATTTCATCGGCGAACTTTGGAGGCGAACAAACCCTGCGGCCGCACCATCAGGATCAGCACGATCAGCGACAGCGTGATCATCTTGGCCATGGAGCCCGCCATGAAGAACTCGGTGATGGACTGCGTCTGCGCAATGCCGAAGGCCGACACCACGGTGCCCAGCAGGCTGGCGGCGCCGCCAAACGTCACCACCAGGAAGGCGTCCACGATGTAGAGCGAGCCCGATGTGGGGCCGGTGGAGCCGATGGTGGTGAACGCTGCGCCCGCCACGCCGGCAATGCCGCAGCCGATGGCGAACGTGAGGCGGTCGGTCTTCTGGGTGTCGATGCCGATGGCGTTGGCCATGACGCGGTTGCTCACCGTGGCGCGCACCCGCAGGCCCCAGCGGCTTCGGTGCAGGGCCAGCAGCACGCCGCCCGTGACCACCGCCGTCAGCGCCAGCACGAACAGGCCATTGATCGGGATGTCCAGCCCCTCGGCGGGCGCCCAGGAGCCCAGCAGCCAGTCGGGCAAGGTCGGGCTGACCTCCTTGGGGCCGATGAAGGTGCGAAACGATTGCTGCAGGGCCAGGCTGATGCCCCAGGTGGCCAGCAGCGTGTCGAGCGGGCGCTTGTACAGGTGGCGGATCAGCCCCCATTCCACCAGCCAGCCCGCCGCAAACGCAAATCCGAACGCCGCCACGATCGCCAGCGGAAAGTAATACGGAATCATCTGCGGCGCATGGTTGGCCGCCAGGGTGGAGCCCAGGTAGATGGTGTAGGCGCCAATGGTCATGAACTCGCCATGGGCCATGTTGATCACGCCCATCTGCCCAAAGATGATGGCCAGGCCCAGCCCCATGAGCAGCAGCACGGCAAAAAGGCTCAGGCCCGCAAAGCCCTGCATGAGGCCGATGTTCATCATTTCGGAAAAGGTCATGTTGCAGCTCCTGCGTGGGCAGCGTTGGAAAACGAACAGCGGTGCCATGGGGCGGCCTCTTGCGAGGGACACCGAGGAAGGGCCGCCCCGCACCGAGGGTGTCGTCCCCCTCCCGCGCAGCGAGAGAGGGGGAAGGCGCGAAGCGCCTCAGGGGGTGTTTATTGATAACCTTTGGGAAATGGATCGGGCTTGATCAGCGCGGGCGACTCGGACACCACCTTGAACGACGCGTCCGGCATTCCCATGGCGATGCGCGACTTGCTCCACAGGTGGTGGTTGGCGTCCACCTTCACATAGCCCTCCGGCGCGGTGGTCAGTTCAATGCCGGGCGATGCGGCCACCACCTTGTCCACGTCAAAGCTCTTGGCTTTTTCGACCGCCGCCTTCCACAGCCAGGGGCCCAGGTAACCCGCCTGGGTCACGTCGCCAATCACGGCCTCCTTGCCGTACTTGGCCTTGAAGGCGGTCACAAACTTCTTGTTGTTCTCGTTGTCGAGCGACTGGAAGTACTTCATCGACGAATAGAAGCCCGCGAAGTTCTCGCCGCCCACCCCGGTCATTTCGTCCTCGGTGACCGACAGCGTGACGAGCAGCTGCTTGTCGCCCGTGATGCCCGCGGCCTTGAGCGCCTTGTAGAACGCCACGTTGGAGCCACCCACCACCGCCACAAACAGGCAGTCGGGCTTTTGCACCTTGATCTTGTTCATGAGCGAGCCGAAGTTGGTGCTGCCCAGCGGGTAGTACTCCTCGCCCACGACCTTGCCCTTCTGGAAGTTCTCGATGTGCTTGCGCGCAATCTTCATGGAGGTGCGGGGCCAGATGTAGTCGGAGCCAATCAGGAAGAAGCTCTTGGCCTTCTTCTCGGTCTTGGCCCATTCCAGGCTGTACAGGATCTGCTGCGTGGCTTCCTGGCCGGTGTAGATCACATTCTTGGACTGCTCCAGGCCTTCATAGAACGTGGGGTAGTAGAGCAGGCCGTTTTCCTTTTCGAACACCGGCAGCACGGCCTTGCGCGAGGCACTGGTCCAGCAGCCAAACACGGCGGCGCAGCGGTCGTTGATGAGCAGCTTCTTGGACTTCTCGGCAAACGTGGGCCAGTCGGAGGCGCCGTCTTCCTTGATCACCTTGATCTTGCGGCCCAGCACACCGCCCATGGCGTTGATCTGGTCAATGGCCAGCTGCTCGGCCTGGATGGAGCCCGTTTCGGAAATCGCCATGGTGCCGGTGGCCGAGTGCAACTGGCCCACGGTGACTTCGGTGTCGGTGATGGCCAGCTTGGTGGTGTTGACCTGCGCCGTGGGCTGGCCAAAAGACCAGGCGGGCAGGCCCGCTACCGACGCGGCGCCCAGCGCCTGCAGGATGCGACGGCGGCCGGGTTCGGCCTGGACGGAGTCACTGAAGCGGGGGTCGGAGGGGTGGCTCATGAAGGCGCTCCTTGCGGGATCGGTGTGAATGAATGAAGGAAAGGACGGGACGAAAGCGGGTTGTTGTTTGCGCTGTGGAATGAAGGTTAGGGACAACCCTTGCATGCGCCCATACGTCAATTAACGTAGGGCTGCCTACGCACCCCGGTGCGCACCCTGCGCATGGCCCCGCGCACCCGTGCAGCGCCCCAACGCGGTGCACGCCTAGAACGCTTCTTGCTTGAAGCCTGCGCATGGCCCCACCGCTCCCACCCAACGCCCAGAGCGCGCCGCAGACCATCTTCCGGTTCCGGCGCGAATACAACGCGTGGGTGGCCGACGAGACCATGGAGGACTACGCGCTGCGCTACACGCCCAAGAGCTTTCGGCGCTGGAGCGAATTCCGCGTGGCGAACACCGCATTTGGGTCGCTGTCGTTCCTGGCGCTGGAGGCCATTGGTGGTGCGATTGCGCTGAACTACGGCTTCAGCAACGCCATGTGGGCGATCCTCACCGTGGGGTTGCTGATCTTTCTGACGGGCCTGCCCATTGCCTACTACGCCGCGCGCTACGGCCTGGACATGGACCTGCTCACGCGCGGCGCGGGCTTTGGCTACCTGGGCTCCACCATCACGTCGCTGATCTATGCGGTGTTCACCTTCATCTTCTTTGCGCTGGAGGCGGCCATCATGGCGCTGGCGCTGCAGATGGTGGTGGACTGGCCGCTGGAGTGGTGCTACATCGCGTCGTCGCTGGTGGTCCTGCCGCTGGCCATGCGCGGCATCACCCTCATATCGCGCCTGCAGGCGTGGACGCAGCCGCTGTGGCTGTTCCTGCTGCTGCTGCCCTTTGTGTGGATTGCACTGGCCCAGCCGCAGCTGTACCGCGACTTTGCGGGGCTTTCGGGCCTCAAGAGCGGCAGCAGCCAGTTCGATCCGCTCATGTTTGGTGCAGCGGCCGCGGTGATCTTTTCGCTGGTGGTGCAGATTGGCGAGCAGGTGGACTTTCTGCGCTTTCTGCCCGAGCGCACGTGCGCCAACCGCCTGCGCTGGTGGGGCGCCGTGCTGGTGGCCGGCCCTGGGTGGATCGTCATGGGCATGCTCAAGATGGCGGGCGGGGCCTTTCTGGCGTTTGCCGCGCTGCAGTTCGAGGTGGGCGCCCAGCGCGCCGCCGAGCCCACGCAGATGTTCCTCGCAGGCTTTCACCAGGTCATGCAGGCGCTGGGCCTGCCAGGGCTGGCCGTGGCGGTGACGGTGGTGTTCGTGGTGGTGTCGCAGATCAAGATCAACCTCACCAACGCGTACGCGGGCTCGCTGGCATGGTCCAACTTTTTCGCGCGCGTCACCCGCAGCCACCCGGGGCGTGTGGTATGGCTGGTGTTCAACGTGTTGATTGCCACGCTGCTGATGACGCTCGGGGTGTTTGGAGCGCTGGAGAAGGTGCTGGCCGTGTACAGCAACGTGGCCATCGCCTGGGTGGGCGCGCTGGTGGCCGACCTCGTCATCAACAAGCCGCTCGGGCTCTCCCCCAAGGGCATCGAGTTTCGGCGCGCGCACCTGTACGACTTCAACCCCGTGGGGCTGGGCGCCATGGTGCTGGCGGCCACGGTGGCCTGCGGCGCCTATGCGGGGCTGCTGGGCGAAGAGGCGGCCGCGTTTTCGCCCTTCATCGCGCTGGTGCTGTCGATGGCGCTGGCGCCGCTGCTGGCCTGGCTGACGCAGGGCCGCTACTACCTGGCGCGCGCGCCGGGCAACGAGTGGCGCCCCGGCGAGATCGTGCGCTGCGCCGTGTGCGAGAACCAGTTCGAGTCCGAAGACATGGCGCGCTGCCCGGCCTATGCCGCGCCCATTTGTTCGCTGTGCTGCTCCCTGGAGTCCCGCTGCCACGACCGTTGCAAGACCGGCTCGCGCGCGGCCGACCAGTTGCGCGGCGTGGTGATGGCCCTGCTGCCGCAGCGCTGGGCCATCAAGGTGAACTTTCGCCTCGGACAGTACCTGATGGTCGTGGTGTCGCTGTGCGCGGTGATGGCGTTTCTGGTGGGCGTGGTGTATGTGCAAGAGAGCCTGCAAACCCCTGCGCCCGAGCAGGTGCTGCGGATGCCGTTCCTCAAGGTGTTTGCGTTGCTGGCGCTGCTGGCGGCCGTGTGCGCGTGGTGGGTGGTGCTGAGCACTGACAGCCGGCGCATGGCGCAAGATGAATCAGAGCGGCAGACGCAGCTGCTGCTGCAGGAGATCGAGGCCCACAAGCGCACCGACGCCGAACTGCAGGCCGCCAAGGACCAGGCCGAGTCGGCCAACCAGGCCAAGACACGCTACGTGGCGGGCATGACGCACGAGCTGCGTTCCCCCCTCAACAGCATCCTGGGCTACACGCAGATCTTGCTCAAGAACCCGCACACCGAAGGCTGGATGCGCGAGACGCTGTCCACCATGCAGCACAGCGGCCAGCACATGCACGCGCTCATTGACGGGTCGCTGGAGCTGGCGCGCATCGAGGCCGGGCGCCTGCGGCTGGACATGGCCCCGCTGCCGCTGCCCGACCTGATCGAGAACATCGAAGCCATGCTGCGCCCGCAGGCCGAGGCCAAGGGCCTGCACTTTGTGGTGGAAACCGTGGGCACCATGCCCGGCTGGATTCGGGCCGACGCCAAGCGCCTGCGGCAGATCCTCATCAACCTGCTGTCCAACGCGGTGCGGTTTACCGAGCGCGGCGAGGTGCGGCTGCGCATGGACTTTCGCCAGCATGTCTCGCGCATTGAAGTGATCGACACCGGCATCGGCATCGAGCCGCAAGACCTGGAGCGCATCTTTGTGCCGTTTGAACGCGGCAGCGCGGGGCGCCGGGCCAGCGAGGCGGGCACGGGCCTGGGGCTGACCATCACGCACCTGCTTGCCGAGCTGATGGGTGGCCAGCTCACACTGACCAGCACCCCGGGCCAGGGCAGCACCTTCACCGTGCGGCTGTACCTGCCCGGCATTGCGGTGGACCCGGCCTGGACCCCGCCCAGCCGCGCCACGCTGCGCCCGGTGATCGGCTACCTGGCACCCCGGCGCACGCTGCTGGTGGTGGACGACCAGCCCCTGCAGCGCCAGCTGCTGGCCGGCCTGCTGGTGCCCCTGGGCTTTGATGTGCGCGAGGCCGCCAGCGGCCGCGAATGCCTGGAGATCGTGCGCCAGACACCGCCCGACCTGGTGCTGCTCGATATCACCATGGACGACCTGGACGGCTGGCAGACCGCTGCCCTGCTGCGCGCGCTGCGCCCCGCGGCCGAGCTGCCCGTCGTGTTCGTATCGGCCAACCTGTTTGAACATGAAGCGACGCGCCTGGCCGCCCAGCAGTGCCAAGGCTTCGTGGGCAAGCCCGTGATCGAATCCGAACTGCTGCAGGCGCTGGAGCACGCGCTGCAGCTGGAATGGGTGCGCGACAACGCCCCGCTGGCGCCCGGCCCGGATCCCGCCGCAGGCCCCGCCAACCCGGACGACACCCTGGCCACCCTGCCCGAAGAGCTGCGCGAAGACCTCACCCGCCTGGCACGCTCCGGCCAGGCTGCCGCGCTGCGCGAGCGGCTGCGGCGCGCACGCGGCGACCTGCCGGGCCACGCCGCCACGCTGGCGCTGCTGCAGGCCAGCGCCGACCGCTTTGACTTCGAAACCCTGGCACACCACCTGCGCGAGCCCGAAGAGGGAACCCCATGAACGACCAACCCGACGCCGCCCCGCAGATCAGCCAGCGCGTGATCCTGGTGGTGGACGACGCGCTCGACACCCTGCGCATGCTGTGCGATGCACTGGCCGCCGAAGGCTACGCCGTGCTGGCCGCGCGCGATGCCGAAGAAGCCCTGCAGCGCTTTGACCTCACCGTGCCCGACGGCCTGCTGCTGGACGCGGTGATGCCCGGCATGGACGGCTTTGCGCTGTGCCGCCAGCTCAAGGCCACCCCGCCCTGGTCGCATGTGCCCGTGGTGTTCATGACGGGCTTGTCGGACACCGAACAGATCCTGCAGGGCTTTGCCAGCGGCGGCGTGGACTACGTGGTCAAGCCCCTGCGCATCCCCGAGGTGCTGGCCCGGCTGGCCACGCATGTGCGCAACGCCCAGGCCACGCGGCTGGCGCGCGAGGCGGTGGACGTGGCCGGGCTCGGCGTGGTGGTGCTCGACGGCCAGGGCCGCGTGGCCTGGCGCTCACCGCAGGCCACGCGCTGGCTGGAGACGGCTTTCGCCCGTGAAGAGGCACCGGCCGAACGCGCGGCCGCCTGGCTGGTGCAGGCGCGCCGGGAGGGCGCGCAAACCCTGCCCCTGGCCGATGGCCGGCAGCTGCTGGCCCGGCACATGGGCGCCAGCGGCCTGGCCGAATCCATGCTGCTGCTCAGCCACGCGCAGCCCGAGGCCGCCGCGCCGCGCCACCTGCAGCAGGTGGCGCTGACCCCGCGCGAGACCGAGGTGCTGTCCTGGCTGAGCAAGGGCAAGACCAACCGCGACATCGCCGACATCCTGGGCATGAGCCCGCGCACGGTGAACAAGCACCTGGAGCACATTTTTGAAAAGCTGGGGGTGGAAACGCGCACCGCCGCCGCGGCCATTGCGGGGCAGTTGCTGCAGATCTGAGTCCGGATTTTCCGGACGGGCCACGCCTGCCCCCATTCGTCCGGGCGGAGCCTGTCGACGCCAGGGCGCTCCTTGCGAGCGGCCCTTCGACGGGCCCGGGCGACCGGCTGATCCGAGGCAGGCACCCATCAGGTCAGTTGAGGTCAAATTGACCTTTGGCGCTTATCCATCAAGCGCCAATAGCTATTAATTTGATAGCGAAATTCCTTGCAACCTCAGGCAGCCACGGGCTCCATGGCCGAGGCCGGCAGGCCGAACAGATGGTCGAACACCCAGTTGAAGACAAAGGTGTAGCACAGGAAGAACACGATCAGCCCCAGGTCCATCACGAACGCGTGCCACAGGCTGATGCCGAACCACCACGCGAACAGCGGCACCAGCGTGAAGACCAGTCCGCCCTCGAAACCGATGGCATGCGCCACGCGCCGCGCCACGCTGCGGCCGCGCACGGGCTGGCGTGCTTCCCAGCGCTCGAAGGCCCAGTTGAAGATGATGTTCCAGAGGATGGCAATCACCGAGGCCGCCACGGCCACCACGCTCGAATGGCCCGCGCCCTGACCCGTCAGCAGGGCCAGCCCCGCCGTCGCCGCCACGATGGCGATCAGTTCGTACAAGGTCACATAGATCAGGCGGCGCTTGAGGCCCTGCAGACCAAAAAGAGTAGGTTTCTTGTCCATGGGCCGGACTTTATATTCAACAATCTGACATATAAAGTCAGCTTGTTTCAGTTTTATTGATAGATCAGGAACCACCATGGCCTTCAGTTCCGACAGCGTGCAGGTCTTTCTGGCCGCGCTGGACCACGGCTCGTTCTCGGCGGCGGCACGCGCGCTCTCGCGGGTGCCCTCGGCGGTGAGCATGACGATGGCCCATCTGGAGGCCGAGCTGGACGTGCAGCTTTTCGACCGCAGCGGGCGCGAGCCCCGGCCCACCGCGGCAGCGCGTGCGCTGGAGCCCCAGGCCCGGCTGCTGGCGGGCCAGCTGCAGCAGCTCAACGCCCAGGCGCTCGCGCTGACCCAGGGGCTGGAGGAGCGGCTGACGCTGGCCATCGCCCCCGAGCTGCTCGCTGCGCGCTGGACCGGGCCCCTGGCCGCGCTGGCGCAGGAGTACCCGCTGCTCCAGGTCGAGGTGCTGGCCGCGCCGCAGGTGGATGCGCTGGAGCTGCTGCACGGCGGCCGCGCCCAGCTGGCGCTGGTGTTCGAGCGCCCCAGCATCGACGGGCGCGAGGGTTTCCAGGAGGTGGGCACCGAGACGCTGGTCGCCGTGATCGCCCCCCAGCATCCGGTGCTGGAGGGCGCACGGGCGTCGGCGAAGGCGCGGGGCGAAGACCCCGGGCGCGCCATGCTGCGCGAGGAGCACCTGACCACCACGCGCCAGATCGTCGTGGCCAGCCGCGACCTGGCGCAGACCGATCCCCGCTTTGTGTTTGCCCGGCACCACTGGCGCACCGACAACCACCTGGCCGCGCTGGGGCTGATCGAAGCGGGCCTGGGCTGGGGCTGGCAGCCCCGCGCGCTGGTGCAGCCACGCATCGAGGCCGGCCGCCTGGTGGAAATGCCCTTCGAGAACCTGAGCAACGGCACCGCACTGTGGGTGGACGTGGTGTGGTCCAAGGAGCGCCCGCTGGGCCTGGGCGCGGCGCGCTTCGTGGCGCTGATGCGGGAGAGCACGGGGGTGCGCTCGGCCCCCGGCGACTGCACCCTCAAGAAGGGCTCCAGCGCCTGACCATCATGCGCAATTAGCTATTATTTCAATAGCATCCATGCCGCCAGTCGTGCGCCGGAACCGCCGCGCCTCGCCGTCCTCGGGCACCCACAGGCGGTGCGCCCAGCCGCCCTGCTCGGCCAGCGCACGCACTGCCGCGCGGGTGGTGGGGCAGTGGTCCAGGGCCTGCAGGTGGTTGACCACCAGGGTGCCGGGCGTCAGCGCGGCGGCCTCGGCCATGTCGGCGGCGTCCATGAGGATTTCCGCGCCGATGTCGAAGCGCGCGCCCCCAGCGGGCAGCACCGCCACATCCGGCTTCAGTCGCGCCAGGCAGTCGCGCACGGCGGGGGTCAGCAGCGTGTCGCCCGCCAGGTACACGCGGGGCTCGCCCGGCAGCTCCAGCAGGTAGCCATGGCCGTGCTCCATGAACCGGCCGATCCAGCCCCGGCCGTGCACGCAGGCGATCGGCGTGACATGGCCGCCCAGCGCGAACGGCTGGCGCTGCGGGCCGGACAGCGGCCACGCCGCCAGGCCCCGTTGCGCCAGGTAGCCCGCATCGCGCGGCATGCAGACCACCGGAATCTGCCGCTCTCGCAGAAAACGCTTGCCCGCGCGGTCCAGGTGGTCGAAGTGGCCGCGCTGGCAGTGCGTGATGAGGGCGTGCGTCACGCGCTCCAGCGCCGCGTCCGTGCCCGGCGGCAGGTCGACGATGGGATTGCGCTCGCGCCCCTGGCCCAGGTAGCGCAGCGCAGGCAGGGCGCCGCGCGGGGCGAGCATCGGGTCCACCAGCAGGCCCACGGGGCGGCCTTCCGATGAGAATTCCAGCAGGACGGTGGCATTGCGCAGATGGGTGATGTGCATGGGGGTCTCCAACAGGGCCGGGGGGTGGGTCGATGGCCGATTGTGGGATGCCGCGGCCTGCGCGAGAATGGCCTGATCGGACAACTTCTTGCCATTTCCGGCCAACCACTTCTTCCCCCATGGCAACACCCGTCGAGCCATCCCTCCCGCGTCGCTCCGTGCCGCCGCCCGCCGCCCCGCTGCGCCTGGGCCTGCTGCTGTACCCCGGCTGCATGCCAGCGGGCCTGTTCGCTGCCGCCGACATGGCCCGAGCGGCCGGCCTGCGGGTGCAGCGGCCCGTGGTGCAGACGCAGTGGGTGGGCGCCGACCTGCAGCCCGTGCCCACGTGGCAGGGGCCGGCGCTGGCGCCCACCGCCGCCCTGGCCGGGGCCGATGTGGATGCGGTGCTGGTCCCCGGCCTGTGGCTTTCGTCCACGAACGACCTGGCCGCGCAACTGCAGCAGCTGGCCCCGGTGGTGCGGGCCCTGGCCGCCCTGCCCCGCCGCACGCAGGTGTGGAGCTACTGCGCCGGTGTGCTGCTAGCCGCCGCCAGCGGCCGCCTGCGCGGCCGTGGCGCCACGGCCACCTGGTGGCTGCGCGCCGCGCTGGAGCAGCAGTTCGGCGCCGTGCGCTGGCGCTTCGACGAACCCCTGGTGCAGGACGGCGCCGCCACCACGGCGGCCGGTGCCAACGGCCACCTGCCGCTGATGCTGCACGCCCTGGGCGCGCGGATCGCGCCCGAGGCCCTGGCGGACCTGCAGGCGCTGCTGATGCTGCCGCGCCCGCGCGCCACCCACCCGGCGTTCGCGGGGCACGACCTCATGGCCACGGCCGACGCCGACCTGCGCCGCGCCATGCTCTGGGTGCAGCGCAGCCCCGCCGCAGAGCTGCGGCTGCCCGCGCTGGCGGACGCGCTGGGCGTGTCGCCCCGCACGCTGGCGCGCCGGGTGCAGGCCCACACGGGGCTGCCGGCGGCGCACTGGATGCGCCGCATCAAGCTGCGCCAGGTGAGCGAGGCGCTGTGCGACACGCCACGGCCCTTGAAGCGCATCGCCGAAGACCTGGGTTTTGCCAGCGAAGCCGGCCTGCACCGGGCCTTTCGGCAGGCCACGGGGCAGACGCCGCTGGCCTACCGCATGGCGCACGGGCGCGGTTGAAGGTTGAAAGAACCCCGGCAGAAGGCTGGCGGGGTAGCCCCGCAGCCGCGCTTTTGCGATCATCCGCCCTCGCCCTGCAAGATCGCCACACGTTCCGAGGACCCGCCCATGCCCCAGACCTACACCGCCACCTGCCATTGCGGCGCCGTCCATGTGCAGGCGGGCCTGGACCTGAGCCAGCCCACCTTCCGCTGCAACTGCTCCATCTGCCGGCGCACGCGCTTCTGGGCAGCCGTGGCGCTGCCGGGCCAGTTTCACATCGTGCGCGGGCAGGACGAGCTCACGCGCTACCAGTTCAACACGCGCAAGAACCTGCACTACTTCTGCAGGCACTGCGGCGTGCGCGTGTTCGGCCACGGCACCGAGACGCCGATGGGCGAGATGTACGGCGTCAACGTGGGCTGCATCGACGGGCTGACGGACGAAGACCTCTCGCGGCTGGCCATCGTGCGCATCGACGGCCGGCACGACCAGTGGCAGCAGCCGCCGGCCCACGCAGGCCACTTGTGAGCTAACCTCTTTCACACCAACGCACCGCGCCTGGAACCCCATGCCGTCACCCCTGATTCCCAAGTCCCGCAACAAGGCCGCCGAGCTCTGGTCGCAATGGCAACCCGGCAAGCCCGCCGATGGCGAGGGCAAGGGCAGCAGCCGGGGCAAGCCGCCACGCGGCGTGTCGCTGCAGGACTACGACCCGGGCGCCAAGCCGTTTTCGCAGGGCGAGAAAGCCCGGGACAAGGCCGCCGTCGAGGCGCTGGCCGAGGAACTCGATGCGCTGCAGAACCTGTTCTATGCCGACAAACGCTACAAGCTGCTGGTGGTGCTCCAGGGCACCGACACCTCGGGCAAGGACGGGACGATCCGGGGCGTGTTCGGCCGCATGAGCGCCCTGGGCGTGCATGCCGTGGGCTGGAAGGCGCCGACCGAGGCCGAGCGCGCCCGCGACTACCTCTGGCGCATCCACCAGCAGGTGCCACAGGCCGGCGACATCACGGTGTTCAATCGCAGCCACTACGAGGACGTGCTGGTGCCCGTGGTCAACGGCTGGATCACGCCCGAACAGCACCAGCAGCGCCTGGCCCACATCAACGACTTCGAGCGCATGCTCGGCGAAACGGGCACCATCGTGCTCAAGTTCCTGCTGCACATCAGCCCCGAGGAGCAGCGACAGCGCCTGCAGGAGCGCCTGGACGATCCGGCCAAGCACTGGAAGTTCAGCATGGGCGACATCGAGGTGCGCAAGCAATGGGCGGAGTACCAGCGCGCCTACGACGCCCTGCTGGCCGCCACCCACACGCCCTGGGCACCGTGGACCATCGTGCCCGCCAATTCCAAGACCCACCGCAACCTGATGATCGCCACCGTGCTGCGCGAGGTGCTGCAGAACCTGGACCTGCGCTACCCGACGGGCGACCCGGCGCTGACCCATTTCACGGTGGAATGACCGGCGTGGCGGGCGGCCGCCCGGTGCCCGCGCCCGGCGCGGCCCATGGTGCAGTGCCGCATGGGGCGGTCGTTTGCGTGGTTATGCAACAAATGCATAACACACAAACACTACGGCCTTAGACAGCGTGCGGCGGCAGGCATAAGCTTCGCGGCTTGAACTGATCCCACAAGGAATTCACCATGTCTTCATCCACGGGCGCCCCAGCCTCCAACCCCGCAGGCGCAGTCCACACCCTGCCCTCGTACCTGCAGGCCGACCACCTCGGCCCCTGGGGCAACTACCTGCAGCAGGTAGACCGCGTCACCCCCTACCTGGGCAGCCTGGCGCGCTGGGTGGAAACGCTCAAGCGCCCCAAGCGCATCCTGATCGTGGACGTGCCGATCGAGCTGGACAACGGCACCATCGCCCACTACGAGGGCTACCGCGTGCAGCACAACCTGAGCCGGGGCCCCGGCAAGGGCGGCGTGCGTTTCCACCAGGACGTGACACTGTCCGAAGTGATGGCCCTGTCGGCCTGGATGTCGGTCAAGAACGCCGCCGTGAACGTGCCCTACGGCGGTGCCAAGGGCGGTATCCGCGTGGACCCCAAGAAGCTGTCGATGGGTGAGCTGGAGCGCCTGACGCGCCGCTACACCAGCGAGATCGGCCTGCTGATCGGCCCGTCCAAGGACATCCCCGCCCCCGACGTGAACACCAACGGCCAGATCATGGCCTGGATGATGGACACGTATTCCATGAACGTGGGCGCCACCGCCACCGGCGTGGTGACCGGCAAGCCCGTGGACCTGGGCGGCTCGCTCGGCCGTGTGGAGGCCACCGGCCGCGGCGTGTTCACCGTGGGCGTGGAAGCCGCCAAGCTCACCGGCCTGGCGCTCGACGGCGCCCGCGTGGCCGTGCAGGGCTTTGGCAATGTGGGCGGCATCGCGGCCAAGCTGTTTGCCGAAGCCGGCGCCAAGGTGGTGGCCGTGCAGGACCACACCGGCACCATCTTCAACGGCAAGGGCCTGGACGTGCCCGCGCTGCTGGCGCACGTGAAGACCCGGGGTGGCGTGGGCGGCTTCGCCGGCGCCGATGTGATGCAGCCCGAGGAGTTCTGGGGCGTGGACTGCGAGATCCTGATCCCCGCCGCGCTCGAAGGCCAGATCACCAAGGACAACGCGGGCCAGATCAAGGCCAGGCTCGTGATCGAAGGCGCCAACGGCCCCACGACCACCGAGGCCGACGACATCCTGCACGACAAGGGCGTGCTGGTGCTGCCCGACGTGATCGCCAATGCCGGCGGCGTGACGGTGAGCTACTTCGAGTGGGTGCAGGATTTCTCCAGCTTCTTCTGGAGCGAGGACGAGATCAACGCCCGCCTGGTGCGCATCATGCAAGAGGCCTTCGCGGGCATCTGGCAAGTGGCGCAAGAGCACAAGGTGAGCCTGCGCACCGCCACCTTCATCGTGGCCTGCCAGCGCATCCTGCACGCCCGCGAAATGCGCGGCCTGTATCCGTAAGCGCCCGCAGCGGCTGCGCCGCTTCCCCCGAGGGGACACGCCGGTGGCCTGGCGTGAAGGCGCCGCCTGATTGCGCAGGGGCACTTTCTAGTCCGCCATCCTGGCCACGCCCTTACCGGGGCGGGCCTTGCCAAACAACCGCCACGCCGTGATCCGGCCTGGCGGTTTTTTCTTTGTCTGCGCACGGTGCGCCGGCCTGCTTGTTGCGCCACGGCGACGGGCACGCGGCGCGCACCGCCGTTCACGGAGCCAAAGCGACCGCACAGCCGAAGCAGAAACAAGAAGATACGCGCACGTACAAATGGTCATCTTTTGCCACGGGTGCGCGTGAAAAACTTCCTTGACCTTGCTTTCACGCCCCTCCTGGGAGACTTCCGGTGGCCTTACCTTCCCTGCGCAGCCTGGTGGCGCGCTTTCTCCTGAACCGCTTGCGCACCGCCCGCGCCGTCGCCCGCCTGGCGTACCGTCTGCACCCCCACAAGCCCGCGCTCATCGACCGGCGCGGCACGCTCACCTATGCGCAGCTGCACGAGCGCGTGTTGCGCCTGCAGGCCTGGATGCAGGCGCAGGGCGTGAAGAAGGGCGACGTCGTGTTCACCTGGCTGCCCGAGACCGGCGAGCAGTACGAAACCCGCCTGGCCACGTTCGAGAACGGCACCATCTTCGCGAGCTTCCACAAGCACCTGCCGGCCGATGCGGCGCTCACCACCATGGGCCGCGTCAAGCCCACAGTGTTCATCCACGACCCGCTGCTGAGCGCCCCCATCCTGCAGGCCGTGCGCGAGCAGCTGCCCGGCCTGCGCCTGCTGGCGCTGGGGGATGAGTACGAACAGGCGCTGGCGCTGGCCACCCCCACCGCGGGCACCGCCGAGGTGCACGAGGACGACGTGTTCGCGCTGCACATGACCTCGGGCACCACGGGCCTGCCCAAGTCCATCGGCTACAGCAACCGCAAGTACCTGGACAGCGTGCGCCTGATCTCGCGCGCCATCGACTTCAGGCCACCCGCCCACGGCCCCGACGTGAACATGCTGGGCCTGCCGCTCACCGGGCCGGGCTCGGGCCTGGTGCTGCCCACGCTGCTCTCGGGCGCGGCGCTGGTGATGCCCGAGGACTTCCGCGCCAGCACGCTCGCGGGGCTGATCCAGAAGCACCGCGTGTCGCGCGCCTTCCTCTCGCCCTCGGCCATCATCGACCTGCTGGACGAGCCCACGCTGGACCAGTACGACCTGTCGTCGCTGACCCACGTGCCCTATGGTTCGGAGATGATGCCCGCGCCCAAGATCGCCGAGGCCATCCGCCGCTTCGGGCCGATCTTCCAGCAGGGCTACGGCTGCCTGGAGGCCCTGCCGCCCATCACCTGGCTGCTGCCGCACGAACACGTGGATGCCCAGGGCAACCCGCTCGGCCTGGAGGTGCTCTCCACCGTGGGCCGGGTCATGCCCGGCGTGCAGGTGGTCATCCGCGGCGACGACTTCACGCCGCTGCCGCATGGCGAGATGGGCCTGATCACCGTGCTGACGCCCGTGCGCTTCGACGGCTACTGGCTCGACCCCGAAAAGACCGGCGAGACCCTGCGCGACGGCTGGGTGGTGATGGGCGACCTGGGCTATTTCGACACGGCAGGCTACCTGCACGTGCTGGGGCGCAGCGCCGACCGCGTCTCGCGCGATGGGCAGCTGCTGAACCCGCGCGAAGTGGAGGAGGTGGCCCACACCCACCCCTCGGTCAAGGAGGCCTGCCTGGTGCAGCATGGCGCGCAGGCCGTGCTGGTGCTGAGCCTGCGCCAGAGCTGGCGCAAGGGGCAGGACTGGGGCACGCTGGAGGGTGAGATCGCGCAGTACCTGGCGCAGCAGCTGCCCGCCACCCTGTGCCCCGACGATGTCCGCATCGTCGAGGAGATTCCGCGCAGCTTCCTGAACAAGATGCTGCGCCGCGAAGTGCGGCTGATGCTCGAAGCCGCGCCGCCGCGCGCAGCCGCCCCTGCGCCCACGTCCGCCGCAATGCCCGCGTCCGTCTCGGCGGTGGCACCGTGATGCACCCCAGCCACGCGCCGGGCAGCACCACGCCATCGCCCCTGACCCTCGGCACCAAGCTCAGCTACGCGGTCGGCAACGTCGGCCTGCAGATGCTGGTCGCGGCGATGAATTTCATGCTCATGATCTTCTACACCGACGTGGCCCTGGTCGCGCCCGCCGTGGCCGGCGCGGCGCTGCTGGTGGGCAAGGTGTGGGACACCGTCAACGACCCGCTGTTCGGCTGGGTGACCGACCGCACGCGCTCGCGCTGGGGCCGTCACCGCGTCTACCTCGTCTACGGAGCCCTCCCGCTGGGCATTGCGGCAGCCGCGGTGTGGATGGTGCCGCCGGGCCTGTCGCCGGTGGCCGCGTTCCTGTGGATCGCCATCACGTACACCGTGTTCGACACGCTCATGACGCTGGTGCAGCTGCCCTACCAGGCGATGGCCGCGAACATGACCACCGACTACGACGAGCGCACCAGCCTCACGGCCCATGCCTCCATGGGTGCGCTGCTGGGCTTCTTCGCGGGCAGCGTGTTCATGCCGGTGCTGGTGCGGGCCGCGCCCGACGCCCGCACCGGCTATGCACTCGCGGGCTCGTGCTTCGGCCTGATCGCCGGCGCGGCCGTGGCCGTGGTGGCCTGGCGCGTGCGCGAGCCCCAGGGCGGCGCCGAGCCCGCCGCCGACGCCAGCGACCGCCAACCCATGTGGGACAGCGTGCGCGAGACCCTGCGCACCACGCTGCGCAACCGCCCTTTCCTGCTGCTGATGAGCGCCGCGACCCTGGTGCGCCTGGGCCTCACGCTGGTGCAGGCCTCGCTCGCGTACTTCGTGATCTACCAGCTGCAAGGCGACAAGGGCGACCTGCCGCGCTACATGGGCACGCTGCTCGGCGTGGTGGGCCTGTCGCTGTTCGTGTGGAAGGTCGTGGTCGACCGCTGGGAAAAGAACTGGGCGTACGTCCTGGGCCTGGTGCTGTGCGCGGGCGGCCTGGTGGCGCTGTACTGGGTGGGGCCGGGCGACCAGCGCCTGGTCATGGGCATCCTGGTCGTCATCGGCATCGGCATGGGCGCGCACTGGATCGTGCCCTTCGCCATGGTTCCCGACACCATCGACCACGGCCACATGCAGGCCGGCGAGCGCAAGACGGGCATGTACTACGGCCTGTACGGCCTGATGGACAAGCTGGCACGCACGCTGGCCACGGTGATGGTGGCCGGCATGCTGGACGTGACGGGCTACGTGCCCAACGTGGCGCAGTCGGCCAGCGCGCTGCAGGGCATCACCCTGATGACCGGCGTGCTGCCGGCGCTGTGCCTGGTGCTGGCCGTTCCGCTGCTGGTGGCCTACCCCATCACGCGGTCGCGCCACGCGGACATCCTGCACAAGACCCGCTGACCCGCGAGGCCGCGCCCCGCCAGCGCGATCCCCGAAAAGTCCGGGACGAACCGGCTCTAGGCGCCGGGCGCGGGGCCCACCGGCTCCGGTGGCCGCACCCCGCGCTGCGCCAGGCAGAAAGGCTGGGCGCACTCCGCGCGGGCCGCATAAGGGCAGCCCACGGTCTCGCACAAACCGGTGGCGCCGTTGCGGGCGCGGTCCTCCTCGCGCGGCACCTGGCCGCTGGCCTGCAGCACGGCCATCTGCGTCCACGGGTCCATGCGCAGCTGCGCCAGCAGGTCGCGGCCATACACGGCAGCGGGCATCTGCGGCTGGAAATCCATCACCAGCAAGGCGCTGGTGCGGGGTGCCGAGGCCTCCAGCCCTTGCAGCACCATCGCGAACACCCCGGACTGCAGCGACTGCGCACTGCCCGTGAACGGCACCTGCAGCGGCGCCGCCGTGGAGGGCGTGGCGGTCGCCGCCGCCGCTGCGGATGCGGCAGCCGAAGGCGCCTGCGACGCCAGCCACGGCACCGGCACGCGCAGGGTCAGCGCAAAGCCGCGCGGGCCTTCGGGCGTCTGCACGCTGCCCTGGCGCACCAGCCAGGTCTGCAGCGGCGGCGTCTCCGCGTCCACCGCGCCGCTTTCCAGCGCCTGCGCCAGCCCGATGGGCCAGGGCTGGGCGGCCGTGACCCGCTGAGGCGCCACACTGCCCGCCGTGAGCTGCGCCACCAGCGCACCCACCATGCGCAGCAGCGGCGCACCCAGCCCCGTGGCGGGCCAGTCGGCGCCCGACACGGATGCCGTGGAGGAGGCTGGCACAGGCGCGCCCACGGGCAGCGGCGGCGGTGCCAGCGCCCCCCGCGGCGCGGCGCCGGCCCTGGCGCCGGGGGCCGCAGCGGCGGCCGCGTTGCCCGCCACGCCGCGCCGTGGTTCAAAACCTGCGCCGAGCTGCTCGCGCGCCTGCGCCGAGATGCTGGCCTTGTCGGCCGCCGGGGCGGGCAGAGGTCCGGCGGGCGGGCTGGGAGAGGTCGGTGTGGGCGGAGGCGCGCTCGGGTCGGCCGTGGGCAGCGGCGCGGTCGCGGGGCCGGGCTTGTCCAGCCCCAGCAGCGCGGCCTGCCGCTGCAGGGCCGCTTCGGCCAGGAACTGGGCCACGGGCGGCAGCGCGCTGCGGGAGGGGTCGATGGGGAGGGCCATACCGGACAAGCGTGGGAGTTTCCGATTCTGAAGCGATTCCACGGGCGTGAACAGGGCACGCCGCCCGCAGCGTGCAAAACCATCAACAAGCTACCAAATGCATAGCTGAAAATGCACTAAATTCCAGCGCCAGTGGCCTATCTGATTCAAAATTGCGCCGGTCCGCTGGCACCACCCGGTGCCGGTGCCCCGTGGTTCCAAGCTCGCCATGCGCCAACGCCCTGCCCCACCATCCCACCACACGCCCGGCCCCACGCGGGCGCCCCACCCGGGGGTCGCACCCGCCCTGCTGGGCGCGGTGGCGGGGTTCCTGCTGTTCAGCGCATGGATCTTTGCGCCGGGCTGGGAGCGCGCGTTCCGCTCCGACAACTCGCCTGCATCGTGGCTGTCGAGTGCGCTGCTGCTCACGCTGTGCATCACCGCGCTGCGCCTGACGGCGGAGCGCTGCCTGCCCGGGCGGCTGGGCGTGTGGCTGGTGCTGGCCTTCGGCGCGCTGGCGCTGGACGAGCAGTTCATGCTGCACGAGCTGTGGAAGTTCCGCTGCCACGAATGGACCGATGCCTGCCGCTGGGGCGCCGTGCGCGAGGCGCCCATGCTCGCGGTGGCTGGGGTGGGCCTGGCCACGCTGGCGTGGCTGCACCGGGCACTGTCGCACCGCAGCACCCAGGCCCTGCTGTGGACCGGGTTCGCCGTGGGGCTGGCGGCGATGGCCGTGGACCAATGGCCCGAGGTGCAGCCGCACTGGCCCTGGTTGCCAGGGCTGCCAGAACTGCCGGAGTTGCTGGCTACGCTGGAAGAGGCTCTGGAGGTGATGGCGGAGGCGCTGGTGCTGGGGGCGTTGTTGCGGCAGCCGGGTTTGCGGTGAGTGTGGGTATCACTGCGGGCTGATTGAGCGGTCACTTTGGGCCCAAAGCAGACAGGGATGCTCATCTGTTTCTCGCTCAAAGTTGGCGAAGAATCCTCCGAAGCTCAGATAGTGA
>NZ_JBWKMU010000014.1:99225-235723 GCF_059415205.1 Acidovorax sp. GW821-FHT10E03 | reverse complement strand
GCAGCGCCTACGAAGCCACTGCAGATGCCCAGGATGGCGAGTTGCCGGGCCACGTGAGGGAGGTCGATTTCAGGCATCAGTGCACCTTTTCAGAAGTTGGGAGCCAGGAGAAAGGCCCCGAGGGGTCGATGCGGCGCGGTGTGGTGCGCACGCGGATAAAGCTGGTGAAGCCGCCACCTGTGGGCGCGAATTCGGCCTGCAGAAGTTCGCCGGTTTCGGCGTTGATGTAGCCACCACCCGGCGCGGGTTTGAAGTGATCGGCGACGGATGCATTGCCCTGCACATAGGCGGGCCAGAGCACCCAGCGGCGGATGCAGCGGCCCGTAGGGTCCAGGCCCCCTGCCCCATGGATGCGGGCACCGTGCGGGAAGGCGCCAACGTTCTTTGATTCGATCTTGCTGGCGTACTTCATGAGGTACGCCACGGGCGAAGTGGCCTTATCGCGACGGCTCATGCCGTGGGGCCACATGGGCGGATTCCACTGGGTGATGCCCTTGCGGTCCACAGACTTCCAAGGCATGTCACCCTTAGGCGGGGTCAGGCCACCTTCAAGCCAGACGATCACGTGGTAGTGAATGACGCCCCGCTGCTGCAGTTCCGCGACCCACGCATAGCGGACGGTCTTGGAGCCGGTGCGGGCGTAGTGCCACTTGCGCAGGCCATCGAGATAGCGGCTGATGTGCTCGGGGCGCCAGTTGCGGTTGTCACCCGCATAGGTCAGGGTCTGCATCCAGATTTGCTGACGCTTGCTGCCCTGGTTGTGAAGCTGCTTCGCAGCGATTCCCAAACCTTTGCGAAGGCGGGTTACGCGGGATGCCTTGGGGTCGATCGAAATGCAGTTTTCAGACCAATCAACAACTACAGAACCACTTCTGCAAGTTGTTGATACTGAGACAAGCCCGGAGGCGCTGCGCGCCTCCTGATGGGCGCGCTGCTGATCGAAACGCGCGCAGCTACGTGCATGGGCCAGGACAGCAGCGCGGCGCATGCCGGGCGTGCTGTGGGTGCTCAGGAGGTTGGAGACTGCGGCGACCATCAGCACGCCTTCGCCAGCTCAACGAGCCAGGTTGCGAACGCCTCGGGTGTGCGTTCACGTTCTGGACGGCCCATGCGCTCGACGGTGGTAGTGGTCACCGCGTCAGCGAGATACGGAACTTCGGGCACTGGGCCGACGATGTACAAGCAAGTTTTTTTAGGAGCGCGATGACCCCACCAACTTTGCAGGACCGGAACAAGGACGCCGCCGTGTTGATCTCGCATGCCGAAGCCGAGACAGCCAGCTGTTGCCCAAAGGCGCGATGAATAAGGATGCTCAAGCACGCCACCGAACTGGCGGACCTTGTCCATAGCCCAGAGGCTCAATTCCTTTTCGCCAGGTCGTGGCTTAGCCATGTGGGAGAGCTGGCCCCATGCGCGGCATGGAGGGTGATAGACACCAGGTACGCCACCGGGCCAGCTAAGTGCATCGCGGTCAGCGTCGTAGCAGTCACAACCCAATGCTGCGTAGTGGTTGACCTTCCGAACGAAGAGAGCGGCGACCATCAGCAGCCCCAGCCGATGACATGCGCGGCCTGTTCGCGCAGGCGTTCATGGCTGCGCATGAGTTCGGTTTCAAACCATGCGCTGGCCCGTGGTTCGGCTTCCAGGGCCGACACCCAGTTTTTGAGGCAAATCAGGCGCTTGGCCTGATCGCTCATGCGCTGGGGGCGCGGGGTGATGAGGCCAAGGCCGTACATCATTCCGGCGCCGGATTGGCCCTCAATAGCGGTGATCGCCATCAGGCCCCCTCCCCTGCCACTGGCCGACCGTTGGAGGTGTAGATGACGTCCAGGCCGGTGCCTTCGCCGTCATAGGCCAAGGTGACGGACACGCCGTCCACCTTTTCCAAATGCTCGCCCTGCTGCTCAACAAGCAGGGCAAGCAATGCAGACTGCGCGGCCACAAGGCGCGCTGCGTGCATGGCCTGCTGCATGGTCAGGCCGCAGCGGCTGCGCGGGGTGCTGGCTTGATGGGCACGAGGCGGGGCGACACCGCGACGCTGCCGCTACGGTCGATGTAGACCGATTCAGGCGCGAGGGTGTATTCCCCGATGGGGTAGAAGAGTGCCGCGCCCTGCTCGTCCTTTTCCAGGATGATTTCGGTTTTCTCGGGGTACGGGTTTTTCTTGCCGGTCCGGTCGAAGGTGTGGAACCAGACGGTTTGGAAGTTCAGGGAGTAGGGTTTGCCGGATGCTTTGGCGTTGCCGCTTTGGTTGCGGACTTCGGTCGATGTCACCGATACTTGGATCATGTTTGATAACTCCGTAGCTGTATCGAAGTTGATACAGAGCGGGAGTCTCAAGTATCAGAGGTGATACATGGAATCCGTAAGAGCACTTATTGACAAAGCATCTAAAGTATGCGGAAGCGACACTGCGCTTGCCGAAAGGATGGGTATCGAACGCCCCAACCTCTCACTTATGAGAGCAGGAAAACGAGCGATTTCGCCAGCTACAGCGGCTGAACTTGCAGATATCGCTGGCGACGATGCAAGAGAGGCTGCAATCGCAGCGGTGATTGAAAGTGCAAAAGGGACACGCCGTGAAAGCGTGCTGCGTGAGATTCTGGGAAAGGCCATAGCCGCTGGCGTGGCGGGTCTGTTGGTGTTTTCCTACAGCGCAGACTCGATTTCAAATACGGTAGCGCCGATGAAAAAAGCTAATGAAATCAACAGCTTATACATCGTATAAAATCATAAGGGAACCACCAAACCCCGCCAGATCCGTGCCGCCATCAGCCGCTACCATCCCTCTCCATGACCCTCCCCACCACGACCCCATCCACTCCGTCTTCTTCCATCCACTTCGGCCACCAGGGCCGTGTCTGCATCGTCACTGGCGGCGCCCAGGGCATTGGCGAGGCCTGCGTGCGGCGGTTTGCCGCCGAGGGCGCCAAAACGGTCGTCGCGGATGTGGACGATGCGCGCGGCCAGGCGCTGGCGCAGGAACTGGGGGCGCTGTATGTGCGCTGCGATGTGGGCGACAAGACGCAGGTGGATGCGCTCGTGGCCCGGACCCTGGCGGCCCACGGGCGCATCGACGTGCTGGTGAACAACGCGGGCATCTTTCGCGCGGCGGATTTTCTGGACGTGACCGAGGCCGATTTCGATGCCGTGCTGCGGGTCAACCTGAAAGGCTCGTTTCTTGTCGCACAGGCCGTCGCGCGCGCCATGGTGGTCTCGGGCGGCGGCGCCATCGTCAACATGAGCTCGGTCAATGGCGTGCTCACCATCCCCAATATCGCCAGCTACAACGTGAGCAAAGGCGGCGTGAACCAGCTCACGCGCGTGATGGCCCTGGCGCTGGCCGACAAGAATATTCGCGTGAACGCCGTGGCGCCCGGCACCATCGCCACCGAGCTGGCCGCCAAGGCCGTGCTGACCAGCGACGAGGCCAAGCAGAAGATCATGAGCCGCACCCCCATGAAGCGGCTGGGCGAGCCGTCGGAGATTGCCGATGTGGTGGCCTGGCTGGCCAGCGATGCCGCCAGCTATGTGACCGGCGAGATCGTGACCGTGGATGGCGGGCGCATGACGCTGAACTACACCGTTCCGGTCTGACGCGCCGAATTACTATTGAATTGATAGCTGCCAGCGCTTGATGTACAAGCGCTGTCGGCTATTTTTATTCAATTTTCAAGCCTGCGGCATGCGCCGCAGCAGGCCCGCCATGCTGCGCGGCCAGCCGACCGGGCCGAACCAGGCGCCGCCTGCAATCGCCCAGGCGTTGACCACGCCATACAGCACCAGCGCCACGCCCTGTGCGGCAAACACCGCCGCCAAGCCGCCGCCCCAGCGCAGCGCCAGCCAGCCGCCCGTCACCGCCACCGCCAGGCGCGTGATGTTGCCGATGACGGGCCAGAGCAGGCGCCCTGCCCCTTGCGAGGCAAAGTACAGCACCAGGCCCAGGCCGAAAAAGCCGTACACCGGGCCGACGGTGCGCAGATACAGCGCGCCGGCCTCCAGCATGGCCTGATCGCTGTTGAACAAGGACAGCCACGCGTTGGGAAACGCAGCCGCCCACAAGCCAATCGCCTCGGCCATCACAAATGCCATGCCGGCGCCGATCCAGGTGGCGCGCAAGGCCCGCTCACGCTGGCCCGCGCCAATGCTGGTGCCCACCATGGCCACCAGCGGTGCACCCAGGCCGAAGACCAAGGGCACCAGCAGGTATTCCAGGCGCGACGCGGTGCCGTAGCCCGCGATGGCCGCCGTGCCAAAGCTGCCCACCAGCGCCGTGGTGACGCCGATCGCCAGGTTGGTGGCAACGGTGGAGACCGTGCCCACCAGCCCGACCCGCAGGATGTCCTTGAACAGAGTCCAGCGGAACCGGATGTGCGCCAACGATGGCCGCAGCAGGCTGCGCGGCGACCACAAGTAGGCTGCCAGCACCGCGCTGCCAATCAGGTAGTACGCCATCAGCGCGATGGCCCCGCCAGCGATGCCCAGGCCGGGCATGGGGCCCCAGCCAAAGATGAACAGCGGCGACAGCGGCACCAGCACGAAGGCGCCCAGCACCGTCACATACGCTGGCACGGCCATGTTGCCGGTACCCCGGATCACGGCCGACAAGGTGTTGAACAGCCACACCAGAAACGCGCCCGCGAACACCCAGTTGGAATAGACCAGCGCGGCATCCAGCGCGCCGCCCGTGCCGCCCATGCGGGTGTAGAGCCAGCGCCCTCCTCCCACCACGCCCACGGTAAAGACCAGCGAAAACACCGCCGCAATGGCCAGCGCATGCAGCACCAGCGCATCGGCATCGTCCCGCCGCCGGGCTCCCAGGGCGCGGGCGATGGCCGACGCGATGCCGCCGCCCATGGCGCCGGCCGAGGTCATCTGCATCAGCATGACCACCGGGAACACCAGGGCCATGCCCGCCAGCGCATCGGTGCCCAGCTTGCCGACAAAGTAGGTCTCGATCAGCCCGACGCCCGCCTGCGCCAGCATGACCAGCACATTGGGCGCCGCCAGCCGCAGCAGCGTGGGCGCGATCGGCGCCTCCAGCAGCATGCGGGTGCGTGGGTTCAGGGGTTCGGTCACATCAGGCCCCTGCCCCATCGGCCGCAGGCCTGCGCGGCACCACGATGCGCACGGTGGACAGCTGCAGCACATCGCCGTGCTGGTTGCGGGTTTCGCTGCGCACGGTGACCATGCCACGGTCGGGCCTGGATTTGGAGGGCTGGATCTCCAGCACCTCGCTCACCACGTGCAGCACGTCGGTGGCGCGCGTGGGCCGGGGCCAGCTCACCTCGGCGCCGGCGCCGATGATGCCGCCCGCGATCGGCAGGCCGGTGGTGACCTGCAGGCGCATGGTCACGGACGCCGTATGCCAGCCGCTTGCGGCCAGACCGCCGAACAGCGTGGCGCGGGCGGCGGCATCGTCCATGTGAAAGGGTTGCGGGTCGAACTGGGCGGCAAAGGCCTTGATCTGCGCTTCGTCCATGGCGTGTTCGCCGCTTCTGAACTGGTCGCCCACGGTCAGGTCGTCCAGGTACACGGGCTGCATTCCGGTGGGGGCGGATGCGGTGGAAACAGGGTGAGCGGTCATGGCAACAAATGGGGAGATGAGGGGATGGCGGGTGGATGTTGTCGTGGTCAGGCTGCGGCGGGCGCGGGGCGCACCAGGCGGGCTTCGCGGATCGGCAGGTTGACCAGGGCCGCGCCCACGGCCAGCACGATGTCGATGTACCAGACCCAGTCATAGCTGCCGGTGGCCTGGAAGACGGTACCGCCCAGATAGGCACCGAAGAATCCGCCAATCTGGTGCGCCAGCATCACGATGCCAAACAGCATGGCCATGTTGGCCGTGCCGAACATCTTGGCCACCAGCCCCACCGTGGGGGGCACGGTGGAGAGAAACGTCACACCCATCACGGCGGCAAAGACCAGCACCACGGCGGGCGTCTTGGGCGCCAGCAAGAAGATCAGCACCGCCAGGCCGCGCGTGGCATACAGCAGCGACAGCAACGACTTCATGCGCCAGCGCCCCACGGCCCAGCCCATGGCCAGGCTGCCGACAATGTTGAACAAGCCGATCATGGCCAGCGACCATCCGCCGATCTCAGGCGGCAGGCCACATGCGGCGATGACGCCCGGCAGGTGCGTGGCCAGGAACGCCACGTGAAAGCCGCACACCAGAAAGCCCGCCGCCAGATACCGGTAGCTCGGCGTGGCCAGCGCCTGCGCGATGGCCTCGCGCGCCGTCAGTGCCTTCTGGCCGGATGCGGCGGCGGCCTGCGCGGCCAAGGCGTTCGAATTGCCCCGGAGCACCCACACCGCAGGCAGCGCCAGCAGCACCAGCACACCCAGCCACTGCATGGCACTGGCCCAGCCCACCGCGGCGGTCAGGCCAATGGCAATGGGCGCCATCACGAACTGCCCGAACGACCCGCCCGCGTTGACGATGCCGCTGGCCAGCCCGCGCTTGTGGGCGGGTACCAGCCGCGCGGTGGCCGCCATCAGCACCGACGGCCCGGCCATGCCCGCGCCGCCGGCGGCCAACACGCCAATCGCAAAAATCAGCCCGGCCGTGGTGGTCATGTAGGGCGTGATGAAGGTGCCCAGCGCCACCAGCGCCACGCCCAGCAGGATCACGCGGCCCGTGCCGATGCGGTCGGCCACCGCCCCCGCAAACGGCTGGGTCAGGCCCCACCAGAGCTGGCCGAACGCAAAGGCCAGGCTGATGCTGCCAATGCCCAGCGCGGTGGACGTGTTGAGCGCCGACAGGAACAGGCCCATGGTCTGGCGCGTGCCCATGGTGAGGGCGAACGCGCCCGCAGCGGCCAGCAGCACGAGCCACAGCGCGATCGGTGAGCCCGGTGAGCCCGGGGTGGCAGGAGCGGCGGGAGCCGCGAACACGTTGCCGCCGCCCAGGTTGCGGGCAGGTTGGGTGTCATTCGTCATCGCCGTGCTCCTGCTTTTCCTGCATGCTGGCCAGCAAAGCCAGGGAGTCGTCCACCAGCGCATGCAGGGCGTTCACGCGCTCCGCGCCCAGGGTGTCGTTGAGGGACAGCTGCGCCACTTTCCAGCAGCGCTGGGCCTGCGCACGCTTGTCGCGCCCCGCGTCGGTGATGTGCACCAGCCGGCTGCGCGCATCGGCCCCCGCCTCCAGCGTGACCCAGCCGGCATCCACCAGGGGCCGCAGGTTGCGGGTGAGCGTGGAGGCGTCCATCTTCATTTCCACCGCGAGGTCGCCCGGACGGATGGGCCCGAGCTTGAGCACGTGCGACAGCAGCGAGTACTGCGTGGTCTTGAGCCCACACCGGGCCATCTCGGTGTCATAGTGGTGCGCCACGCGCCGCATCAGCTGGCGCAGCTTGAAATTGGTGCAGCCCTGGGGCGGCACGGCGGCAGGCGCGTTTGCGGGGGTGATTTCAGCTTGCATGCGATCAATTGTATCTGCAATAATTGCATATGCAACTAGCCGGCTGGCCCATCAACCCCATTCCCTTCCGAGGTATCGCATGACCCAGAACAACCAACTCGAGCAATGGCTCGCGCAAGAGCGTGAAATCGCAGCCCGCCTGGAGGCCGGCGTGGGCGCGGGGGTCTCGCGCCCCGACCAGGTCGCCGGCCTGAACGGCCTGCAGATGATGCAGGCCATGCTGCGCGGTGAACTGCCCTACCCTCCCATCGCCCGCACGCTGGACTTCCAGCTGATGGAGGTGGGCGAAGGCCTGGCCATCTTCCAGGGAACCCCTGGCGCGGCCCACCTGAACCCCATGGGCACCGTACACGGGGGCTGGTTCGCCACCCTGCTCGACTCGGCCCTGGGCTGCGCCGTGCACACGCGCATGCAGCCGGGGCGCGGCTACACCACGGCCGAGCTGGGCGTGAACCTCGTCAAGGCGCTCACGCCCAAGGTGCAGCGCGTGCGCGCCGAAGGCCGCGTGATCCACTGCGGGCGCCAGCTGGCCACGGCCGAGGCCCGCCTGGTGGGGCCCGACGGCACGCTGTATGCCCACGCCACCACCACCTGCCTGGTTTTTGACATGCCTGCACAATCGAAGGGATGAAATTCCTCCACACGATGCTGCGCGTTGGCAACCTTCAACGCTCGATTGATTTCTATACCCAGGTGCTCGGCATGCAACTGCTGCGCCAGTCCGAGAACCCCGAGTACAAGTACTCGCTGGCCTTCCTGGGCTTTGACGGCGGCAACCCCGGCCAGGCCGAGATCGAGCTGACCTACAACTGGGGCACCGAGAGCTACGAGATGGGCACCGCCTATGGCCACATCGCGCTGGGCGTGCCCGATGCGTACGCCGCGTGCGAGAAGATCAAGGCCTCGGGCGGCAACGTCACGCGCGAAGCGGGTCCCGTCAAGGGCGGCACCACGGTCATCGCGTTTGTGACGGATCCCGATGGCTACAAGATTGAATTGATCCAGCGCGCCGAGGGGACTGGTGGCGCAGGCTTGCGCTAATAATAACTATCAAATATATAGCTGCTGGCGCATGATGGATAAGCGCTAGAGGCAAATTCGAACCCATAAAAAAACCCGGCATTGCCGGGTTTTTTCATGGGGCGACCTGCTGGAGGTCACTGCACAGGGACTAGGCGCCCAGGGCCACTTCCACGCGGCGCGCTTCGGCGTTGCTGCCGGTGGCGGTGGTTTCTTCGGGCTTCTTCAGCTCGATCTTGTCTTCCGCCACGCCCAGGCCCTTGAGCGCATCGCGCACTGCAAAGGCGCGTTGCTTGGCCAGCTCGGCATTCAGGGCGGCGTCGCCCGTGGCATCGTGAAAGCCCGAGATCACGGCCTTCTTGCCTTCGGCCACGCCCTTGACCACGTCGGCCAGGGCTTCGTTGGCGCCTGCGGCAAGGTCGGCCTTGGCGCTGGCAAAGTAGAACTTCACCACGCCGTTTTCCACCCGGACGCTGGCCACGTCAGCGGCGGCGACCACGGCGGGCGCGCTGGCTGCAACGGCCGTGGCGGGCGCGGGCTTGACGGCGCCGGAAGCGCCGACACGCTTGACCACCACGGTGCCCACCACCACGGAGATCACCAGTGCGATCAGGGCGAACAGGAAACCCAGGGCGAAACGTTGTTGGCTATCGTCGTCAGAACTAGACATTGGAGATCCCCGAAGTGATGAAAAAAGAAGGTGTGGCGGCCCTGGAACCTCGCGGCGCAAGTCCCCAGGGCGCTGAAGCAAAGCTTTCGATTGTAGAGTGATCGCATGACGAATCTTCCCGCGCCCCTTCGCGACCCGGCCCCCATGCTGGAGCGCGCGCTCAAGGAATGGGGTGGCCACGACGACCTGTGGATCTTTGGCTACGGCTCGCTCATCTGGCGTCCGGATTTCGACTACGCCGAGCGCCGCGCCGCCAAGGTGCACGGCTGGCACCGGGCGCTCCGGATGTGGAGCCGCATCAACCGCGGCACGCCGGAATGCCCGGGCCTGGTGTTCGGCATGCTGTCGGGCGGCAGCTGCCGGGGCATGGTCTTCCGCGTGGACAAGGCGCATGCCCGGCAGGTGCTCATCAACCTGTGGCAGCGCGAGATGGTCACGGCCGTGTACGACCCGCGCTGGCTGCCCTGCCGCACGCCCCAGGGGACCGTGTCCGCGCTCGCTTTCACTTTGTCACGAAAAAGCCCCAACCACACGGGGGAGCTGCCCGACGACGAGTACCGCCGCATCTTCGCGCAGGCCTGCGGCCGTTTTGGCACCACGCGCGACTATGCCCAGGCCACGTACGAGGAACTGCGCAAACACGGCATCCACGACCGCGCGCTCGCCAGGCTGCTTGCGCTGACCCACAAATAGTGCACACTTTTGGCGGGCGAACCTGCTCCCTGTCTTGCACCAGCGCGCAGGGCGTCCGCATGATGCACCGTCTCTTAACGTTCAAGGAGTATTTGATGAAGCAAAGGAATCGTTGGGCCTTCGGGCTCTCGTCCATCGCCGTGCTGGCCCTGGCGGGCTGCGCCGCCTATTCGTCGGGCCCGTCTGCCACGGCCAAGCTGGAGCCCACGCGCGGCAGCACCACCTCGGGCACGGTGGCGTTTGCCCAGTCCGGCGACGTGGTGAAGGTGTCGGGCGAGGTCCGCGGGCTCAAGCCGGGCGCCGAACACGGTTTCCATATCCATGAAAAGGGCGACTGCTCCAGCGGCGACGGCATGAGCGCCGGCGGCCACTTCAACCCGGGCGGCAAGCCGCACGGCCACCACGGCGCGGGCGAGCACCACACGGGTGACCTGCCCAGCCTGAAGGCGGATGCCAACGGCGTGGCCACCTTCAGCTTCGAGTCGCGCACGATCCGCGTGGGCAGCACGGCCAACGACATCGTGGGCAAGGGCCTGATCGTGCACCGCGACCCCGACGACTACAAGACCCAGCCCACGGGCAACGCCGGCCCGCGCCTGGCCTGCGCGGTCATCGCAGCGAAGTAGAGACCGCTGAAAAAGGAAAAGACGGCGCGCCGGCAGGGCGCGTCCGGCACACGACCCGCTCGCCGCGACCTCGGCCAGCGGGTCGTTTCCTTTGCGGGTGTCAGGCCCGGCGCGCGGCCAGGATGCGCTCGGCCCGCGCGAGGTCCTGCACCGTGTCGATGTCCGTCACCGTGCCTTCGTCCTGCACGTCCACGGTCCGGACCCCGCCCCGCAGCGCCTGCTGGCGCACCACGCCGGCAGCGCCCTGTTCGCCGGAGAGCGCCAGCAGATCCGGCAGGCACGGCGCGGCAAAAGCCACCGGATGGCCGCGCTCTCCGTGGAACAGCGGAATGGCCACCGCGCAGCGCCCCAGGGCCGCCGCCATGGTGCGCAGCGTCGCGGGCTGGACCAGCGGCAGGTCGCCGGGCAGCACCAGCCAGCCGCCCGCCCCCGCCGTGGCGCGCACGGCCGCCGCGATCGAATCGCCCATGCCTGGATGGCCCGCGTCCTCGAGGTGCCAGGCGAGCCCGCTGGCACGCACGGCGTTCAGGGTGTGCTCCAGCACCGGCAGCCCGGCCAGCAGCGCGCGCAGCTTGTGCACCTGGCCGCCGGAGGCCGCGAAACGCGCGCCCCGGCCGGAGGCCAGCACCAGCACGACGGGCACCGGCGGCCCGTCCGGTTTCATGGGGGGTGTATCGGCGAGGTGCGGGGTGGACATCGCCAGCATGCTACGGCAACGCGGCCGCCGCGCGCCTCAGGCCAGCGTGTAGCCGCCGTCCACCACCAGGTGGTGGCTGCGGATGAAGCTGGCGGCGCCCGACAGCTGGAACAGCACTGGCGCCGCCATCTCGTGCACCAGCAGGGCGCGTGCCGGTGATGGCATGCCCCCTCCTTCCCTGCCCTCCCCGGGCGCCAACGCCGTCAGGCGAGCTTGAACGGCAGCTCGCGCGGGGTCTTGCCCGTGAGTTGCGCGATGGCGTTGGCGAACGCCGGCGCCAGCGGTGGCAGGCCGGGCTCGCCCATGCCCTTGGGTGGGTCGGCACTGGGCACGATGTGCACCGTCACCTGCGGCATGTCGGTGATGCGCGGCACGGCAAAGTCGCCAAAATTGCTCTGCTCCACCACACCGTCCTTGAGCGTGATGGCGCCGCCGGGCAGGCACATCGACAGGCCCATCAGCGCCGCGCCCTGCACCTGGGCTTCCACGCTCTTGGGGTTGACCGCCAGGTTGCAGTGCACGCCGGCCGTGATCGTGTGCAGCTTGGGCGTGCCGTCCTTGACGGAGGCCTCGACCACATAGGCGACCACCGACTCGAACGATTCATGCACCGCCACGCCCCAGGCGCGGCCGGCCGCCAGCTTCTTCCTGCCGTAGCCCGACTGGGCCACGGCCAGCTGCAGCGCGGCCTTGTGGCGCGGGTGCTTGTCGCCCATCAGGGCCATGCGGTAGGCCACGGGGTCTTGCTTCGTGGTGCGCGCCACTTCGTCGATGAGGGTTTCCATGGCGTAGGCCGTGTGGGTGGAGCCCACGCTGCGCCACCACAGCACGGGCACGTTCACGTCGGGGTGGTGCACCGACAGCTTCATGGGCACGTTGTACGGCTCGCCCATGCCCTCGGTGGTCGTGGCGTCGATGCCGTTCTTGACCATGAAGGCCTCGAACGGTGAGCCCTTGGTGATGGACTGGCCCACGATGGTGTGGTCCCACGCCAGGATCTTGCCCTGTGCGTCGAACCCGATCTCGGCGCGGTGCACGTGCATGGGACGGTAGTAGCCGCCCTTGATGTCGTCCTCGCGGCTCCACAGGGTGCGCACCGGCGCGGTGATGCCCGCCGTGCGCGCCGCCTTGGCCACGCCGCAGGCCTCCACCACGTAGTCGCTGGTGGGGATGGCGCGGCGGCCAAAGCCGCCACCGGCCATCTGCGTGTTCACCTTGATGTTCTGCGGCTGCAGGCCCAGCGTTTTGGCGGCGGCCATGGCGTCCAGGCCGGGCATCTGCGTGCCCATCCACAGCTCGGCCTTATCGCCATCGAGCTTCACCGTGCAGTTGAGCGGTTCCATGGGCGCGTGCGCCAGATACGGGAAGACGAACTCGGCGCTGATCTTGTGGGCCGCACCCGCCAGCGGCGCCATGTCGGCCTGCATGGCCACGTTGCCGGGCTTGGCGGCCAGCTCGCGGTACTGCGCCAGCAGTGCCGTGGTGTCGGGCTTGCCCACCGCGCTGGTGTCCCATTCCACCTTCAGCGCATCGCGCCCTTGCTTGGCGGGCCAGTAACCATCGGCCACGATGGCCACGCCCTCGCCGCCCCGGTCGGTGGGCACGCGCAGCACGGCCTTCACGCCCTTGATGGCCTTGGCGGCGCTGTCGTCCAGCGACTTCAGCTTGGCGCCGAACACGGGCGGGCGGGCCACCACGGCCGTCAGCATGCCAGGCAAGCGCACGTCAATGCCGTAGTCCTGCTGGCCGCTCGATTTGGCCTTGGCATCGAGCCGGCCCGTGGGCTTGCCGATGAGGCGGAACTGCTTGGGGTCCTTCAGGGTGACCTTTTCGGGCACGGGCTGCTTCATGGCCGCTTCGGCCAGAGCGCCGTAGCCCAGCTTCTTGCCGCCAGGGCCGACGACGAAGCCATTGCTGGTGCGCAGTGCCGAGGCATCCACGCCCCACTGCGCCGCGGCGGCCGAGACCAGCATGGCGCGGGTGCGGGCGCCCAGCTCGCGGTACTGGGTGTACGAGTTCTTGATGGAGTTGGAGCCGCCCGTGAGGTGCATGCCCATCATCGGGTCGGCATAGGCCTGGTTGGCATCGCCGTGCACGCTGCGCACCTTGCTCCAGTCGGCGTCCAGCTCCTCGGCCAGGATCATGGGCAGGCCGGTCTGCACGCCCTGGCCAAAGTCCAGGCGGTTGATGGTGACGGTGACCGTGCCATCGGCGTCGATGCGGACAAAGGCTGAAGGCTGCTCGAACGGCTTGAGGCCTGCGGGTGCGGCGGCGGCCCCGGCGCCCTGCGCTGTGGCCACCAGCGGAAACGCGCCCAGGGCAAAGCCCGAAGCCGCCGACACCTTGAGGAAGGTGCGCCGTGCGAGACCTCCGATGCCTTCCATTGCATCGTTTACTCCTGAATTGGTAGCTGCTTGCGCTTTATCCATAAGCGCCAGAAGGTGTTTTGGCATGAAAACATGGGCCTGGCCCTGCAGGGCCTGTGCGTCGAAGTGCATGGTGTTCTCCTTCAATCAAGCCAGGGTCTTGGCAGCGTCATGGATGGCCGCGCGAATGCGCACATAGGTGCCGCAGCGGCACACATTGCCCGACATGGCGGCGTCGATGTCGGCGTCGCTCGGCTTCTTCTTGCCCTTGAGCAAGGCGGTGGCGCTCATGATCTGGCCGCTCTGGCAGTAGCCGCATTGCGCCACGTCGTGTTTCACCCAGGCGGCGTGCACGGCCTTGCCCACCTTGTCGCTGGCCGTGACGGCCTCGATGGTGGTGATCTTCTGCCCCGCAGCGGCCGAGATCGGCGTGATGCACGAGCGCACCGGCGCGCCGTTCAGGTGCACCGTGCAGGCCCCGCACAAGGCCTGGCCGCAGCCGAACTTGGTGCCGGTCATACCCAGCGTGTCGCGCAGGGCCCAGAGGATGGGGGTGGATTCATCGGCATCCACAGCCGTGTTTTTGCCATTGATGTTGAGGGTGGGCATCGCGGGGTTCTCCGTGGGGAAGGTGTTGTTGTGTTGCGGGCGCGGTCAAGGAGACAGGGGGCGGCGTCAGCGACGCCATCGGCCATGAAGGGGTTGGAGCGTGGTGCGTGGCATTTTTAAGAGAATATAAATTCGATTAAAAGATCAACCCCGGGCGGCAAAAAAGCATCGCTGTCTCCCGCTCAGGCCTTCAAGGCGTCCCAGCACAGGCCAAAAGCCATCTGGTGCACGGCGTCTTCGTCGGGCAGCACCTTGGTGCGGATCAGGTTGCCCGTCTCGCGCACCGACCCCACCAGGCTGGCCGTGAGCAGCGGGATCGGCACGGCCTTCAATATTTCTTGCTGCTGGCCCTCTTCCATCAACGCAAAAAAACCGGCCATCAGGCGGGTCGAGAATTCGCGGTTCCCATCGGTGAACCAGGGCGAGTTGTAGTACTGCTCCTGGAACACCACTTCGGCATACTGGTCCAGCCGGTGCCGCAGCAGGTTGCCCCAAGCACGCCGCACGCGGGCTCGGTAGGGCATGCCGGGCGCGATGCCTTCCATGATGCGCGCGGCCGTGACCGTCTTGGCATCCTGGTAGAGCTGGCTGATGAGTTCATCCTTGGACGGGTAATACACATACAGCGTGCTGGTGGCAATGCCCGCCGCGCGGGCGATGTCGGCCAGGGTCAGGCCGCTCAGGCCTGTCTGGGCCACCAGCTCGAAGGTGGCCTGGGCAATGGCGCGCTGTTTTTCGTCGTCTTTGGGTTTCATCGGTGTGCCAATATAAGCGAATATCCATTCGGCAACAACCGGGGCCACGGAAGGCCCCGCGACGCCACAAAACCGGCGTGCACAATCGTGCCCATGACCACCTCCATCGCCGACCTTCGCAAGAGCTACGAGCGCGCCGAACTCAACGAAGACGCCTCGCACGCCGCCCCCCTGCAGCAGTTTGACCAGTGGCTCCAGGAAGCCATCAGCGCCGAAGTGCCCGAGCCCAACGCCATGACCCTGGCCACCGTGGGCAGCGACCTGCGCCCCAGCACCCGCATCGTGCTCATCAAGGGCTACGACGAGCGCGGCATCGTCTGGTTCACCAACTATGACAGCCGCAAGGGCCGCCAGATCGCGGGCAATCCCTATGCGGCCGTGCAGTTCCACTGGGTGGAGCTGGAACGCGTGGTGCGCATCGAAGGCATTGTGGAGAAAGTCAGCGACGAAGAAAGCGACGCGTATTTCAACAGCCGTCCGCTCGACTCGCGCATCGGCGCCTGGGCCAGCCCGCAAAGCCAGGTGATCTCCGGCCGGGGCGTGCTGGTGGCCAATGCCGCCAGGTACGGCGCGCAGTTCTTGCTGAAACCACCCCGCCCGCCGCACTGGGGCGGGTACCGCCTGAAGCCGGACCAGTGGGAGTTCTGGCAGGGGCGCAAGAGCCGCCTGCATGACCGGCTGCGGTATCGGATGGATGCGGGGGAGTGGGTGCGGGAGCGCCTGGCGCCCTGAACGTTTCCTGCCCGGCGGCACCAGCACCGACAAGGAGCAGCATGTTTTCGCACATCTTCGTGGGCGTGACGGATTTCGACCGCGCCCTGGCCTTCTACCAGCCGCTGATGGCTGCCCTGGGCGTCGCGCAGCGCTTTGTAGACCCATCCCGCCCCTGGGCCGGCTGGCAGAGCAGCCCCGACCCCCGCCCCCTCTTTCTCATCGGCATCCCCTTTGAAGGCGCGCACGCGCCGGGCAATGGCCAGATGACGGCTTTTGCCGCCCGCAGCCGCGCGCAGGTGGATGCCGTGCACGCCGCGGCCTTGGCCCACGGCGGCCATTGCGACGGCCCGCCGGGCCTGCGCCCGCAGTACCACGCCCACTACTACGGCGCGTATTTCCGGGATCCCGACGGCAACAAGCTCTGCGTGGCCTGCCACGTCCCCGGGGACGCCTGAGCCACCGCGCCCGATCGCCTTCGCAGGCCGCGTCTACGGCGCTGCCACCACCCAGCGCGTCACCGCCAGAATCACCACCGGCATCGTCACCAGGCCCAGCGCGGTGGACACCGCCACGCTCGCCGTCACCTCGTCCTCGGCCACGCCATAGCGCTGCGCGAACAGAAACACGTTGGCGCCCACGGGCAGCGAGGCCGCCACGATCATCACGGCCAGCGGCAGGCCCGACAGGCCCAGCGCCCAGCCCAGCGCGGCCAGCACGAGGGGGTGCGCCACGCACTTGACCAGGGCGATGCGCATCGCGGCCCTGAAATGGCGTCCCACCCTGGTGAAGGCGAGCGTCACGCCCACCAGCAGCAGCGCGATGGGCCCCAGGGCCTGGCCCAGCAGCAGCAGGGGCTTGTCCACCACCTGCGGCACCACCAGCCCGGTCTGCGCGAACAGCAGGCCCGCGATGATGGGCAGCGGCACGGGGTGCACGATGCCGTTGCGCATGGCCTGCAGCACCGTGCGCCACAGGGGCTGGTGCGCCCCGCCACCGCCGCCGTCCGCGGCCGCATGCTCGCGCGCCGCCGCGAGTTCGAACACCACGGTGGCGGCGGTCAGCAGGATCAGCGAGTGCACCGAGATCAGCGTGAACAGCGTGACCAGGCCCGCGTCGCCAAACACCAGGCCCACCAGCGGCACGCCGATCATGAGCGTGTTGCTGAAGGTGTTGGCCAGGGCCCGCGCCGCCGCCAGGGTGTTGAAGCCCTGCAGCGCCAGCGTGGCCGCATACACGATGCCAAACGCCACGAAGTAGATGCCCACGGGGCCGAAGTCGAGGTCCTGGATGCGCACCGTGCTCATGGTGCGGAACAGCAGCGCGGGCGTGAGCACCATGAACACCAGGTTGGCCAGGTCCTTCACCGCGGCAGCCCGTATCCAGCCGCGCTGCCCCACGTAGAAGCCGAGGGCGATGAACAGGATGACGGGGATCAGCGAGGTGAAGACGGCGGAGTTCAAGATCAGAAACCAACGACGGACAGGTGGGCGCGTATTGTGCGCCTGGCCGGCGGGGCCCTGGCTCCGGGATGCTATATTTTCGATAGCTGGTGGCGCAAGTGGATACAGCGCCGGATGGCATTTTGGCCTGATTCAATGCGCGAGCAAGGCAGCGTCCGTCTGCGCGGACCCGCCCGCCGGGCCTGGCGCCCTCCTGTATTCTGGAACACCGCCCTGCCCCCTGCGTCCATGAAGTTCGCCGCCTTCTTCCGCAACCTGAACCTCGGCCATGGCCATGCACCGTCGCGCATGGCGCTGGAAAGCGCGTTCTTGCAAGCTGGCGCCGATGAGGCCGCCTCGTTCCAGACCAATGGCACGGTCGCCTTCAGCGCGCGCGGCGTGCGACCCGCGCAGGGCATTGTCCGCACGGTGCAGCGGTCGCTGCGCGGCGGCCATGGATTCGATGAACCCGTGTTTCTGCGCAGCATGGCCTATCTGCACACGCTGCTGGCGCGCGATCCGTTCGAGGGCATGGCCAAGGCGCCGCCCATCTACGACTTCTACGTGACCTTCCTGCACGACGGCGCGAAGCTGCTGCCCCCGCTGCCCACCTGCAATGCCCGCGAGGACGTGCGCGTGCTGCTCTACACCGGCTCCGAGGCCCTGTCGTACAACCACCTTGTCGGCAAGACCATGGGAAACCCGAACGTCTTTGCCGAGCAGCAGCTCGGCCTGCCGGCCACCACGCGCACCTGGGGCACGGTGGCCCGGCTGGTGCGCAAGCACGGCTGACAAGGCCAGGAGCCCGCGCCCGCGCTCAGGCCCTTGCCGGCCCTTCGCCCGTGTGCGGCGGGCCGCGCGGCGACAGCAGCTGCAGCACGCCCTCCAGCCCCTGCACCTGGTGGTCGGCCAGCTCCCAGGGCCGCACGCCGGGCCGCACGGTCTGCACGGTGGTGGCCCCCAGCGCGCGCCCGGCCGCGAGTTCGGACAAGGGGTTGTCGCCGATCACCAGCGCGTGCCGGGGTGCGCAGCCTTCGCGCGCCAGGATCTGCTCGAAAATCGGCTGCTTGCCGTGCGGTGCGCCATCGCTCGCGGGGCGGTCGTCTACCGCATCGATGAACACCTGTTCAAACCAGGGCCGGATGCCCAGGGCGTCGATCTTGCTGTCCTGCAGGCGCCGAAAGCCGCTGGTGACCAGGTAGCGCCGCAGGGGAATGCGCGGCAGCAGGCCGATGTCGGGGTAGCCGTGCAGCGGGGCGCGCACCTGCAATTGGCTGAACTGCCGCCAGCCCGCCGCGCGCATGGCCGGGGTGAAGCGGTAGCGCTCGGCCACCAGGTCAAACGCCGTGAACCAGCATTGGTACAGGGCCTGCTCCAGCATGGCGGGGGCCAGCGCCCCCTGGTTGGCCTGCCGGATGGCCTCGAACGCGGGCTCGAACAGCGGCCCCACGGCCCGTGCGTCGAGCAGGCAGTTGTCCAGATCGAAAATCGCTACGGCGCAGTGCTCCATCGTGCGCTCACCCCGCCACCACGGACACCCCGTGGTCCGCCAGCGTCAGGCTCACGGGGGCGCCCACGTCCAAGGGCGACTTCACCAGGGGCGAGACCACGAAAATCTCGCCCAGCGCGCTGGCGAAGGTGTATTCCATGATGCTACCCAGGTAGGTGCGCTTGGTCAGCCGCGCGGCCACGCCGGTGGCGGTGGCGGGCCCGATGACCCAGGCCTCGGGCCGCACCGCGATCTTCACCGGGCCGGAGGCCAGCGAGGCGGGAGACGGCACGCGCAGCGGGCCGAACTCGGCATGGCTGGCGCCCGCCGGGCCGCCGGCGTGGTTGCGGCCCTCGAACAGCATGGCCTCGCCCATGAAGCCCGCCACGAACTCGGACGCGGGCTGCTCGTACAGCTCGCTGGGCGCGCCGCGCTGGGCGATGGCGCCCTTGTTCATCACCACGATCTGGTCGCTGACCGCCAGGGCCTCGCTCTGGTCGTGGGTGACGTAGGCCACCGTCAGCCGCAGGCGCTGCTGCAGCGTGCGGATTTCCTCGCGCATGGAGCGGCGCAGGCGTGCGTCCAGGTTGGACAGCGGCTCGTCGAACAGCAGCACCGCCGGCTCCAGCGCCAGCGCCCGGGCCAGCGCCACGCGCTGCTGCTGCCCGCCCGAGAGCTCGTGGGGCCTGCGCAGGTCCAGGCCGTGCAGGCCCACGGTGTCGAGCATGGCGCGCGCCTTCTCGCGGGCCGGCCCCTTCTTCATGTCCGACATGGCGAGGCCATAGCACACGTTGTCGATGACGTTCATGTGCGGAAACAGCGCATAGCTCTGGAACACCAGGCTCACATTGCGCTGCGCGGGGCCGAGGGCGGTCACATCCTGGCCTTCGATGAGGATGCGCCCCGAGGTCGGGGACTCGAGCCCGGCGATCATGCGCAGCGTGGTCGTCTTGCCGCAGCCCGAAGGGCCCAGGATGGTGGTGAGCGTGCCGCGCGGCACGGTGAAGCTGATGTGGTCCACGGCCAGCGGGTCATGGCTGCCGGGGCCATAGCGCTTGCTCACGCCCTGGAATTCAATGCCGTGGGAATCGGGGTTCGTCATGGTGGGCATGCGTGAAGGTGTCCGAAAGCCTGTTCAAAGTCCTGCTGGAGCCGCGCGAGCACTTTGCCGGGATGCGATGCCAGGTCCGGGACTGGTGGGTGAAAAAAACCGAAAGCCGGCATGGGGGGACGGCATGCGCTCAGCCCCAGGCCAGCAGGGCGTCCACGCCGATGACCTGGCCCTGGTCGAGGCGGTTGAACAGCGTGACCTCGGCGCCCATGGCCTCGGCGATCTGGCGGCAGATCGACAGCCCCAGGCCCACGCCGCCCTTGCCGGCGGAAAACGGCTGGAACAGCCGCTGGCGCACGGCGTCGTCGATGCCCGGGCCTTCGTCCCACACCAGCACCTCCTTGTGGCCAGTGCTGTCGCGCAGCAGCACGCCCAGCCGCCCGTGCGCGGGCGTGTGGTGGATGGCGTTGGCCAGCAGGTTGCGCATGAGCTCGCCCAGCAGGGCGGCGTCGCCGGGGGCCCACAGCGCCTCGGGGCCCTCGAGCGCGAAATCCAGGCGCTTGGCGGCGATCAGCGGCGCCAGCTCCATGACGGCCTCGCGCGCGATGGCGTTCAGGTCCACGCTGGGCAGCTCGCCCACACGCTTGAGCTGCTCCACCTTGCTCAGGCTCAGCAGCTGGTTGGCCAGGCCGGAGGCCCGGTCCACCGTGTGCAACATCTGGTGCAGCGCATCGGCGACCAGCACGTCGCCGGAAATGGCCGACTGCAGCTGCGTGCGCAGCACCGCCATGGGGGTGCGCAGCTGGTGCGTGGCATCGGCCAGAAAGCGCCGCTGCTCGTCGATCCAGCGGCTCTGGCTTTGCTGCAGCTCGCCAAAGTGCCGCACGGCGGGCGCCAGCTCCGAGGGGCCTTCGTCACCGTGGCCCGGGTTCCCGGCGCCCGGCCGGGTGAGCGACACATCGGCATGGAGCAGCCAGCCCGATGCCACGCGCGCCACCACCACCACCATGGCCGTCATGGCCAGCGCCAGCAGGTACATCCCGCCCACGCCCGCCCCGCCGACGGCCAGGCTGGGCAGCCGGGGCGCGCGTTCGCTCCAGGGGCGGGCCACCTGGCGCACCACCATGGGGGCGGCGCCCTGCCCTCCTTGCGCAGCCGGGGGCGGGTGCAGCGTGACCCCCACGCGCACCAGCTGGTCCCCGGCCTGCGCCAGGTAGAAATGCACATTGCCCGGGCCCAGCGCGGCTTCGGCGGGGGGCACGCGCGGCAGGGCGGCGCTGCCGGCCAGGCGCTCGCCATCCAGGTTGCTTTCGCGATACCAGACCGGCGTGGAGCCATGCGCCGTGGGCAGTGTGTCGGGCGGCGCCACGGGCCAGTCCGCCAGCGCCGCGCGCAGTGCCTCGTCCTGCGCGGCGGCATCGTGCCGCACCTGCTGTGCCACCTGCACCAGGGTGATCAGCGCCACCAGCGCCCACAGTGGAACCAGCAGCCACACCAGCAGCAGCCGGTGCAGCGAACCGCCCCGGGGGCGCCACGGCCGCCACCACGTGCGCACACTCACCGGGGTACCCCGCCCTTGTCCGATTTGTCGCCCTTTTGCGCGGCCATGCTGTCGGCGTCGCACAGCAGGTAGCCCACGCCGCGCAGGGTCACGATCTCGGCATTGGTGCCCACCAATTTCTTGCGCAGGCGGTGCACCACCACCTCCACCGCGTCGGCCTGCACCTGCTCGCCCGTGTCGGCGAACACCTGCGTGCGCAGCTCTTCCTTGCTCACCACGCGGTCGATGCGCGACATCAGGAGCCGCAGCAGCTCGGCTTCGCGCTGCGACAGGTCCAGCGGCAGCGCCTCGTTGTAGAACACGCCGCTGGCCGGGTCGCGGTAGAGCGCCCCGCAGCGCAGCTGCCCGTCGCGCCCCACCCGCCGCGTCAGGGCCCGCAGGCGCGCCACCAGCTCGTCCAGGTCGAAGGGCTTGGCCAGGTAGTCGTCGGCCCCGGCCTCCAGCCCGGCCACGCGGTCGGTCACCGCGGCGCGGGCCGTCAGCGCCAGCACGGGCGTGGTGCTGCCGCCGTCGCGCAGGCGCCGCAGCACCTCCAGGCCGTCCAGGCCCGGCAGCGACAGGTCGAGCGTGATCACGTCGAAGGCCGTGCGCCGCGCCGCGGCCAGGGCCTCCTTGCCATCCGCGCAGCACAGCACCTCGAAGCCGCGCGCCACCAGGCTGCGGCTCAGGGCGCCGGCCAGGTCAAAATCGTCCTCCACCAACAGCAGTTTCATCCCGCGATCATGCCCTCCCGCCGGGGGGCCGGCCACTGTGCTTCTACGGAGGCCGGGTGAAAGCAAGTCGAAAGCGTGCGGAGCGCGGCGCGGGCGGGCGCGGCCCACGGTGGGTGAAACCCCGCCAGCCCGCACAAGGGCCTGTGCTGCCCGCCGCGCCCTGTCCCTTCTCTAGGCCGTCCGCGCCTCGATCCGCCTTATTTCCTGAACCGCCAGTTCCGTCAAAGCCCGGGCGCTGAACGGGCGGCCGATCAGCACCGTGTTGTTGTTGTCGGAGGACGCGCACAGCTGGATGCGGTCGGGCTCCCCGCCGGCATCGAAGAGGACGCGGAACACCCGGGTGCTGCGCGCCGGATGCCATTCCACCTTCTGGTGAAAGTAGGTGCACGACACGGCGTTCGCCAACGGCTGGGGCACCAGCCCCAGCGTGTTCACCAGCAGCCCATGAAGTGCTTCGCGGTTCATCTGCGTTCCGAAAGAAAGAAGGCCTGCCGGGCACCTTCGGCGGTGGCCTGAATCGGCCCGCAGGCCTGGACGAACGTGGGCAGCACGAAGATGAAATCCAGCAACCGGGCACCTCGCGCAAGGGGTTGGCGGAATGGTGCGGCGTGCGCGGGCGGCAGCTTGAGCCGGCAGGCCGGTGACGTCAGCGCTGCCCGTGGCGCTTGCCGTCACGGCGCTGCAGCCGCTGGAAGGCCACCATGGCCATCCACACCGCCATGGCCATCAACGCCCACTCGGAAAGGGTTGGTATGGAAGAAGCCGCCACCGCGGCAGACCACACCAGCGAAACAGGGATTGCAGAAGAGGTGCTGGTATCGCTGCCGGCGAAGCCGCATGAATCTGCCACGCCTGCGGTGGAAACGGCGATCCCGCTGCAGAACATGTTGTGCCTTGCTGATGTGGTGCTGGTCTCAAAGAAGGAAAACCGGTCACCGATGCCGTGGGGAGCCGTGCCAGAAATCCAGCGCTGGATCAGAATGTTCACACCCGTGATCGCGCCGCTCGCATCGGTCGTGACGCGGAAGTTCCAGACCCGGATGTTCGGGTCTGAATGGGTGTACGTGGTGAGGCCATCTGAAAAACTGAAGGCCGAGACCAAGGCGCCCAACTGTGCAGACGCCAGGTTGGCGGCCAGCGGCGCGGTGGTCGTGAACGAGCCAGACGTGTTCATCGCCGTGGTGAAGTTCTGGCACGGTGGCGTGCCGCACACCGTGAAGTTTGTGAAACCCGTGTAGTTGCCCGCCGCGGTGGCCACGTAGGTGGTGGACTGCGCTTGAGCCGCCCCCGCAGCGCCCAGCAAACAAGCAAGCGATCCCAGCCACTTCCAGACGATCTTTTTGAACATTTTGGTTTCCACGGTTGGTGAGCACGTTGCGCCGTCCCGGGCACTGGGTCCCCCTTGACTGCGCCGAGCGCCGCCCATGCCAGCCTCGGCGCCTCAGCATGTTACCCGTGCGGGCCGCGCGGTTGCGCCCTGGATCCGGGCCCGGCGTATCCCGCTTGACCCGCCTTTGCTCCAGGCACCGTGACCGGTCTTCTGACCGGCATCTTTGAATTCGTCGCTGAAGTGCCGGTGTTCAGGTGCCAGCGCGCCAAGCTCTGGAGAGCCCGTTTTTCGTCCTGATCAAGGCAAGGCCCCTTGGGTTGGCTGGCGCCAAGCGTGCCCCATCCGTCAAGGCCTGCCACGGTCAACGCGATGCCGGGATGTCATCGATTGCTATATTTACGATAGCTGCCAGCGCTTGATGAACAGGCGCAGAAGTTCAAAAACATGTTCGATTGCCGGCCTCCATCGGAGGCAGCACATCGACCAGCAGTAACCCCCCCTGGTTTCACACTGGAAGCACCCCAGCGAAACCACCGAAAACCAGAAGGGGATGAGGAAGGCAAGCCATGCGACAGCCTCGCAGGCAATTGTCCCCGACACGCTTTATGGAAACACGCACACGCCCAATGACTGACTTTTGGCCCGGTACATGGCGGTGTCTGCAGCGCGCAGGTAGTCGTCGACCGTCGCCAGCGTGGATGCGCTGCTGGCCAATCCGATACTCGCACCACTGATCACGGTGTGCCTGCCAATCACGTAAGGCACTTCCAGGGCGGCGGCAATCTGCTCCGCGCGTTGGCTGGCTTCAGCGGGATCAATGGACTCCAGCAGCACATTGAACTCGTCGCCACCCATGCGGGCGACCAGATCCCCCGTCCGCACGCAGGATTCGAGCCGCCGTGCCACCTGTTGCAATAGCTGGTCGCCCACGTGGTGCCCGTAGCTGTCATTGACGGCCTTGAAACTGTTGAGATCCAGCAGCAGCACGGCGAACATCGTGGCTCCATCGCGTGTCGGCATGCCACCACCGTTCGCCACCTCGTTTTGGTGCAGCGCGATGAGATGAGCGAGGCGATCGCGGAACAATGGCCGGCCGGGCAAGTTGGTCAGCGCATCGTAGGAACTGCCACGTTCGGCCAGATCGCTCAAGGAGCCCGCCATGCGCACCGCAACGCCGTCTTCGAACTCGGCGAGCCCGCGCCAATTGACCCACACCAGCCGCCCCGCCCCGTGGAACGCGCGGAAATCCACCGAAAAGTTCGGGCTGTTCCCCGATAGGTGCCTGCGGTAGGCCTCCTGCACGCGCCCGCGATCCTCGGGATCGATGAGCTGCTCAAGAAAGCGCCAGCCTCCGCTATGCACAATATCGGCGCTACCCAGCCCGACGATCTGGAGAAAACGCCCGGACACATGCAGGGCATCCGTTCGCAAGTCCCAATACCAGATGCCGTCATTGGATCCGCGCGTCGCCAGCGAATAGCGGTTTTCGGAGCGCAACAACTCGAGTTCGGTGTTCTTCTGCTGGGTGACGTCGATCATCAGGCCGATCATGCGGTTCGGCCGCCCCGGCTCGACCACTGCACGGCACAGATCGCGCACCCATACCACCTTGCCAGACTTGGCAATCAGCCGGTAGCTCATCTCGTAGGCATGGCTGTGCGTGGCGCTATAGGCGGCATCGTCGATCACCAAGGCCGCCTCCAGATCATCGGGATGCACATGCGCCCGCCAGAAGCCGGGGTCGGCCCGCCACTCCTCCACGGAGTAGCCGAACAACCGTTCGACCTGCGGGCTCAGAAAGGTATTGCCCACGCCGATTTCAGCTTCCCAAACCACGCCATCAATGGTTTCCAGCAAGCGCAGAAAGCGCTGGCGAATTTCCACCAGCACCTGCTCGGTGACCTCGGTGATCTCGATCAGGACACCCTGGCGGCTGACTACCCGATCCGCCGCATCCGTCTCCGGGTGGAGCTGCAGACGCACCCAGCGATAGTCCGCATCGGCAAAGCGCAAGCGGAACACCGGCATGCCCGAGCGCATGGTGCCGATGTCGTCGGGATGCACGAATTCAAGCAAAGACCTGCCAAGCGCCGCCGCCACCGAATGGCCGGTGAGCTTGTGCCACGCCGGATTCAGATAAGTGATCTCCCACAGCGCATCGGTTTGCACCACCGCCTCGGGTAACAGTTGCAGCAGCTTTGCGGACGGCGTGGGAGTGGTGGGCATGCAGGGCTGTTGCAAAAAGGGGGGCAAATACATCCAACGGATAGCAAAATCAACCACGTAAGATCAAGTATGGCACGGGTTTATGGCACTTGCGGCCCCGTTGTTTCGGTGGTTTGGTGCAGCGATAGGGTGCAAGCCAGCAACGCCCTCCCCCTGCGGGCGCTCGTGCACATCACGACGGCATCGCCCGTCAGAACGCCACGTTCACGCCCACCGTCAGATTGCGCCTTACCAACGGCACGGCAGTCTTGACAAAGGATGTAGGTGCGTAGGCCAGCCAACCCGTCCGGTTGTCGGCCTTGAGGGTGCGACTGCCACGGCGCACCGCTGCTGAACTGGCTGTGGGCGGTCGGACACCTTGTACAGCAGCGGCTTGTGCAGCGCTCAGGCCCTGCAGCGTCATCTGCTGGACCATCTTCAGGCGACGGGCAAACGTAGGTCGGGCGCGCTTATGGGTGTTCATTCGGTTGGGTGTCCTGAGTCGATTGGGTGTTTGGCGACTTCCAGTCTCTCAAACCCAATCCGGATGAACACCGGATACAACCTATTGAATCCTCACATCTAGCCAGGGCGGCCATGTGGTTCTTCAAACCGAGGCAGCTGCCGCAGTTCTTCGACCCGCATTCCCTGTTTGCTCATCACGCGCGGCACCAAGAACGCTCTCCACCGCTGCTCAAATGCGTCCACCTGCTGCTGGTAGCGCGTGTGGCTGTCCACATCTGTGCCGGCGAGCCGTTCGCCATATAGCGCCAGCGCCAGGCCGGGTGACAGCCATGACCATGCCGACACCTGTTGGGCTTGCCGTACACGGCTTTGGCGGAACTGTTCCACCAAGGGCTGCAGCGTTTCGTCCTGGTCCAGCACGCGCACTACAAAGCTGGCGGGCCATGCAGCGGGCTGTTGCGCGGGGATGTGCGGGTGTTCGTCGTACCAGGCTTCGGCCAGCGCCTGCTCGTTGTCCTCGGCCTGGTGCTGTGCGTCGCGCAGGGCCACCACGGCTGACAGGCGCGATGGCAGGGGCGCGGCTTTTTGCGCCAGCAACACCAGACCCGCGGGCACGGCAAACGTCAACGCCAGCCACAGCCCCAGCGCAGCCAGTATGCTGGTGGCGCCGCTGATGGGCAGGCACGACAAGATGCCGCCCAGTGCCACCCACAACGCGCAGAACGCGCCCAGCGCGGCAGCCCACTGCAAGGCGACCGCAGCGGTGGCACCAGGGTCCAGCAGCAGCGCCGGCATGGTGGCTGCCACCGCAACCATCCACAGCGCCAGCAGCCTCCAGCCCAGAGCGGCGAGCAGGATGGGGCCGATGCCGTAGTGCGACTGCACCCGCAGCAGGCCCAGCCGGCCCTGCTCACGCTCTTCCTGCAGCAGCCCGGCGCACAGCACCAGGGCCACCAGCGGCAGCAGCAGCGCCACCATGGCTGGCAGGCCGGGCAAACCGGTGTCCGTGAGCAAAGGGTTGCGCAGCGGACCCGGGTCGCGCGAATCGACATGCCGGGTGTCGAGCGACGCCTTGGTGCGCGACGGCAAGACCTGCAGCCGCTGCACGCCCAGCGCCAGGCCTGCCTCTACCGGCATGCGGGTGACGCCCAGATCGCTGCGGCCCAGCTGGTAGGTGGCGGTGGCACTGGCCGCGCTGGGTGCGGGGCTGGCCTGCAGGCGCAGTTGCTGGGCGTGCAGTTTGTCGGCGAATGCGGTTTCGTCCTGCGCTGCGGCTTGGCGCCAGGCTCGGGCGTCCAGGCCCGCCACGGTGGCAGAGGCCAACAGCACCAGCAAAAGCGCAGCCAGCGCCCACCACGCCACGGGTTGGCGGTACAAGCGCAGGCCCTCGGCCTGCCAATGGATGAGGCGTGGATATGGCATGCGACGGGTTGTGGTTGTAGTGGTGACAAGGGCCGTCAAGGGTTCAGCCTCCTGGCGCCCAGGCAGAGTGCCGTCAGGGCCGCCAGCAGCCAGGCCGCCAGGGCAGCCCAGTCAGCGGCGCTGTGGCGCAGCGCAAAGCCGATGCCGGGTGGTGTGTAAGTCCACTCCGGAATCGCCTGCCACAGCGCGTTGCCTGCGTAGCGGCTCTCGAACGAAGTGACCCCCTGGGTAGCTTGCAGGTCCCATTCGTCCACCAGGGTGGTGAAGCGCTCGCGGTATTGCTCGGCGGCTTCTTCAAAGTGCTGCTGGTGGGCCAGGTCGGTGCCCGCCAGTGCGCTGGTCACGGCCCGCATCGGGGCGTAGGGCGATACGGCGGTCAGCCATCGCAGCAGGTATTGCTGCTGTGCCTGCGTGTCCCACAACTGGCCGAAATGGAGTGCGTACACCTTGGTGGCATACGCATCCCTGAACAGGCGGCGCTTGGCATTGGCGCCAAAGGGCAGGTCTTCCAGGCGCGCCACGCCGTTGTCGGCCAGCAGTTGTGCGTCAAACGCCTTCATGCGCTGGGCGGCGCTGCCCTCCCCCGGCAGGCCCTGGTCAATGTCGCGCTGGATACCGGCCCAGAACGCCTCGCCCGTGGGCAGTGGCGCCAGCGCCTCGACCGTGGACGCCGCCAGGCGCGGCACGATGAACACCCAGCCCACCCACAGCGCCAGCAACACCAGCAGCGCGCCGCGCGAAGTGCGACACCTGGACGACACCCCGACCGTGACGGCCGCCCAGGTGGCGTAGTACGCACCGAGCGCCGCCAACAGCATTGCGGCCTCAGCCGCACCCTGCCGTGCAGCCAGCAGCCAGCCTGCAACCAGCGCAGCGGGTGCCAGCACCAGGGCCACGCTGGCACACAGCCCCAGCCACTTGCCCAGTACCAGCGGCACGCCGCGCATTCCACACGCATGCAGCATGCGCAGGGTGCCCTGCTCCCGTTCTTGCGTGACAGAGCCATGGCCCAGCACGGCGAGCAGCAATGGCACCAGCGCCAGCAGCACAAACGCCGGGGTGAAGTCGCCCAGGCCCATGGACGGGGCGGCGTCAGCGGCGGGTGCGTGCAGCGCCATGTTGCGCTTGTGCGGCTCCAGCCACAGCGCCTGACCGGTGCGCGCATGGATGCCAGGGTCTACGCTGGCCAGTGGCAGTTGAGGCTTGAACGCATACAGCCCGAAGTGCGCTGCACGGTGGGGGTTGCGGTCGCCCTGGTGATCCCACTGCGCACGCGCGGCGGCCTCGACCTGATGGCGCTCCTGTTCTGCCACCTGGCGCTGGTGCACGGCCGACACCAGCACGGCCGCCAACAGCAGTACCAGCACCAGCCCGAGTCCCGACAAGCGCCCGTCGCGCAGCAACGCGCGCATCTCCTTGGCGGCGATGGATGCGATCATGGTGCGGTGTCCTCCACCACGCCGCGCGCATGCTGCAGGTAGATGCGCTCCAGCTCGTTGTGGGCGATGTCGTGCGCGGCAAACTCCGCCACCAGGCGCCCTTCGCGAAGGATGCCGATGCGGTCAGCCACCTGAATGGCATTGAACAGGTCGTGTGTGGCCATCAGCACGGCCATACCGCCCTGTTTGGCCTGGAGCACGCTTTGCGCAAACTCGTTGGCAGCAGCAGGGTCCAGCCCGGAGGTGGGCTCGTCCAGCAGCATGGCACGGGCACGGCGCGCTTTGGCAATCGCCAGGCCTACCTTTTGCCGCATGCCCTTGGAATACCCGCCAACCCGGCGGCCCTGTGCATCGGGTGCCAGGCCCGACGCTGTGAGCAGGTCGTGCGCTTGCGCGCTGTCGAGTGCAATGTCTGACAGCTTGCAGAAGTAGCGCAGGTTCTCCACCCCCGACAGGTAGGGGTACAGCGCCACGTTCTCGGGCAGATACGCCAGGTGAGCGCGTGCCTGCTGCGGCTGCAGCGAGGCGTCCACCCCGTTGACCAGTGCCTGGCCCGACGCGGCGGGAACAAAACCCAGCAGCGCGTTCAGCGTGGTGGTTTTGCCCGCGCCGTTGCCGCCCAGCAGCGCATACACGCTGCCCGCCGTGACCGCTAGGTTGAGCGCCTGCAGCGAGACCTGGTCGCCCCGTCGGATGGTGAGGGCGCGGGTCTCAAGAATGGCCGCGGCTTCCATCAGAAGAAGTAGCGCAGTGTGGCGCCAAACGTGCTGCGGGGAAGGGGCGACATCATCAGCCCTGCGGCACTGCCGTAGGCGATTTCGGTGCCGTAGCGGTGGGGCTGGAAGGTGGCGTACAGCGACAGCTGCGTCTGCTTCCAGTCGTACGTGGCGCGCAGGTCATAGCGCGTGTACAGAGGCATGGTGCGCTCTTGCGTGGCGGGCGTGCCCACGTAGTACGGCATGTCCGCGATCAGGTAGGCATCTGCATTGAGTGTGAGCTGGCCTTCGCCCAGCCGCAGCTTGTGCTGGGCCCCGGCCTTGAGTTGCGTGGCAGGCACCGTGAGCTTTGCACCGGTATTGGGTGCCGGGTTGTCCACCTTGGCCTCCAGGATCTTGCCGATGCTGGCGTACACGCTGGTGGCGCTGCTGGCGCGCCAGCGGGCTTCCAGCTCCAGCCCTTTGCGCGTGGTCTCGCCCACCGATTTGAAAGAGCCATCGGCCTGACCCACGATTTCGTCGGAATTCTGAATGGCATACCCCACGCCCGACACTGTCCAGCCGCTGGCAGGCGATGCGGTGAAGCCCAAGTCGAACGAACGCACCTTGCTAGGCGCGATCTGGCTGATGACACCGCCTGTCGCACCCAGCGGGCCGGTGGCGCCGCTGCTGCTGATCTGCTCGGCCGAAGGCGACCGCATGCCTTCGGCCACGTTGGCAAACAACTCCACCTGCGGTGTGAGCGACCACGACGCGCCCAGCTTGGGCGTGAACACGCCCTTGTCGTAGCCGGTGCTGGCCGCGGGCAGCTTGAGGTTGGCGATGTCGTAGTCAAACCGGTCGTAGCGCGCACCGGCGCTCAGTTTGAGGGTATCGGTCACGCGCCACTGGCCCTGCGCAAACAGCCCGTAGGTCAGCAGGTCCAGGTCTTGCGCATTGACGTAGCTGGCCGATGGTGCGCGGTTGACGTAGATCTGGCGGTAGGCGTCGCCACGGTCCTTGCGCAGCTCGGCGCCGAAGGCAATGGCGGCGTTGCCAAACGTGGTGTTGTGCAGCACGCGCGCGCCAAAGATGTCCCGGTCGTCCACGCCCACCGTATGGTGGGTGGCGTTGGCCGTGATGCCGCGTTTGCGATTAAGGCTTTCCGCATAGGCCGTGGCATACCATCCCGCCTCACCTTCGGCCGGGGCGCGGTTGAACACCAGGCTGGTACGCCGCGCATTCCCGAAGCCGGCGTTGTTTGATTGGGTGGAGCGTGGGTCCAGCCCAGCTTCCAGCGCGGGCAGCAGCAGATACCCAGGCGCATCAAAGTCGGCCACGTAGCGCATCACGCGCAGGCTGTATCGGGCGCCTTGGTGCTGGGTAGACAGCTTCCAGAACAACGTGTCGCGGTCGGTGCGGGACGCATAGCGGTAGCCATCGTTGTGGTACACATCGGCCATCCACAGCGAGTCGATGGTGGAAAAGCTGGTGGGAATGGTGCTGGACAGCACCAGGGTACTGCGGCGCAGGCCATGGCGCTCGGCGCTGATACTGACGCTAGACGGCGTGGCACTGCCGCCGTTGCGGGTGCGGATGTCAACAGCGCCTGCGCGGTTCTGGTCGCCATACAAGGCAGAGATAGGACCTTTGATGACGTCCACGCCGTCGATCAGGTCGGCGTGGAGCCATTCCAGAAACACCGGGCCGTGCCCTGCCCCACCCTGGCTGGACGGAATGTTCTGCGGCACACCGTCAACATACACGGCGGTATCGGCGCCGTGCGTGCCCTGGGTGGCAAACCCGCGCATGCGAAATCCGTTGCCGGTTTCGCCCTGGTCGATGTTGTTGGCCAGCACGCCGGGCACGCGGCGAAAGATGTTGGAAATATCGCGGCCAACATTGGTGTTGGCAATGTCGTCCTGGTTGAGTTGCTGCACCGTTGCGGGGAGTGCGCCTGGCTGGAGCGTGACGGCAGCGCGTTCGCCGGGCGTGCGCGTGGCGGGGGCGGTCGTGCCCAGCACGTCCACTGCCGCAAGAGCGCGTGCGGGCTGGGTGATTGCTTCTGATGCGGAAGCTGCGGCAGGTTCCTGTGATGTCTGTGCATGGGCCCACGGCACCAGTGCCGCCGCCAGTGCGGCAGCAGTGAGCTTGGCAACGGGCTTGCGGTTGAGCGCAGCACGGCTGCGCGATGGAGAAGGGGAAAAACGGGTTGGGTTCATGGCGGGTTTCGTCAACGGACGATTTGGGGTACGGGCACGAGTACGAGCGCGCGCACGCGCTGCCCAACCGCTGAGGGATCGGCGGCAGTCAGAGTGCGCTTGGAAGTACGTGAGCGAGTGAGTGAATGGGGCTGGGCAGGCCGCGCAATGCGGCCAGCTTTTAGAAAGCCACCTTCACCCCTACCGTCACGTTGCGCCCCATCAGCGGCGCTGCGTTTTTGATGAAGCTGGTGTGTGCATACGCCAGGCGGTCCGTCAGGTTGTTCGCCTTCAGATACACCTGCCACGGCGTGCCGCTGCTGAACTGGCCGTTGTAGCTCACCCCGAGGTTCAGCATGCCGTAGCCCGGCGTCGTGGTTTCGAACTCCGCCACGCGGTTCTGGCGGGCCACCTGCACCCATTCGACCAGGCCTTCCCAGGCGTTCCAGTGGGCGTCCAGGCGGATGCCCGCGCGCGTGGCGGGGATGCGGGGCAGCAGGCCGCCGCCGTCGTTGAGCCGGGCGCGCACGGTGTCGCCGAACAGGGTGATACCCAGGTTGCGGTTCAGGCGCTGGCGCACCTGGCCTTCGATGCCGGTGAAGGTGGCGTCGGCCTGGCTGTACTGCAGCAGTTGCAGCCCGTCCATCGCATCGAGCGTGCGGCCGTAGATGTAGTTGTTGATGCGGTTGCGGAAGATGCTCACGCCAAAGGTGGTGTCGCCGCTGGTCTTCCTCAGGCTCACATCGATGTTCTGCGAGATCTCGGAGCGCAGGTCGGCGTTGCCGCGCTCATACGTGCTGGTGGCCATGTGCAGGCCCTGGGCGTACAGTTCTTCGGCCGACGGCGCGCGGCTGGCGCGGGTGAACGAGGTGCCTACCTGGTAGCCGGGCGTGAATTTCCACACCGCGCCCAGCGATGCCGACGTGCCGTTGTGGCTGCGCTCGATGCCGCTGGCCTGGGCCTCGGCGGTCTGGCGGTCGTGGCGCAGGGCGGCTTCGAAGCGCCAGTCTCCCACGCGGTATTCCTCCAGCGCGAAGAAACCCAGCTTGCGGGTGACCGTGGGCTGCACATAGGCCTCTTCGCCCTCGGCGCTGAACTTGCGCTGCGAGGTCTGCAGGCCGACCACGCCCTTGAACCCGGCCAATGGCTCGTGCTGCAGTTCGATGCGGGTGTCGTAGGCCTTGTTCTTGAAGGTGGTGCTGATGGCGCCGTCCTCGACCTCGTCGTGCACATAGTCGGTGACGCCGGCGCGCAGGCGCAGGGCCGAGAAGCCGGCGAAGGGGTTGCGCAGCTCGCCCCGGATGTCGAAGCGCTCGCTGCGCAGGTCCACCACGGGCACGTCGCCATGCTCTTCGGCGCCGTGGTCGTGGCCGTCTTCCCCTTCACCCGCGTGGGCGCCGCAGTGCAGGTGGTCGCCATGGGTGTGGCAGCCCTCGAAGCTGTGGTTGTGGCCCGGCAGGCCGTACTTGGCGCTCTGGCGCGTGTAGGCGGCGCCCAGGTAGCCCTGCTCACCCACCCACGACAGGCCGACGCTGCCGGTGTTCGTGCGGTTGAAGCTGCCCAGCACCTTGCGGGCGGGCTCGCCCTCGGGGGCCCAGCCCTTGCCCACGCGGTAGTCGCCCGCGTCGCGCGCCACGCCTTCCACGTGCACGGCCAGGTTGCCCGCGCCGCCGGTCAGCGAGAAGGCCCCCGCCCCTTCGCCCGCGCCGGTGTTGGCGCGCAGCTCGGCGCTGCCTTCGTAGCCCTTTTGCGGGATGGCGGTGGGGATCTTGCCGTCCAGCACGTTGACCACGCCGCCGACGGCGCCGTTGCCGTAGACCAGGGCCGAGGGGCCGCGCAGCACCTCGATCTGCGTGGCGAGCAAGGGCTCGGAGACCACGGCGTGGTCGGGGCTGATGGTGGAGGCGTCGTGCAGCTCGGCGCCGTCGCTCAGCACCTTGACGCGCGGGCCGTCCATGCCGCGGATGATGGGGCGGCTGGCACCGGCGCCGAAGTGGCTGCTGGTGATGCCGGGTTCGCTGTTGAGCGTCTCGCCCAGCGTGGCCTCGCGGCGGCGCACGAGCTCGTCGCCCTCCAGCACGGTGACGGGCGTGGTCATGTCGCTGGCGCCCAGTTGCAGGCCGCTGGCCGACACGGTGACGGACGGCAGGCTGGGCGCTGCCTCGGTGGCGGGCGCGGCCTGCGCGTGGGCGCTGCCCGCGCCCGACAGCGCCAGCATGGCGGCCAGGGCCACGGGGTGGAGGGCTGGACGGGCGCGCCGCGCTGGCGCGCAAGGGGCAAAGGAGGTGTGGATCATGGTGATGCTTGCAACAGGGGGCGCGCCGCGCCGGCCAGGCGTGCAGCGCGCGGCTTCACGCCACGGGGCGGGAAGCCATGAATAAAAAATGCCTCCAGCGCTTGATGGTCAAGCGCTGGCAGCTATGAAATCAGGAGTTCTGATGTAAACGAAGCACGGGGTGCGCCGTGGGGGAACCTGCTCCGGCGGCGTTCGCGGCCCTGCGGCAGAGGCGGGGGCGGCCGGCGCGTGGAAAAGGCCCGGGGCGTGGTGCTTCAGGCCCGGCCGGGCGGGCCGCGCGCCTGGAACAGCGCGACATGCGCAATGGCGACGCGCCCCGCGGGGTCGGTGGACGGTGCCTGCGCGGGCACCGCATGGGGCAGCGCCAGGGGGGCGCTGTGCAGGGCATCGCCCAGCGCGAGCTGGTCGAGCACGAGGCAATCGACGGGAGCGTGGTGGCCTAGGAGCAGCGGCAGCAGCAGGCCGTGGCCGTGCCCGTCGCCGCTCGCCGAAGCGGCGGCCCCTGGTGCAATGGACGCCGCGGATGCGGCGGAAGACAGCGCCTGCCCCGCATGCACCCGGTCCAGCGCGCCGCCGTGCACCACCTGGTGCAGGCGCCCGAGCGTGGGCACGGCCACCAGGGCCAGCAGCAGCCAGGCCAGCGCCAGCCGCACCACCTGCGACGGCAGGCGGTGGCTCCCCCGCCCTTGCCCGCGCGCACCCTGCCCCGCGCCGCGCAGGGCATGCGGCCGCGTGGCTGGTCGGGGGCGGAAGGTGGAGGTCACGGTAAAAAAAATAGGGGGCGGGGGCGGCGCGGACAGGCAAAGCGCCGGCAACCTGCGATTATTTCACCGGCACGGCCTCGACCACGCGGTAGTACAGGCCGTACTGGTCGTTGTGGAGCACGGTGAACCTGCCTTCGACCACCACGGGCTCCAGCGAATAGCGCACGGGCGTCTTGGCCTTGACCTCGACCATGCTCTCGGGCCCGCCGGGCAGGCAGAACGAGCAGGTCAGCGGCACCGAGGTGAGCAGGAAGTGCGTCTGCGTGGCCTTGGCGTCCAGCGGCATCATGAAGCCCTGGATGCGCTGCGTGGTCTTGTCCATGCCCTTTTGCGCGTCGTTGAACACGGGCAGGATGCCGTCCTTGGTCGTTTTCTTGGTCAGGTCGGTCAGCACCGACCAGGGGATCACGTCATTGCGCTGCGGCAGCGGCGCGATGGGACTGTTCGGGCTGTGGTAGCCCGCACCGGAGCCCGACGGCACACCCGCCACCGGCGCACCCCCAGCCCCCGCCGGCAAGGGCGAACTGAGCGCAGGCGCCGCGGAAGGCTGGCCCTGTGCCAGGGCGGTGCCGGAGATGCCGACACCCAACGCCAGCGCCAAAGGCAGAGCGACAGAGCGCCCGGGCACAAACCGAGGCAACAAACGATGGTGCATAAAAATCCCCTTCCGTGAACGCCCCGTGCGCACAGGGCCAACTGTTCCATGACCGCATCAACGCCGTCGAGGAACCACTTGACTCCACCCGACCTTATTTGCGGCTGCGCCCGACAAAACCGGCGCGCCCCCATGCCAGTGCCCCCGTGGGACCGGCTCCGCAGGGCCACCGGGGCGTCCCCCCTCAGGGGGGAAGGCGCGCAGCGCCTCAGGGGGGAGCTTTAGTGCATGTGGCGCATGCCGCAGTATTTGCCAATGCCCAGACCCTTGCACGCGGCCTGGAGTTCCTTCTGGCAGGTGTCGTGGCCCTTGCCGGCCTCCAGGCACTTGGCGGCGGCCTCGTGCGCGGCGGCCATGGCGCGGTGGCGCTCGGCATCGGCCTTGGTTTCCTTGTCGGAATGCGCGCCCTGGGCATGCGCCAGCGCGCCCGCCAGCAGCAGGGGCGCCAGGGCCAGGGCGGTGAAGAGCTTCTTCATGGTGAACCTTTCGAATCGGTGGGTCGGAAATGGAAATTCAGGGTTCGCTCAGCAGGTCCGCGACCTCGGTGCGGTAGGCCTGCATCGCTGGCAGCAACGCCGCCAGGGCCGCCACGCCGGCGGCCAGCAGCGGCACGCCGGCCTCCGCGGGCAGCCACACCAGGCCGCTGACGGGCAGCAGGCCTTGTGCCTGCAGTGCCCAGCCCAGCGCGTGGGCCAGGCCGTGGCCCAGCAGCAGGCCCAGGGCGCAGGCCATGGCGGCCAGCCACAGGGCCTCCCACAGCACCAGCCCGGCCACGCGGCCCGGCGGCGCGCCCAGCATGCGCAGCATGGCCAGGTCGGCGCGGCGTTCGCGCACCGCGTTCCACAGCGCGATGAACACGCTGAGGGCCGCCACGGCCAGCAGCACGCCGCCAAAGGCGCGCAGCACATCGGCGCCCACGCCCAGCAGGCGCAGCAGGCGCGTGACCTCGATGGCGGGCGCGGCCGCCTGCATGTCCGTGTCGGCATTGATCCGGCGCGGCAGCGTGACGGCGGCGAGCGGGGTGCGGTAGCGCACCAGGGCCACGGTGACCTCGCGGTCGTCCTTCAGCAGTTCCAGGTCCTCGTCATCGGTGGCCATGGCGCTCTCGTGCACCATCCAGACGGATTCGGTGCTGGTGAGGATGAGCCGGTCGAGCACGCAGCCGCAAGGCGCCAGCACGCCGCTCACGCGGTAGGGGTGGTCGCCGTGCGCGTGCCCGCCCCCGCCCAGCCCGTGGCTGCCCACAAAGGTGGCGCCCACCAGCGGCGCACCGCCATGGCCGGCCCTGACAATGCCGCGCGCCACGGTGGCGCCCAGCACCGCATCCATGGGCTGGCGCCACAGCGCGCCTTCGGCCAGCGCGGCCTCGTAGTGCGCCACGTAGTCGGGCGTGGTGCCCACGATGCGAAAGCCCTGGTAGCTGTCGCCCAGGCTGAGCGGGATGACCTGCGCCACCAGCGGGTTCTTCTGCAGCGCCTGCACCTCCTGCAGCGGAATGTTGCCCGTGGGCACGTCGATGTGGAACACCCCCGCCAGGATGAGCTGCAGCGGGCTGCCCTTGGCGCCCACCACGAGGTCGATGCCCGCGAGGTCGCGCTCGAACGCCTTGTCCAGCTGCGTGGCCACCAGCAGCACCAGCGTGATGGCCGCCAGGCCCAGCGTGAGCACCAGCAGGTTGAGCACGGCCGCCAGGGGGCGCGACCACAGGTAGCGCCAGGACAGGCGGGCCAGCTTGATTGCTACTGAATTCATAGCTTTTCGCGCTTGTCCTGCAAGCGCCCGGGGCCAATTTCGTTCAAGTCCAGCATCTGCGCGCTGGCCAGGGCCTGCACCACGCGCTGGTCGTGCGTGGCAATCACCAGGCTGGCATCGCAGGCGGCGGCGCTTTGCCGCAGCAAGTCCAGCGCATCGGCGGCGGCCTCGTCGTCCAGGCTGGCCGTGGGCTCGTCGGCCAGCAGCAGCTCGGGCGACAGCAGCACGGCCCGCGCCAGCGCGACGCGCTGCGCCTGCCCGCCCGAGAGCTGGTGCGGCCGGCGCGTGGCGAGTTCGGCCACGCCCACCTGCGCCAAGGCACGGGTGATGGCGGCATCGTCGCGCGGCAGCCCGGCGGCAAAGTAGACCAGCGCCAGGTTGTCGGCCACCGTGAGCGCGCTGGAGAGGTACAGCTTCTGCGGCAAAAAGCCGATGCTGCGCGCGCGCCAGGCGTCAATCTCGGCGCCCCGCTGCGTGCCCAGCTGGGTGCCCGCCACGAACAGATCGCCGCCGCTGGCACCCCGCAGGCCGGCGATGAGCGACAGCCAGGTGGACTTGCCGGTGCCCGAGCGCCCCCGCAGCAGCAGCGTGCCGCCCTGGCGCAGATCCACATCGGGGAAGCGCAGCGGCGCGTCGCCGCCGGGGTAGGCATAGGAAAGGCCCCGGGTGCGGATCATGCGGCGGCGCCCTCGGCAGGGTGCGCGCAGCCCGCGCAGCGGCCGCGCACCGCGATGTCCACCGCCAGGCTCTCATGCCCCGCCGTGGCCAGTGCCTGCAGCACCTGCCTGAGCGCGGTCCGCACCTTGGCCGAGCCCTGCGACAGGCGGAACTGGCGGTGGCAGTCATCGCATTCAAAGCGCGGCGCCGCGCCGTCGTCGCCCTGCGGCGCGAGCGCGTAGCGCGTGACGCGGGCGGCATCCACCTGCTTGTGCAGCAGGCCCGCGGCGGCAAACCGGTCGAGCATGCGGTAGACGGTGACCTTGTTGACGGGGGCGCCAGCGCCGGCCAGCGCGGCTTCCACCTCTGCCTCGGACAACGCAGCCTCGGGGCGCGCCGCGTACAGCGCCGCCAGTGCCCGCGTGGCACGGGTGGCGCGCATGCCGGCGGGCAAGGTCCAGGTGGCGGCGGGCAATGTGGCGGGGGAGCGGCGGGGTGTGGGCATGGCGGGTGCTGGGGGCGGCGGCGCCTGTAACGCAATCAGCTTGCATTATGCAGGCAGCCGGCACCCCGCGGCGGCAATCACCGCCCGTGGGCACGGGCCATCCCGCCCCTTCAGAGCCTTCTGGCCGCCGCGCCAGCACCGTCCCGGGGCGCGAGGCCTCAGGACCAGAGGCGGTAAAGCCAGTAGCTTTCGTCCTCGGCCTGCACGCGCCGGGCCAGCTCGGAGGGGCTTTGTCCCGTGACGCGCTGCGTCTCGCGGCACAGGTGGGCCTGGTCGGCATAGCCCGCGCCCAGCGCCACGTCGTGCCAGCGTGGCGCGTGCCCCGACTGTTCGCTCTCCAGCCGGGCCCGCGTGAGCGCGGTTTCCGCCCGCGACAGCCAGCCAAGGCGCCGCAGCGACTGGCCGGCCCAGGTCCGCACGTGGCGCTCCAGGCTGCGCAGGCTGCCCCCCAGGCCTCGGGCGGCAGCGTGGGCCTGCAATTCGCGCATCCAGCGCACGGCCGCGGCGGCGCCCGCCGCAGGGGCCTCGGCATGCGCAGGCTCCTGGCTGGCCACGAAGTCCTCCAGCAGCGCCATCCGCTGCGCATCGCTGGCGGCCGCGCGCACGCCGTCGCACAGCGCGAGCCAGGCGGGCGGCAGAACGTCCTGCACGGGCAGCAGTCCGTCCACCAGGGTGCTGATGTCCAGGCCCGTGAGCCGGTGGAATGCCTGCGGATGGAAGACCACGCCAAAGGTGCGCACCGGGCCGGGGTTGCGGGTCACCAGCGGCCGGGTCTGGGGCCCCAGCAGCAGCGTGGCCGGCAGCGCCCGCACCGCCTGCTGGCCGGGGCCAAGCTGTTCGGAGCTGCCCTCCAGGTACCAGGCGATGCCGCAGTACACCGAGGCCGGATAGCGGTTGAGCTGCGGGCCTTGCGCCGTGCCGTGCGCACGGCGCGTGGTGTCCTTGGTGATGTACGCGCGGATGCACCCCGCCAGCGGCGCAGGCGGCAGGACCACGGTGGCAAAAGGGAGCTGGAACCGGATTCGCACAGGCACGCATCGTAAACAGGTCCGCCCCGGATCCCAACGCTGGACCAACAGACGCCAGGCCTGCGGCACGCCGCGCCTGGCGAAAACGTTCAAGACGGCACCGCCGGTGCGCGCCAGAATCACCCGCACCATGACACCCACGACCCGCTCCGCCGCACCTGTCCCCTCCACCCCGCAGCAGCCGCTGCTGGCATCGGCCCGGCCCAGCCATACCGCCCTGCTGTGCGGCATCGCGCGCGCCCGGCACCAGTTGATCGAGGGCGGCGAGATCTTCGCCGACCCGCTGGCGCTGGACATCCTGGGCCCCGCCGGGGCCGCGCAGGTGCGGCAGGCGCTTGAGGGCGATGGCCCGCAAGGCCTTGCGAGGGACGCGGGGAGCTTTTCGCAGGCCATGCGCGGCGCGCTGGCGGTGCGCAGCCGCATTGCCGAGGACACGCTGCGCGAGGCCGTGGCCGCCGGGGCCACCCAGTACGTGGTGCTGGGCGCGGGCCTGGACACCTTTGCCTTGCGCGGTGAATGGCCGCGCGGCCTGGCGTGCGTGTTCGAGGTGGACCACCCGTCCACCCAGGCATGGAAGCGGGGCCTGGCCGCTTCGGCGGGCTTGTGCATGCCCCCGGGGGCTGCCTATGTGCCGGTGGACTTCGAGCGCCAGGATTTCATGGAGCAGCTGGTGGCCCAGGGCCTGGACGCGGGCCAGCGCACGGTGTTCTCCTGGCTGGGCGTGACGATGTACCTCGCCCCCTCGGCCGTGCAGGCCACGCTCGCGCGCATCGGTGCCGGGGCGGCGCCGGGGAGCGTGCTGGTGTTTGACTACGTGCGCCGCCCGGGGGCGCTGCAATGGGGCCGCAAGCTGGCGCTGGGCCTGATGGCGCGGCGTTTCGGCCGCATGGGCGAGCCCTGGCGGTGTTTCCTGCGCGATGCCGAGCTGCGGGCCCTGCTGGCGGGCCATGGCTTCGAGCCCCCCGAGTTCATTACGCCCGCCATGATCCGCAGCACGCTGCTGGCCCACCGGCCCAGCACGCCGCGCCAGCGGGTGCTGGGCGGGCTGCTGGGTGGCGTCGTGCGGGTGCGTGTGGGTGCGCGGGCCCCCGCGGCGGCCCGGTGACCACCGCCGCGGCCTGCGTCACGGCCGCGCCGTCACGCCGGCTTGAGATAGCGGGCGAAGGTCTTGCGGAACTTGTCCACCTTGGGGCCCACCACGAAGGCGCAGTAGCCCTGGTTCGGGTTGTTCGCGAAGTAGTCCTGGTGGTAGGCCTCGGCCGCGCTGTAGTTGGCCAGCGGCTTCACCTCGGTGGTGATGGGCGCGCCGAACAGCTTGTCCTGCGACATCTGGCGGATCATGTCGTGGGCGATGTCGCCGTGCTCGGGGGTTTCGTAATAGATACCGCTGCGGTACTGCGTGCCCACGTCGTTGCCCTGGCGGTTGAGGGTGGTCGGGTCATGGGTGTGGAAGAAGATCTCCAGGATCTCCTGCAGGCTGATCTCGTCGGCATCGAACGTCAGGCGCACCACCTCGGCATGCCCGGTGTCGCCCCGGCAGATCTGCTCGTAGCTGGGGTTCAGCGTGTGGCCGTTGGTATAGCCGCTCTCCACGTCGGTGATGCCCCGCACGCGGTCGAAGACGGCCTCGGTGCACCAGAAGCAGCCGCCGCCCAGAGTGATGGTTTGCAAGGTCATGGTGGTCCTTTGGTTGTGCTTTGCGATTATGAATTGACGCTCCGGCAGGTGCTTGCTACATTACTAACCGGTCAGTCATTAACAGAATTTCCCTTGTCCCCCACGCCCAACCCCTCTTCCGCCCCCCCGGGCACCAAGCGCGAGCGCCGCAAGGAAGCCCGTCCTGGCGAGCTGCTGGAAGCGGCGCTGGACCTTTTTGTCGAGAAGGGCTTCGCCGCGACCCGTGTGGATGAGGTGGCGGCGCGTGCCGGGGTTTCCAAGGGCACGCTGTTCCTGTATTTCCCCAGCAAGGAAGAACTCTTCAAGGCCGTGGTGCGGCACAACATCGCCGGCCGCTTCGAGGAGTGGACGCAGGAGCTGGAGACCTTCGAAGGCACCACCGCCGAGCTGCTGCGCTATTGCTACGAGGTGTGGTGGGAGCGCATCGGCTCCACCAAGGCCTCGGGCATCACCAAGCTGATGTTCAGCGAAGCCCAGAACTTCCCCGAGATCATGCAGTTCTACCAGCAGGAAGTGATCCAGCCGGGCCAGGGGCTGATCCGCCGCATCATCCAGCGCGGCATCGAGCGCGGCGAGTTCCGGCCGATGGCGCTCGACTACATCGTGCACGTGGTGCTGGCCCCCATGATCTTCCTGATGATGTGGAAACACTCGCTGGCGGTCTGCATCCCCGACGGCCTGGGCCTGCAGCCCGAGCTGTTCATCCAGGCGCAGATCGACAACGTGCTGCATGGGCTGCTCGTGCGGCCCGATGCCCCCCCGTGCGCCCCTCCCTCCTCCTCCCCTTCTTCTTCTCCGCCCGTGCGCGGCGCCTGACCATGAAACGCTGGATTCCCTGGGTGGCGGCAGCCATCGTCGTTGTGTTGCTGGGCGGCGGCGCGTGGCGCGCCATGGCGGCCCGCCAGGCGCAGCAGAAGGCGCTGAGCGAGGCCAGCGCCCAGAAGGCGCAGGCGCCGCTGCAGCTGGCCGCGGACGAGATCGTCACCGTGCGGCGCCAGAGCCTCACGCTGGAAGTGCCGGTGTCGGGTTCGCTGCGGGCGGTCGAGTCGGCCATGGTCAAGGCCCGCGTGGGCGGGGAACTGCAGGGCCTCATCCTGCGCGAGGGCGACAGCGTCAGGGCCGGCCAGGAAATCGCCCGCATCGACCCCACCGAAGCCCGCGCACGGCTGCGCCAGGCGCAGCAGCAGGCCGATGCCGCCAAGTCCCAGGTGGACATCAACCAGCGGCAATACGCCAACAACCGCGCGCTGGTGGACCAGGGTTTCATTTCGCCCACGGCGCTGGTCACCTCGCAGGCCAGCCTGGAGGCGGCGCAGTCGAGCCACCAGGCCGCCGTCTCGGCCGCCGACGTGGCGCGCAAGGCGCTCGACGACACCGTGCTCAAGAGCCCGATCACCGGGCTGGTGGCCCAGCGCCTGGCCCAGCCCGGCGAGCGCGTGGCCGTGGACGCCCGCATCATCGAGGTGGTGGACCTCTCCCGCCTGGAGCTGGAGGCGCTGCTGAGCCCCGCCGATTCGCTGGCCGTGCGCGTGGGCCAGAAGGCCCTGCTCACCATGGAAGGCTCGGCCGTGCCCGTGCCCGCCACCGTGGCGCGCATCAACCCCAGCGCACAGGCCGGCAGCCGCACGGTGCCCGTCTACCTGCGGGTGGAGCAGGCCCGGGGCGAAACGCCGCTGCGCCAGGGCCTGTTCGTGCAGGGCACGCTCGACACCGGCCGCACCGAGGTGCTGGCCGTGCCGCTGGATGCCGTGCGCACCGACAAGCCCGCGCCCTACCTGCAGACGCTCAAGGACGGCCGCGTGGCCTACGTGGAGGTCAAGACCGGTGCGCGGTCGGTGCTGAGCGGCCAGACCTGGGTCGCCATCGAGGGCGTGGCCGAAGGCACGCCCGTGATCGCCGGCCGCATTGGACAGCTGCGCGAGGGCACCGCCGTGGCGGCTGCCGCGCCCGCCGCCCCGGCCTCCGTGCCCCGCACCGCCCCCTGACCGCGCCGCACCGCCATGTGGTTCACCAAAGTCAGCCTCAAGAACCCCGTGTTCGCCACCATGGTGATGCTCGCCATCGTGGTGCTGGGCCTGTTCTCGTACCAGCGCCTGAAGGTCGATCAATTCCCCAACATCGACTTCCCGGTGGTGGTGGTCACCGTGGACTATCCCGGTGCGTCGCCGGAAATCGTCGAAAGCGAAGTCACCAAGAAGATCGAGGAAGGCGTCAACTCGATCGCCGGCATCAACGCCCTCACCTCGCGCAGCTATGAGGGCACGGCCGTCGTCATCATCGAGTTCCAGCTGCACATCGACGGCCGCAAGGCCGCCGAGGACGTGCGCGAGAAGGTGGCCACCGTGCGCCCCCTGCTGCGCACCGAGGTCAAGGAGCCGCGCGTGCTGCGCTTCGATCCCGCCAGCCGGGCCGTGTGGTCGCTGGCCGTGCTGCCGGACGACACGGCGGGCGCCACGGCCCGCAGTGCCGTGGAGCTGACCACCTGGGCCGAGCAGACGCTGAAGAAGCGCCTGGAGAACGTGCGCGGCGTGGGCGCCGTGAACCTGGTGGGCGCCACCAAGCGCGAGATCAACATCTACCTGAACCCGCAGGCGCTCGAAGCCTTCGGCGTGACGCCCGACCAGGTGGCCAGCGCCGTGCGCAACGAGAACCAGGACCTGCCCGTGGGCTCCATCCGGTCCCTCGCGCAGGAGCGCGTGGTGCAGATCGACGCACGCATGCAGCGCCCCGAGGACTTCGGCAGGATCATCGTCGCCCGCAAGAACGGTGCGCCCGTCCGCCTGGACCAGGTGGCCCGCGTGAACGACGGCGCGCAGGAAGTCGAAAGCCTGGCCCTGTACAACGGCCAGCGCACGCTGCTGCTGTCGGTGCAGAAGTCGCAGGGCGAGAACACCATCGAGGTAGTGGACGGCCTGACCGCCGCCGTGGCCGAACTCAAGAGCCAGTTGCCGCCCGGCGTGCGGCTGGAGACCATCGGCGACAGCGCCCGCCCCATCCGCGTGGCGGTGAACAACGTGCGCCAGACGCTGATCGAGGGCGCCATCCTCACGGTGCTCATCGTCTTCCTGTTCCTGAACTCCTGGCGCTCCACGGTGATCACGGGCCTCACCTTGCCCATCGCGCTGATCGGCACGTTCCTGTTCATGAACATGTTCGGCTTCACCATCAACATGATCACGCTGATGGCGCTGAGCCTGTGCGTGGGCCTGCTGATCGACGATGCCATCGTGGTGCGCGAGAACATCGTGCGCCACGTGCAGATGGGCAAGGGCGCTTACGACGCGGCGATGGACGGCACGCAGGAGATCGGCCTGGCGGTGCTGGCCACCACGCTGTCCATCGTGGCGGTGTTCATGCCCATCGGCTTCATGGGCGGCATCATCGGCAAGTTCTTTCACGAGTTCGGCATCACCATCGTCGCGGCGGTGATGATCTCGATGTTCGTGAGCTTCACGCTCGACCCCATGCTGTCGAGCATCTGGCACGACCCGAGCATCCACGCCCACGGGCAGCGCACCGAGCCGGTCACGTTCTACGACAAGACCATCGGCCGCGTCACGGGCTGGTTCGACCGGGCCACCGATGCGCTGGCCGAAGGCTACCAGCGCATCCTGCGCTGGTCGCTGGTGCACAAGCTGGCCACCATGGGCATTGCGCTGGCCATCTTCGTGCTGAGCATCTTCATGGTGCCGCTGCTGGGCACCGAGTTCGTGCCCAAGGCCGACTTCTCCGAAACCACCGTCAATTTCTACACGCCGGTGGGCTCCTCGCTGGAAGCGACCGAGGCCAAGGCCCGGCAGGTGGAAGGCATCCTGCGCGAGATGCCGGAAGTGCGTTACACCCTGGCCACCATCAACACCGGCAGCGCGCAAGGCAAGATCTACGCCAATCTGTACGTGCGCCTGGTGGACCGCAAGGACCGCAGCCGCAGCGTGGACCAGATGTCGGACGTGCTGCGCGAGCGCCTGAAGCAGGTGCCCGGCATCACGGTGACCCACGTAGGCCTGCTCGATGCCGTGGGCGGCCAGAAGCAGGTGGAGTTCTCGCTGCAGGGCCCCGACCTGCAGGAGCTGGAGCGCCTGACCAGGATCGTCACGGACAAGATCCGCGACATCCCGGGCCTGGTGGACCTGGACACCAGCGCCAAGCCCGACAAGCCGGTGATCGCCCTCGATGTGCGCCGCGAGGCCGCCTCCGACCTCGGCCTGGCCGTGGCCCCCATGGCCGCCTCGCTGCGCACGCTGGTGGCGGGCACCACCGTGGGCAACTGGCGCGCGCCGGACGACCAGACGTATGACGTGAATGTGCGCCTGGCCCCCGAGGCCCGCACCGCCCCCGCAGACCTGGAGCGCCTGCCCTTCGCGCTGACGGCCGCCGACGGAACCACGCGCATCGTGCGCCTGAACCAGGTGGCCCGCGTGACCGAATCCACCGGCGCCAACCAGATCAACCGGCGCGACCTGACCCGCGAGGTGGCCGTGAACGCCAACGTGGCCCAGCGCTCGGCCGGCGAGGTGTCCAACGACATCAAGAAGGCGCTCGAGAGCGTGAGCTTCCCGCCCGGCTACCGCTACCAGTTCGGCGGCTCCACCAAGAACATGGCCGAGTCCTTCGGCTATGCCATCTCGGCCCTGGCCATGGCCATCATCTTCATCTACATGATCCTGGCGAGCCAGTTCAAGAGCTTTTTGCAGCCGCTGGCGCTCATGACCTCGCTGCCGCTCACGCTCATCGGCGTGGTGCTGGCGCTCCTGATGTTCCGCTCCACGCTGTCGATGTTCTCCATCATCGGCGTGGTGATGCTGATGGGCCTCGTGACCAAGAACGCCATCCTGCTGGTGGACTTCGCGATCCGCGCCCGCGAGGAACACGTGAACGACGAAGGCCGCACCGTGCCCGGCCTGCCCCGCGCCGACGCCCTGCTGCTGGCCGCGCGCGTGCGGCTGCGCCCCATCCTCATGACCACGCTGGCCATGATCTTCGGCATGGTGCCGCTCGCGTTCGCGCTGTCCGAGGGTTCCGAGCAGCGCGCGCCCATGGGCCAGGCGGTGATCGGGGGGGTGATCACCTCCTCGCTGCTCACGCTGGTGGTGGTGCCGGTGGTGTATTGCTACATGGACGATCTGGCGCAATGGGCCCTTCGCCGCATGGGCCGCGGCCGCCCCCTGGCCGGGGCCTCTAAAATCGAGGGTTTGTCCTGACCCACGCCTCCCCTGGAGAAATCCCATGAACATGCCTCTGAACACGTCCGCCAATACCAGCGACCCCGTCGCCCAGGCCCGCTACAACATGATCGAGCAGCAGATCCGCCCCTGGAACGTGCTGGACGCCGACGTGCTGGACCTGCTGGCGATCGTTCGCCGCGAAGATTTCGTGCCTCCGGCCTACCGCAACATGGCGTTCATGGACATTGAAGTGCCCCTGCTCGGCAACGACGCCGAAGAGGCCGTGCGCCTGGGCCACAGCATGCTGCAGCCGCGCGTCGAGGCGCGCATCCTGCAGGACCTGCAAATCAAGCCCACCGACCGCGTGCTGGAGATCGGCGCGGGCTCCGGCTACATGGCCGCCCTGCTCGCCCACCGCGCCGAGCGCGTGGTGTCCCTCGAGATCAACCCCGAGCTGGCCGAGATGGCCCGCGAGAACCTGCGCGACGCGGGCATCCAGAACGCCGACGTGCGCCAGGGCGACGGCGCCCGCGATGCCATCCCCGATGGCCCGTTCGACGTGATCGTGCTCAGCGGCTCGGTCGCCGAAGTCCCCACGGCCCTGCTGTCGCACCTGCGCGATGGCGGCCGCCTGGGCGCCATCGTCGGCGGCGAACCCGTCATGCGCTTCACCGTGACCCGCCGCGCCGGCGACCGTTTCGAGACGGTGTCGCCCTGGGACACCATCGCGCCGCGCCTCGTGAACTTCCCCGAGCCGTCCGGCTTCACGTTCTGACCCCGGCTCCCCGAGCCTTGCATCCTGAGTCCCCTTCGGAGTCCTGCATGATCGATCACGTCCGTCCCGCCCAGCTGTCCGCTTGGTTCGCCGCCGCCCCCGAAGGCGGCCAGCCCCTGGTGCTGGACGTGCGCGAGCCCTGGGAGCTGCAGACCGCCAGCGTGCGTGCGGACGGCTTCGAGCTGGCCGCCATCCCCATGGGCGAGCTGTCCGGGCGCCTGGCCGAGCTGAACCCCGCCCGCCCCATCGCCTGCCTGTGCCACCACGGCGCCCGCAGCCTGCGCGTGGCGGCCTTCCTGCAGCACCACGGTTTTGAGCAGGTGGCCAACATCACCGGCGGCATCGACGCCTGGTCGCAGGAAAGCGACCCCGCCGTGCCCCGCTATTGACGACGGCGGCGGCCGGACCGCCCGCAGCCACCGCGCCTGTTTTGCCCCATTTTCGACACGCAGACTCTTTTCCGAAGGACCTCCATGACACCGCTACGGCCCCTCTCCCTGTCCCTTCTGTCCCTGGCGCTCGGCGCGGCACTGTGTGCCCCGGCGCAAGCCCAGAGCCTGCTGGAACTGGTGGAATCGGCCCGCACCTATGACACGGCGTGGCAATCGGCCCGCGCCCAGCTCGATGCGGCGGCCCGCCGCGCCGACCAGGCCCGCGCGGGCCTGCTGCCCAGCGCCGGGCTCACGGCCGGGCTCAGCCGCGCCAATGTGGAGCTGAGCCGCCCGCCGGTGGAAAACACCGGCACCACGCAGACGCTGGGCATGCAGGCCTCGCAGCCGCTGTACCGCCCCGCCAACCGCATCACCCTCGAACAGGGCCAGCGTGGCGTGGATGTCGCCCAGGCGCAGCTGGATGCGGCCACGCAGGACCTGCTGGTGCGTGTGAGCCAGGCTTACTTTGACGTGCTCGCGGCGCAGGACACCCTGGCCTTCGTGCAGGCGCAGAAAGCCGCCGTGTCCGAACAGCTGGCGTCGGCCAAGCGCAACTTCGAGGTGGGCACCACCACCGTCACCGACTCGCGCGAAGCCCAGGCCCGCTACGACCTGGTGGTGGCGCAGGAAATCGCCGCCGAAAACGACCTGCGGGTGAAGCGCCTGGCGCTGGACCAGCTCGTGGGCATCACAGGCACCACCCCCAAGCCCCTGGCGCTGCCCGTGCCGCTGCCCTCCGTGCAGCCCGACAACGTGACCACCTGGGTGGATACCGCGCGCGACCAGCAGCCCGGCGTGCGCCAGGCCGCGATCGCGCTGGACATCGCCCGCCTGGAAACCAGGAAGGCCGAAACCGGCCATCTGCCCACGGTGGACCTGCAGGCGGGATACAACATCACGCGCAACCCGAACGGCACCATCACGTCGCCCGGCGTGAACAACCGCACCAACAGCGCCAGCGTGGGCGTGGCGTTCAACCTGCCGCTGTTCGCCGGCTTCTCGGTGCAAAACCGCATCAGGGAAACCCTGGCCCTGGAAGAAAAGGCCACGGCCGACCTGGAAACCACCCGCCGCAACGTGGCCCAGGCCACGCGCGCTGCCTTCTTTGGCGTGCAGTCCGGCCAGGGCCAGGTGCAGGCCCTGGAAGCGGCCGAGGCCTCCAGCCAGAGTGCGCTGGACGCGAACAAGCTGGGCTACCAGGTGGGGGTGCGCATCAACATCGACGTGCTGAACGCCCAGAGCCAGCTCTTCCAGACCAAGCGCGACCTGGCCCAGGCACGCTACAACGTGCTGCTGGGCACGCTCAAGCTGCGCCAGGCGGCGGGCACGCTGACGCAGCAGGACGTCGAGGCGATCAACGCCCTGCTCGTCAAGTAGAGGGAGACAGGGAAGCCCCGGCGGGCTGCACGATCGCGCGCACCGCCCGGGCCGTTGCCAGCGCCGCCCCACGGTGGTCGCTGGCGAAGCGGCCCGCACGTTCGCTGGCGGCCTGCTGGCGGCCGGCGTCCAGTGCCAGCGCCGCAGCGCACGCGATGCCGGCGGCCATGTCGGGCACGCGCTGCGCGGCGCCCGCCGCGCAGGCCCGCTCGGCCGCCTCCGCAAAATTGAAGGTGTGCGGCCCCAGCACCACCGGGCACCCGCCAGCAGCGGCCTCGATGAGGTTCTGGCCGCCCAGCGGCGCAAAGCTGCCCCCCAGCAAGGCCACGTCGGCCAGGCCGTAGTACAGCGCCATCTCGCCCAGCGAATCGCCCAGCCACACATCGGCCGCCTCGGGCCCGGCCGCCCAGGTGCTGCGGCGCGACACGCCGAGCCCGGCGCGCTGGAGCAGCTGGTGCACCTCGTCAAAACGCTGCGGGTGGCGCGGCACGATGAGCCACTGCACGTTACCTGCTTCGCTATTGATAGCTGCTGGCGCTTTGCCAGCAAGCGCTGGAGGTTGTTTTTGCTTGAAATTTTCCAGCCACATCGCCTCCTCGCCCTCGCGGCTGCTGGCCAGCAGGACCACGGGGCGTCCCGCGCGCGCGCGCCAGGCGCGGCCCTGGGCGGTCTGGGCGGCGTCGGGCACCACATCGAACTTGAGGTTGCCAAACACGCCGCGCACCGGGGCGCCGATGGCCCGCAGGCGGGCCGCGTCGTCCTCGGTCTGGGCCCAGACGGCGGCCAGGCCGCCATAGGCCGGGCGCGCCAGCGGCGCCAGCCGCTGGGCCTTGCGCAGCGACGTGGCGTTGAAGCGCGCATTGGCCAGCACCAGGGGCACGCCGCGCCGCTGGCAGCCGGCCACCAGGTTGGGCCAGACCTCCGTCTCCATGAGGATGCCGATGGCCGGGCGGAACTTGCGCAGGAAACGTGCGACCGCGCCCGGCGTATCCCACGGTTGCCACACCTGCACGTCACCGGGGTGCAGCAGCCGCTCGCCCTCGGCCCGCCCCGTGGCCGTGCCGTGGGTGAGCAGCAGGCGCATGCCCGGCAGCTGTTCGCGCAGCTGCCCGAGCAGGATGCCGGCGGCGCGGGTTTCGCCCAGGGATACGGCATGGATCCAGACAAAGCGGCCGAGCGGGTCGGAGCTGCTGTGCGGCATGAGGCTGTCCATGGGCGCCGGGTAGCGGCCAAACCGCTCGCCCACCGCATGCCCATAGCCGGGCTCGGCCACCGCGCGGCGGCGCAGCTTGCGGCGCAGCAGCGGCTGCGCGCACCAGGTCACCAGCGAATACAGGGCCCGCGCGGCGTTCATACCGGAAGGGGCAGGTCCAGCACGCCGCCGCTCCAGCCGCTGTCGCCGCGCGCGGCCCAGACCAGGCAAGGCCGGTCGTGCGTGGCCGCGGCCACGCACCCGCCCCCGGGCTCCCAGACCGCGCTGCGGCCGGCGCTGGCGTAGCCGCCCGAGGCCCCGCTGTAGTTGGCCAGGAGCACGGCCATGCCGTGGTCCCGCGCATAGCCGCGCAGCAGGTCCGACTCGGGCCCGTAGCCTTTTTCGGAAATCAGCGCGCTGGCGGCATAGAGCACCGCGCCCGCCCCGTGCGCGGCGCGCGCATGCTCGGGGTGGGTGATGTCGGCGCAGATGGCCAGCCCCGTGGGTTCGCCGGCGAGCAGGTGCACCTGCGCGTCGTCCATTCCCGCGCTGGCGAATGACGCTTCGCTGGCATGCAGATGGCGCTTGCGGTACAGCGCCGCGCTGCCATCGGCGCCCAGCACCCATGCGCCGATGGAGGGCAGCAGCGCGCCCGGCGCCACGGGGGCCGCGGGCGCGCCCACCACCAGCGCCATGCCGTGGTCGCGCGCCGCCTGCCGCAGCGGCGCCAGCACGCCATGGTCGGCATCCAGCACCTGGGCGGCCAGCACCGCCGGCTCGTAGCCCGTGAGCGACAGCTCCGGAAACACCAGCACCTGCACCCCGTGGTGCGCCGCCACCCGCGCGAAGGCCAGGTGCGTCTGCACGTTGCGCGCCACGTCCCCGGGCACGGACGGCGACTGCGCGGCAGCGATGCGCAGGGGGGTGGACAGGTGCGAATTCACGGTCGGCGGATGGGCGAAAGGGTCAGGGAAAGTTCGGCGGGGCGAATGCGCCGTGCGGGCATCATCGCGCCCGGCTCAGTGGCTCGCGGCCCCCACGTGCGCACCAGGCTTCACGCGGTGCAGCAGGGCCAGCATGGCCGATTCGATGCGCGCCAGCGCCTCGCTCGTGTGGCCTTCGAAGCGCAGCACCAGCACGGGCGTGGTGTTGCTGGCACGGATCAGGCCAAAGCCGTCCGGCCAGTCCACGCGCAGCCCGTCGATGGTGCTGACCGTGGCGGGCGCCGCGAAGGTGCCGGCGGCCAGGGCCTGCAATTCGGCCGTCAGGCGGTGCGGCTCACCCTCGGCGCAGGCCACGTTCAGCTCGGGGGTGGAGAAACTCGTGGGCAGTGCGTTGAGCACGGCGCTCGGGTCGCTGCTCCTGCTCAGGATCTCCAGCAGGCGGCAGCCCGCATAGGTGCCGTCGTCGAAGCCGTACCAGCGCTCCTTGAAGAAGATGTGGCCGCTCATCTCACCGCCCAGCGGGGAGTTGGTCTCCTTCATGCGGGCCTTGATGAGCGAATGACCGGTCTTGAACATCACCGGCACGCCGCCGGCGGCCGCAATGGCGGGCGCCAGGCGCTGGGTGCACTTCACGTCGAAGATGATCTCGCCGCCGGGCACGCGCGAGAGCACGTCCTGCGCGAAAAGCATCATCTGGCGGTCGGGGAAGATGTTGGTGCCGTCCCTGGTCACTATCCCTAAGCGGTCGCCATCGCCGTCGAAGGCCAGGCCCAGTTCTGCATCGCTGGCCTTCAGGGCGTCGATCAGGTCGCGCAGGTTCTCCGGCTTGCTCGGGTCGGGGTGGTGGTTGGGGAAGTTGCCGTCCACCTCGGAAAAGAGCTCGATCACCTCGCAGCCCAGCGCGCGGAAGATGGCCGGCGCCGACGCACCGGCGATGCCGTTGCCGCAGTCCACCACCACCTTGAGCGGACGGGCCAGCTTGATGTCGCCCACGATGCGCGCGGTGTAGGCCGGCAGCACGTCCACATGCCGCACCGAACCGCCGGGCAGCAGCTGCCAGCTTTCCTGCTCCATGGTGCGGCGCAGGCCCTGGATCTCCTCGCCGTAGATGGCGCGGCCATTGAGCACCATCTTGAAGCCGTTGTAGTCCTTGGGGTTGTGGCTGCCCGTGACCTGAATGCCGCTTTGGCACAGTGTGCTGGCCGCGAAGTACAGCAGCGGCGTGGTCACCAGGCCCACGTCGATCACCTCGATGCCCGCCTCGACCAGCCCCTGGATCAGCGCGGCCGACATGGCCGGGCCCGACAGGCGCCCGTCGCGCCCCACGGCCACCGTGGTCTGCCCTTCGGCGCGGGCGGCGGTGCCAAAGGCCCGGCCCAGGCCCAGGGCCACTTCTTCATTCAGGGTGGACGGCACGATGCCGCGGATGTCGTAGGCTTTGAAAATGGCGGGCGTGGGCTGCACGTAGGGGCCTTTCACGAAGAGGGTTGAAACGTCCGCAGCATTGTAGGCGGCCCCTTCCGCCTCCTTGCGCACGCCGCCCGGGGGCGCCGAGGCACATGTCCGAAAACGGCCAGTGCGCGCGCCGCCGGGGCCTATCATTCCGCCATGACCTCGCCCCACCTGCCTTCCTCCACGGACACCGACATGGCCTCGGACGAGGGCCGCTATCTTGCCGTGCTGGCCCGGGACGCGCGCTTTGACGGACGCTTCTTCACCGGCGTGACCTCCACCGGCATCTATTGCCGCCCGGTGTGCGCCGTGCGCACGCCGCGCCGCGAGAACTGCCGCTTCTTCAGCCTTGCCGCCCAGGCCGAGAGCGCGGGCTTCAGGCCCTGCCTGCGCTGCCGGCCGGAGCTGGCGCCGCAGGCGCTGGTGTGGTCGGTGCAGGATGCCAGCGGCATCCTGGTGCAGCAGGCCGTGCGGCTGCTGGATGCGCCCGACCTCTGGCCGGCCCGGCCCACGCGGGGCGACAGCGGCGCCACCGTCGCCCGGCTGGCCGAACGCCTGGGCGTGAGCGACCGCCACCTGCGCCGCATCTTCGAGGCCGCGCTGGGCGTGTCGCCCCTGCAGTACCTGCAGACCCGGCGGCTGCTCACGGCCAAGCAGCTGCTCACCGACACCCCGATGCCGGTCACGCAGGTGGCGCTGGCCAGCGGCTTCGCGAGCGTGCGGCGCTTCAATGCGGCGTTCGCGGGGCACTACGGGCTCAATCCCACCCAGCTGCGGCGCAGCGGCGCGGGCCCCCTCAAGGCGGACGCGTCCGGCACCGGCAGCACCTTGCGCCTGGCCTGGCGCCCGCCCTTCGACGTGGCGGCGCTGCTCGCGTTCTTCGAGCGGCGGCAGTTCCACGGCGTCGAATGGGTGCTGCCCCACGAGGCCACGCTGCGCCGCACCGTGCGCCTGCCGTCCGCCTGCACCGGCATGGCGCAGGAGACCACCGGCTGGTTCAGCGCGCGCTTCGACGTGGTCCGCCACCAGGTGCTGCTGCAGACCAGCGACAGCCTGTACCCGGTGCTGCCGCTCGTGATCCGCCGCGTGCGCGCCATGCTGGACCTGGACGCCGACCCGGCGGCCATCAACGCCGTGCTGCACCCGCACTTCCCGGACGGCGACGGCCTGCGCGTGCCCGGTGCGTTCGACGGCTTCGAGCTGGCCGTGCGCGCCGTGCTGGGCCAGCAGATCACCGTGGCGGCCGCGCGCACGCTGGGGCAGCGGCTGGTGGAGCGGCTGGGCGAGCCCATCGCCACGCCCTGGCCCGGGCTGAACCGGCTGTTTCCCACGGCCGCCACGCTCGCCGTGGCCGACGGCGACACCCTGGGCCAGCTGGGCATCGTGCGCCAGCGCCAGGCCGCCATCGTGGCGCTGGCCCGCGCCGTGGACAGCGGGGGCCTGGCCCTGCATGCCGGCGCCGATGTGGCCGCGACCACGGCCGCCCTGTGCGCCCTGCCCGGCATTGGCGACTGGACGGCGCAGTACATCGCCATGCGCGTGCTGCGCTGGCCCGATGCCTTCCCTGCCGCCGACGTGGCGCTGCACAAGGCGCTGGGTGTCCAGGGTCAGAAGAACCCGGCGCGCGCCGCCAGCGCGGCGTCCGAGGCGTGGCGCCCGTGGCGCAGCTATGCGGTGCTGCGCGCCTGGGCGGCGGGCACGGCGGAGCCCGCCATCCCGGCGCCTGAAACACTATCAAAACAATAGCTTTTCGCGCTGATCCAGCAAGCGCTGGCGGCTTGTTTTATTCAAAATCACCGAGATTCCCCATGCAATACCACCCCCACACCGTGCAGGCGCGGGCCAGCACCGCCCTTGGGCCGGTGCGCCTGGCCGCATCGCCCGCCGGCCTCTGCGGCGTCTGGTTCGAAGGCCAGCGCCACGAACCCGCCAGCTTTCTCCACGGCGGGCACGCCTGGGCCGAGGCGGCCGGCCATCCCGTGCTGCAGGCCGCCGCCAGCCAGCTGCAGCAGTACCTGCGGGGCGATCGGCAGGACTTCGATCTGCCGCTGGATCTCTCGGGCGGCACGCCGTTCCAGCAGGCGGTGTGGCGCGCCCTGCTGGCCATCGGCCGCGGCGGCACCACCAGCTATGGGCGCCTGAGCCAGCAACTGGGCCGGCCGCTGGCCGTGCGCGCCGTGGGCGCGGCCGTGGGGCGCAACCCGCTGAGCGTGGTGGTGCCCTGCCACCGCGTCCTGGGCGCGGACGGCAGCCTGACAGGCTACGCGGGCGGGCTGGACCGCAAGACGGCCCTGCTGACCATGGAGAATGCGCTCTTCGCGCCCCCGCGGCCGCCCGTGCCGGCGGGCGCCCTGCCCCCAGAGAAAGGCCATGAATGAACAGCCCGAACAGCCCGGGAACCCAACCCGTCACCACCTGGATCGGCGAATTCATCCTGCTGGCGGCGCTCTGGGGCGCCTCGTTTCTTTTCATGCGGCTGGGGGCGTCCGAGTTCGGCCCGCTGCCCACCGCCGGGCTGCGCGTGGCGCTGGCCACGGTGTTCCTGTGGCCCATCATGCTGCGCCAGGGCCATGGGCCCGCGCTGCGCAGGCACTGGCGGCCCATCATGTTCGCCGGGGTCATCAATTCGGCGATTCCGTTCGCGCTGTTTTCCTGGGCGGTGCTGCACCTCGCCACGGGCCTGACCTCGATCCTGAATGCCACCGTGCCCCTGTTCGGCGCGCTGGTGGCCTGGCTCTGGCTGGGCGACCGCATCAACCGCCTGCGCTGGGCGGGCCTGGCCCTGGGCTTCGTGGGCGTGGCGCTGCTCGCGTGGCGCGCGCCGGCCGGCACGGGTTTCAAGAGCGACAGCGCCGAATGGGCGATCGCGGCGTGCCTGCTGGCATCGTCCTTCTACGGCCTGTCGGCCAGCTTTGCGCGCCGTTTCCTCACGGGCATACCGCCCCTGGCCACCGCCACGGGCAGCCAGCTGGGCGCGGCGCTGGGCCTGGCCGTGCCCACCCTGTGGCTGTGGCCGGCGCAGATGCCGGGCCCCCGCGCCTGGGGCTGCATCGTCGCCATCGCGGTGCTGTGCACGGGCATCGCCTACATCCTGTACTTTCGCCTCATCGCCAGCGCGGGGCCCAGCCGGGCACTGGCCGTGACCTTCATCGCGCCCGTGTTCGCGGTGCTGTATGGCGCGATCTTCCTGGGCGAGCGCATCACGCCGTGGATGCTGGGCTGCGCGCTCGTCATCGTGTGCGGCACGATGCTGTCAACGGGGCTTATCAGGACACTGCGGCCGGGCCGGACGGCGCCGGAACAGCCATAAACTCGGGGAATGGTTTTTTCCCCGGGCCGCTGCGATCTGAGTCTTGCGTTGGACGGCGCGGGGCACCGCGCCGCCGCACACCACCCGGGCCGACCGGCGCGGGCAGCGGTTTGCGCTGAAGCCGTCCCGGCCCCCTGGCCCTGCCTTTGCAGCGCGCTCCGCCATGGGTAACAACACGCTCCTGGCCGGCACGGTGCTGATGACGCTGCTCCTGGTGCTGGAGTGGCTCCCGCCCCAGGAGGCGCTGCGGCCATCCCGGCGCACGCTCTGGCTGCTGGGCATGGCGGGCGGCGCGGTGTCGGCGGTGTCGTTCACCGCGCTGCACTGGAATGCGCCCGAGCTGAGGCTGGTGGCCTATCCCACCGTGGCCGCCTTTATGGGACTTTATTTCGGCGGCCTGCCGGCCGCCATCACCGCCCTGGTGGCGCTGCTGGCCGTGGTCGCGACGGCCCCCTCCGCCACCCCGCCCGCCGTGCTGGTGCTGGGCGCCACGTGGCTGCTGGCATGGCTGTGGCGGCGCATGGCCCGGCGCCTGCCCCTGCGCCCGGCGGCATGGATCGCGCTGGTGGGCCTGGCCATCACCCTGCCCCTGGTGGTATCGGCCTGCCTCTGGCTCGCGAACCTCGCGCCGCCGGCCGGGGCCCCGTGGCCGACGAGCCTTCCCTGGCACCATGGCGCGGGCGTTCTGATGCTGGGCGTGGGCCGCCTGCTTCTGGCCAGCAAGGCCCGCGCGGAGCTGGCGCGCACCAGCACCCAGCAAGCCCTGGTGCAGCGCGAACAGCAGCTGCAGCTGGCCATGGACTCCCTGGGCGGAGGCCGGTGGGAATGGGACGTGGTCCAGCGCCAGTTCCGCTGCCACGGCCGGTTCTACGAGGCGTTTGGCATCAGCTGCGACGACGCGGACGCCCAGGGCCTGTGGGAGCGCTGGTATGCGCTGCGCCACCCCGCCGACGCCCAGCGCAACGCCGCCCGGCTGGCGCGGGCCATGGACGGGCTGGACGAGACGTACGAAGCGGAATTCCGCGTGATGGACACGCGCGGCCAGTGGCGCTGGCTGATGTCGCGCGGCGCCGTGGCCCGCCGCGATGCGGGCGGGCGCCCGCTCAGCCTGATCGGCATGGACGTGGACATCACGGCCCACCGCGAGGTGGAGGACGCTCTGCGCTCCTCGGAGGCCAAGTACACCACCTTCTACCAGACGCTCCCCGATCCTGCGGGCATCTCGCGCATCTCCGATGGGCGCTACATCGACGTGAACCCTGCCTTTTGCGAGGTGCTGGGCCGCCCGCGCGACGAGGTGATCGGGCGCACGTCCTCCGAGCTGAAGATCTGGGCCTCCGAGCAGGAGCGCGCACGGCTGGTGGACACCTTCCGCCGCGAGGGCAAGGTCGACCGCCTGCCCCTGGTGGCCCAGCGCGACGGAATCCGCATACCGGGGCTGATGTCGGCACGCTCCGTGCTTGTGGATGGCGAAAACTGTTTTGTCTTCGTTTTCCACGACATGACCGAAGCCCACCGCGCCAGCGACGAACTGCGCGCCCTCAACAGCCTGCTGCAGCAAGCGGGCCGCCTGGCCCGTCTGGGCGCCTGGGAGGACGAGCGCGGCAAGGGCCTGGTCTACTGGTCGGACGTGTGCTTCGACATCCATGGCCTGGCGCCCGGCTCCCCGCTGCCGCACGACTACATCGACCGCCACGTGGCCCCCGCCTACCGGGAACCCCTGCGCGACCGGTTCCGCCAGAGCATCCTCGAGCGCGCCGAGTGGAGCATGGAGATGGAGGTGCTGCACACCGACGGGCGGCTGGTCTGGGTGCGCGCGCGGGGCGAGCCCGTCATCGAGAACGGCCGGGTCACCCGCGTGCGCGGCGTGATGCAGGACATCGACGAGGCCAAGCGCGCCGAGCAGCGCCTGCGCCAGTCCGAGGAGCGCTTCTCGCGCATCTTTCACCTCATGCCCTACCCCATGGGCCTGTCGCGCCGCATGGACGGGCGCTACGTGGACATCAACCCCGCCTGGGTGGAGATGCTGGGCATCCCGCGCGAGGAGGCCATCGGCCGCACCGCCATCGAGCTGGGCATCTTCACCGCCGACGACCGCCAGCGCCTCATGGATGCGGTGGCGCGCTCCGGCCAGCTCAACAGCTACGAGGTGAAGCTGAACGTGCGCGGCGGCCCGCCGCGCACCGTGCTGCAGTCCATGCGGGCGACCGAATTCGACGGCGAACCCTGCTGGCTGTTCTCGGTGCACGACATCACCGACCGCAAGCGCGAGGAAGAGCAGGTGCGCGAACGCGAGGCGCTGCTCTCGCTCACCATCTCGGCCGCGTCGCTGGGCCTGTGGGACTGGAACCTGCAGACCGGCACCGTCACGGGGGACAGCCGCTGGCGCGCGATGCGCGGCCTGCCCGCATCGCACGGCCCTTTCGGCGCCACGCAGTGGACCCGCGGCATCGCCCCCGACGACATCGACCGCATCACCACCGAGGTCGCCCGCCACACCGCCCACCCCGGCACGCCGTTTGACGCCACCTGGCGCGTCAACCAGAGCGAGGCCGGCGACGATGCCGTCCGCTGGGTGCGCAACCTGGGCAAGATCGTCGGCCTTGACGCCATTGGCCGCCCCGAACGCATGCTGGGCGTGGCGATCGACGTGACGCCCCAGCGCGAACAGGAAGTGCTGCTGCAGCGGCTGGCGCTGTTCGATGCCCTCACCGGCCTGCCCAACCGCGTGCTGCTGGCGCGCAAGCTGCAGGAATGCATGGACCAGGCGCGTGCAAACGGCACGCAGCTGGGCGTGGCCTACCTGGACCTGGACGGCTTCAAGCCCGTGAACGACCGGCTGGGCCACGGCGCGGGCGACCGCCTCCTGGTGGTGGTGGCCGGCCGGCTTACGCGCGCGCTGCGCCCGCTCGACTGCGTGGCCCGCCTGGGGGGCGACGAGTTCGTGATCCTCATGCCCGGGCTGGACTCGGCCAACGGCTGCGAAGCCATGCTCCACCGCGTGATGGAAAGCATCTCGGCCCCCTACACGCTCGACGCCGAGCGCGTGGTGGTCACGGCCAGCATCGGCTACACGGTGTTCCCGCAGGACGACGCCGATGCCGATGCCCTGCTGCGCCATGCCGACCAGGCCATGTACGCCGCCAAGCAGGCCGGGCGCAACCGCTTCCACCAGTTCGATGCCGCCCAGGAGCGCGCCCTGCAGCTGCTGCGCGCGCAGGGGCGCCACCTGCGCGACGCGCTGGCCGATGCCCAGTTCACCCTGTACCTGCAGCCCAAGGTGGACATGAAAAGCGGCGCCGTGGTGGGCGCCGAAGCCCTCGCGCGCTGGCAGCACCCGCAGCGCGGCCTGGTGCCGCCCGGCGAATTCCTGCCGCTGCTGGAGGGGACCGAGCTGGAGATCGGGTTCGGCGAATGGGTGGTCGAGGCCGCGCTCTCCATCCTGGAAGAGCTGCAGGCGCGCGGCATGGCCCTGCCGCTGAGCGTCAACATCGCCGCCCAGCACCTGCAGCGCCCCGACTTCGCCGACTGGATGGCCCGGTGCATCGCGCGCCACCCCGGCGTGCCCGGGCACCTGGTGGAAATCGAGATCACCGAAAGCGCCGCGCTGTACGACCTGGCGGCCGTGGCGCACACCCTGACCGCGCTGCGTGGGCTGGGGGTGGTGGTGTCGCTGGACGACTTCGGCACCGGCTACTCGTCGCTGACCTACCTGCGCCGCCTGCCCATGGACACGCTCAAGATCGACCAGAGCTTCGTGCACGGCATGATGGGCGATCCGGGCGATCTGGCCATCGTGCAGGGCGTGATCGGCCTGGCGCGCTCGTTTGGCTACCGCGTGATCGCCGAAGGCGTGGAAACCATCGAGCAGGGACAGATGCTGCTGCAGCTGGGCTGCACCCAGGCGCAGGGCTATTGCATCGCGCGGCCCATGCCGCTGGCGGACTTCACCGGCTGGGCGGCCCAGTGGCAGCTGCCATCGGGCTGGCAGCGGCAGGCCCAGGGAAGTTTCAGGTAAAAACCGCGCAAGCGCTTTTCAGGCAAGCGCATGCAGCTATTATAAATATAGCAAACTACAGCAGGCACACTGCTGCCACGTGCACTCTGCCCCCCATCAACCCCGGCTGGACCCCGCCAGCCAGGCCTGCAGGCGCTCCACGCCCGCCTCCAGCCGCGCGGGGTCCCTGGAGGCAAAACACCAGCGCAGCCAGCCCTGGGCCTCGGGCGCGAACGCATTGCCCGGCGCCAGGCCCAGGCCGGCCTCGCTCACCAGCCGCTGGGCGACCGCCAGCGAATCGTCAAAGCCGTGCAGGCGGAAGAAGGCGTACATGCCGCCGAGCGGGCTGGCCACCTCCACCTGCGGCAGCGCGGCCAGGCGGGGCAGCAGCGTGTCGCGGCAGCGGCGCATGCGCGCCACCAGGGGCGGCGTGATCTCGCCCGCATGCTCCAGCGCCGCCAGGCCCGCGCGCTGGGTGAACACGCTGGCGCAGGAGGTGTTGAATTCGATCAGCTTGCCCACGGCGTCCACCAGCGCGGGCGGCAGCACGAGCCAGCCCAGGCGCCAGCCGGTCATCAGGAAGCTCTTGGAAAAGCTCTGCACCACGATGAGCCGGTCCTCGGGCGCGGCGATGTCCAGGAAACTCGGCGCGCAGCCGTGGGGGGTCGCCTCGTAGTACAGGCGTTCGTACACTTCGTCCGCCAGCACCCAGGTGCCGGTGCGCCGGCAATGGTCCAGGATGGCCTGCTGCTCCGCGCGCGTGAGCGTCCAGCCCGTGGGGTTGTTGGGTGCGTTGACGATGAGCAGTCGTGTGGCCGGCGTGATGGCGTCGAGCAGCACCTGCAGATCCAGCGTCCAGGCACCGCCCTCGGCGCGCAGCGGCACGCACCGCACACGGGCACCCAGCACGGCGGGCTGGGCCGTGAGGTTGGGCCACACGGGCGTGACGGCCACGACCTCGTCCCCCGCATCGAGCAGCGCCTGCATGGCCACCATCAGCGCGCTCACGCCCCCCGAGGTCACGGCGATCCGTTCCGCACCGATGGGGCCATGCAGCGCGCTGGCGTAGGCGGCTATCGCCTGGCGCAGCTCGGGCAGGCCGAGGTTGTGGGAGTAGAAGGTCTCGCCCCGCTGCAGGGACTCGATGGCCGCCTGGCGCACGGGCTCGGGCGTGACCTCGTCGCTTTCGCCGAACCAGAAGGCCAGGACGTCGGCCCGGCCCATGCCGGCGTTGGCGACTTCACGGATCTTGGAGGCTTCGAGGTTTTCTACGGCGAGGCGCATGGGGTGGTCCTTGGAAAGCGCAGGAGTGGCGATGGTCGAGCATAGCTCCAGCTGGAGCGGGGCGGCGCCTTGATGGGAGGCGGCTCGGGTGCAGGGGCGAAAGCCGGGATGTCGCCCCGGCCTCCGCCCTCAGCCCAGGCACACAGCCAGAACAGCACACAAACCCAGGCTCCGACAAGCTCAGCCCAAACAACCAGAAGCACCGTCGAGCCCGTTCACTCCCCCACCAGTTCCCGCACCTGCTGCAGCGCCGCCGGATCCTCCATCGTCGTCAGGTCCCCCGGATCCCTGCGCTCGGCCACCGCCTGCAACGCCCGCCGCAACAGCTTGCCGCTGCGCGTCTTGGGCAGCACGCTCACGAAGTACACGCGCGAGGGCCTCGCCACGGCACCCAGCTGGCTGTCCACCTGCTTCATGACCTCGCCCTCGAGCTTCAGGCGCGCGGCATCGGTGTCGAGTCCGCTCGCATCGCGGGCCACGGCAAAGGCCATGGCCACCTGGCCCTTGAGCGCATCCGCCACGCCCACCACGGCCACTTCGGCGATGTTGGGGTGCGCGGCAATGCTCTCCTCGATCTCGCGCGTGCCCAGGCGGTGGCCCGCGACGTTGATCACGTCGTCGGTACGGCCCAGGATGAAGTGGTAGCCATCGGCATCGCGGATGCCCCAGTCGAAGGTGCTGTAGATCAGCCGGCCAGGGATGCTCTTCCAGTAGGTGTTGACGAATCGCGCGTCGTCGCGCCACACGGTCTGCATGCAGCCGGGGGGCAGCGGGCCCTCGATGGCGACCACGCCCTTCTGGTTCTCGCCCGCCAGCTCCTGGCCCGTGGCTTCGTCGATGAGCTTCACGTCATAGCCGTACATCGCCTTGCCCGGGCTGCCGAAGCGCGTGGTTTGGGGTTCCACGCCATTGGCCAGCGTCAGGATGGGCCAGCCGGTTTCGGTCTGCCAGTAGTTGTCGATGATGGGCACCGAGAGCGCGTCGCTGATCCACTGGGCCGTGGGCTCATCGAGCGGCTCGCCGGCCAGCCACAGGGCCTTGAGGCTTTTCACGCTGTATCTGGCCAGGTAGGCAGGGTCCTGCTTCTTGAGCACCCGCACCGCCGTGGGCGCCGAGAACATGTGGGTGACCTGGTACTTCTCGACAATGCTCCACCACACGCCCGCGTCGGGGCGCGTGGGCAGGCCCTCATACATGATGGTGGTCATGCCCGCGATGAGCGGGCCGTAGATGATGTAGCTGTGCCCCACCACCCAGCCGATGTCGCTGGTCGCGAAATACACCTCCCCCGCCTTCGCGTCAAAGATGTGCTTCATGCTGGCCGCCAGCGCCACCGTGTAGCCACCGGTGTCGCGCTGCACGCCCTTCGGCTTGCCCGTGGTGCCGCTGGTGTAGAGCGTGTAGCTGGGGTGCGTGGACTCGACCCATTCGCAGGGGACCACGGTGGCCAGGTGTTTTTCGCGCAGCGGCGCCCAGTCGTGGTCGCGGCCGGGCTGCAGGTGCATCGGCGCCAGGCCCCGGTTGACCATGAGCACGGCGGCGGGCTTGTGCCTGGAGAGCGCGATGGCCTCGTCCAGCAGCGGCTTGTAGGGCACGACCTTGCCGCCGCGCGAGCCCGCATCGGCGCTGACCACGGCCACGGGTTCGGCGTCCTCGATGCGCGAGGCCAGCGAGCCCGAGGCAAAACCGCCAAACACCACCGAATGCAGCGCGCCAATGCGCACGCAGGCGAGCATGGCGAACGCCGCCTCGGCGATCATGGGCATGTAGATGAGCACGCGGTCGCCCTTCTTCACGCCCAGCGACAGCAGCACGGCCGCCATGCGCTGCACCTCGGCGTGCAGCTCGGCAAAGCTGTAGCTGCGCTCGGTGCCGGTTTCGGTGGAGATGGCCACCAGCGCGGGCTGGCTGGCGCGCGTGGCGAGGTGGCGGTCGACCGCGTTGTGGCACAGGTTGGTGGTGCCGCCCACGAACCACCGGGCAAACGGCGGGTTGCTGTAGTCGCACACCTGCTGGGGCGGGGTCTGCCAGTCGATCAGCAGGGCCTGCTCGGCCCAGAAGGCGTCGCGGTGATCAATGGACTGGCGGTAGAAATCGGCGTAGCGGCTCATCGTGGTGTCTCCTCGGCATCTCTTCCGGCCCGCCTGGATGGCAGGTTTTGAATTCATAATTATTCATGACGGGCTTGCGGCAAACTGACGCAACCGGCAGGGAACACCGCGCCACGCCCTGTGCACCCTCCCATCCAGGCCCCTCCCATCCGCTGTGCGCAGGGGTCAGGGCGCAGGAAGAACCCCTCGGCGGCAGGGACGGCGCGCCACCGAATGGCGGCGCGGAAACAACGGTGGGCCCCGGACCGTCATGGGTTGGGCGGATACTCGCGCGCTGCATGCATTCGCGCATGCAGCGCGCAACCCCCATCGAGACGTCCCGCCCAGAACTTTCATGCCATGACCTCCGCGCACCCTGCCCCGCCGCCGGACGAGACGGCCGCCACCAGCCCTGCCCCGGTTCCTTTCGCCGAGGCTTTCCGCTTCTGGCTCAAGCTGGGCTTCATCAGCTTTGGCGGGCCCGCCGGACAGATCGCGATCATGCACACCGAACTGGTGGAGCGGCGGCGCTGGATCAGCGAACAGCGCTTTCTGCACGCGCTCAACTACTGCATGCTGCTGCCCGGCCCCGAGGCCCAGCAGCTGGCGACCTACATCGGCTGGCTCATGCACCGCACCTGGGGCGGTATCGTGGCGGGTGCGCTGTTCGTGCTGCCCTCGCTGTTCATTCTGGTGGCGCTGTCGTGGGTGTACCTGCGTTTTGGCGATGTGCCGGCGGTGGCGGGCGTCTTCTATGGCATCAAGCCCGCCGTGACGGCGCTGGTGCTGCATGCCGCACACCGCATCGGCACCCGCGCGCTCAGGAACCGGTGGATGTGGGGCATCGCGGCTGCGTCCTTCGTGGCGATTTTTGCGTTCCACGCCCCCTTCCCCGCCATCGTCCTGGCGGCGGGCCTCATCGGCCACTTCGGTGCCCGGCGCTGGCCGGCGGTGTTCGCCCTGGGGGGCGGGCATGCGGGCGCGGCCAGGGGCTACGGCCCGGCCCTGATCGACGACGACACCCCGACGCCGGCGCACGCCCGCTTCTCGCGCGGCCACCTGGCCAGGGTGCTGGGGGCGGGCCTGGCCCTGTGGCTGGCGGCCATGGCGGTGCTGGTGGCCACGCAGGGCTGGGAAGGCACGCTCACCCAGATGGGCTGGTTCTTCACCAAGGCCGCGCTGCTGACGTTTGGCGGCGCCTACGCCGTGCTGCCCTATGTGTACCAGGGCGCGGTCGAGTACTACCAGTGGCTCAATGGCCCGCAGATGATCGATGGCCTGGCGCTGGGCGAGACCACTCCGGGTCCGCTCATCATGGTGGTGGCCTTCGTCGGTTTCGTGGGAGGCTGGCTGCAGCAGGTGTGGGGGCCCGATGCGCTGTTCGCGGGCGCGGCGGCTGCGGCCGTGGTGGTGACCTTCGTCACCTTCCTGCCATCGTTCATCTTCATCCTGGCCGGCGGCCCGATGGTGGAGGCCACCCATGGCAGGCTGGGCTTCACCGCGCCGCTGTCCGCCATCACCGCCGCCGTGGTGGGCGTGATCCTGAACCTGGCGCTGTTCTTTGCCTACCACCTGCTGTGGCCCCAGGGCTTTGGCGGCGCGTTCGATGCGATCTCTGCCGTGATTGCCCTGGGAGCGGGGGTGGCGTTGTTCCGCTTCAAGGCCGGCGTGCTGCCATTGCTCGGCGGCTGCGCGGCGGTCGGGCTCGCGGTGACACTTCTCAAGCCGTGGCAGTGACCTGAGCCCATGGGAGGCTGGCGCGCCCCCGGCTTCGGCGCCGCTGATTTGCTATGTTTTTTATAGCTTCCGGCGCGTGAAGGGAAAGTGCCAGCGCCCCAAAAGGCCTGATGCCGGGCTACTTGATCAGACCGAGCACATCCTTGAAGGCCGGGTGCTCGCAGCTGCCCAGCCATTCAAACGCCACCATCTCGGTCGTCACCAGTTCCGCCCCCGCGCCGGCCAGGCGGTCGAAGGCCGCGTCGCGGTTGCGCTCCGTGCGCGAGCCGCAGGCATCGGTCACGACCCAGACCTCGAATTCGTCGTCGATCAGGTCCAGCGCGGTCTGCAGCAGGCAGACGTGCGCCTCGCACCCGGCGATGACGATGGTGCCGCGCTCGGCGCCTTGTGCGGTGGCGGGTTTCTGCAGGTGCTTGGGCAGGCTGCGCGCGTTGCCGCCCTGGGGCTTCGCGGGCGGGCGCAGCCATTCGCCCAGGCCTTCCTCGGCCGCGCTGAAATGCATCTTGGCCAGGGTTTTCTGGCACAGGGCGCGCAGCGCGGCATCATTGGCGCCCAGGCGTGAGGGATTCTGCTCCGTGCCCCACACGGGCACCTCCAGCATGCGCGCGATCTCGGCCAGGCGGCGGGCATTGGCCAGCACGGCAGGGCCCTCGAAGATCGCGGGCATCAGGCGCTCCTGGTAGTCGACCAGGACGAGTTGGGATTCAGTGGCGTCAAGCAGCATGGTGTGGACCGCTCCGGGCGGCCGGATTCTCTGGAAGTGGGGCATTGTCGCAGCCCCGCCGGCGCGCCCGCCGATCAGGAGGGCTGCAGGCGCAGCAGCTGGCCCTGCGGGCTGTCGGTCAGCAGGTAGATCAGGCCGTCTGGCCCCTGGCGCACGTCGCGGATGCGTTCGCCCTGGCCCTGCAGCAGCTTTTCCTCGCGCAAGACCTTGCCCGGGGCGACTTCCAGCCGGTGCAGGGTGCCGAACTTGAGAGACCCCACGAACAGGCTGCCCTGCCACGCCGCGCCGTAGCGCGCGCTGGTGAGGAACGCCATGCCCGAGGGCGCAATCGACGGCACCCAGTAGTGCAGCGGCTGCTCCATGCCCGCCTTGGCCGTGCCTTCACCCATCTTGCCGCCCCCGTAGTTCTCGCCGTAGGTGATCACGGGCCAGCCGTAGTTGCGGCCGGGCCGGGGCAGGTTGATCTCATCGCCCCCCTGGGGGCCGTGCTCGTGCATCCACAGCTGGCCGTCAGGGCCCAGGGTGGCGCCCTGGGGATTGCGGTGGCCGTAGCTCCAGATCTCCGGCAAGGCGCCCGCGCGCTGGCGAAACGGGTTGTCGGCCGGCACCGCGCCGTCCGGGGTGATGCGCACGATCTTGCCGTGGTGGTTGTCGAGCCTTTGCGCATCGTCCTTGCGCTGGTAGCGCTCGCCCAGCGCCAGGAACAGGTTGCCGTCCGCCGCCTGCACGATGCGGCAGCCGAAATGCTGGGCGCTGTCCACCTTGGGCTGCTGGCTGAAGAGGACCTTGACCTCCTGCAGGCTGCGCGCATCCGCGGACAGCGTGGCCCGTGCCAGCGCCGTGCTGTTGCCGGACGCGCCACCCGGGGCGGGCTCCGAAAAGCAGAAGAAGATGCGGCGGTTGCGGGCGAAGTCGGCATCGGTCACCACGTCCAGCAAGCCGCCCTGCCCGCCCGCGGCGACGGCCGGCACGCCCGCCAGCGCGGGCCCCACCTGCCCGCCCGCGCTGACCACCCGCATCCGGCCCCGCCGCTCGGTGACGAGAAACTGCCCTTCGGGCAGGAAGGCCACGGCCCAGGGGTGTTCCAGCCCCCGTGCCACGGTTGCCACGGACACGCCCGGCGGCGTGCCCTGGGCGGAAACACCGCCATGGTGGGCGCCCGCCACGGCCCAAAGCGCCGCCAGGCACGCCCGCGCGGCCCGCGAAAGGGGCATTTTCCGTGTCCATTCCATCTCGTGGCGCTCCTGAAAAAGTTGAACACCAACCCCCAGAGCCGCCGCCCGGCCAGGCCTGGCACGGCGGCCCTCCACGGCGGTGCAGCCGAGGATTCCCTCCTGTAAATCCCTGTTCGGGATTTACTTGAACGAAATCAACAGCTTGCACAGGTGATTATTTTTGATAAGTAAGCATACCGTGGTACCCTTCGCCCCCATGTCCCGATGGCTTTGCACCCTCCTCCTGGTCTGCGCAACCTCTGCCCAGGCTGCGCCGCAAGCGGCAAACCCCGACGATATGGACCGGTTCATCACCGACAAAGGCCTGCTCACGCGGCTGGAGGACGTGAGCCACCGGGTGGCCGACAAGGCCCATACGGTGGCGGACCGCGCGTCCGGGCTCGTGGTGAACGCCATGGGATTCCTGGGCGTACCGTACAAGCGGGGCGGAAACAGCGCGGAAACCGGCTTCGACTGCAGCGGCTTCGTGCGGGCCATGTACGAGCAGACCGTGGGCCTGCTGCTACCCCGCCGGGCCGACCAGCAGGCTGCCGCCACCCAGGTCATTGACAAGAAGGAACTTCAGCCCGGGGATCTGGTGTTCTTCAACACCATGCGCCGCAACTTCAGCCATGTGGGCATCTACGTGGGGGACAACAAGTTCATCCACGCTCCCCGCAGCGGCGCCGAAATCCGCGTGGAAGACATGGGCGTGGCTTACTGGGCACGTCGCTTCAACGGCGCCCGCCGCGTCGCGGGCTCGGGCAGCGACGACCTCGCGCAAGCCAAATAGCAACCACGCCGCTCGCCCGGCCAGGATGTCCCCTCGCAGGCGCCCTGCCTGCGGCTAGCGTTTGATCTCGTACACCGTCTCGGTGCTGCGGATCGGTCCCCCCACCACATTCTCCGGGCCTATCGACGGGTCGCGCAGCATGGCCTTGGCCTTGGCCATGTCTGCCTGGTACGTGGCGCGTGCCTGGGATTCGCAGCTGCGGCGGTCCGCCGAGGGCATGGCCCGGCATTCCTCCAGGCTCACCTTCAACCCACCGCCGGCTTCGCGGATGGCGGTCTGGTAGCGCTGCTGGGGCGTGGTGTCCGGTACCGCGCCGCGGGACAGCGAGGCCTCGTCGCCACTTTGGGCCGCGGCGGTCGTGGGCCCCGCCAATGCCGCCCCCAGAGCGAGCACCGCCACAAACACCAGGGGGAAGGAACGGGTCTTGAAATTTGTTGTCATCGGTCTTCCTTTCAGTGGAGACGCTTCACTGTACGGCGCCGCCGGTCCCGCAGGCGGCAAGTACCCGCCGCGCCGTGGTGTCGGACGGGACCCACAGCCGGCCCCTTCATGACGCCGGACCTCGCTTTCCACCCTCACCCGTGTCGGGAACGCGCGCCCCGCAATGGGACGCGCACAGTGCGCGTTGTCCGACAAGCTGGCGGCGCGCGCGCTCCTTAGAGTGGGCAGATCGCGTCGCAGCATGCAGGGGAAACATCATGGGAACATTGCTAGGAACATTGCTGGTGGGTTTGATGGTCGGGCTTCTGGCCCGTGCCCTGAAACCCGGGGAGGACAAACTCGGATGGATATTGACCGCGCTGCTGGGGGTGGCGGGCTCGTTTCTCGCCACCTATCTGGGTTTGGCGATGGGCTGGTATGCACAAGGGGAAGCCGCTGGCTGGATCGCGTCGGTCGTGGGGGCCATGCTGCTTCTGGCCGCGTTCACCCTCGTCAAGGGAAAAACCTGAAACGGCCGCTGAAGAATCTCCTTGCGCGGCCTCGGGCGTTGCCCTTTGCCAACCACCACCGCATCAGGTACAACCCGCCCATGCCCACTTCCTTGCAAATGGCGGCCGGCAACGCGGCCCTCACCGCTGCCGTGCAGCGCAGCCGCAAATTGCTGCATCGGCGCGCATTGGTCGCGGCGGCCGCCAGTTCCCTGCCCGTGCCAGGGCTCGACTGGGCCGTGGACGCGGCGCTGCTGTCCCGCCTGCTTCCGCAGATCAACGCCGAGTTCGGCCTGTCCGCGCAGCAGATCGACCAGCTCGATCCGCACAAGCGCGAGCAGGTGCAGAAGGCCGTGGCCCTCGTGGGCTCCGTGCTGATCGGCAAGCTGGTGACGCGCGAGCTGGTCATCCGGGCCACTCAGACCGTGGGCGTGCGCCTGACCGCCAAGCAGGCGGCGAAGTACGTGCCGCTGGCGGGCCAGGCGGTGGCCGCGGGCATCGGCTATGCCACGCTGCGCTACCTGGGCGAGCAGCACCTGCGCGACTGCGTGCGCGTGGTGCGGGAGGTCGGCCTGCAGCTGCCCGCCCCCGCCCGCACCTAGCGTGGCCTGACCTCGCTTACTCCGCCGCGCAGACGAAGCTGCTGGCATCCTCCACGCTGCCCGTGCCCTTGTATTTGGCGAACTTCGGGTAGGCACACAAGGGCCGTGTGCGATTGGGCATGTCGCTGCTGGCAGGCAGTGCCTTGGCGGCAAGGGTCTCGGGTGCCACGCCCTTCTCCACCCAGTCCACCATGGCCTGGATCGAATCGAAATTGTCCGTGGCCGGGCCGCCCGAGCAGTGGTTCATGCCGGGCACCAGGAAGGTGCGCGCGAAACCCTGCGTGGCCGCGATACCTCCGTGGTGGGACGCCAGGCGCTCGTAGTAGTCCAGGGTGTCCAGCGCCGAGAAGATCGGGTCGGACATGCCATGGATGAACAGCATCTTGCCGCCGCGCTGCTTGAACGCGGCGAGCTTGTCGTCGCGGTACGTGTCGTAGATGGCCGAGTAGGCCTCCATGCGCGCGGGGTCGGTGTCGAAGTTGAACGTCAGCGGGTTGAACGTGAGGTCCGGCGGGGTGAGGAATTCGTTGACCAGAGCGTCCACCATCAGCGTGATGTAGCGCGCATCCGGCGTGGCGGTGGTGGAGCTGCCCAGCGTCCAGCTGCGCCAGCCCGGGGCGGCCAGGCCCGGGTCCCACGGCTGGCCCGCATACAGCGCCTGGCCGGCCGAGTTGCGCGGGCCCGCGAACACGCTCTTGAGCGCCCCGACCTGGGCGCTGCTCAGGCAGTCGGCCTGCTTGCCGCCGCGGCACTGGAGCACGGCGGGGTCGAACTGGCAGGCCTTGACGTTGTTCACCATGCCGTCGGCCACGCCATCGGCGGCATCGCACGACGCCTTCACGCCGTTGGCCACCAGCTGGAGGTCGGCATTGCTGAAGGCCTGCGACAGGATGCGCTTGCCCGCCGCGTCCTGCGGGGCGATGGCGTTGAACTGAATGGTGTTCCACATCGCCGCCACCGTGGCGCCGCTCGACACGCGCATGGCGGGCGCGCCGGCGGTGATGGCGTCGAAGTAGTCCGGGAACCGCTGCGAGAACATCATGCCCTGGCGCCCGCCGCCCGAGCAGCCCGAGAAGTACGAATGGTCGGGCCTGCGGCCATACAGGGTCGAGATCAGCGACTTGGCGGCCACGGCCGTCTTGTCGTAGGAGTTGTAGGCATGGTCGATGCGCGCCTGCGGGTCCGCCCCGAAGCTGGCCGACGTGCCGCTGTGCCCCGCGTCGGTGGAGACCACCGCGAAGCCCTGCCCCAGCGGCGACGGCGTGCCGCCCGAGATGCTGGAGCTGAGGGAGGTGTCGCGCAGGATGCCGTCATTGCCGCCACCACCGATGAACAGGAAACGCCCGTTCCATTGGTCCGGCAGGCTCAGCTGGAAGCCGATGGCGTAGTTCTTGCCATCGACGCCCACGCGGGGGTTGATGCTGCCCGTGACCACGCAGTGGCCGGGCAGGAAGGCGCCGGTGCTGGCGCCGCCCGGCCGCCTGGTGTCCGCCGCCACGTAGCTCGCCGTGAGCGTGGTGGCCGCGAGGCCCGCCTGGCTGGGCAGCGCAGCGCAGGCCGCCGCCGGGGTGGCGGGCTGGGCCGATGCATCGCCATTGCCGCCGCCGCAGGCCGCCATCAACAAGGGCATGGCAAGCGCGGCGGGGACGACCTGGCGGCGCAGCCGGGATGGGCGCGCGGCCGTGGAGGCGGGTGGCAGGGCCCGCGAGGCATGGGCAAAAGGCATGGCGTATGTCTCCTGAGGTGGTGGGTGGGGTGTTTGTGCTGTGTGGCGCCGGGGATGCAGGGCGCAGCGCTGACAGGGCGCGGCTGCGCCGTGGCGCCGGCCGCCCGCGTGCGCAGGTGCAGGAGTGCTGGAGGTGGCCTGGGTGGGGCCTGAGCGGCGTCAACCGCTCTGCCGCGCTGTCAGCCCATCAATCCGCCTTGAAGCCCGTGGCGGCCACGGCCTTGCCCCAGGTGACCGTGTCGGCGGCGATGGTGCGGGCAAAGTCCTGCTGGCTCGTGCCCGTCACGCGGAAACCCGCCTCCTCCATCTTGGCCCGGCCCTCGGGCGACTGCACGGCCTTGACGATGTCGGCGTTGAGCCTGGCGATGATCTCCGGCGGCGTCTTGGCGGGTGCCACGATGCCGAACCACGAGGAGAACTCCAGGTTGGCGTAGCCCTGCTCCTTGATGGTGGGCACGTCCGGCAGCGTGTTGGTGCGGGTGGCGCCGGTGGTGCCCAGCGCGGCCAGCTTGCCGGCCTTCACGTTGGGGGCGGCCAGGCCCACGCTGGCGAACACGCCCTGCACGTCGCCGCTGAACAGGCCGCCCAGCGCATCGGCCGTGTTCTTGTAGTGCACCGGCTCGGGCTTGAGCTTGACCGCATCGCCGAACATGAAGGCGCCAAAGTGGCCGGGCGTGCCCGCGCCGAAGGTGGCCAGGAACAGGCCCTTTTGCTGCTTGGTCCAGTCCACGAACTCCTTCACGTTGCGCGCCGGCACCTTTTGCGGGTTGACCAGCAGCACGAAGTCGGAGGTGACCACCTGGCTAACAGCCGTGAAGTCCTTGGCCGGGTCGTAGGGCAGCTTGTTGTAGCTGCTGGGTGCAATGCTGAGCTGGCCCGTTTCGCCCAGCATCAGCGTGTACCCGTCAGGCGCGGCGCGCGCGGCTTCGCTGGCGGCGATCAGCCCGCCCGCGCCGGGCTTGTTGTCCACGATCACGCCCGCGTTGCCCCAGCCTTCGGACAACTTTTGCGCCAGCAGGCGCGCCACGATGTCCGGCCCCGTGCCCGCCGGAAAGCCCACGATGATGCGCACGGGCTTGCTGGGGTACGTGGCTGCCCCCTGCGCCTGGGCGCCGGCCCAGGGCATCAGCCCTGCGAGCATGGCGGCGGCCAGAAGGGCGCGGCGTGGCGTGGCGATGAAAGAGGTGGGCTTGGCGGTGGTCTTCATGGATGTCTCCAGGGTTCTTGTACGTTGGGAAGATTCAAAAATTCAGAAATTGCCCGGGGTGCCGGGCGCTAGCGCAGCTCAAAAAAGCGCATGGCCACCGCATCCGGGTAGCGCGCGCCGGTGCCGACGAACATGCGCTCGGCGATCCAGGCCAGCGCCGGGGACGCGGTCTCGAAGCTCGGGCTGCAGCGGAAATAGACTTGCGCCGGGTCCACCGCCTCGCCGCGCACCAGGCGGGCGATCAGCTCGGCCGGGCCGGAGCGCACGGCCCGGTTTTGTACGTAGATGAGATCGCCACCATCGGTTTCGAGCACGTAGCGGGCGTCCAGCTCCGACAGCCGGTCGTTCACGATGAGCTGGAAGTCCGCACCGCCGGGCAGCACCCGTGCGCGCCAGCCGTCGCCAGAGGCGCTGCCGCCCAGGATGGGAATCAGCCGGCGCAGCCCGTGCACGGTGTGGCCCACCTCCTGGGGGGTGCCGACCTCCACGCGCAGGTCGGCAAAAAATCTGAATTGCGGGTCGGGCAAGGGGATGAGGTCAGGCATGGGACCTAGCGTAAGTCCCGTTGCCACCCAAGCCTGTCATCCCAGAGGATGACGGGATAACCCGGGCTTTCGGCAACGGAATCGGGGGCGTTTTCAGCGCACACTCCACGCTTTCGGCAACGAACACTCCAATTTCCGACTTTTCCCATGCGGCAGTGGCTCCCCCCTTCCCTGCAGAAAGCACCCGGCCGGCAGGTGCTGCAAAACCCCGCCAGCGAGACCCTGGCGAGCATGGTCCACCGCCTGGGCGGCAACGGCTTTGCCAAGGGGCTTCTGCAGGACCTGGAGCCCGTGCTGCCTGCAGCCTCGTGGTCGGTGTACCGGACGGGCCACCGCTGCAAGCCCACGCTGTTCATGTCGGCCAGCCGGGGCGTGCCCGACACCACGCAGGATTGCTGGTGGGCGTACCTCTCGGGCCCCTACCGCAGCGATAGCACCTGGGGCCGGGCTTTTGATGAAGCACCGTTTGCCCAGCCCGAGACGCGGCTGTGCCACGTCACGGCCACCGAGGTGGAGGGCGAACACCGTGCCCGGGTGTATGAGGCCCACGGCGTGGCCGAGCGCGTGTCGGTGGTCGAATACGAAAGCGATGGCTCGGTGTTCGCCGTCAACTTCTACCGCCACCAGCACCAGCGGGCGTTCAGCGACCGGCAGATCGGCGCGTTCGAGTCCGTGGCGCCCGTGCTGCTGGCCCTCACGCGCAAACACATTGTTCTGTCGCACCCGTTTCCACCCACAGCCACGGCTGCCTGGCGAACAGAGGACAGCCGCCCAGGCCCGGCAACGTTGACCGTGAATACATCGGGCGCCCCCGCACTCCTGCCAGCCGGCGCCGCACTCGCCCCGCTGGCCGCCGATGGGCTGCCGGTGCTGCGCATGCGCCTGGTGCGCCTGCAGGCCGAGCTGACCGACCGCGAACTGGACGTGTGTGCCCGGCTGCTGCAGGGCATGACGCACGAGGGCATCGCCAGCGACCTGGGCCTGAGCGTGCCCACCGTCAAGACCTACCGCAACCGCGCCTTCGCGCGCCTGGGCATCCACTTTCGCAACGAGCTGTTTGCGCGGGTGCTGGGCGGATAGAAAGGGCCTCCCCCGCTCTCAAAATCTCAGACGCCCGGCGACCATGGCGGTGGCCGCCGCCGGATGGTCTGCGCCTTCACGATGGCCGTGCTCGTCTGCGCCTTGTCGGCAATGCGGTCCAGCACGCCGTCGAGCTGCTCGATGGAACGCACATACACCCGGGCGACAAAGCAGTCGTCGCCGGTGACCTTGTCGCACTCGCAGAACTCCGGCGTCTCCTGGATCAACTTCTCCACCGCCGCCAGCTGGCCCGGCAGCGGCTTGATGCGCACGATGGCCTGCAGCTGATAGCCCAGCGCGCGCGGTTCGATGTCCACCGTGAACGCGCGGACCACCCCGCGCTCTTCCAGCCGCCGCAGCCGCTCGGACACGCTGGGTGACGACAGCCCCACGCGTTCGCCCAGCACCTTGAGCGAAGTCCGGGAGTCCTGGTGCAGCACGGTCATGATGGCCTGGTCGATGGAATCCATGGCAAGCAGCTCCTCAGAATCAATGGTTGCCTCAGATTATGAGGATTTATTGAGCAGATGCCTTTTTTCATCCATTCCACGCACGGGCCCGTTTTCCTATAGTCATTCCATCAACTCACGGATGGAATGACACCCATGGACAAGAAAACCCAAGGCACGCTGGAGATGGGCACCGCCATGGCGATCTCCGGCACGATCGGCTGGTTTGTCGTGGAATCCGGCCTGCCGGCACTGAACGTGGTGTTCTGGCGCTGCGCCTTCGGCGCGGCCACGCTGGCGGCCGTGTGCGCCGCCATGGGCCTGCTGCGCGGCGTGTTGACCTGGCGCACGGCAGCGTGGGCGGCCCTGGGGGGCGTGGCCATCGTCACCAACTGGCTCCTGCTGTTTGGGGCGTATTCGCATGCTTCCATTTCGATCGCCACGGCGGTCTACAACACCCAGCCCTTCATGCTGGTGGTGTTTGGCGCCCTGCTCTTTGGCGAGCGCATCACCCCGGCCAAGCTCGGCTGGCTGGCCCTGGCATTCGGCGGCATGCTGCTCATCGTGCAGGCCCGACCCGGCGCGAGCCAGGGCGGCACGCACTACGCGCTGGGCATCGTCATGGCACTGGGGGCCGCCTTCTTCTGGGCGGTGGCCTCGGTGGTCGCCAAGCGGCTCACCGGCACGCCGCCCCACCTCATCGCCCTGGTCCAGGTCTGCGTGGGCGTGCTCCTGCTGGCGCCGTTTGCCAACCTGGGCACGCCACCGCAGGATGCCCGCACCTGGCTGCTACTGGTCACGGTGGGCGTGGTGCACACGGGCCTCATGTACATCCTGCTGTACGGCGCCGTGCAGAAGCTGCCCACCTACCTGCAGGGCGCACTGTCCTTCATCTATCCGGTGGTGGCGATTGGCGTGGACTTCGCCGCGTTTGGCCACCGCCTGCAGCCGGCCCAGTGGCTGGGAGCTGTCGCCATCCTGCTCGCCGCGGCCGCGATGCACCTGCAGGGCAGCCGGCCCCGGGCGACCACCACACCGCAGGCGGCGGCACAAGGCGCCAAATAGCGCCGCATCCCGCCAGGCCCAGCCCATGGGCACGGCACAATCACCGGCCAGTGACACACCCCGGTGACCTCCCTTCTCCCGCCGAGCCGCCCGCGCCGCCGCGATCCGACCGCCAGGCGGTGATCGCCGCCTGGGTGGCCGCCCTGCGCCGCCAGGCCGATGCAGCGGCACTGAAGGCCCTGCCCCCGCTGACGGACGCCGAGGCCGCGCGCGTGATGGCGCTGATGCGGGGCGACGAGACCGGCACGGAGACCGCCACGCCGCCCGCCGGGCGCACCGCGCCACCGCCCGGCATCGCCACCGGGCACTTCCGCCCGCGCATCACGCTGATGACGCTGGGCCGGGGCGACGGCCTGCTGGGCCTCAAGCCCCAGGGCAAGATGGGGCCGCGCGGCGACAGCGTGACGCTGGCCCAGATCGACTGGACCTACCGCACCGACGACACACTCCCAGGCGCCATCGCCTGGCAGGCGCCTGCGCCCACGTCCATCCTCAACTCGCGCCCCGCCCCGCTGCAGGACCTGTACGACACCGGCGGCCCCGTGGTGCGCATGCAGCGCGACGTGGCGGCCGAGTCGGACGCCATGGACCTCGTGTGGGATCTGGGCCTGTTGCCCGTGGACGCACGCTCGCTGCAATGGCGAAACCGCGATGCCGCCGCCAGCCTGGGCCCGCTGTGGACGCTGGCGCAGGAGGCCTTCTTTGGCGACTTCTGGGCCGAGCAGATCCCCCAACTCCGCGCCAGAGGCTGGAGCGTGGTGGTGCAACCGGGCTTCGCGCACGAGAGCGTGCCCGTGTTGCGCTGGAAGCTGCACATCGCCCCTGACACCGGCGAGCTGCTGGGCAAGGAAGTGGACGGCCCGCTGGCCCCGCGCGAACGCCCCGTGCAGAAACTGCAGCTGCCTGAGCGCGAAGGCGCCTGGCTGCTCAGCCTGGGCATCGAGATCGACGGCGAAACGCTGGACCTGGCCCCCATGCTGGCCGACCTGCTGCGCCGCGACGCGCGCTGGCTCAATGCCCGGCAGATGGGCTCCATTGACGACATGGCCATCATTTCGCTGCGCGCCCCGGGCGGCAAACGCATCGACGCGCCCGCCGGCCCGCTCAAGGCCATCGTGGGGGCCATGGTCGACCTGCTGACCGACCCGACCCGCAACCAGCGCAAGGACGGCGACCCGCTGCACCTGGGTGCGTGGGAGGCCCGCCGCATCGAGGCCCTGCGCGCCGGGCTGGTGCTGGCCCACCGCGTGGGCACGGTCAATGGCTGGAACAACGACTGGCAACTGCAGGGCGACGTGGGCCTGGCCCAGCTCGCCAAGCGGTTGCGCACCATCGGCGCCCCGCAAGCGGTGGCTGCACCGCAAGGCCTGCAGGTGCAACTGCGTCCCTATCAACTGGAAGGCCTGGCCTGGCTGCAGTACCTGCGCGCCCAGGGCCTGGGCGGCATCCTGGCCGACGACATGGGCCTGGGCAAGACCGCGCAGGCGCTGGCCCACGTGCTGGCCGAGAAGGAGGCCGGGCGCCTCACCCGCCCCGCCCTGGTGGTGCTGCCCACCTCGCTGCTCTTCAACTGGCAGGCCGAGGCCGCCCGCATGGCACCCGGCCTGCGCGTGCTGGCGCTGCATGGCGCCAGCCGAGGCCAGCGCTATCTGCAGATGGCCGACCACGACCTGGTGCTGACCACCTACCCGCTACTCTGGCGCGACGTGGAGGCGCTGGCCGCCCAGCCGTTCCACCTGCTCATCCTGGACGAAGCACAGATGGTGAAAAACGCCGGCAGCCGCAGCGCCCGCGCCCTGCGCCAGCTGCAGGCCCCGCACCTGCTGTGCCTGACGGGCACGCCGCTCGAAAACCACCTGGGCGAGCTGTGGGCCCAGTTCGACTTCCTGATGCCCGGCTTTCTGGGCGATGTGCGCAGCTTCAACGCCCGCTGGCGCAAGCCCATCGAGGAAAACGGCGAAACCCTGCGCGCCCAGCTCCTGTCGCAGCGCGTGCGCCCGTTCATCCTGCGCCGCCGCAAGCAGGACGTGGCCACTGAGCTGCCGCCACGCACCGAGGTCATCCAGCGCGTGCAGTTGCAAGGCAGGCAGCGCGAGCTGTACGAGGCCGTGCGCACCACGGCCGACAAGCAGGTGCGCCGCGCGCTCGAGCGCCAGAGCTTCGACGGCGCGCAGATCACCATCCTCGACGCCCTGCTCAAGCTGCGCCAGGTCTGCTGCGACCCCAGATTGGTCAAAGGCACCACAAAAACGGCGCAGACGATGGAGCGCGCCAAGCTCGAACTACTGGCCGACATGCTGCCCGCCCTGGTCGACGAAGGGCGCCGCGTGCTGGTGTTCTCCCAATTCACCGAAATGCTCGCGCTGGCGGCCGAGCTGCTCGACACCCTGGCCCTGCCCTACCTCACCCTCACGGGCCAGACACCGCCCCGCCAGCGTGGCGCGGTGGTGCGGCGGTTCCAGGCACGGGACGAGGCCAGCGCCCCCATCCTGCTCGTCAGCCTCAAGGCCGGGGGCCTCGGCCTGAACCTCACCGCCGCCGACACCGTGATTCATCTCGACCCCTGGTGGAACCCCGCCGTGGAAGAGCAGGCCACCGCCCGCGCCCACCGCATCGGGCAGGACCAGCCGGTGTTTGTCTACAAGCTGGTGGTGGAAGGCAGCATCGAAGAACGCATGCTGGAACTGCAGGCCCGCAAGGCCGCGCTGGCCCAGGGCGTGCTGGGCCACGACGCCGAGGGCGCCGTCAAGTTCAGCGAGGCCGACCTGCACGCCCTGCTGGCGCCCCTTTCCGAACCAGCCAACAACCCGCTGGGCATTCCGGGCGAGGACGCGCTGCGCTGGGGCGGCACGGGCAAACGGCGCCCCCGGCCGCTGCAGCCGCCCGAGGCTTGAAGGTTTTTGGTCGTCAGCGCTTGCCCAGCAAGCGCCAGCAGCTATCAAATTGAAAGCAGTCCGGGCCCTGTGCCTGCCTGCCCCGAAAAGTGCAGAATTCAAAAGCAAGCAACGGAGTGCGCCCCGCCCACCCCGTCCCTAGAGTGCATGGCATCGCAACCCACCTTGTGAGCCATCCACCATGAATCCGAACTCCGCCCACCTCCACGCGAAAGCCCCGCCCCTGCATTCCACCCGCGTTGCCACCATGCCCCACCGCGCAACACCCTCCGCCAAGGCCGCACAGGCCGCTGCCGCCACCCAGGCCGACCCGCGCTGGGCGGCGGTGGTGGCGCGCAGCGCGGCGGCGGACGGCAGCTTCTGGTACTCGGTGCAGACCACGGGCGTGTACTGCCGCCCCAGTTGCGCGGCGCGCACGCCCCGGCCCGAGAACGTGCGGTTCCATGCCAGCTGCGACGAGGCTGAAGCAGCCGGATTTCGCCCCTGCCAGCGCTGCAAGCCCCGGCAGCCCTCGGCGCTGGCACACCATGCCGAGCTGGTCACGCAGGCCTGCCGCATCATCGAAGCCGAAGAAGCCACCACGCTCGATGCGCTGGCGGCCCGCGTGGGGCTGAGCAGTTCGCACCTGCACCGCGTCTTCAAGCAGGCCACCGGCCTCACGCCCAAGGCTTACGCCGCCGCCCGGCGGGAGCAGCGTGTGCGCAGTGCCCTCGAGCAACAACCCACGGCCTCCGTGACAGACGCCATCTACGGCGCGGGCTACCAGTCGAGCAGCCGGTTCTATGAGAAATCCGCCCAGGTGCTGGGCATGACCCCCACGCGCTACCGCGCGGGCGGCGCGGCGCAGCGCATCCGCTTTGCGGTGGGGCAGTGCTCGCTGGGCGCGATCCTGGTGGCGCACAGCGGCCAGGGCCTGTGCGCCATCCTGCTGGGCGACGACCCCGAAGCCCTGGTGCACGACCTGCAGGACCGTTTTGCCCAGGCCCAGCTGGTGGGCGGCGATGCGCAATTCGAATCGCTCGTGGCCCAGGTCGTGGCCTTTGTCGAAGCGCCCGGCCTGGGCCTGGACTTGCCGCTGGACGTGCGGGGCACGGCCTTCCAGCAGCGCGTGTGGCAGGCGCTGCGTGCCATTCCCCCGGGGCAGACCGCCAGCTATGCCGACATCGCCCGGCGCATCGGCGCGCCCACCGCCACCCGCGCCGTGGCGCAGGCCTGTGGCGCCAACACGCTGGCGGTGGCCATACCGTGCCACCGGGTGGTGCGCAGCGACGGCGGGCTCTCGGGCTACCGCTGGGGCGTGGAGCGCAAGCGGGCGCTGCTGGACCGCGAAGCCGGCGCCGCTGAACCAGCACACACGCGGGAGAAGGCCGCATGAGTGCCCTGCCCCAGGACACGCACCCCTGGCCTGCCCGCGTGGCGGCCCTCGACTGGGCCCAGGCCACCGACGACCTGCACACGCAGGGGCATGCGGTGTTGCCTCGGCTGCTGGGCGAGCACGAATGCACAGCACTCGCGGGGCTGTACCGCCACGCCGGCCCGCCCCTGTTCCGCAGCCGCGTGGTGATGCAGCGCCATGGTTTTGGCCTGGGCGAGTACCAGTACTTCAGCTACCCGCTGCCGGACGTGGTGGCCGGGCTGCGCGATGCGCTGTACCCCCATCTGTGCCCCATCGCCAACCACTGGAACGCCGCCATGGGCATCGATGCGCGCTACCCGCCGCGCCATGCCGACTTCATCGCGCGCTGCCACGCGGCGGGCCAGTTGCGCCCCACGCCGCTGCTGCTGCAGTACGCGAGCGGCGACTACAACTGCCTGCACCAGGACCTGTACGGCGAGCACGTGTTCCCGCTGCAGGTGGCCATCCTGCTGTCGGAGCCCGGCCGCGACTTCACCGGTGGCGAGTTCGTGCTGACCGAGCAGCGCCCGCGCATGCAGTCGCGCGCCGAGGTCGTCCCCCTGCACCAGGGCGATGCCGTGGCCTTCGCCGTGCACCACCGCCCCGTGCAGGGCACGCGCGGCGTCTACCGCGTCCACATGCGCCACGGCGTGAGCCGCGTGCGCTCGGGGCAGCGGCACACGGCGGGCATCATCTTTCACGATGCTGCATAGCGATGCTCCCGCTGAGGCGCCGTCGGGGCCTTCACCCCTCTCTCGCTGCGCGGGAGGGCCGCGCCCGGTGGCCTGGCGGAGCCAGTTCCACGGGCGCGCTCGCCTGGATCGCGCCCGTTGCACCGGCCCGGGCCATCACGCTAGAACCATGAATCCATGAACCTCGGTCTTTTTGATGAACTGCCCGCCACGCCCCAGGCGCCCGAATGGCTGGAGCCAGGCGCCGTGGCGCTGCGCGGCTTTGCCCTGGCGCAGGCGGCGCAGCTGCTGCAGGCCGTCGAGGCGGTGGCGGCCCGCGCACCGTTCAGGCACCTGGTCACGCCCGGCGGCAAGCGCATGTCGGTGGCCATGACGAACTGCGGGCCGCTGGGGTGGATCAGCGACCGCAGCGGCTACCGCTACGGCCCCACGGACCCGCTGACGGGCGAACGGTGGCCGCCCATGCCGGCGGTTTTCCATGCGCTGGCCCGCGAGGCCGCCGGGGCGGCGGGCTACCCCGGCTTCGCGCCCGACGCCTGCCTCATCAACCGCTACAGCCCGGGCACGCGGCTGTCGCTCCACCAGGACCGCGACGAGGGCAACTACGACCACCCCATCGTGTCCGTCAGCCTGGGCATCCCGGCGGTCTTCCTGTGGGGTGGCGCGCAGCGCACGGACAAGGCCCGCCGCGTGGGGCTGCTGCATGGCGACGCGGTCGTGTGGGGCGGCCCGGCGCGCCTGCGGTTCCATGGCGTGCTGCCGCTGGCCGAGGCCGCGCATGCGCTGACGGGCGCGCAGCGCATCAACCTCACCTTTCGCCGGGCGCGCCAGGAACCTGGGCCGGTCTCTTCAGCAGGCGGCGCTGCCTAGCGCGGATACCCCGTCTGCGACGCGATGGAGGCCAGCAGGTGGTCGGCCGCCGCGCGCCCGCGCAGGCTGTCGGCCACGGTGAGCCGCTTGCCGTTGCGCAGCTCCACCTCGATGCGGTAGAAGGTCTCCTGCCGCGCCCCCGTCTGGGTGGAATAGCTTTCGGCCACCCGCAGCCGGGCGATGTCCGTGGCGGGCGCCTGGTGGTGGACCAGCATGAGCCCCAGGAGCCGCCGCTCGGTGCGGATGCCCCGGCCGTCCAGCTCCACGCTGAGGCTGTTGGCCACCGCGTAGAAGCCGCCCACCACCGCCGCCCCGCCCATGCCGCCGAAGGCGATGAGGAAGAGCACCGGCACATCCTGGCCGCCCGCCAGCGCGGCAATGCCCACGAACACCGCCCCGGCGAGCATCCAGACGATGGTCTGCTTCCAGGCGCGCCCATACGGCAGGTACAGCCGCACCCCACCGGGAATGCGCTCCAGCTCGCTCACCGCGGCCACTTCGGCGTGGCGCATTTCCCGCAGCTGCGGGTGCTGCGCCGCGTCCGCGCGCGCCCCGTGGGAAGCCGCGCCGGTGGCGTACACCGGCACGTCGAACACACGCAGGAACCTGAGCCCGGGATCGGCCGATTCCACCTGCAGCCGCCATGCGTGGTGTTCGCTGTCCACCGGCTCCGTGGCGGGCAGGCCCGCCGGCACCCGCAGGCGCAAACCCAGCTGGATGCCATCGCCCCGGGGCTCGACCTGGGCCACGCCCTGGCTCTGCCATACCGTGGTTTCGCGCGACTCGCTCTTGCCGCCAGTGCGGCTGCGGTAGTGCCGCACGCAGCTGAGCGTGACCGCGAAGTGCTGCTGCCCGGGCCGGTGCGCCACGGGCAGCGCGAGCGTGGCGCCAAAATCGCCGCCGATGGCGCCTGGAAACGGGTCCAGCACCAGCCGTACATCGCCAAAGCGCCAGGCATCCAGCGTGGCCCGCACGGCCCACACCAGCGTCGCGACAGCCGCCAGCAGCAGGGCCCCGAACACGGCCACCAGCAGGTACTGGGGGCCGTCCAGCGCCTCGTCCCGGTGGGCGATCGCGGACGGCCATGCGATCGCATTGCAGACCAGGGCAAATGTCCATGCGACCCACACCTCATAGCGCTTGTTCGACCGGATGCTGTTGCCCGCCCAGGCCGGCCGCCCCATCCAGGGCCGGGCCGATGCCTCCAGCGCCTGCGCGCCGCGCCCGGCGCGGGGGCCGCGCCATGCGCCATGGAGCATGCCCAGGCCCACGCCGCCGAACAGCACCACGAACAGCATCTTGAACAGCTGCATGCCCGGGCGCAGGCTGCGGTCCAGCACGGCCTCGTGGGGGTTCGACGGGTTCACCCAGGCCTGCACCGGCTGGCCCTCGCGCTGGGCGGCCTCCAGGCGTTCCCCCAGCTGCTCCTGGAAGTCGCCGATGTTGTCCGCGCCGGACCCAATCGCCACGCGCTGGCCTTGATAGTCCCGGCCCCCCACCTGGTAGCGGTAGCTGGCCGACACGCTGTAGGTGGTGGACTTGCTGCCACGCGAGGTCTCCAGACGCGCCGACACCAGCGTGGCCGGCACCGGCTGCCAGCCCTGCATGCGGCCCCAGTCGTACAGCGTGGGCAGCACGCCGAAAAGCAGCATGCCCACGCCCACGGCGGCAAAGGGCAGCGCGAACAGCGCCATCGCCCAGGTGCCGGACTTGCCCCCGCCCTTGCGCGCCTGGGACTCGCGGTGCTTCTTTCTCCGGGTGTTGCTGGTGGCCATCGGTGTGCTGATGAAGTGGCGCATGGCGGCCGGGGCCCTGCCCGCCACCGGCAGCGTGGCGGGCACGGCGCGGCCGGCCACGGCGTCACGTCCTCCTCCCTGTGTTCTTGTGTGCTGGAAAAATCTGCGCCTCCCGTGCGCTGGCACGGCCTGGACGGGGGCCGTGCGGCGCCCGGACGGGGGCAGGCCTGATTCTGCGACCCGCCGCGCGCACGCGCAATGCATGTGCGGCGGTTGTCGTTTTTTGAATCTTTCAGGGCCCTGGCGATTCATGGATATGCGCCGATAGCTATATATTCGATAGCAAAAGCACCCCTGCCCCGGCAGCCCATCGGGGCACCAGGGCGAATCGGCCTTTGCCAGAATGGCGCCATGACCACGCCCACCGCATCCCACCGCGCGCCCCGCTACTGGCTCATGAAGTCCGAGCCGGACGAGTGCTCCATCGACGACGCCCTGACCGCCCCGGACGCCACCGTGCCCTGGACCGGGGTGCGCAACTACCAGGCGCGCAATTTCATGCGCGACGAGATGCACATCGGCGATGGCGTGCTGTTCTACCACTCCAGCTGCCCGGAACCGGGCATCGCGGGCATTGCCCGCGTGGCGTCTTCCGTGCGGCCCGACCCCACCCAGTTCGATCCGCAATCGCCCTACCACGACCCCAAATCCCCGCCGGACAAGCCGCGCTGGCTGCTGCTGGACGTGCAGGCGGTGCGCAAGACACGGCTCGTCAACCTGGCGCAGCTGCGGGCGCGCCCCGAACTGGGGGAAATGCGGGTGCTGCAGCGGGGCAACCGCCTGTCGATCACGCCGGTGGAGCCTGCCGAGTGGAGCCTGATCCTGGAGATGCTGGAGCCGCGCGCGGCGGCCCGCCACGGGTAGCGGGAAACGGCCCCGGGGCTACCCCGGCGGGGGTGGCGCGGGTACCGGCCCGTCTTGCGGCACCGGCGCCATGGGCGCCGAGCGCACGCAGTTGCGGCCGTCCGCCTTCGCGCGGTACAGCGCGGCATCCGCCCGTTCCACCAGCTGCGGCCATCCGGCCTCGCCCCGGTAGCCGCACGCCACGCCAAAGCTGGCCGTGACGCGCAGCGCGGTGTCCTCCGCCGAGGTGAAGGTTTCCCGCTCGAGCGCCTGGCGCAGCTTCTCGGCGATCACGAGGGTCCCGGCCATGTCGTCCCCCGCAACCAGCACCGCGAACTCCTCCCCGCCAAAACGGGCCACGATGTCGTTGGAGCGCAGAACCGTGCGCAGCAGCCTGGCGACCTGGATGAGCACGCGGTCGCCGGTGGGATGGCCGTGGGTGTCGTTGACGGCCTTGAAGTGGTCGATGTCCAGGAGGATGAGGCACATCGGGTCCCCCGCGCCCCTTCCGGCCCGCTGGGCCTGCGCGTGCCCGTCGAGCGCCCGGCGGTTGAGCAGCGAGGTCAGGCCGTCCGTCTCCGCCAGGCTCTTGAGCTCGTTGGCCATGGACGCCCGCTCCCTGAGCTTGCCCTGGAGCACCTCGATGGCGCGAAAGAGGCCGGTGACCTCGCCCGCGGCCGTGGGGTGCCCGTAGGGCACGGCGGGCCGGTCTTCGGCCAGCCGCAGGACCGCCGCGTGGGCATGGAGCAGCGGGCGGAAGACGCGGGCCCGCACCGAAAGAATCAGCCACACCAGGATCGCGAAGATGGCGCCCGTCACGACCGCCACCGCCGCCAGAGTGGCCAGCGCCGCATCCCTGTTGTGCTCGGACCGCTTGACCGCCGCGTCGAGGAAAACGCTGCGGTAGGTTTCAATCGGCCGCATGGTCGGCACGTAGCGCTCGGTGAACTCGGTCGCCGACATCGTGTAGCGGGCGCCCGGGCGTCCTTCGGCGATCAGCCGGTCGATCAGCGCAAAACCATCGCCGAAGTAGCCGCGTTCGATCTCTTCGCGGGTTCTTGCCAGCGTTTCATTGTCATGCAGCCCCCCGTGGGCGCCGATCACCTGCCACAGCGCCCTCAGCCGCCCCTGCGTTTGCCGGCTCTCGATGATGTTCTTGAGCGGCAGGCGCTGCCCCAGGGCGATGGGCGCCATGATCTGCGAGGCGGCCCGTCCCCCATAGTCCCGGAAGTCGTTGAGCATCTGGCCGATCAGGACGGGAGAGGCCAGGCTCGCGTCGTGGTGCAGGATCTCGTTGGCCTGCCAAGCGATGATCGCCTGGACTTTGTCGGACGCCTCGAACATGCCCTGGATGGCCGCATCCAGCTCGTCCGGACGCAGCGAGGCCAGGGGCACCGCCGCCACCTCGTCGACCTGGCGCCGCGCCCGGGCCAGCTGCTGCGTGACACCCTCCAGCAACGCCGGCGGCACGGGGTGGTGGTGCAGGCCCCAGCGCGGCGGCTGCGGCTGCGCCAGCGCCGCCAGCGCGGCGTCCACCCGGGACCGCAACTGTGCCAGGCGCCGGGTTCCCGCGCTGTCGGGCGCGGGCGCTTCGGACATCACGACATTCGCGGGCCCCCGCTCCGCCGCGACCAGGGTGGCGATATCGAGAACGCGCCGGAAATGCTGGATGTCGTGCAGCCCCTGCCGCGCCATCTCGAATTCGTGGAACGTCGGCACCACGATCGTCAGCGCGAGCAGCGCCGTGGCGAGGATCGCGATCGCGACATGGATCGACAGCCTCGTGTTGAAGCTGCGCTCCGGCGACACAGCGGGGCTGGCGTCCTGCGCGGTGTCCGCCGCATCCATGGCGCCCGCCGCGCCCTCTCCTTCTTCTTTTTTCTCTGTGGAAAACAGTGGAAAGAACAGCTTGAACCTCCTGGAGCCCCGAAATTGCACCCATTGCGCGCAGCGGCATGCCGCCCGGCTGCCAGACTAGGTTACCACCTGCAACCAGAGGCCCAGGGGGGTGATACCCGCAGGGCCCCGCCCCACGGCATGCCGGGCGCCGGTAGGAACGTGCTGACGGCAGCCTGCTTTCCCGTCCGACATCCGGCGGGCCGGCCGGCGCGCAGTGTGGTCCCTTTCACCACCACCTAGGAGCACGACATGCGCACGGCAAGCAATGAGCTCATGCAGCTGGAAAGGAAATTCTGGCAATCGATGGTCGACGAGGACACGGACACCGCCCTCGCCATGCTCGATGAACCGGCACTGATGGTCAGTAGCCACGGCGCCATGCAGTTTGACCACGCCACCTACCGGCGGATGGCGGAACAGGGCCCGATGGTGATCAAGTCCTTCGAGCTGAGCAACATGAACGTGCTGTTCCCCGACGACAACACGGCCGTCCTGACCTACCACGCGCGGCAGGCCCTCACGCCCCGTGGAAAGTCGGAAGAAATCAATCAGGAAATGACGGATTCGTCCGTCTGGATGCGCAAGGACGGCGAGTGGCGCTGCGTGATGCACACGGAAACACCCGTGGACGCCCGCCCGCAGCACTGACCTCCCTGCCCGGGCCCGCCGCGCAACCGGCCACGGCCGTGCGGCCTACTCAGGTTGCTGGGGTTGCAGGGGTTGCGGCGGCTGCTGGACAGCGACCGCCGCCCGTGCCTGGGCATGCAGCTTGGCCAGGAACTCCCGGTCCAGCAGCAGCCACAGCATCACCGGGGCCAGCGCGGTGAAGATGAACAGGTTGAAGTGGTAGAGGAACGCCACCACGTCGGCCACCCACCCGGGCAGCCCTGTCTGCACGAACACCTCGCGCCCGGCGCGGTTGAAGGCGTCGTTGCACCACTGCAGGGCGACGTTGACCGCCTGGATCGGCAGCATGGCCACCGAGCCGATGAGCAGCTTTCGCACCCAGCCCCGAGGAAACGAGGCAAGCAGCAATGCCCACAGGATCACGATGCCGTAGCCCAGCAGGCGGTAGTCCACCACGGGGGCGAGCTTGCCCGAGCGGAACTGGCCGTTTTGCACCGAGACCACCTTGAGCGTGGTGTTCAGCACCCCGGTGGTCTCCTTCTGGGTGTAGCTCAGCGCCCAGTGGAACACGGCGGAAGACGCCTCGCCCGCCATGAAGAACACGGGCTTGGAGAGTTGCGGCGACAGGTAGTACCACAACGGCATCAGGCACAGCAGGCTGCCAATGGCGACCAGCAGGAAACGTCCGACCGAACTAAGCTGCATTGGCGAGGGGGGGTTGAGGGGGTGAGGGAGGTTGTTGCCGGGCGATCCAGCGGATCCAGAGCATCCAGACCACCAGCACATCCAGCATGATGAGCGCCTGCCAGAGGTACAGGTGGGCAAACTCGAACACGGTCATGTTCCACTTGCCCAGGTAGTACAGGCTGATGATGCGCAGCAGGTTGACGGCCTGCACCGCCGCGATGCCGATGGCGATGCCGGCGAGCTTGTGCTTCCAGCTCGAAGGAAACGCGATCATGCCGGCGATGAGGATGATCGCCGCCTCCACCCCGTTGCAGCCCGCCTCGATGGACACCGCGAAGCCCGTGGCCTTGCTCATGAGGATGCGGCCGTGGTGCGCCACGTCGGCATCGAGCGGGGTCATGAGCGCCGCGCTGGCGGTGGCTAGCAGGCTGGTCCAGGGCTCGATGGCGACCCGTTGCACCTCGTCGAGCATGTCGATGCGAAAGAGAACCGCCAGCACCACGATGAAAATGAGAAAGAATCGGACCATACGTCGATGAGAAGAACCTGGTGAGGCGCACCAGCGCGCCAGGATTGCGGCAGGCGGCGAGGCCATGACAATGCGGGCCCGTTCACTCGGGCGCCGCAAAGAATATCAGAAGCCATCCCAAATCCACAAAGCCCGAATGGCATGGGCATGGCGTTGGTCCCCGGCGCATGTCCCGGAGACGGCGCTTAAAGGTCCGGCGCCGCGTACACCAGCACCTTGAGGGCGCGTTCCGGGTCCACGTCCGCAAATGCCGCCGGGTTGTCCACCCTCTCCACGAACGACAGCCCGGGCGCCTGCGCCTGCATCTGCTCCCGCAGGAATCCCTCGCCCAGCTCCGGCGCGTTCAGGCACAGCAGCGCGTGTCCGCCGGGCGCCAGCAGGTCCGGCAGACGGCGCATGAGGCGGGCATAGTCCTTCGTGGCCACGAAGCTGCCCTTCTGGTAGCTCGGCGGGTCCACGATGACCAGGCCATACGGCCCGCTGCGGGTGATCTTGCCCCAGCTGCTGAAGATGTCGTGCGCCAGAAAGCTCGCGCCCGTGGCGATGCCGTTGAGCTGGTGGTTCTGCTGGCCCACCGCGATGGCGCCATGGCTCATGTCCACGTTGACCACCTGCCGCGCGCCCGCCTGCAGCGCCACGACCGAGAACGCACAGGTGTAGGCAAAGAGGTTGAGCACCTTCAGGCCGTAGCGGTCCGCGCTGCGCGCGGCAGCAAAGTCGCGCACCCAGCGGCGGCCGCCGGCCATGTCCAGGAACAGGCCGTGGTTCTGCCCACGCAGCACGTGCACGCGAAAACGTGCACCGGCCTCGGGGACCGCATGCGGGTCGGGCACGGCGCCCGCCATCAGGCGGGTATCGCTGCGGCCCTCGGCGCGCAGCGCCTCGCCCCGGTGCTGGAACACCCAGTTCAGCGGCTGGCCATCCGGCGCGATCAGCGACCACCGCGCCTGCAGCGCGGCGCCAATGGCGTCGAGCGCTTCCTCGGTGGCCGGGGCAAAGCTGGTGAGTACAAAAACGGGCGGGTACACATCGAGCACCCATTGCTCGCAGCCCGGGTGCAGCCCGCCCCGGCCGTGGAAGATGCGCTGGGCATCGGTGGGCAGGGGCATCGCGGCGATGGCGTCGAGCAGGGCTTGCATGGAGAAAAAAGGCTTCAATGAACGGAAATCAGGAGAAAACGGCCGCATGCGCTGGTGCACTCATGCCGCACAGCTATTATTTCAATAGCAACCATGGATTATCGCCTGTGGCCCGGCGCGGGCGGGCTGCGGCCGGGTGGCTTGTGCACCCGCCGTGCCGGCCTGTCAGGCTTCTCCTGCGCTGTCGGCCCCGGGCGGGGCCTGCCGCGCCAGCCACTGCTTGCGCGAAGTGCGCAGCTTGAAGCGCTGGCGGTAGGCCCCCGGCGTCACCCCGCACACGCGGGCGAACACCTTGCGAAAGCTGCCCGTGTCGCTGTAGCCGCATTGTTGCGCCACATCTTCCACGGTCAGGTAGGTGGTCTGCAGCAACGCCTGCGCCTGGGCGATGCGCAGGCGGTGCAGGTAGTCCTGGGGGCTTTCGCCATGCACCTGGGCAAACCAGCGCAGCAAGGTGCGCGGACTGGTGGCAGCGGCGCGGGCCGTGGCCTGCAGGCTGTAGGGTTCGTTGCGGTGGGCCTGCAGCCAGCGCCGCGCCAGCTCCAGGGCGCCCGCGGCCAGCGGATGGCCGGTGGGGGTTTCCATGGCGGCGGTGGCCGTCAGCTGCCGCTCCCGGTCGAACAGCAGCGCGTGCATTGCCGCCTGCGCCAGTTCGGCGGCGGGCGTGTGGCCGAGCAGGTCCAGCACGGCTGGGAGGGTGTCCTGCAGGGATGCCGTGGTCCACAGGGTGCCATCGCGTTGCCAGGCCTGCTCCCGCTGCCACACCACGTCGGCAGGAGGCGCTCCATCGGCGGCAGCCGGCCCGCTCTCGCTGGACTGCAGCACGATGGACGGCGCGAACACCCACGGCAGCGCCGCCTTGCGCCCCGCCAGCAACCCGCAGTGGGCCAGCAGGCTGGAGCCGTTGAACAGCGCCAGGGCCCTGCCGCCCCCGCGCAGGTGGCTGTGCAGCATGGCGCCGAAGTGCTGGCTGTAGCGGCTGCTGACCTCGCGCAACTGGGGCCCCGTGGGCACCAGCCAGCCGGGGATGACGACCACGTGCAGAGGGCCTTGCCAGCCATCGCCCCCTGCTGGCACGGGGGGCGGGGTGGCATCGCCCTCATGCGGCATCGGCAGCCAGAACCAGCGCAGCGCGGGCTGCGCGCCACCGGGCCGCATGGCGGCCAGCATGTTCATGGCACGCAGGGCGTCCACCACCGCGGTGGCCGTGCTGGCAATGCTGTCGCGCCCCCAGAGGATGCCCACATTCACGCAGGACGAAAGGACGGTGGTGCGGGTGGACATGGTGGCGATATTGCCACCATTCGTGGCCAGACCACCACCCCGTTGAGGTGTTACCGGGCAGTAGCATGGTTGCGCGACCACAGCACCCCGCCGGCGATGCGAACCGCCCGCGGGTCCAACACCCAGGAGACCTGAACCCATGCGACAGACCCCAGCCACCGCCGGCCAGACGACGGCATTGACCACCCTCGCCGCTGCCTGCGCCGCCCTTTTTCTGGCGGGTTGCGCCATCCAGCCCGGCGCGGCGGGCAGCGACCGCGGCGTGACCATCGAGCGCACCACCTACGGCATTCCGCACATCACCGCGCAGGACCCCGAATCGCTGGCCTACGGCGTGGCCTATGCCTATGCGCAGGACAACGTCTGCATGACGGCCGACCAGCTCGTGACCGCGCGCGGCCAGCGCAGCAGCACCTTCGGCGGCCAGGCCATCGGCCTGCTGGGGCGCCGCTACATTCCCAACGAACAGATCGACCTGTTCATGGCCGCCCACATGGACGACGCCGCGCTGGAGCGCCACTGGGCGGCCACGAGCCCGCAGGTGCAGGCCATGGCGCGCGGCTACGTGGCGGGCTACAACCGCTACCTGGCCGACAACGCCGCCGCGCTGCCCGATGCCTGCCGCGGCAAGCCCTGGGTGCAGCCCATGACCCTGGCCCAATACCGCCGCATGGCCGAGGTGGTGGCCGTGCAGGCCGGTATTGCCGCGCTGGCCGACGGCATGCTGGGCGCCCAGCCGCCCGCCGCCAAGGCCGCGCAGGCGCCCGCCCCTGGCGTGGACCTGGCCGACGCCGCGCAGGCGCTGCGCGACGTGGGCCTGCTCGACTCGCCCCTGGGCTCCAACGCCTGGGCCTTTGGCAAGGACGTGACGGCCAACGGCAGCGGCATGCTGCTGGGCAATCCGCACTTTCCGTGGAGCGGCCCCAACCGCTTCTATGAAATGCACCTCACCATCCCCGGCCAGATGGATGTGATGGGCGTGGGCATAGGCACCTACCCCATGGTCTCCATCGGCTTCAACAAAGATGTAGCCTGGTCGCACACGGTGTCCACCGGCAAGCGTTTCACCTTCTACGAAGTGACGCTGGCCGAGGGCGATCCCACGACCTACCTGGTGGACGGCAAGCCGGAGAAGATGACGGCCCGCAAGGTCAGCGCCCAGGTTCCCGGCCCGGACGGCAAGCTCCAGGCGCGCGAGCACACCGTGTGGTCCACCCGCTGGGGCCCGCTGGTGGTGGTGCCCCGCGCCGGCCTGACCTGGAACGCCAGGACCGCCTACGCCCTGCGCGACGCCAACACCGGCAACACCCGCATGATGGATGCGGCCCTGGCCTTTGCGCGCGCCCGCTCGGTGCAGGATCTGCACAAGGCGCACGCCAACCTGGGCCTGCCCTGGGTGAACACCCTGGCGGCCGACCGCAGCGGACAGGCCATGTACGCCGACGTGAGCGTGGTGCCGGACATGGACGCCGCGCAGCTCGCGCGCTGCGCCCCCAGCCAGCCCGCCGCCGCGCTGCGGGCCGCCGCAGGCCTGGTGGTGCTGAACGGATCGCGCGCCGACTGCGACTGGCACCGCGACAGCGCATCGCCCGTCCCGGGCCTGATCCCCATCGGCCGCATGCCCGTGGCCTTCCGCACGGACTGGGTGCACAACAGCAACGACAGCTTTGTCTACACCCACCCGGGGCAGAAGTTTGACGGCATCTCGCCCATGGTGGGCGACGCCAGCCTCACGCGGCCCCGCACGCGCGCCGGCCTCGCGGAAATCCCCGAGATGCTCGGCCGCGGCAAGGTCACGCCGCAGGCCATCCAGGACCAGCTGTTCCAGAACCGCAACTTCATGGCCCAGGTGGTGGTGCCCGACCTGCTGGCCGCCTGCGACAAGGCGCCCTCGGCAGAGTCGCGCGGCGGCTGCGCCGCCCTGAAGGGCTGGGACCGCCGCAACAACCTGGACGCGCGCGGCGCCCATGTGTTCCGCGAGTTCTGGCGCACCGCGCGCAACATCCCCGGCGTGCACCGCGTGCCGTTCGATCCGGCACAACCCGTGGCCACGCCCGCCGGCCTGAAGATGGACGACGCCGCCACCGCCGCCAAGGTGTGGGAAGCCCTGGACGGCGCCGTGAAGACCGTCCGCGCGAGCGGCTTTGCGCTGGACGCCACCCTGGGCAGCGTGCAGCGCCCGGACATCACCGAAGAGCCCATCGCGCTGCATGGCGGCGAGGAGTTCGAAGGCGTGCTCAACAACCTGGGCCGCCAGGAACCCGCGCCGCTCAATGCGCGTGGCCTGCGCATCGACTACGGCACCAGCTACGTGCAGACGGTGACCTTCGACGCCAAAGGCCCGGTGGCCCAGGCCATCCTGACCTACGGCCAGTCCACCAACCCGGCATCGCCACACGCCAACGACCAGATGCGCCTGTTCTCTGCCAAGCAGTGGCACACCCTGCCTTTCCACCGCGAGGACGTGGTGAAGGCGCGCATCGGCGAGCCGCTGCGGCTGGTGAGGCACTGAGCCTGTTCGAGGTTTTCTAGAAGTCGCGCAAGCGCCTGGCCGCAATGGGATGCCAGGCGCGGCGCGCCGCCCCGATAGCCCGCACCGAGCCCGCCGACAGCCCGGCTACGGGCAAGCGCCGCAACGCCGCAGGCCGCAGGCCGCCCGGCAAGGCGCTTGCCCGAAGGTTGGAGTGACCTCGGGCGATTGCACGCCAATGCGATCCCCGAAAAGACCTGGAACGGGTTCCGAGAGCCGCCGGCTCCGAAAATGCCATTACAGTCATTGCCGGAGCCCACTGCCGGGCCTGCGCACTCTTGATCGAAAGGAATTGCATGCTGTCCATCCTCGGAACCATCATCGTCGGCTTCATCGTCGGGCTGATCGCGCGCGCCGTGAAACCCGGCGACGACAAGCTGGGCTTGATCATGACCACCGTGCTGGGCGTTGCCGGGTCGCTGGCGGCAAGCTATGTGGGCAGCGCCATGGGCTGGTACGCACCCGGCGCGCCCGCCGGATGGATCGCGTCGGTGGCCGGTGCCATCGTGCTGCTGGTGATCTACGGGCTGGTCAAGAAGAAGGCCTAGCCACCGCGCCCGCTGGTGCACAGGTTTGAAGAAAATCGGCCTCCAGCGCCCATGGATAAAGCGCAAGCAGCTATCTAAACAGTAGCAAATTGCTGCTGCAGCGCCACATGCTGCAGCAGCATGATCGTCTTTCCGTCCTGGATGGCGCCCCCGGCGATGCCCGCCAGGGCCTCGGCCAGCGGCATCTCGATGACCTCGATGTCCTCGCCCTCGTTCACCAGGCCGCCTCCAGCCCGCACGCGGTCCTGCGGCTCGTACTCGGCAATGAAGAAGTGCAGCTTCTCGGTGACCGAACCCGGGCTCATGTACGCCTCGAACACCTTGCGCGGCTGGCGCACGCGGTAGCCGGTTTCCTCCTGCGCCTCGCGGCGGATGCAGGTCTCGGGGTCGTCCCCGTCAAGCAGCCCGGCGCAGGCCTCGACCAGCAATCCGTCCGCGCACCCATTGAGGAAGGCCGGCAGCCGGAACTGGCGCGTGAGCACCACCGTGCCCCTGCGCGGGTCGAACAGCAGCAGCGCCGCGCCGTTGCCCCGGTCATAGGCCTCGCGGCTCAGCGTCTGCCACTGGCCGTCGCGCCGGCGCAGCGAAAAACTGACCTTGCGCAGCACGTACCAGTTGTCGGACAGCAGTTGCACGTCCAGCAGCTTCACGTGCTCCGCGCCGGCATTGAGCTCGGCGATGGGCACGGCGGGCACCGGGCGGCTCATCATGCGGCATGCCCCCGGGCGCCAGCCTGCCGCCGGGGCAGCTCGTCCACGTGGTGGAACACGGGAAGCCCGCGCGCCCGGGCCCGCGCCACGTCCATGTCCGCGCCGCGCGACGCGCCGGGCAGGCGCAGCACGGCATCGCAGCGCGCCAGCAGCCGCTCTGCCACCGGGTACTGGTAGGCATGGAAGACGGCATCGCCCGGCTCGCGCCCGCCCGCCGCATGGATGATGGGCAATGCCAGCCACTCGCCCAGCAGGGGCAGATGGCCGCGCTCGTAGATCGGCAGCGCGGCCGCCTCCAGGCGGGCCCGGTTGGCGGCGATGCGGTCCGCGTCGCCGTCGGTGCCAGAGAGGTACGGGCCGGCGATCAGCACCAGCAGCGGAAAGTCAGTGTCGGAAGGGGCGGGCATGGTGTTGCAATATTCAATACGTGCAATATCATGCACAAACATGCAAATTCGCGCAACCCACCCATGCTGACCACACAACGCAAGCAACTCCTGCTCGACCGCCTTCGGCGGGACGGACAGATCGTGGCCAAGGCCTTCAGCGAAGAGCTGGGCATTTCGGAAGACACCGTGCGGCGCGACCTGCGCGAACTGGCCGCCGAGGGCCTGCTGCAGCGCGTGCATGGCGGCGCCCTGCCCGCATCGGCCGCCGTGGGCAGCCTGCAGGCCCGTGAGCAGCTGGCCCCTGAAGACAAACGCGCCTTGGGCCGTGCCGGGGCGGCCCTGGTGCGGCCCGGCCAGGTGGTGATCCTCGACGGTGGCACCACCTCGCTGCAGGTGGTGTTGCACCTGCCGCTGCACCTGCGCGCCACCGTGGTCACGCACAGCCCGGCCGTGGCCGTGGCATTGGCCGGCCACCTGCAGATCGAGGTGCTGGTGCTGGGCGGCCGGCTGTTCCGCCACTCGATGGTGAACGTGGGCGCCAGCGTGGTCGAGGCGGCGGCGCAATTGCGTGCAGACCTGTACCTGATGGGCGTGACCGGCGTGCATGCCGAAGCGGGCCTGACCACGGGCGATTTCGAGGAGGCCGCCGTGAAACGCGCCCTGCACCAGCGCGCGGCCGAGACGGTGGTGCTGGCATCCGCCGACAAGCTGGGCGCGGCATCGCCCTTCACGATTGCGCCCCTCGGCGAACTGGCGGCCCTGGTGGTGCCCGCGTCCACGCCCGCCGCACTGCGCAGAAAGCTGCAAGCCGGTGGCGTCACGGTGACCCCCGCAGCCGCCGCCTGATCTGATCAGCCCAAGGGCCCCGCGCCCAGGCGCAGGTGCGCCACCAGCGCCTGGGCAAAACCCGACAGCACCGCCCCCTTGCGCACACAGATCTGCAGGTCGCGCTGAGCCCAGGGCTCGTCCATCTCCACCACCACCGGCGGCTCGCTCAGCCCCGCCACCTGCAAGGCCGCGCCGCGCGGCACCAGCCCGATGCCCACGCCCGCCCCGACCATGCGGCACACCGCCTCGAAGCTGCGCACCTGGATGCGCACGTCCAGGTGCCGGCCCAGCTCGGCGGCGGCATTCATCGTGAAGGTGTGGATGGCCGAGCCCGCGTGTAGCATGACAAACGCGTGGTCGAGCACCTCGGCGAACCCCACCTTCGCCCGCCCGGCCAGCACATGGCCCGCCGGCACGATGAGCACCAGGCGGTCCTGCCGGTACGGGGCCAGCTCCACCCCCGCGCCCGAGCCGCTGTCGGCCAGCACGCCCACCTCGATCTCGCCGCTGGCCACCGCCACCACGATGTCCGCGCTGGTGCGCTCCTCCAGGCTCACGCTCAGCTGCGGATGCCGCTTCAGGAAACCCGCCAGGTCGTCGGGCAGGAAGGTGTGCGTGGCATGCGTGTTGGCCCACAGGCTCACGTGGCCGCGGATGCCAGTGGCAAACGGCGAGAGGTTGGCATGCATCTGCTCTATGCTGGCCAGCACCTGGCGGGCATTGCGCAGCAGCGCCTCGCCCGCACGGGTGAGCACGAGGCCCCGGGTCTGGCGCTCGAAGAGCGCGGTGTTCAGCGCCTCCTCCAGGCGCCGCAGCCGGTGGCTGGCCGACGAAGGCGCCAGACAGGCGCGCGCGGCGCCGCGCGTGAGGTTGCGCTCTTCGGCAATGGCGACAAAAAGGCGCAGATCGATCAGGTCATAGGTCAATGGAGGCCCCTTGGCATTCGTCCACAACGAACGAACGGTTGCGGCAATAACAATTGTGCCCGCCGCGCCCGGCAGGCACCATCGGGCGCATCGATCTTTCTGGGCCCGCCTTTGAGCCTGCATGGCGTTCGCATTTTTTACATGCCCTGACCGCTTGCAGCGCGCCCTTTCCCCCCCCGCGCCCCCACCCTCTGCCCGCATCCCATGCCCTGGAAACACTGGTCCGCCGAACGCCTCGGCCTCATCCTCGCCATCCTGGCCGCGCTGGGCTTCTCCTTCAAAGCCATCTTCGTGAAGCTGGCCTATGCCGTGCCCCAGGCCGTGCCGGTGGATTCCGTCACCCTGCTGTGCCTGCGCATGGCGTTTTCCGTGCCCGTGTTCGCCTGGGTGGGCTGGCGTGCCAGCCGCAACCTGGCCCCGCTCACCCGGCGCGACTGGCTGCTGGTGATCGCGCTGGGCCTGCTGGGCTACTACGGCGCGAGCATCCTCGACTTCATCGGCTTGCAGTACATCACCGCCAGCCTGGAGCGGCTGATCCTGTTCACCTACCCCACGCTCACCATCCTGATCGGCGTGCTGTTCATGGGCAAGCGGGCATCGCGCCGCGAGATGGGGGCACTGCTGCTGTCCTACGCGGGCATCGGCCTGGCCTTCGCCCACGACTTGCACATTGCGGGCGACACGCACGCCGTGCTCATCGGCGCGGGCTTTGTGTTCGGTTCGGCCGTGTCGTACGCGTTCTACCAGGCAGGCAGCGAGCCCGCCATCCGGCGCCTGGGCGCGGCACGCTTCACGGCACTGGCGATGCTGGTCTCCACGGTCGCCACGCTGGCGCATTTCATCGTGTCCCAGCCCGCGGGCTCCCTGGTGCAGCCGGCCCCGGTCTACCTGCACGCGCTGGGCATGGCCATTTTCTCGACCGTGCTGCCGGTATTCATGACCTCGGCGGCCATCCGCCGCATCGGCGCAGCCCAAACCGCGCTGGTGGGCACGCTGGGCCCCATCCTCACGATCTTCTTCGGTTGCTGGCTGCTGGACGAGCCGCTGTCCTGGCCGCAGATGGCGGGGGCCGCGCTGGTGCTGGCGGGGGTTCTGCTCATCAGCAAACGCGGCGCGCCGGCGGTGCGCCAAGCGAAAGAGGGATCGACTTCGCCCGCATCCGTTGAATCCACCGTCAGACCGACCTGACCCCTCGCGGCGGTTGGCTCCTAGGGGCGGCGCGCACTTCCTTCCAGTCAGCGCCTAGGCCGCAAAGGTGCCTGTGCCTGTGGTCGCGCTCGCGGGCTTACTTCAACCCCAGCCGCGTCAGCTTCTTGATCAACCCCACCCGCGAAATCCCCAACCGCCGCGCCGCCTCAGACTGGTTGCCCGACACCGCCACCATGGTGTCGCGCACCATGCGCACTTCCAGCTCCATCAGCGCGGCGTCCAGGGGGCCGGTGCTGCCGGGCGGGGCCGGCGGATGGGTTTTGAGGTTCGCTGCGGTGTCGCTCACGTCGGGCATATCGCCGCTGGCCAGTTGCAGCAGCTCGGCATCCACCTCGCGCTGGTCGGGCATCAGCAGTGCCCCGGCGGACTCCACCACGGCTTTGAGCTCGCGCACATTGCCCGGCCACTCGCGCGCCATCAGCCACGCCAAGGCGCTGGCTGACAGGCTGGCACGGTGCGCCACGCGGTGCAAAAAGCGGGTGGCCAGCAGCGGGATGTCGGCGGGCCGCTCGGCCAGCGACGGGGTGCGCAGCACCACGCCTTTGAGGCGGTAGAACAGGTCTTCGCGGAAGGACCCGTCGCGCACCATCGCTTCCAGATCGCGGTGGGTGGCCGCCACCACGCGGGTGTCGGCGCGCTTGGGCACACGGCCACCCACAGGCACAAAAGTGCCCTCTTGCAAAAAGCGCAGCAGCTTGACCTGCATGGGCGGCGGCATCTCGCCCACCTCGTCCAGAAACAGCGTTCCGCCGTGCGCGGCCTCCACCAGGCCGGGCTGGTCGCGGTAGGCGCCGGTGAAGCTGCCTTTCATGTGCCCGAAGAGCTCGCTCTCCAGCAACTCTGCCGACAAGGCACCGCAGTGGATGGCGACAAAGGCCTCGCTGCGGCGGGCGCTGCAGGCGTGCAAGGCGCGGGCCACCAGTTCTTTGCCGGTGCCCGTGGGGCCCAGCACCAGCACGCTGACGTGGGTGGGCGCCACGCGGCGCACCAGGGCGCGCAGTTGCACCGTGGCGGCCGCCTGCCCCACCATGCCCAGGTCATCCAGCGACTGCCCTGCGCGCAGGGCGGCCAGTTCGGCATCGAGCCGCGCCTTGCGCAGGCCGCGCGCCACCACAAACCGCAGCATGTCGGGGTCGATGGGCTTGGTCAGAAAGTCCCAGGCACCCAGCTCGGTGGCGCGCAGGGCCAGCGCGTGGTCGCCGTGGCCTGTCAACACCACCACCGGCACGCGTGCAAAACGCGGGATCAGCTCCAGGCCGATCTCTGGGTCCATGTGCGGCGGCATGGCCAGGTCCAGCAGCACCAGTTCGGGCTGCTGTTTTGCAAACGCGGCCAGGGCCTGGTCGCCATCGCCCGCCAGCGTCACGGTGTGGCCCAGGTTGCGCAAAAAGGCTCCGCCCAGCCGCTGAAAGGCTGCCTCGTCATCGACCAGCAGCACATGGCCGTTTTGCGGCTCGCCTGCTGGCGTGGCGTCCTGCCCTGCATCCGGTGGGGTGTCGGCTGCGTTGTATGTGGTGTTGGCGGTCATGGCAGGCGTTGCGTCGTCGTCAAAGGAAAGCGCAGCGTGAAACACGTGCTCCAAGGTGGCCGCTCAGTCAGCGCCACCGACCCACCATGCGCGGCCATGATGCGGGCCACGATGGCCAGGCCCAGCCCGGTGCCGCCGGGGCTGCGCGATGCGAAGGGCTCGAACAGGCGGCTGCGGATTTCGTCCGGCACGCCGGGGCCCGCGTCGCAGATGTGCAGCAGCACGGCGGTGTCGGTGGTTTCTGCGTCGATGTGTACGGGGCTGTGCGTGGCTGCCGCTATGGCATCTGCAGCCCCATCGGGATCGGCAGCATCGGAGGCCATCGCGATGCGCGCGTTCTCCAGCAAATTGGTCAGCGCCTGGTCCACCCGCCGGGGGTCGGCCTGCAGCACCAGCGGCTGGGCCAGGCCGGCACCCAGGCTCACCTCAGGCAATCGCAGGGCTGCGTTGCGCACATGGGCGGCCAGGTCCAGCTCGCGGGGCACCAGCTTCCAGGGCTTGGCAAAGTCCAGCAGGTCGTGCGTCAGGTTGGCAATACGCGCCACCTGGTCGGCCACCTCGCGCCGCGTGTCGCTGGGCGCAGCGGCCACGGCCATCGAGATGATGTTGAGCGGGTTGCGAATGTCGTGCGCCACCGTGGCGGCCAGCGCGCCCAGCTCGGCCAGCCGCGCCTGCACCTGGCGCTCGCGTTCGCGGGCAGCAAACTGCTGGGCCTGCTCTACGCGCACCGCCGCCTCGGCCACCACCGTGCCAAACAGTTCGGCCACGTGGCGCGGGCCGGGCGGTGCGGCGTCCCAGCCCTGCAGCGTGGTTTGCCAGCCTTGCTCGCCCGGGTTGCACACCAGCTGCGGGGTGCTGCCGGGTGGAGTTGATGGCGCTGACGACGTTGAGGGTGTTGTTGATGCGGACGGAGCGCCAATCTGCACCTCCACCTGCGTCCCAATGCGTGCACTCAGCAACGTTGCGGCCTGCTGCGCCAGGGCCTGGGGTGTCTCGGCCGACAGCAGCGCGCTGCGCCAGGCGCCCAGGTCGGCAATCGATACCTCGCCCCCCGGGTAGACCAGCCGCTCGGCCACGCGGCGCACCGGGCCGTTGAGCGCCAGCACACTGGCCGCCACCGCCAGGCCACCCAGCCAGCGCGACTCAAACGGCAGCAGCGGCGTGAGCGCCAGCACCACCGCCCCCAGCGCCAACAGCAGCGCCCATACCAGCGCGCGGCGCGCCCAGGCGTTGGCCACAAACACGCCGTAACGCAAGATGCCGTAGACCAGAATCAACGAATACAGCGGCAGGCCCAGCAGCGGAAATGGGTAGATCGGCAAATCCAGCACCGCAATGCCGTACCCCGCCAGGCACAGCAGGCCCCACAGGCACGACGCGGTAACGGCGGCAATCTGCCGAAACTTCTGCCCATCACCCGACCGACGCGCGCGCAGCAAGGCCAGCAGCAGCACCGCCACACCGCCAATGCCCAAAATGACCCAGGCCATGCTGGCGATGGTGCCCACCGGGTCGGCCACCGCAATAAAGCCAATGTCGCGGTGCTCAATCAAGTGCCCCGGCACCAGGATGATGGAAACCACCGACGCAGTCGCGCCCAGCGCATAGGCCGCCGCAACGCCCCAGCGCCCCAGGTCCACCCGGCAAAACACGGTGCAGAAATGAAAGAACAGCGCAGAGGTAAATGGCGCCGTAGCCAGCAAGCGCATCGCCACCGGTTCGGTCTCAGGCCCCAGCCAGTTGGGCAGCTCGTTGCCCACCATCCACAGCGAGATGCCGATCAAAAACGCCGCCAGCAACCGGGCCCCCGCCACGCGGTCGGCCCAGGCCAGCAGCAGGGCTGCCAGCACCAGCGTTTCGAGCACCGAAAACCCAAGAACTGCGTGGATCAGCATGTGCAGACGGTGGTGGTGATCATGGCGTGACCTGTTCCTGGCGTTAACGGTGGGGGCTGCGCGCACTGTAAACCAAGTATGCAGTTCACAAAGCAAATTTCAATGAAATCAACCACTTGCAGCGGCCGCTGAGGCTGGCCCGGGTTTCGCAATAGAGAGTGCAACCGCCACTCCTGCAAAGCCCGCCATGTTTGCCCTTTTTACCCCAGCGCCCCGCCACTGCACCGCCAACCCAGCGCAGCCCAGCCCGGTACTCGACCTGCCCGCCTTGGCTGGCGCCGCAGCCTGGGCACGTCTGCCCGCCGCCGTGCAACGCCGCTTTGGCGCCGCGCACGCCGACGTCAGCTACCACGGCCACATGGACCTGCGCTGCTCGCTGATCGGCCACATCTACGCCGCGCTGACCCGGGCCTGGGGCGGCCCGCTGACCCACATCAACACCACCGCCCTGCCCGCCACCGTGAACGTCAGCCACAACGGGCGCGGCGGTGTGGTGTGGGAGCGGCGCTTTCACACCGGAACCGAAACCGAAAACGGCACCCGCCACGGCGCAGACCGCACCGTCCGATCCACCAAGGAGCTGGGCACCGACGGCACCCTGCTGGAGCGCACCGACGGCGGCCTGGCCATGTCGCTGGATGTGCTGGAAGAAGACGGCGCACTGGTGTTCCGCAGCCGCCGCTTCTGGTGGGTGGTGGCGGGCCTGCGTATCCCCGTGCCGACGTTGCTGACGCCTGGCACCTGCCGCGTTGCCCACACCGACCTGGGCGCAGGCCAGTTCCGCTTCACGCTGAGCATGGTGCACCCGCTGTGGGGCGAAACCTTCCACCAATCCGGCGTGTTCACCGATCCCGTCATCGATCCCGTGACCGATGACTGCACCGACCCCGCTGACACCGACTCTTCTTCTCACTGAGGGCTTCACACCATGACCGCCATGAACACCATCTTTCTGCTGCTCTCCATCCAGGCCGCCCTGGGCGCTTTTGACAACCTGTGGCACCACGAGCTCGAAGCCCGGCTGCCGCACCGCACTTCCGCGCGGTACGAGCTCTCGCTCCACGCCGCGCGCGAAGCCATCTACGGCGTCGTCTTTGTCGGCCTGGCCTGGTTTGAATGGCGCGGCGCCTTTGCCGCCGTGCTCGCGGCCCTGCTGCTGCTCGAGCTGGGCATCACCCTGGCCGACTTTCTGGAAGAAGACCGCACCCGGCGCCTGCCGCCGTTCGAGCGCGTGCTGCACACCGTACTGACCATCAGCTACGGCCTCTTCCTGGGCCTGATCGCCCCCGTGCTGTGGGCCTGGGTGCAGCAACCCACCGCCATGGTGTTGGCCCCGCATGGCTGGGTGTCTTGGCTGTTTACGGCCTACGCCGTCGGCGTGTGGGCCTGGAGCGTGCGCAACACGCTGGCCACCATCAAGCTTTACCGCACAGCACAGCCTGCACAGCCCAGCGCCCTGCATGCCCGCGGCCTCCAACCCCAGCCAGCCACCCTGGTCACCGGCGCCACGGGTTTTGTGGGCAGCGCCCTGGTGGCGGACCTGGTGCGCGACGGCCAGCGGGTGATCGTGTTGACCCGCGACGCCCTGCAGGCCCGCGCCAGCTTTGGCCCCGGCGTGTGGGTGGTGGACACCCTGGACGCGATTCCGTCCGAAACGACCATCGACGCAGTGGTCAACCTGGCAGGCGCCCGCGTGCTGGGCATGCCATGGACCCAGGCGCGCAGACGCCAACTGCTGGCCAGCCGGGTGGACACCACCGTGGCAGTCGTCAGCCTGATGCGGCGCCTGCAAAAGGCCCCGCGCGTGCTGGTCAGCGCATCGGCCGTGGGCTTCTACGGTGCATCGCCCAACGCGTCGATAGAGCCACTGGACGAAACCGCCCCACCCCGCCCGGGCGAGTTCCAGTCCGACCTGTGCGCGGCCATCGAACACGAGGCCCGGCGCGCCGAGGCCCTGGGCGTGCGGGTGGTGCGCATGCGGTTTGGAGTGGTGCTGGGGCACGGTGGTGGCGCGTATCCGATGCAGGCACTGGCCGCCCGCCTGGGCTTGGGGGCCGTGCTGGGGCATGGGCGCCAGCCTGCGCCGTGGGTTCACTTGGCGGACGCGGTGGGGCTGGTGCGGTTTGCGATGGCACACCCACAGCTGCAAGGCCCTGTCAATGCCGTGGCGCCCGAGGCGGTGACGCAGGCCGCGTTTGCGCAGGCCCTGGCTGCATCGTTTGGGCGGCGTGCGTGGATGCGCATGCCGGGGCTGCCGTTGCGGACCATGTTGGGAGAGATGTCTACGCTGTTGCTATACGGGCAGAACGCCGTGCCGAGCGCTGCGCTGGGCCATCGCTATCCATTTGTGTACCCTCAACTCGGCGGCGCACTTGCCGTCCTTGCGCGGGCCAAAGTGACGCGATCTGCACCAGCTCTGCAAAATATTGGTCAAAACAGGCTCTAGCGCTTATTGGAAAAGCGCCATAAGCTATCAAAAATGAAGCATCCAGTGACGCCCCGCCAAGTACCGTCACCGCTGCAGCAACCGGCGCGGGTCCGGTCACACCTTGCCCACAAACAGGTTTGCCACTCTGGGCGTGTCTGGCTTGGCGTTGACCGCATCTCGCGCGGCCTTAATCGCCTGCAGCAAGCTCTTGTCCTCCTCGCTACCCGGGCCCTGCTGCACCTCGTCCTGTGATCAGCACCACCCACTTGTCGACGGCGACAATGTGGAGCCCCCATCACACCGGGCTATGTGAAAAGACCAACGCTAGACAGGAAGCCCTCAATGAGCAAGGCAGGCATTCAATCCAATCGTGGAGATGGCTATCAGACGCTGGTTGCCTTTGAATGGGCACTCACCGTTCTCGATGATCCAACCTTTGAATGGCTTGAGGTCGATGCCGCGACGCTAAAGGTTGATGACGTAGTCATCGGCAAAACAGACGGTTCAAAGATTTGCTGCCAATGCAAAAAGAACCAAACAGAGCATCAGGCGTGGTCAGTGACGGATCTGGCTGGCGAACTTCAAAAAACCAGCCTCATGCTTGCCAGTGACCCGAAGACCTCTGTACGTTTCTATTCCCGAAGTCCCTTCGGGGAATTGGCAGCCTTGCGGGAGTTCAGCACCACCTATGCCGACGAGGCCAACTACCAAGCAAACTTGGGGCAGGCAACGGGGACGACAGATGCAAAACTGAAAACCCAGCTTGCGCATCACACGCCGACACTTTCCACCTACGACTTCCTTCGTCGCACCACATTTGAATCCAGTCCAGAGCTGGATCGCATGGAAGCACTGCTCCGCGAGCGCCTGCGTCGGTTGGCAAGCAACCCAGATGCTGCATTCAATGCCCTTTGGACGCGCCTTGACCAGCTCGGCTTTCGCGCTGACGGTCAGAACGGACAAAACGCCGCGGTACAACACCGCCTGACCAAAGCGGACCTTCAGTTCATTCTTCATGCTGCAGGTTCCATGCTGGCATTGCCCATGGATGTGGCCGAAGTTCGCTCTGCGTTTGGAAGCACGTCCTCCATCGGCAGAAAGTGGCGCCGAGATATTGCTGGCGAAACCGTTTCGACACCCTTAGTAGCTGAAATCCTGGCTGCGATTAACTCAAAGCCCTCGTCCATTTTGCTGACCGGCCAGCCAGGCGCTGGCAAAACATGCGTGATGCTGGCCTTGCAGGAAGCGCTTGAGCAGCAAACCCAGTCCCGTTCAGATCGTTTTCCCATATTTATCCAATCCCGCGAATTTGCGGACCTGGACACTGCGCAAGATCGTCAGGCGCAAGGGCTGCCACAAGACTGGGTGGAGCGCACGGCACGCATTGCTGAAGGAACCCATGTAGTGGTGGTCATTGATTCACTCGATGTTCTTTCCATCGCCCGCGAACACAAGGTGCTGGACTACTTTCTTGCTCAGATGGATCGCCTGCTGAGGCTGCCCAATGTCACGGTCATAACCGCTTGCCGCGACTTTGACCGCCAATATGACAGACGGATTGCACAGCGGAGATGGAGCAACGAATTCAAATGCCAACCAGTTGAACTGGGATACGGATATTGGCCCTCTGCTCGCCAGACAGGGCATCGACACTTCCAGCTTGGATGAGGCCACCCGGCAACTGATTCAGAACCCACGTGAACTGGCCTTGTATGTGGAGCTGGCAGGCCAAGGCGGTAGCTTCAACGTGGTGACAAGCCAAGCATTGGCTCAAAGGTACCTAGACACCATTGTTCAAGCCAACGATGAGCTGGGTGATGCCGCCATGCAAGCTATCGAGGCCATCGCAACAGAAATGCTGAGGCATCGCAGCCTATCAGTACCGCCGCAGCGGTTAGCAGCTTCTGATTTGGTCCGCAGGTCTCTACTGAGTCACAACGTCTTGCAATTAACCCAAGATGGGAAACTGACCTTTGGGCACCAAACTTTGCTGGATGTGCTGGTCATAAGTAATGCCCTACGTCACGGCAAGACATTGAATGCTTTCATTCAAGACTTACCGCCCGTGCCTTTCGTGCGCCCCAGCATCCGCAGTTTTGTGGCCCAACTGGCCGCTGGTGATAGAAAAACATTTCGCAGCCAATTGCGTACGGCACTCACCCAAAAAAATGCATTTCACATCCGTCGCTTAGTAGCGGAATGCTTGGCTGAGCAAATACCTCGCGACGATGACTGGCAGCTAATTCGCGATTTGCGAGCCTTACATCCAGAAGTCTTTCAGGTTATATACACCCAAGCTATTCGATTGGAATGGCATCACTTCTGGATGAAGCATCTGGTGGCCGACTTGAAATCTCAGCGCGACAGCGAGGGAATGACAAGACACGTTCACCGCGTCTCAGCTTGGAAAAATGATGATGTTGTGGGAGTAGTGGACTTCTGGACAGAAGCGCTTGCGACGGATTGGGTAGACCGTGTGCACTTGGCTGAACAATTAACGTATGCCATCGGAAGCATGGATCAGATGCATGCGGGCCAGATGTCTTCATTGGTGAAATCCTTGCTGAACATGCCGAGAGGACAACGCAGTTTTGTCGGCAAGGCTTTAGCCCGTTGTATTACAGCAGGAGGGCTGGATGACGAGATACTTTGGAAGTACATCGCGGGAGAGGTCAGCAACGATGATCTGATAGGACACCAATGGGACAAGAACCTGCATTGCGAGCCGCATGAATTTGGCAATTCGAATGACCGGTTTTTAAGTCGTCGCATGCAGGCGTCCACGCCTCTATTGTCCTTGTCTGTGGATTCATTGGAGCGGTGGGGACAAATCCGGTCATCACGATACGGCAGAGATCGGAGCTATTGGAGCGGTTTCCTACGCGACACATCTTATGAGGATGCCCACAGCCAAACTGACCACCGCCATGTAGATAGTGGAAGGGTTTTACTTGACGCTATCGAGGACGCCATCGTTCAACATGCCATCAACAATTCCGAGTGGTGGCAAAACAACCGGCAACGTCTGTGCTCCAACGCAGAGGGTTCATTGCGGTACTTCGCCATCTTGGCTTGCACAGCGGCGCCGGACACTAACCGGGATGTGATTGGCCTAATGTTGTGCGATGCAGGACTGCTGGAATCAAGTTTGCCTTTCGAACTGGGAACACTGATACAGACGAGTTTCATTGAGTTGGATCCAGGAGCCCAAGATGCAATCCAGGCGTGCATTTTGGGAATCCATCCCGAAGATGCCAGCGAGACGGGCCATCTTGCTTGGAAGCTGCATAAACAAGCTCAGTTAATTCTTCCCATCCCGTGCCATTTGCGTAGTCCAGCGACTCAAGCTGTCATTGATGCAGTCGAACGTTTCACTTGGCCTCTGGTCAGGCAGGCAAGCATTGGCTCTCGTGGTGGAGTAGTTTCATCGCCTTTTTCTTTTGAAATTTTTCTGAATTGCAGCGACTTGGGGATTTTGAAGTTAATAAGCCACTACGACGGCTATCTCAGAAACACTTTCAGTGATTTTTTGATTGGAGGTGAAGAGGAAGTGGGTGGTCAACTGCAAGAGGCCGCATCCCGAAACCCACTCCGATTCATCGCTTTTTTGCTGCACTATTGGGAAAAAATTCCGAATAGATTTCGCGATAACCTCATGCGCTGGGCTGCAACCTATCTCGACGTCTGTCACGGCAATCTGCGGCCAAATGGCAACTGGACCCCTGTCGAGGAAACCAATGTAGAGACTCTGCTTCAGAGCATTCTCAATGCCCTGGAAAAATACCCGGAATACTGGCATCACAGCCGCGAGGCAGCAAAGGCGCTGGAAGCCTGCTCGCATGTGATCCAAGACAGCCAGACGGCAGAACGCTTGGTGCATCTGGCCAATGATTTTTTAACCTTGGCCGAAGAAGACCCCCTACGAGGCGATTCTGTAAAGCTCTTAGACCTTGGCATCAATATGGCAAGGGGCCAAGCCGCCGATGCTCTGATGACTACTGGCGCAAGGCTTCAAGAAAAAAACATCCCATGGCCAGAAATATTGGCACCTGCTCTGCGATGCTTTGCGAACGATGCACATCCTGCTGTCCGCGCAGTCATGCTGCGACGTTTGCCCTATTTGCAGAGCCTTGCTCCTGAGGTGGGCTGGCAATTGTTTGACATTGCCATGCAAAAACCGGCCCCAGGTCTTTGGACGATAGCTGAGCCTTGCATGTACCACGCGTATCACCAGAAATTTGAGACAGTCAAACCTTGGCTTTCAAGGCTGGCGGCCCTTGGAATGGGGAAAGATTTGGAAACATGGGGCCGTATTTCTGCACTCGCGGCACTGAGCAACAAGCTTGATTTCAATTCGATGCTTGATGAGTTGAATGTTGCGAATATGGTCGAAGCCTGGCAAGGCGCGGCAACTGTTTGGAGTCACTCAGAAAACTATCAATATCATTCAAATCAATGTCGAGAGGCCTTTGAAGTCGGCATGGCCTCAGAAAATCGACATGCAGCCGTCGTTGCACGCAAAATGCGAGGCCTTTTTAGGGAAACGAAACCTTTGGCAGTTGTGCCCCTCACCCTACTCAAACGATGTTTCGATCTTTTGGAGTCCGACACTGAATCTAATGGGCGTGAGTTTTACGATTTTGATGCTTGGCTAAATGCTATGTCTCAGCGTGACCCAGAAGAGGCGCTCACCGCATGCGAAATTTTTCTGGAGTTCGTGCAACGCACCAAGCCGTACTTTTACGACAGCGAAAACAACCTTACCCAGCTGCTGACCCATCTTTTCGCCCATGCCGAAGAATTGGAAGAGTCGGATGGCGGGGCCATGATTCAGCGCGTCGTAGCGCTCCAGGACAAATTGCTTGCCATCGGTGTGAATGGCATCAGTGAATGGCTGAAGGCAGCGGAAAGACAGTGACTGCCTGTGACAGTTCTATTGGGCACTCACAGTCTAAGCAGTCAAATGCTTGCAATTTCGACGGAACGTTCAAGGCCGAAAGCTCAAGTGCCAAAGAGAACCGCCCGCCTTTGCACGCCGGTCCGGCACCCAGAGAGCCCACTGGTCTCCCCTACGGCAAATTCTCCCGAAAAATCACCTGACTCCGCGTCGTCTCCACCCCACTCGTCGGCTCCCTCCCATCCCGCAGATTCGCAAAAATCCGCACGCAGTTCATCACCGCGCCCTGCGGGTTCTGGGTGATCACCGCGTCCATCGTCCCGTCGATCAGCAGCGCACGCGTATCCGGCGTGAGGCCGTGGCCGATGAACACGATCTTGCGGTCTGCGCCCGCCTCCTTCAACGCACGCCCAATGCCTTCGGCCCCACCGCCGATGTTGTAGATGCCTGCTAAATCGTCGTGCTGCTCCAGCAGCGCGCGGGCCTGGCGGTAGTTGCGTTCGGCGTCGTCCTGGCCTTCGCGCACGCCCACCACCTGCACCAGGGGGAACTGTTCTTCAAACAGGTGCAAAAAGCCCGCCTCGCGCTCCTCGTGGGCGCGGTAGCGCAGTGATCCAACAATCATCGCCACATGCGCCTTGCGGCTGTGGGCCAGCGGGCCCATGAAGCGGGCGATCAGGTAGGCGGCGGTGCGGCCTGCGGCGCGGTTGTCCAGGCCCACGTAGGCCACGCGGCGCGAGTTGGATAAATCCGAGATCAGCGTGACCGTGGGCACGCCCTGCTCTGCCAGCTGGGCCACGGCCTCGCGCACCACGGGGTGCTCCAGCGCCATGAAGGCAATGCCGTCGCAGCGCTTGCCGTAGTGCAGCAGCGCCTTGGCCAGCGCGTCGGGGTTGAAGCTTTCGATGTACGCCGCCTGGCAGCGCACGTTGAACGGTGCCCAGTGGTCTTGCGCGTAGCCGATCACGTCGCCCAGCATTTGCAGGAAGCGGTTGCTGCCCTCGGGGATCAGCACCATCAGGCGCAGGGGTTGGGGCTGCAGCGCCGCGTGCAGCTCGGCCTGCGGTAGGTAGCCCAGGGTGGCGGCGGCCTGCAGCACCCGCTGCGCGGTGGCGTTGCGCACGCCCGAGCGTTGGTTCAGCACCCTATCGACCGTGGCGGTGGAGACGCCGGACAGCTGGGCGATGTCGGGGATGCGCGGGCTGCGGGGACTGCTGGGGTTGGGCGGGTTTTGAGCCATGTGGATTCAATCAAAAACCATCATTCAGCTTGCTGGTATTTGATGGATTCTGCGGATACTATCACTCGGCGTTCTATGCTGAAAGGCATCAGAACCCATCAGTAAAAACCCTAGGTTGTGACGGCTGGCACCCTTGCCAAGACGATCACGCAGGAGACAAAGACATGCCTCGTATTTCCGCTCACGCTCGTCTGTGCCCACAGGGCAAGCCGCCAGCTTTTGGCCGCCGCGCCAGCACACTCGCGGATTGACGCGCACGGTTGCTGCACTCATGACGTACGAGTTCGACTTTGCCAGCGTGCTGGCCAACTGGCCCCAGTTTCTGGAAGGGGCGTGGATGACCATCCTGCTGTCCTTCCCTGCCACCGTGATTGGTTTTGTGGGTGGCACGCTGCTGGCCATTGGCCGGCGCAGCGACCAGCGCTGGCTGGTGCGGGCCTGCGGTGCGTATGTGGAGGTGCTGCGCAACACGCCGCTGCTGGTGCAGGTGTTTTTGGTGTTCTTTGGCCTGGCCAGCCTGGGCTTCAAGGTGTCGGCGTTTGCTGCGGCGCTGCTGACGCTGGTGATCAACGTGGCGGCCTACACCTGCGAAATCATGCGGGCGGGCATGGATTCGATCCACAAGGGCCAGATCGAAGCGGCCGAGTGCCTGGGCCTCACGCGTCGGCAGGTGTACTGGCACGTGGTGCTGCGCCCGGCGATGGAGAAGGTCTACCCCGCGCTCACCAGCCAGTTCGTGCTGCTGATGCTGGCGTCATCCATCACCTCGCAGATTTCGGTGGAAGAGCTGACCGCCGTGGCGGCGCGGGTGCAGTCCGAGACCTTCCGCCCGTTTGAGGCTTACATCCTGGTGGCGGTGGCGTACCTGGCGTTGTCGCTGCTGATGCGGCTGGGGCTGTGGGTGTTCGGGCAGATCGTGTTCACACGCCAACGCAAACTAGGGAGCGCCAAATGATCGACGGTGGACTGAATTCGCACCACCTGCAGTACCTGCTGTTCGGCGCGCTGTGGACCATCGGCCTGTCGCTGATTGCGTTTGTGGGCGGTGGCCTGGCCGGGGGCGTGATTGCGCTGTGCCGCGTCAGCCCGATCAAGGCCGTGCGCTGGGCGACCATTGCGTGGATTCAGATCATCCAGGGCACGCCGCTGCTGGTGGTGCTGTTCCTGTGTTACTTCGGCCTGAGCATTGCGGGCCTGGAGCTACCCGCCATCGTGGCGGCCAGCATTGCGATGATTGTGTACGTCAGCGCGTATCTGGGCGAGATCTGGCGCGGGTGCATCGAGTCGGTGCCGCGCACACAGTGGGAGGCGGCCGAGTGCCTGGCCCTGTCTCGCACCCAGCGCATGCGGCTGGTGGTGCTGCCGCAGGCGGTGCGCATTGCCACGCCGCCCACGGTGGGCTTCATGGTGCAGATCGTCAAGAACACGTCGCTGGCGTCCATCGTGGGGTTTATCGAGCTGGTGCGTGCGGGGCAGCTCATCAACAACTCCATCTTTCAGCCTTTTACCGTATACCTGCTGATCGCCATCGTCTACTTTGCGATGTGCTACCCGCTGTCGGTGTGGAGCCGCAAGCTGGAGCAGCGCCAGCAGTTTGGAAACCGTGGCGCAGCCACTGTGCCTGTGACCACCGCATGAAACGAGAAGACACCATGAACCTCGCCCGAGACGCTGCCGCGCAACCCTTCCAGCCAGCGGCCTCGCCTGCGCAGCCCGTCGTTGAACTGAAGGACGTGCACAAGAGCTTTGGCAGCAACCAGGTGCTCAAGGGCGTGTCGTTTGCCATTCCCCGGGGCCAGGTGGTGGCCATCATCGGCAAAAGCGGCTCGGGCAAGAGCACGGCGCTGCGCTGCATTGACCGGCTGGAGATCATCGACAGCGGCACCATCAACGTGTGCGGCCACGCGGTGCACGACCCGGCCATCGACCTGCGCCAGTTGCGCCAGGACGTGGGCATCGTGTTCCAGAGCTACAACCTCTTCCCGCACCTGACGGTGGAGCAGAACATCACGCTGGCGCCCAAGGCCGTGAAGAGCCTGCCCACGGCCAAGGCGCGCGAGATTGCCGCCCGCACGCTGCAGCAGGTGGGCCTGGCGGACAAGGCGCAGGCCTACCCCGAGCAGCTCTCGGGCGGGCAGCAGCAGCGCGTGGCCATTGCCCGGTCGCTGGCGATGGAGCCGCAGGTGATGCTGTTTGACGAGGTGACCTCTGCGCTGGACCCGCAACTGACCGGCGAGGTGCTGCGCGTGATCGAAGCCCTGGCCCAGGGCGGCATGACCATGGTGCTGGTGACGCACGAGATGGAGTTTGCCGCCCGGGTGGCCGACACCATCATCTACATGCACGAGGGCAAGGTCTGGGAGACGGGCCCGGGCGCGATGCTCAAGAACCCGCAGACCGCCGAGCTGCGCGATTTCCTTTCTCACGGGCTCTGAGTTTCCAGGCCTGCCCTTTTCGATTCCCTATTCAAAAACCACCAGGAGACAACACCATGACCGCTTCCCTCATCCTCCGCCGCTCCCTGCTGGCCATCAGCGCCGCCGCCCTGTGCGTGCCCGCCATGGCCGAGCTGGCCGACATCAAATCCGCCGGCAAGCTGCGCGTGGGCATCGACTTTGGCGCGCCGTTCTACGGGTTTGTGGACGAAAAGATGAAGCCCGTGGGCTCGGACGTGGAAGCCGCCGAGCTGCTGGCCAAGGACCTGGGCCTGACGCTGGAGATCGTGAACACCACCAACTCCGCGCGCATCCCCAACCTGCTGTCGAACAAGGTGGACCTGATCATCTCGTCGCTGTCGATCACGCCTGAGCGTCAGAAGGCGGTGGACTTCTCCATCCCCTACGGCGCCATCCAGGCGGCAGTGGGCGCACCCAAGGGCCTCAAGCTCACCAGCATCGAAGACCTGGCCGGCAAGACCGTGGCCGTGACGCGCGGTGGCCCGCAGGACAAGATCGTGACCGAGCGCGCACCGCAGGCCAAGGTGGTGCGGTTCGACGACGAGTCCGCCTCCATCACCGCAGCCGCCACCGGCCAGGCCGACATCGTGGCCATCACGCCGCCGATCATCGCGGCCATTGCCAAGAAGAACCCGTCGCGCGACTTCGAGACCAAGTTCATCCTGCAGTCGTACCAGCTGGGTGTGGCCATGCGCAAGGGCCAGCCCGAGCTGATGGCCGCCGTGAACGGCTGGATCAAGACCAACCTGGCCAACGGCAAGCTCAACGACATACATGTGAAGTACGCGGGTGTGCCGATCCCCAAAGAAATCGTCGACGGCGCCAAGTAAGTAAATAAAGCAAGCCTGCAACCTGGGCGGCGCCTGATGGGCCCCGCCCGGCTGCGCCCTGCCCTGACGCATCACCAACAAAGGAAATTTTTATGAGCCGTCATTTCGGCGCCATCCGCCAACTTGGCTATGTGGTCCACGACATCGAAGCCGCCATGGACTACTGGAGCAAGACCCTGGGCGTGGGCCCTTGGTTCTACAACACCAAGGTCCCGATCAAGAACTACGTGTACAAGGGCGAGCGCTACGAGCCGCACAACTCGGTGGCGCTGGCCAACTCGGGCTATGTGCAGGTCGAGCTGATCCAGACGCGCAACGACGTGCCGTCGATGTACCGCGACTTTCTGCAGGCCGGGCGCACCGGGCTGCAGCACGTGGCCTACTGGACGAGCGACTACGACGCCGACCTGGCGCGGCTGACGGCCCAGGGCTTCAAGACGGTGATGAGCGGCGAGGTGGGCGAAAAAGGCCGCTTTGTCTACTTCGACACCGAGTACCACCCGGGCACGGTGATCGAGCTGTCGGAAGTGGCGGGCCCCAAGGGCCGCATGTTCGACCTGATCCGTGCGGAGTCGGAAACCTGGGACGGCACGACAGACCCGGTGCGGCCGTTCCCGGATCTCTCCAAGATCTGATGAAGGCCTGAAGAAGGTCTGAGTTTCAACCCAAATTGGCCTCTAGCGCTTGTTCCATAAGCACTCTCAGCTATCAAAACAGTAGTAGCACACCCCATGTCCCCAGACCGCTTTGAAGCCACCTACCTGATCGAGACCCCGCTGGACCCGGCCCACGTGGCCGAAGTGCTGGCGGGCGAACAATCGTGTGGCACCTTCACCCGGGTGGAGGGCGAGACCGACGCGCTGCGCGAACGTGCGCGCGCCACGGTCGAGTCCGTCAAGCTGCTGGACGTGGCGCCCGCCCCTTCGCTGCCCAACGGCTGGATGCAGCGGCGCGGCATGTTCGACACGCCGCAGACCTGGCAGCGGGCCCGGCTGCGCGTGAGCTTTCCGTGCGACAACATTGGCCCCAACCTGCCGACGCTGGCCGCCACGGTGTCAGGCAATCTGTACGACCTGGGTGAGGTCACCGGCCTGCGCCTGGAGTCGATGAAGCTGCCCAGTGCCTACCGCTCGCAGTTCGACATGCCCCGCCACGGCATCGCCGGCACGCGTGCGCTGACCGGCGTGCAGGGCCGCCCGCTGATCGGCACCATCATCAAACCCAACGTGGGCTTGTCGGCCGAAGAAACCGGCGACCTGGCGGGCCGCCTGTGCGCTGCGGGGGTGGACTTCATCAAGGACGACGAGGTCTGCGCCAACCCGGTGCACGCGCCGCTGGCCGACCGCGTCAAGGCCGTGATGCGCCGTGTGCGCGCCCACCGGGACAAGACCGGCAAGCTGGTGATGGTGGCCTTCAACATCACCGACGAGACCGACGCCATGCGCCGCCACGCCGACCTGATTGCCGCCGAAGGCGGAAGCTGCGTGATGGTCAGCCTGAACTGGTGCGGCTATTCCGCCGTGCAAACCCTGCGCCGCCACACCCCGCTGGCGCTGCACGGCCACCGCAATGGCTACGGCGCGCTGTCGCGCCACCCGCTGCTGGGCTTTTCGTTCAACGCCTGGCAGACGCTGTGGCGCCTGGCGGGCGTGGACCACATGCATGTGCACGGTCTGCAGGGCAAGTTCTCGCAGACCGATGAAGAAGTGATCGAGTCGGCCCACGACACGCTGGCCCCGCTGTGCGAAGGCCTGGACGACCGCGTGCTGCCCGCTTTCTCCAACGGCCAATGGGCCGGCACCGTGCCCGCCACCTGGGACAGCATCCAGTCCAACGACCTGCTGTTCATGTCCGGCGGCGGCATTCTGGCCCACCCCGACGGCCCCGCTGCGGGCGTGGCCAGCCTGCAGCAGGCCTGGGACGCAGTGCAAAAGGGCGAGACCCTGGCACAGCGCGCGGGCCACGCCCCCGAGCTGCGCCGAGCCATTGAATTCTTCGGCAAGAAATAAACGATGACGACGACGGCCCCTCTGTACGGCTGGTACGGCGACGACTTCACAGGCGCCACCGACACGCTGGCCGTGCTGGCCCAGGCGGGGCTGCGGTCCATGCTGTTCATGGGTGTGCCCAGCGCCGAGGCCCTGGCCGCCGCCGGGCCGCTGGATGCGGTGGGCATTGCTGGTGCCGCGCGCGCCATGCCTCCAGAGGCCATGCGGGCCGAGATGTCGGCTGTAGGCCGCTTCTTCGAAAAGCTGGCGCCGCCGGTGCTGCACTACAAGGTGTGCTCCACCTTCGACAGCGCCCCGCATGTCGGCAACATCGCTTGCGGCATTCAGACCCTGCACCCGTTCGTGAGCAACCGCTGGGTGCCCATCGTGGGCGGGCAGCCGAGCCTGGGGCGCTACTGCGCGTTCAGCAACCTGTTCGCTGCGGCGGGCACGGGCGGCGCCGTGCACCGCATCGACCGGCATCCCACCATGCGCCGGCATCCGGTCACGCCCATGGGTGAGGCCGATCTCCGGCTCCATCTGGCGCGCCAGGGGCTGGATGGCATCACCGCCCTGCACTACCCGCTGTACGACTCCCCCGACGCCCTGGACGCCGCACTGCAGGCCTTGCTGGCGCATGGCGCAGCGTCCCACGCCATGGCGCCGACCTTGCTGGACCTGACCACGCCCGGCCAGCTGGCCACCGTGGGCCGCCTGCTGTGGCAGCAGTCCCAACACGCCCGGTTGCTGGCCGTGGGCTCCAGCGCCGTGGCCCAGGCGCTGGTCGCCCACTGGGGCAAGACGGCGTCCACGGCCGCTGCGCCGCTGGCGCTCGCCGACGGGCCGGTGTTGGCCTGGGCGGGCAGCTTGTCCCCCCTGACCGCCGCGCAGGTGCAGGCCGCCACCGCATACCACCGCATCGCAGTGGACGCCCAACGGCTGTGCAGCGACACGGCCTACGCGCAGGGTCTGCAAGACGCCCTCTGCGCGGGGCTGCAGAGCGGAGAGAACGTGCTGGCCTTCACCGGTCCCACGGACGGCGCGCCGCTGGCCGCTGCGGCCTCTTCCACCGATGTCGCCCAGGCCAGCGCCCATCTGATCGCCCGCGTGGTGCAAGCCCACGCAGAACGCGGCGCGCCACTGCGCCGCATCGGCATCGCTGGCGGTGACACGTCAAGCCATGCAGTCCAGGCGCTGCAACTGTGGGGGCTGTCGTACAAGACCACGGTATGCCCCGGGGTCACGCTGAGCAGCGCACACAGTGCAGACCCGTCGCGCCACGGGCTCGAGTTGATGCTCAAGGGCGGGCAGATGGGCGGAACGGATCTGTTCGAAAGGCTGCTAGGCACCGCCTGACGGAGACATCCAGGCGACAAAAAGCCCGCGCAAGGCGGGCTCCTTATGAAAAGGCATTGCGGCAGGCGCGCCTGCCGCAATTTCTTCACACGCGTGGAACCGGAGTTCCTGAGTTCACGCACAGCGCAAGGTTCAGCGCCTTGATGGCCGTCTTGTAGTCCTCGCGCTCGATCACGAACTGCATGTTCACCTGCCGCAGGGTCTGGGACACGCAGTTCACGTTGACCCGCGCATCGGCCAGCGCCTGCGCGGCCTTGGCCAGCACGCCAGGGATGCCGATGTTGGAGCCGATGGTGCACACGATGGCGCTGGGCTTGATCGTCACGATCTGGTAGTCCTCCTGCAGCTCCGCCACCAGTTCGGGGGTGACCTGGTTGTCCCACACCAGGTGTGCGATGGAGTTGGCGTTGGTCGCCTTCAGGATGTAGCTCACATCGTGCTTGCAGAACACGTTCATCAGGCCCGCATCAAAGCCCACCGTGCCCACCATGCTGGGGTCGTGGATCTCGATCAGCGTGACCTTGTCGGTGCCGGTCACGATCTCCACGCGCGCGCGCTCGCCCACGAAGTCCTTGGTGATCAGCGTGCCGGGGTGGTCGGGCTCGAACGTGTTCTTCAGGCGGATGGGGATGCCGGCCAGCTCCATGGGCTTGGCGGCCTTGGGGTGGATGGCTTCCATGCCCACGTCGGCCAGTTGGTCGGCCACGTCGTAGTTGGTGGCGCCCACCACGATGGCGTTTTCCAGGCCCACGAGGTTGGGGTCGGCGGACGACAGGTGAAATTCCTTGTGGATCACGGCCTCGGCGGGGCGCACTTCCACGGCGATCTTGCTGAACGTGACCTCGGAATAGCCGCGGTCAAACTCGCGCATGATGCCTTCGGTGCCCTTGGTGTAGCCGGTGGCCACCACCACCTTGTCGCTCAGATCCAGTCCCTTGAAGCTCTGCGCGATGCGCTCGTCAATGGTCCAGGCTTCGTTGTCGTCAAAACCGGCCAGGTCCATCAGGATGGCGTTGACGCCACTGGCCTTGAGGATCTCGACCGAGTTGAACGCGCTGTGCGACTCGCCAATGGAGGCCAGCACCTCGCGCGCGGCCAACAGCACATCCTTGCGGCTCAAGTAGCCGCTGGCCAGCACGTGCTGCATGGCGTTCAGGTACTCACGCGCCTGGCCAATACGCTGGTCGATGAAGGCGTCGGCCACATCCAGCGGCAGGCCCAGGTCGGCGTAGCCCGCGTTCAGCTTTTTCAGGCTGGCGGCCAGCTGGGTCAGGGCGTCCTGGTAGCCCTTGCCCTCTGCAAACAGGGCATAGATGCCGCGCTCGCCCGTCTTCTTGTGCTCCAGCAACTGGTTCGTCACGCCCGAGTAGGCGGACACCACATAGATCCGGCCATAGATGCGCTTGGGATCGTGCAGCATGATGTGGCGCAGCACATCGCCAAAGGCGGTCATGGAAGTGCCGCCGATTTTCTCGACAGAGATCTTGGAGGAGTTGACGTCTGACATGGACAAGCTCAGAGGAGCAAAAAGGATTGGGAGGCCGGGCGGATGTCCTGCCCCATGGGTAGCGGCAGAAAACTCTCTATTTTCCACCACTTTTGTCGGGGTACCCTGGCGCAGGCATTGTGGCTGGGGCACATGCAGCGTCGCGTTGGCGCGGCTTCTGTGTATGGGGGGCCGCCTGGCATGGCCCGCGCAGGACCCTGTGGTCAAGCCCGTATCAAGATCGGGTCATGTTTCCCGCCACGAGGGGCGGTGCTGCCAATGCATCTTCGGCTGCCAGACCCCACTGGTCCCAGTCCTCGCCAAACAGCTCCGCCGGGTGCTGGGTGCGGTCCGAACCGTTGCCACAGCGCATGGCTTTGGCCGGACAGTACAGATCGCAGCCCCAGCACACCCGCTCGGGGTGAGCGGGTGCCTTGGGGAACCTTTTGGCAGCGGCCATGGGGCGCTCAGGTGGGCTGGCGACTGCTGCCGTCGGATCGTCAGATCACTTCTTCTGCGGCGGCACGTCGGTGCAAGAGCCGTGTGCAATCTCCGCCGCCATGCCGATGCTTTCGCCCAGCGTGGGGTGCGGGTGGATGGTCTTGCCGATGTCCACGGCGTCGGCGCCCATCTCGATGGCCAGCGCAATCTCGCCGATCATGTCGCCAGCGTGCGTGCCGACCATGCCGCCGCCGAGGATCTTGCCGTGGCCGTGGGCCTCGGGCGAGTCGTCGAACAGCAGCTTGGTCACGCCCTCATCGCGGCCGTTGGCAATAGCGCGGCCGGAGGCGGTCCAGGGGAACAGGCCCTTCTTGACCTTGATACCTTGCGCCTTGGCCTGGTCTTCGGTCAGGCCCACCCATGCCACCTCGGGGTCGGTGTAGGCCACGCTGGGGATCACGCGGGCGTTGAAGGCGGCGGATGCCAGCTCCTTGTTGCCCTGCAGTTCACCCGCGATGACCTCGGCCGCCACGTGTGCCTCATGCACCGCCTTGTGCGCCAGCATGGGCTGGCCCACGATGTCGCCAATGGCGAAAATGTGCGGCACGTTGGTGCGCATCTGGATGTCGACGTTGATGAAGCCACGGTCCGTCACGGCCACGCCCGCCTTCTCGGCGGCGATCTTCTTGCCGTTGGGCGTGCGGCCCACGGCCTGCAGCACCAGGTCGTACACCTGGGGTTCGGGGGCGGTGCCGCCCTCTTCCGCTGCTGCAAACGTGACCTTGATGCCCTCAGGTGTTGCCTCGGCGCCAACGGTTTTTGTCTTCAACATGATGTTGTCAAAACGCTTGGCGTTCATCTTCTGCCAGATCTTGACGAGGTCGCGGTCCGCGCCCTGCATCAGGCCGTCCATCATTTCGACCACATCGAGGCGCGCGCCCAGCGTGCTGTACACGGTGCCCATTTCCAGGCCGATGATGCCGCCGCCCAGGATGAGCATGCGCTTGGGGACTTCCTTGAGCGCCAGGGCGCCGGTGGAGTCGACCACGCGGAGATCGTCGGGCATGAAGGGCAGGCGCACGGCCTGGCTGCCGGCGGCGATGATGGCTTTCTTGAAGGCGATGACCTTCTTGGTGCCGGTCTTTTCCTGCGCCGTGCCGCTGGTCTCTTCCACTTCGAGGTGGTTGGCGCCGACGAAGCTGCCGTAGCCGCGCACGGTGGTCACCTTGCGCATCTTGGCCATGGCGGCCAGGCCGCCGGTGAGCTTGCCGATGACCTTTTCTTTATGGCCGCGCAGCTTGTCAATGTCGAGCGAGGGCGCACCGAAGCTCACGCCCAGGTCCGCCATGTGGCTGACCTCGTCCATGACGGCTGCGACGTGCAGCAGGGCCTTGGACGGGATGCAGCCCACGTTCAGGCACACGCCGCCCAGGGTGGCGTAACGCTCGACGATGACGACCTTGAGGCCCAGATCGGCCGCGCGGAAGGCGGCGCTGTAGCCCCCAGGGCCGCCGCCGAGCACGAGCACGTCGCAGTCCAGGTCGGCCGTGCCAGCAAAGCTGGATGCTACTGGATTGATAGCTGCTTGCGCTTGTGGTGCGGGCGCTGGAGCCGATTTTGGTGCAGATGCTGCAGCCACGGGTGTCGCAGGTGCCGGTGCAGCTGCCGGGGCCGCCGCGCCAGCGCCCTCCACCTCCAGCGTCAGCACCACCGAGCCTTCGGCGATCTTGTCGCCGAGCTTCACTTTCAGCTCCTTGACCACGCCAGCATGGCTGGAAGGGATCTCCATGGAGGCCTTGTCGGACTCCACGGTGATGAGGCTCTGCTCGGCCTTGATGGTGTCGCCGGGTTTGACGAGCACTTCGATGATGGCCACTTCGGCGAAGTCGCCGATGTCGGGCACCTTGATGTCGATGATTGCCATGGTGTGTCTTGCCCTTTCGTTACATCACGATGCGGCGGAAGTCCGCCAGCAGCGAGGCAAAGTACACGTTGAAGCGCGCAGCGCTGGCGCCGTCGATCACGCGATGGTCCCAGCTCAGGCTCAAAGGCAGCATGAGGCGCGGTGCGAACTGCTTGCCGTCCCATTTAGGCTCCAGGCTGCTCTTGCACACGCCCATGATGGCGACTTCAGGCGCGTTGATGATGGGCGTGAAGTAGCGCCCGCCAATGCCGCCCAGCGAGCTGATGGAGAAGCAGCCGCCGGTCATGTCGGCCGGGCCGAGCTTGCCGTCGCGGGCCTTCTTGGCCAGGTCGCCCATCTCTTGCGAGATCTGCACGATGCCCTTCTTGTCGGCGTCGCGGATGACGGGCACGACGAGGCCGTTGGGCGTGTCGGCCGCGAAGCCGATGTGGAAGTAGTTCTTGAGCACCAGCTGGTCGCCGTCAAGCGAGCTGTTGAACTCGGGGAACCTCTTGAGCGCGGCCACGGCGGCCTTGATCATGAAGGCGAGCATGGTGACCTTGACGCCACTCTTCTCGTTTTCCTTGTTGAACTGCACGCGGAAGGCTTCGAGGTCGGTGATGTCCGCGTCGTCGTGGTTGGTGACGTGCGGGATGACGACCCAGTTGCGGTGCAGGTTGGCACCGCTGATCTTCTTGATGCGCGAGAGGTCCTTGCGCTCCACGGGGCCGAACTTGGTGAAGTCCACCTTGGGCCAGGGCAGCAGGTCCAGGCCCACGCCGGAACCGCCCGCCGCTGCCGGCGCCTTGGCAGCCTGCGCCTTGGTCTGGGCGGCACCCGCCATCACCTGCTTGGTGAAGGACTGCACATCGTCCTGCGTGATGCGGCCCTTGGGGCCGGTGCCCTTGACCTCGTCGATGGGCACGCCCAGCTCGCGGGCGAACTTGCGCACGGAAGGGCTGGCGTGGGGCAGGCCCACGGTGGGCGTGCCGGGCTGGTGGGCGGGCACGGAGGCCGTGGCGGCGACCGGTGCAGCGGCTGCAGCAACCGGTGCGGGGGCGGCAACAGGCGCAGCAGCGGGAGCCGCCGCCGGCGCTGCGGGTGCTGCAGCTGCAGCAGGCGCACTGCCCGCCACGCCCTCCAGCAGAGCCACGAGGTCGCCGATGTTGACGGTGTCGCCGATCTTGACCTTGAGCTCCTTGAGCACGCCGGCGGCGGGCGAAGGGATCTCCATGGAGGCCTTGTCGGATTCGACGGTGAACAGCGACTGCTCGACCTTGATGGTGTCACCCACCTTGACCAGCAGTTCAATGACGGCCACGTCCTTGAAGTCGCCGATGTCGGGCACGCGCACTTCCACCGGGCCCGCAGCCGCAGGGGCTGCGGCGGGCGCAGCCGGCGCAGGCGCGGCTGCGGCCACGGGGGCTGCAGCCGCGGCGGCCGCGGGTGCAGGTGCCGCCGCCGGGGCTGCGGCCGCAGCGCCCGCGTCGGCGGCTTCCACCACGGCGATCACGGAGCCCTGCTTGACCTTGTCGCCCAGGGCGATCTTGAGTTCCTTGACCACGCCTGCGTGGCTGGATGGAATCTCCATGGAGGCCTTGTCGGACTCCACGGTGATGAGCGACTGCTCGGCCTTGACCGTGTCGCCCACCTTGACCAGCAGTTCGATCACGCCCACTTCGTCGAAATCCCCGATGTCCGGGACTTGAATGTCTACCAATGCCATTGTTGTCTCCGTTCGGTTTAGGCGTAGAGCGGGTTGACCTTGTCGGCCTGGATGTTGTACTTGGCAATCGCCTCGGCCACCTTGGTGGCGGGCAGCACGCCGTCTTCGCTCAGTGCCTTGAGTGCAGCGACCACGATGTAGTGGCGGTTGATCTCGAAGTGCTCGCGCAGCTTGCTGCGGAAGTCACTGCGGCCAAAGCCGTCGGTGCCCAGCACCTTGTAGGTGCGGCCCTTGGGGATGAAGGGGCGGATCTGCTCGGCATAGGCCTTCATGTAGTCGGTGGACGCGACCACGGGGCCTTGCGATGCGGACAGTTGCTGCGTGACGAACGGCACCTTGGGCGCTTCGGTCGGGTGCAGCAGGCTCCAGCGCTCGGCGTTCTGGCCGTCGCGGGTCAGTTCGTTGAAGCTCGGGCAGCTCCACACCGAGGCGGCCACGCCCCAGTCCTTTTCGAGCAGCTCCTGTGCAAAGAACGATTCGCGCAGGATGGTGCCGCTGCCCAGCAGTTGCACCGTGGGCGCATCCTTGGGCAGTGCGGGCGCCTGCTTGCACAGGTACATGCCCTTGATGATCTGCTCCTCGGTGCCGGGCTGCAGGCCGGGCATGGGGTAGTTTTCGTTCAGCAGCGTCAGGTAGTAGAAGACGTTCTCCTGGCGCTCGACCATGCGCTTCATGCCGTCGTGCATGATCACCGCGACTTCGTGCGCGAAGGTCGGGTCGTAGCTCACGCAGTTGGGGATGGTGTTGGCCAGGATGTGGCTGTGGCCGTCTTCATGCTGCAGGCCTTCGCCGTTGAGCGTGGTGCGGCCCGAGGTGCCGCCCAAGAGGAAGCCACGCGCCTGCATGTCGCCCGCCGCCCAGGCCAGGTCGCCGATGCGCTGGAAGCCGAACATGGAGTAGTACACGTAGAACGGGATCATGATCCGGTTGTTCGTGCTGTAGCTGGTGGCCGCCGCGATCCAGCTGCTCATGCCGCCGGCTTCGTTGATGCCTTCCTGCAGGATCTGGCCGGCCTTGTCTTCCTTGTAGTACATGACCTGGTCCTTGTCGACCGGGGTGTACTGCTGGCCAGCGGGGTTGTAGATGCCGATCTGGCGGAACAGGCCTTCCATGCCGAAGGTGCGGGCCTCGTCCACCAGGATGGGCACCACGCGCGGGCCCAGGGCCTGGTCGCGCAGCAGCTGGGTGAGGAAGCGCACGTAAGCCTGCGTGGTGGAGATTTCGCGGCCTTCGGGCGTGGCTTCCAGGATGGCCTTGAAGGTGTCCAGCGCGGGCACGGTGAAGCTCTCGTCGGCTTTCACGCGGCGGTGCGGCAGGTACCCGCCCAGGGCCTTGCGGCGCTCGTGCAGGTACTTCATTTCCGGGGTGTCGTCGGCCGGCTTGTAGAAAGGCAGCTCGGCGAGCTGGCTGTCCGGGACGGGGATGTTGAAGCGGTCGCGGAAGGCCTTGATGTCTTCGTCGCTGAGCTTCTTCGTCTGGTGGACGGTGTTCTTGCCCTCGCCGATCTTGCCCATGCCAAAACCCTTCACGGTCTTGACCAGCAGGACGGAGGGCTGGCCGCCGTGGTTCTGCGCGGCATGGAATGCGGCATAGACCTTTTGCGAATCATGGCCGCCGCGCTGCAGGTTCCAGATCTCGTCGTCGGTCATGTGCTCGACCATCTTCAGGGTGCGCGGGTCGCGGCCGAAGAAGTTCTTGCGCACGTAGGCACCATCGTTGGCCTTCATGGCCTGGTAGTCGCCATCGTTGGTTTCCATCATGAGCTTGCGCAGCGCGCCGTCCTTGTCGGCGGCCAGCAGCGCATCCCAGCCCTTGCCCCAGATCAGCTTGATGACGTTCCAGCCAGCACCACGGAACTCGCCTTCGAGCTCCTGGATGATCTTGCCGTTGCCACGCACGGGGCCGTCCAGGCGCTGCAGGTTGCAGTTGATGACGAACACCAGGTTGTCGAGCTTCTCGCGCGCGGCCAGGCCGATGGCGCCCAGGGATTCGACCTCGTCCATTTCGCCGTCGCCGCAGAACACCCAGACCTTGCGGTTCTCGGTGTTGGCGATGCCACGGGCGTGCAGGTACTTGAGGAAACGCGCCTGGTAGATGGCCATCAGCGGGCCCAGGCCCATGGACACGGTGGGGAACTGCCAGAACTCGGGCATGAGCTTGGGGTGCGGGTAGCTCGACAGGCCCTTGCCGTCCACTTCCTGGCGGAAATTGAGCAGCTGGTCTTCGGAGAGGCGGCCTTCGAGGTAGGCGCGGGCATAGATGCCGGGGGATACGTGGCCCTGGATGTAGAGCAGGTCACCGCCGTGGTTCTCGCTCTCGGCGTGCCAGAAATGGTTGAAGCCGGCGCCGAACATGCTGGCCAGCGAGGCAAAGGAGCCGATGTGGCCGCCCAGGTCGCCGCCTTCGGGCGGATGGTGGCGGTTGGCCTTGACGACCATGGCCATGGCGTTCCAGCGCATGTAGGCGCGCAGGCGCTGTTCGATTTCGAGGTTGCCGGGGCTGCGTGCCTCCTGGCCGGGCTCGATGGTGTTCACGTAGCCGGTGTTGGCCGAGAACGGCAGGTCCACGCTGTTCTGGCGGGCATGTTCCAGCAATTGCTCCAGCAGGTAGTGGGCGCGCTCGGCCCCCTCCTTGTCGATGACGGCGGACAGCGCATCCATCCACTCACGGGTTTCCTGCTGGTCGGTGTCGGTGGCGGGCGCGGCGCCGTTTCCGGCCTGGGGGTCGGGCTGAGCTGACATGCTTTGTCTCCTGTAGGTGTGGCAGCAATTTAGTACGTTGGCTCTAGTTTCGCATATTTTTTGATAATTTCAAATGGTGCTTATGCATTTCACATTACAAGAAAATGCTGCAAACGCACATTGACCCGCCGTTCCAACACCGGGCATCGCCTCCCCTACACTTGGAACATGGACTCCCTGCCCCCCACGTCTTCCCCCACCGCCATGGTCGTGGCCGCGCCCGCCCGCTGGTGGCGCAAGTGGTGGCGCGGGTTGTCGCCCACACGGCAGGACCGGTTCGCGGCCCTGGCGCCGCTGGCCGCCGTGCTGATGTTTCTCGCGGCCATCGTGGCCGCGTTCTGGTATTTGCGCGCCGAGGAGGCCGAGCGCGAGCAGGAAGCCCTGCGGCGCGATGTGGAATATGCGCAACAGCGCGTGCGGCTGCGGCTGCTGGAGCGGCAGGAACAGCTCATGCGCATCGCGCGCGACCTGTCCAACCAGGAGCTGGAGCGCACGGAATTCGTGAGCCGCGCCGAAACCCTGATCAGCCAGTACCCCGAGCTGCAGGCCATCACCTGGATCGACGAGCGCCGCCGCATCCGCGCCAGCCACGCGGCCCCCACGCTGGCCAGCAGCGAACTGCGCATCGCGGGCGAAGTGCTCAAGCCGGGCGACACCGCCGACACCTTCGGGCTGGCGCGCGACCTGCAGCAGCCGGTGTACGCCCAGCCGGCCGCCACCTCGGGCGACTCGACGCCGCTGCTGCAGCTGCAGGTGCCCTTGAACAACCAGGGCAAGTTCAGCGGCGTGGTGCTGGGCGAATACTCCATCGACAGCCTGCTGCGCTATGGCACGCCCACCGAAGTGCTGGCGCGCTACGCCGTCACGCTGCTGGACGGCAAGAACCAGGTTCTGGCGGGCACCCCCCTGGGCCCGCGCAACACCGCCACCCAGCTCCTGCCCTGGACGCCCCGCGCCAATGAATACGAGGTGCCCGTGTCGCCCGTGGGCAACGGGCTGGTGCTCAAGGCCCAGGCCTACCGCACCTCGCTGGGCGTGGTCGGCAGCGGGCTTTTCTGGCTGGTGGGCACGCTTTCCGCCATGACGGCATGGATGCTGATCGCCACCTGGCGCCACACCCGCCGCCGCATGCAGGCACAACAGGCCCTGGTGGCCGAGACGAATTTCCGCCGCGCGATGGAGAATTCCATCCTCACCGGCATGCGTGCGCTGGACATGGAAGGCCGCATCACCTATGTGAACGCCGCCTTCTGCCAGATGACAGGCTGGAGCGAGGCGGAACTCGTGGGCCTGAAGGCGCCCTTCCCTTACTGGCCCGACTCCGACCACGAAGCCCTGCACGCCAAGCTGCGCGACGAGCTGTCCGGCAAGACCATCGTGGGCGGCTTTCAGGTGCGGGTGCGGCGCAAGAGCGGCACCTTGTTCGATGCCCGCCTGTATGTCTCGCCTCTGATCGATGCGCACGGCCAGCAAACGGGCTGGATGACGTCGATGACCGACATCACCGAGCCCAACCGCATCCGCGAGCAGCTCTCGGCATCGCACGAACGCTTCACCATCGTGCTCGAATCGCTGGACGCGTCGGTGTCGGTGGCCCCGCTGGGCAGCGAAGAGCTGCTGTTCGCCAACAAGCTCTACCGCCAATGGTTCGGCTCGCAGACCGGCGGGCACCTGCAGCTGGTCGCCCAGGCCGGCGTGGTGCCCGTGGCGGGCACCGACCACCGGGGCATGGACGACGAGGACGGCCTCATGGGCCTGCCGACCGACCCGCTGACCAGCGCCCGCACCGAGAACGCCGAGATTTACCTGCCCGACCTGGGCAAGTGGCTGGAAGTGCGCTCGCGCTACCTCAACTGGGTGGACGGGCGCCTGGCCCAGATGGTGATCGCCACAGACATCACCCCCCGCCGCCAGGCCGAGGAGCAGGCGGCGCGCCAGGCCGAGCGCGCGCAGTCGGTGAGCCGCCTCATCACCATGGGCGAAATGGCCTCCAGCGTGGCGCACGAGCTCAACCAGCCGCTCACGGCCATCAACAACTACTGCAGCGGCATGGTCTCGCGCATCCAGAGCGGCCAGCTCACCGAAGAGGCGCTCCTCACGGCGCTGCAGAAGACGGCCCACCAGGCGCAGCGCGCGGGCCAGATCATCCAGCGCATCCGCGCCTTCGTGAAGAAGAGCGAGCCCAACCGTACCCTGGCCGACGTGCACTCGATGGTCAACGAAGCCGTGGAGCTGGCCGACATCGAGCTGCGCCGCCACAACGTGCGCCTCACGCATTACGTAGCCGCCCGCCTGCCGCCCGTGATGGCCGACACCATCCTGATCGAACAGGTGCTGGTCAACCTCATGAAGAACGGCGCCGAGGCCATCCAGCACGCCAGCCGCCCCCCGTCCGGGCGCAGCGTGGAGCTGCGCGTCGTGCCCAAGCACATCGAGGACCGCGAGGTGGTGGAGTTCTCCGTGCAGGACACCGGCAAGGGCCTGGCGCCCGAGGTGCTCGAACGGCTGTTCGAAGCCTTCTTCTCCACCAAGGAAGAAGGCATGGGCATGGGCCTCAATCTGTGCCGCAGCATCGTCGAGTCGCACCAGGGCCGGATGCAGGCGGAGAACCTCTACAATGGATCGGAGGTCACAGGCTGCAGGTTCTCCTTCTGGCTGCCGCTTGCCAAGCCTGCTGATGCCACTACAAATTCTGTAGCACACGTACGAAACCCAAGGACAATTGCATGAGCTTGATTCCGAAAAAAGGCACTGTTTACGTTGTAGACGACGACGAAGCAGTTCGCGATTCCCTGCAGTGGCTGCTGGAAGGCAAGGACTACCGGGTGCGTTGCTTTGATTCGGCCGAAACGTTTCTGTCGCGCTACGACCCGCGCGAGGTGGCCTGCCTGATCGTGGACATCCGCATGGGCGGCATGACGGGCCTGGAGCTGCAGGACCGCCTCATCGAGCGCAAGTCGCCCCTGCCCATCGTGTTCATCACCGGCCACGGCGACGTGCCGATGGCGGTGAACACCATGAAGAAGGGCGCGCTCGACTTCATCCAGAAGCCCTTTGACGAGGAAGAACTGGTCGGATTGGTCGAGCGCATGCTGGACCACGCCCGCGAGGCCTTCGCGGGCTACCAGCAGGCCGCCAGCCGCGATGCCCTGCTGTCCAAGCTCACCAGCCGCGAAGCGCAGGTTCTGGAGCGCATCGTCGCCGGCCGCCTGAACAAGCAGATCGCGGACGATCTGGGCATCAGCATCAAGACGGTGGAGGCGCACCGCGCCAACATCATGGAAAAGCTCAACGCCAACACCGTGGCCGACCTGCTCAAGATCGCGCTGGGCCAGAACGCGCCCAAGGCGTAATACTATTTTTTTGATAGCTGCTCGCGCTTTCCAATAAAGCGCCAGAGCCCGATTTGACGGATATTTTTTGACATGACCGCCCAACTCATCGACGGCAATGCCCTTTCCCGCCAACTGCGCGCCGACGTGGCGCAACGCGCCGCCGCCCTGAAGGCCCGGGGCACCACGCCCGGGCTGGCGGTGGTCCTGGTGGGCGACAACCCCGCCAGCCAGGTGTACGTGCGCAACAAGGTCAAGGCCTGCGAAGACGGTGGCCTGCATTCCGTCCTTGAAAAATACGAGGCCGACATGACCGAGGCCGCCTTGCTGGCCCGCGTGGAAGCCCTCAACAACGACCCCGCCATCCACGGCATCCTGGTGCAACTGCCCCTGCCCCGGCACATTGACGCGCAGAAGGTGATCGAGGCCATCTCGCCCGCCAAGGACGTGGACGGCTTCCACATCGCCAGCGCCGGGGCCCTGATGACCGGCATGCCCGGCTTCTGGCCCTGCACGCCCTACGGCTGCATGAAGATGCTGGAGAGCATCGGCTACGACCTCAAGGGCAAACACGCCGTGGTCATCGGTCGCAGCAACATCGTGGGCAAGCCGATGGCGCTGATGCTGCTGGGCCAGAACGCCACCGTCACCATCTGCCACAGCGCCACGCAGGACCTCAAGGCGCAAACCCTGCAGGCCGACGTGATCGTGGCGGCGGTCGGCAAACGCAATGTGCTGACCGCCGACATGGTCAAGCCCGGCGCCGTGGTGATCGACGTGGGCATGAACCGCAACGACGAAGGCAAGCTCTGCGGCGACGTGGACTTTGACGGCGTCAAGGAAGTGGCCGGCTGGATCACCCCCGTGCCTGGCGGGGTTGGCCCCATGACCATTACCATGCTGCTGGTGAACACCATCGAAGCCGCCGAGCGCACCGCAGCGCACTGACCTGGGTCAGTGCCGTCGATGCCGGCTGCTTTGCAACTTGAACTCGCGCCATCTGGCGCCATCTGATTTCGCATGAGCAACGCCCTCCTCGACTTCTCGGACCTTCCCCATTTCGACCGCATCGCACCGCAGGACGTGGCCCCTGCCGTCGACGTCCTGCTGGAGCGCGCCAACGCGGCGCTGGAAACAGTCACCGCACCGGACTTTCCGGCGCGCTGGGACGCGATCGCCAAGGTACTGGACGTGGCGACCGAGCAGCTGGGAACCGCGTGGGGCAGCGTCAGCCATCTCAACAGCGTGGCCGACACGCCGGAACTGCGCGCGGCCTACAACGCCGCCCTGCCAAGGGTGACGGAGTTCTGGACCCGCCTGGGTGCCGATGAACGCCTGTATGCCAAGTACAAGGCCATCGACCCTGCCACCCTGACGGGCGAGCAGCGGCAGGCCCACCGCAATGCCGTGCGCAATTTCGTGCTCAGCGGCGCGGAGCTGACGGGTTCCGCCAAGGAGCGCTTCGCGCAGATCCAGGAACGCCAGGCCGAGCTGAGCCAGAAATTCAGCGAGAACGCCCTCGATGCGACAGACGCATACGCCTACTACGCGAGCGCCGAGGAACTCGACGGCATTCCCGCCGATGTACAGCAGGCCGCGCGGGCGGCGGCGCAGGCCGACGGCAAGGACGGCTACAAACTCACGCTCAAGATGCCCTGCTACCTGCCGGTGATGCAATTCGCCACCCGCAGCGATCTGCGCGAGAAGCTCTACCGCGCCTACGTCACCCGCGCTTCCGACCAGGCCGAGGGCGATGCGCGCAAATTCGACAACACGGCGCTGATCAGCGAGATCCTGGCACTGCGCCGCGAAGAAGCCCAATTGCTGGGCTATGCCAATTTTGGCGAAGTCTCCGTCGTGCCCAAGATGGCCCAGTCGCCGGACCAGGTGATCGGGTTCCTGCGCGACCTGGCGCGCCGCGCCCGCCCCTATGCCGAGAAGGACGTCGCCGACCTGCGTGCGTTCGCGGCCGAGAAGCTGTCGTTGACCGACCCGCAGGCCTGGGACTGGCCCTACGTCTCCGAGAAGCTCAAGGAGGCGCGCTATGCCTTCAGCGAGCAGGAAGTCAAGAAGTACTTCACGGCGCCCAAGGTGCTGGCGGGCCTGTTCAAGATCATCGAAACCCTGTTCGAGGTGTCCATCCGCCGTGACAGCGCGCCGGTGTGGAACCCCGCCGTGGAGTTTTACCGCATCGAGCGCGGCAATACGCTGGTGGGCCAGTTCTATCTGGACCAGCCCGCCCGCACGGGCAAACGCGGCGGCGCCTGGATGGACGACGTGCGCACCCGCTGGCTGCGCCCCGACACCGGCGTGCTGCAGACCCCCGTGGCGCACCTGGTGTGCAACTTCGCCAGCGGCGTGGACGGCAAGCCGCCGCTGCTCACGCACGACGACGTGATCACCCTTTTCCATGAGTTCGGCCACGGCCTGCACCACATGCTGACCCAGGTGAACGAGCGCGACGTCTCGGGCATCGGCGGCGTGGAATGGGATGCGGTCGAGCTGCCCAGCCAGTTCATGGAGAACTTCTGCTGGGAGTGGGACGTGCTCAAGCACATGACGGCCCACGTGGACACGGGCGAACCCCTGCCCCGCGCGCTGTTCGACAAGATGATCGCCGCCAAGAACTTCCAGAGCGGCATGCAGACGCTGCGCCAGATCGAGTTCTCGCTGTTCGACATGCTGCTGCACACCGAGCACGACCCGGCACAGGACATCATGCCGCTGCTCGACCAGGTGCGCCGCGAGGTGGCCGTGCTGCAGCCGCCGGCCTTCAGCCGCACGGCCCACACCTTCAGCCACATCTTCGCGGGGGGCTACGCCGCCGGCTACTACAGCTACAAGTGGGCCGAGGTGCTGAGCGCCGATGCCTATGCGGCCTTCGAAGAAACGGCCGGCAGCGATGGGCTGCCCAGCACCGAAACGGGCCGCCGCTACCGCGAGGCCATCCTGGAGGCCGGCGGCAGCCGCCCCGCGATGGAGTCCTTCAAGGCCTTCCGGGGCCGCGAGCCCAGCCTGGATGCCCTGCTGCGCCACCAGGGCATGGCCGAAGAGTCGACGGCCTGACCGAATCCATGGCACCCAGGGCAGTTTGCACTGCGCCCGGGGCCGACGATCGATCCTGTATGGAGTGAGAAAAATGAAGATGCACAATCCGCTGACCGCCCCCCTGCTGGCATCCTTGCTGATGGTGTTGGCCAGCGCCAGCGTCCAGGCGCAAGGCGTCTACCGGATCGTTGGCCCGGATGGCAAGGTGACGTTTTCGGACCGCCCGCCGGCCGACGCCAGCGCCCAGCCCGCGCGGGCAGCCGCTGCGCCGCCCGCAGCGGCCAACGCCGCGCTGCCGTACGATCTGCGCCAGACCGCCAGCCGCTTTCCCGTCACGCTCTATACGGGCAACGATTGCCCGCCGTGCACCTCCGCGCGCAATCTGCTCACGTCGCGCGGCATACCGTTCACCGAGCGCACCGTGTCCAGCAACGAGGACATCGCAGCACTGCAGCGCCTGAGCGGCAACTCCAGCCTGCCCTTTGGCACCATCGGCGGCCAGCAGCTCGCGGGTTTTTCTGAAGGGGAATGGACGCAGTACCTGGATGCTGCAGGCTATCCCAAGCAATCGCAGCTGCCCGGCAACTACCGCCAGCCTGCCCCCACCCCTCTGGTGGCCATCAAGGCCGTGGAACCTGCAACAGCAGCGGCTGCAGCGTCGGCCCCGGCGTCCGCAGTACCCATGGTGCGCCCCCCGGCTCCGGCCAATGAGGGGCCGTCGCCCAGCAATCCGGCGGGCATCAGATTCTGAGCGTCCCTCTCCCTGGGAACGGGCGGGCCGGCGGCCGCCAGGACAAAGGGGCCTTTTCAGGCCCCTTTGTCCATTCCGGCGGACATGCGTCCGTGCCCGCCGCCAGGCCCCGGGCTCAATAAGTGAGCGTCTTCACCCCTTGCGCCGTGCCCAGCAGGCAGACCGACGCCTTCTGGTGGGCAAAGACACCCACCGTCACCACGCCCGGCCACTGGTTGATGTCGGACTCGAACGCCAGCGGGTCCGTGATCGAGAGCCCCCGGACGTCCAGGATGTGTTGGCCGTTGTCGGTCACCAGGGGCTGGCCATCCCGCAGCCGCAGTTGCGCCTGGCCGCCCATCGCCGCAAAACGCCGCGCTATGTGGTTGGCGGCCATCGGAATCACCTCGACGGGCAAAGGAAACTGCCCCAGCGCCTGAACCAGCTTGGATTCGTCGGCGATGCACACGAAACGGCTGGCCAGCGCTGCGACGATCTTCTCGCGCGTCAGCGCCGCGCCGCCTCCCTTGACCATGTGGCCCTTGCCGTCGATTTCGTCGGCACCATCGATATAGACCGAAAGGGCCTGGACTTCGTTGGCATCGAACACCGCAATGCCCAGCGCCTTCAGGCGCTCGGTGCTGGCCACGGAGCTCGATACTGCCCCCTTGATCTGGTCCTTGATGGTGGCCAGCGCGTCGATGAACTTGTTGACGGTGGAGCCGGTACCCACCCCCACAATCTCGCCGGGCACCACATATTGCAGCGCGGCCTGGCCTACCAGGGTCTTGAGTTCATCTTGGGTCAGGGAGGTGGAGGTCGTCATGGGAGAAAATCAGGGGGAAACCTTGAATTATCCCCTCATGTCCCTGATCCCCTACGCCCTCACCCGCCCCTTTCTCTTCGGCCTGGATGCCGAGACCGCCCACGAGCTCACCATGGACATGCTGGCGCGCGGACAGCGCACGCCATTGCAATGGGCCTGGTGCAATGAAACCGTGGACGACCCTGTCGAATTGGCGGGCCTGACGTTTCCCAACCGCGTCGGCATGGCGGCGGGGCTGGACAAGAACGCCCGCTGCATCGACGCACTGGGCACCATGGGCTTCGGCTTCGTGGAAGTGGGCACCGTGACACCCAAGGCGCAGCCCGGCAACCCCAAGCCCCGCATGTTCCGCCTGCCCGAAGCGCGCGCGCTCATCAATCGCCTGGGTTTCAACAACGAAGGGCTGGATGCGTTCCTGCACAACGTGCAGCAGGCCCGCTTTCGCTCGCAGAGCCGCAAACACCCCCTGCTGCTGGGCCTGAATATCGGCAAGAACGCCACGACCCCGATCGAGAACGCCACCAGCGACTACCTGGCCTGCCTGGACGGCGTGTACCCGCACGCGGACTACGTCACGGTCAACATCAGCTCGCCCAACACCCAGAACCTGCGCGCGCTGCAGAGCGATGCGGCGCTGGACGCGCTGCTGGGCGCGATCGCCGAGCGCCGAGCAGCCCTGGCGGCGCGGCACGCGCGGCGCGTACCGGTGTTCGTGAAGATTGCCCCGGATCTCGATGAAGCCCAGGTGTCCGTGATCGCCTCCACGCTGCAGCGCCATGGCATGGACGGCGTGATCGCCACCAACACCACCATCAGCCGCGCGGCCGTGCAGGGTTTGCGCCACGCGCAGGAAACCGGCGGGCTCAGCGGCGCCCCGGTGCTGGAAGCCAGCAACCAGGTGATACGCCAGCTGCGTGCGGCCCTGGGCAGCCGTTTTCCCATCATTGGCGTGGGTGGCATCATGAGCGCCGAGGATGCGGTGGGCAAGGTCCGCGCCGGCGCCGATGTGGTGCAAATCTACACCGGGCTGATCTACGAAGGCCCCGCGCTGGTGGCGAAGGCCGCGAAGGCCATCAAGGCCATGGGCTGAGCCACGGCACGCCGCCCGCGCGCCAGGCCCCCAAAAAAAGAGCCGCCCATCTGGGCGGCTCTTTTGCCGTGGGACAGAACGCAGGCTCCTGCCGGCCGCCCGGCAAGGTGCCGGCAAGGCCGGTCAGCGCCGCAACCGCATCAGCATGGGCAGCAGCACGCCGGCCCAGCGAATCAGCCGGCGCGGCCCCGCCACGACGGCGACGCCGGCCATGGCCGCCACCGCCAGGGGGTGTTCCCGGGCGAATCCCGCGGCGCGCAGCACCAGGGACTCGTCCAGGCCGCCGTCACCCTGGTCCCGCTGCGCCAATGCCAGCGACTGTGCCCGGGCCGCCCTGCGGGCGCGCAAGCGTTCGCGCTGCATGGCGATCCGGTCCAGCACACGCTGCTGGGCCGTGGTGGGCTCGGGAACCACGGCTTGCGGGGCAGTGGTCGATGGGTTCGTCGCAGCCATTACAAACGCTCCTTGATGTCACGCCAGTCCTGCGCCAGCTCGCGCCGCGTAAGGGCAAAGCCCTGGCCCGCCTTCTGCACGACGGAAACCAGCGACATGAGCGTGGCGGCCCAGCCGACAGTCCAGACGGCTGCCACGAGCCAGGCCACCAGGGTGCGCTGGGGGGTGTCCCAGAAATGCACCAGCACCGCCAGCGAGAGCATGATCAAGGCCACCACGGTGAGCCCCGCCACCACAATGGTCAGCACCAGCATCTGCTGCAGGCGCTGCTTCTGATCCTGCCACTCCAGGCGTGCGAGGTCCATGCGGTCTTCCGCCGCGATGGCGCCTTCGATCACGTTGGCGCGCCAGCGGGCCACCAGGGCCTCCAGCCCCAGGAGGGAAAGCCAGTTCATGTGCAGCCTCTGCGTTGTGCGGCCGTGCGCGGCAGGCCGGAATCAGCGCCGCGCAAGCAGGAAGCCCACCAGGGCGCCAACGGCCAGCGCGGCCCCGGCCACGCGCCATGGTTCATCGTGCGCATAGCGGTCTGCCGCAAGGGCGGCATCCTTGGCCTGGCGGGCCGCATCCTGCGCCGCGCGCACCGCGGATTCGCGCACGTTGTGCATGCCGTCGTCCAGACGCTGGCGCAGCAGCTTGATTTCAGGGACCGCGTCGAGATCCTTGTTGGCGAGAAGCCCCCGCAGATCAGAAACCAGCTTTTCCAGTTCGCCCTGGGTGGTGGTGGTGTCGGAAGCAGTCATACAAGCCTTTCTTGAAGCAACACAAAAAAATCAATCATCCCTGCCGGAACAGGACTCGGGTTCATCTTAGCCACCTGCCCCCGCCCCGCTTCGTAGGACGGCGACGCAAGAGGTTACGGATTGCAAATGGTTTGCCGCAGATCAGACCAGCGTGGCCACATGGTCCGCAATGGCCAGGGCGCTTGTCAAGCCGGGGGATTCGATGCCAAACAGGTTCACCAGGCCCGGGACGCCGTGCACCGCGGGCCCCTGGATCATGAAGTCCGCCGCGGGTTCCCCGGGGCCATGGATCTTGGGGCGCATGCCCGCATAGCCGGGCGCCAGCGCTCCGTCGCGCAGCGCGGGCCAGTATTTGCGGACCTCGGTGTAGAACGCGTCCCCGCGTGCGGGGTCGACCAAAAGGTCGTCCGGCGAATCAACCCACTGCACGTCGGGGCCGAACTTGGCCTGCCCGCCCAGATCCAGCGTCAGGTGCACGCCCAGGCCGGCAGCCTCGGGCACGGGGTAGATCAAGCGGCTGAAGGGTGCCTTGCCAGACAGCGTGAAATAGCTGCCCTTGGCGTAGTGGGCACGGGGCACATGATCCGCTCCCAGCCCCGCAAAGCGGCGGGCCAGCCCGGGGGCGTGCAGCCCTGCGGCATTGACCACGGTACGGGCTCGCAAACGCGTGCCATCGGACGCTACCAAATCAATAGCATTCTGCGCGCATTCCGCTTGCGCCAGGGGCGAATTGAGGGCCACGAGTCCCCCCGCATGCTCCAGGTCGCCCTGCAGCGCGAGCATCAAGGCGTGGCTGTCCACGATACCGGTACTGGGCGAAAACAATGCAGCGACGCATTCCAGCGCGGGCTCCAGCGCCCGTGCTTCCTGGCGGCCGAGCCAGTGCAGATCCGGCACGCCGTTGGCTTGCGCCCGTGCCTGGATGGACTCAAGACCAGGCAGCTGCCCCGACGAGGTTGCCACCAGGAGCTTGCCGCAGCGGCGGTGGGGCACGCCACGCTCGGCGCAGTAGGCATACAGCATGTCCCGGCCTTGGACGCACAGCCGCGCTTTCAGCGACCCGGTGGGGTAGTACAGCCCGGCATGGATGACCTCGCTGTTGCGCGAACTGATGCCGGTGCCTATCGCATCCGCGGATTCCAGCACCATGACCTCGCGGCCCCGCAGCGCCAGGGCCCGGGCCACGGCCAGGCCGACCACGCCCGCCCCCACCACCACACAGTCGACTACATCCGCCATTCGCTCGCCCTCGTCCTTGCCCTTCGGTGCTCAGCCTTGCTCGAAGCCGTCGAGCACATTGACGGCATTGGTTCCCAGCTCGGCCGCCGCGTAGCCACCTTCGAGAACGAAGACAGCGGGCAGTCCCAGGCGTGCGAGGCGCGCGCCCAGCCGGGTGAAATCGGACGAGGCGAGTGCGAAGCGGGAAATGGGGTCGCCCTCGAACGCGTCGAGCCCCAGCGAGACCACAAGGGCATCGGCCCCGTGGCTGGCGATCCGCGCACAGGCACTTTCCAGCGCATCGAACCAGGCGGCGGCGCTGGTGCCTGCCGGCAGCGGCAGGTTCAGATTGAAGCCCGCGCCCTCTCCTGTCCCGGTTTCGTCCGCATGGCCCAGGTAAAAGGGGTATTCCGTGCGCGGGTCGCCATGCATGCTGATGAACAGCACGTCGGAGCGGTCGTAGAAGATGCTTTGCGTGCCATTGCCATGGTGATAGTCGACATCCAGCAGGGCCACGCGCCGGGCGCCCTCGTTGCGCAATACCTGCGCCGCCACGGCGGCGTTGTTCAGGAAGCAGTAGCCCCCCATGAAGTCCGGGCCGGCATGGTGGCCTGGCGGGCGTGTGCAGCAAAACGCCGCGCCCACACCCCGCGCCACCCGGGTGGCGGCACTGGCGGCCGCATCCGCGCCTGCCTTGGCCGCCGCCCAGGTGCCGGGGGCCATGGGCGTGCCGTTGTCCATGGAGTACAGGCCAAGCCGCGCCACGAAGTTCTCCGGCTCCAGATCGCTGCGCAGGGTGCGCACGGGCCACACGGATGGAAAAGGCTGCACATCGGCGTTCGCGGGGTCCAGCGCCATCCATTGCTGCCAGGCCGTCTGCAGGAAGGCCAGATAGCGCTGCGCATGCACCTGGGACAGCACGGGCCCGCTGTCCACATCCGGCGCCGTGAGGCCGTGGCCCCGCGCGCGCAGTGCCTCTTCGACATAGTCCACGCGCGCAGGCTTCTCGAAGCAGGGAACGCGTTCGCCGCGAAAGAATTCGTGGGTGGGGGCGTGTCCCTGGTGCAGCGGGTTGTGAAAGGTGATCATGGGTCGGGCGTGTCGGCAAAGGAAGCCCGTGGCAGGCCAGGGTGGCCTTCCCGCGGGGCAGTCCCGCCATGGACTCGAGGCTGACACTGTAGCCGCTTTGCGGCGCCCTGCCGCCGAATGGGCCCTGGAGGCCCCGGCCCATGAAAAAACCCCTGCAGACCAGAGATCTGCAGGGGTTGAATTGGTGGGTGATACATGGATCGAACATGTGACCCCTGCCGTGTGAAGGCAGTGCTCTACCGCTGAGCTAATCACCCGT
>NZ_JBWKMU010000014.1:0-99127 GCF_059415205.1 Acidovorax sp. GW821-FHT10E03 | reverse complement strand
CGTGGTGGGTGATACATGGATCGAACATGTGACCCCTGCCGTGTGAAGGCAGTGCTCTACCGCTGAGCTAATCACCCGTGTCGCTGTGACAGCCTTCTATTATGGCACAGCTTTTCAAGCTGCCTGGACAGTTCTCCAAATTGTTTTGCCTCCGCTGGCCTTGTCGATCTGCGCCAGCACTTCGGCATGGGCCGCCTGCTCCTGCTCGCTGGCGCGCAGCACGGGCAGGCTCAGCAGCCGCAGGTCGATGGCGGCCACCTTCAGGCCGTCGCTGCCTTCCTGCGCATCATCGGCGATGAGCAGGGCATCCTGGCCACGGGTCAGGTTGATGTAGACATCGGCCAGCAGCTCGGCATCCAGCAGCGCCCCGTGCAGGGTGCGGCCGGAGTTGTCCACGCCCAGCCGGTCGCACAGGGCATCGAGCGAATTGCGCTTGCCCGGGTACATCTCCTTGGCCATGGCGAGCGTGTCGGTCACGCTCTCCACGTACGTGCGAAAGCCCGGACGTCCCGTCAGTTCCAGCTCCTTGTTCAGGAAGCCCACGTCGAACGCCGCGTTGTGGATGATGATCTCGGCCCCCTGAAGGTACTGCAGGATCTCGTCCGCCACCTCGGCGAACCTGGGCTTGTCCTTCAGGAACTCGTTGCTGATGCCGTGCACCTTCAGCGCATCTTCATGGCTGTCGCGGCCCGGATTGAAGTACAGGTGCAGGTTGTTGCCGGTGAGCTTGCGGTTGAGCAGCTCCACGCAGCCCAGTTCAATGATGCGGTCCCCGCTGTCGGCCGAAAGGCCGGTGGTTTCGGTGTCGAGAACGATCTGGCGGGTCATACGTGCCCCCACGCTCGGCACTTCGTGTCCTCGGTGCCCCCCAAGGGGGCGCCAGCTTGCCTGGGGCGGCCCGGCGCTGCGCTCATCTAGTGGTTCTCCTTGGCATGGTTGATCGTGTACTTGGGAATTTCCACGGTCAGATCGGTTTGCGCCAGGATGGCCTGGCACGACAGGCGCGATTGTGGCTCCAGGCCCCAGGCGCGGTCGAGCAGGTCTTCTTCCTCTTCCTCGGCCTCGTTGAGCGAGTTCAGCCCCTGGCGCACGATGACGTGGCAGGTGGTGCAGGCACAGCTCATGTCGCAGGCGTGCTCGATGTTGATGTGGTTGTCGAGCAGGGCTTCGCAGATCGACGTGCCGGCGGGCGCGGTGATTTCGGCCCCCTGGGGACAGTATTCGGGATGGGGAAGGATCTTGATGACGGGCATGGGGTGTGGGCTCTTATTGCTTCTTGTCCGGGGCTTACAAGGTCTGCACGTTCTTGCCAGCCAGCGCCTGCTGGATGCCACGGTTCATGCGCTGCGCGGCGAAGGCTTCCGTGCCCTTGGCCAGTGCATCGGTGGCGGCTTCGATGACGGCGGCATCCTGCGCATCCCGCTGGTGGCGCAATGCCACCATCAGCGCATCGATCTCGGCGCGCTCCCGGGTGGAGAGGACATCGCCATCGGCATCGAGGGCACTCTGGGTGGCGATCAGCATGCGGTCCGCGTCCACGCGGGCCTCGACCACCGCGCGGGCCTTCATGTCCTGGGCAGCCGTGGCAAAGCCGTCCTGCAGCATGCGCGCAATCTGGTCGTCCGACAGGCCATAGGAGGGCTTCACGTCGATGCGTGCCTCCACGCCACTGCCCTGCTCCCTGGCGCTCACGCTCAGCAGGCCGTCGGCATCGACGGTGAAGGTCACGCGGATGCGCGCCGCGCCCGCGGCCATGGGCGGAATGCCGCGCAGCTCGAAGCGCGCGAGGCTGCGGCAGTCCTGCACCAGGTCGCGCTCGCCCTGCACCACATGCACCGCCAGCGCTGTCTGGCCATCCTTGTAGGTGGTGAAGTCCTGCGCCTTGGCGGTGGGAATGGTCTCGTTGCGCGCGACGATGCGCTCCACGAGGCCTCCCATGGTTTCGATGCCCAGCGACAGCGGGATCACGTCCAGCAGCAGCAGGTCGCCCGCCGTGTTGTTGCCCGCCAGCTGGTTGGCCTGGATGGCGGCACCCAGCGCAACGACTTCGTCGGGGTTGAGGTTGGTCAGCGGTTCCTTGCCAAAGAAGGCGGCCACCGCCTGCCGCACCTGCGGCATGCGGGTGGAGCCGCCCACCATCACCACGCCCTTCACCTCGTCACGCCCCAGATGGGCGTCCCGCAGCGCGCGGCGCACCGCCGCCATGGAGCGCGCGGTCAGTTCGGCCGTGATGGCCTCGAAGTCCGATTTCTTGACATCGAAATGCACGCCACCGTTTGATAGATGTGCGCTGAAAGCTACTGAATCTATAGCAGTCAAGGCTTCCTTGCAGGCGCGTGCCGCCATGCGCACCGCCGACTTGTCCGCCGGGGTGACGGCCTGAAGGCCCAGTTGCTGCAGCACCCAGTCCGCCAGGGCCGCATCGTAGTCGTCGCCGCCCAGCGCGGAATCGCCGCCCGTGGCGATGACCTCGAACACGCCCTGCGTCAGGCGCAGGATGGAGATGTCGAAGGTGCCGCCGCCCAGGTCGTACACCGCGTAGACCCCCTCACTCGCATTGTCCAGGCCGTAGGCAATGGCTGCGGCCGTCGGCTCGTTGATGAGGCGCAGCAGGTGGATGCCCGCCAGCTTGGCCGCGTCCTTGGTGGCCTGCCGCTGGGCGTCGTCGAAGTAGGCGGGCACGGTGATGACGGCACCGTAGAGGTCGTCATTGAAGGTGTCCTCGGCCCGGTAGCGCAGCGTCGCCAGGATTTCGGCACTGACCTCGACGGGCGACTTGTTGCCGTCCACCGTCGCGAGGCTGACCATGCCCTGCACCCCCGCCTCGCTGGCGGGAACAAAGTCGTAGGGCAGCTTGCCCGCCTCCGCCACGTCTTTCAGGCCCCGCCCCATGAAGCGCTTGGCCGAGGCGATGGTGTTGCGCGCATCCTGGGCCTGCGCGGCCACGGCGTCGTATCCGATCTGGCGTCCACCCTTTTCCAGGTACCGCACGACCGAGGGCAACAGCACCCTGCCCTGCGCATCGGGCAGGCATTCGGACACGCCATTGCGCACGGCGGCGACCAGGGAGTGGGTGGTGCCCAGGTCAATGCCGACGGCAATGCGCCGCTGGTGCGGATCGGGGGATTGGCCGGGTTCGGAAATCTGCAGAAGCGCCATGAAATTTCGGGTCTCAACGTGGTGGAGTCCGCCGTCATACGAACGGGGCCCCAGGGGGAAAGCAAAACCGCTCTATTGTCCCAGTTGCTCTCGGCGGCGTTCAATGTCGTCCGCAAATCGCGCAATGAACATGAGGGCTCTGACCTGCCGGGCGGCACCCGCGTAGTCCCGCTGCTGGTCGATGAGTTGCTCGCACTGCGCCAGCGCGGCACGGCGGGCCTGGGCAACGCCATCCTCGAGCGCATCGAGTTCGCTCTCGGCGCGGGCATCTTCCAGCGCCTCGCGCCACTCCATCTGCTGCATGAGGAACGCCGCCGGCATGGCCGTGTTGTCCTCGGCGCGGATCGGGGCCCCGTGCAGCTCGCACAGGTAGGCGGCGCGGCGCTGGGGAGCCTTCAGGCGCTGGTAGGCCTCGTTGATGCGCACCGACCATTGCATGGCCACGCGCTGCGCGGCCGCGCCCTGCGCCGCGAACTTGTCGGGATGTGCTTCGCGCTGCAGCTCTTTCCAGCGCGCATCGATGGCGCCACGGTCCTGCGCGAAACGGCGCTCGAGGCCAAACAGTTCAAAGTCGTCGGATTGCAGGTTCATGCACAGGTCGCGAGGTGCGGGTCAACAAAAAACCGCCAGCACGGAGAGCGCGTTGGCGGTTTCACGAAAAAAGCGTCGGCAGGCGCTCAAACGCGGAAGCTCTCTCCGCAACCGCAGCGGTCCCGCTCGTTGGGGTTGTTGAACTTGAAGCCTTCATTGAGGCCTTCGCGCACGAAGTCGAGTTCGGTACCGTCGATATAGGCCAGGCTCTTGGGATCGATCAGCACCTTGACGCCGTGGTTTTCAAACACGATGTCTTCGGGCTCGGAATCGTCCACATACTCCAGCTTGTAGGCAAGCCCCGAACAGCCGGTCGTCTTGACACCCAGGCGCACCCCCAGCCCCTTGCCGCGCCGGGCAAGATAGCGGTTGACGTGCCGGGCAGCGGCTTCTGTCAGCGTAATGGCCATATCTCTCACTCAAGCAGCGGTGGCGGCTGCTGCGTGCTTGGTCTTGTAGTCGAGCACGGCGGCCTTGATGGCGTCTTCCGCCAGGATGGAGCAGTGGATCTTGACGGGCGGCAGGGCCAGCTCCTCGGCGATCTCGCTGTTTTTCAGCGCCGCTGCTTCATCCAGCGTCTTGCCCTTGACCCATTCGGTCACCAGCGACGAGGAGGCAATGGCGGAGCCGCAACCGTAGGTCTTGAAACGCGCATCTTCGATCACGCCGGTTTCGGGGTTCACCTTGATCTGCAGCTTCATCACGTCGCCGCAGGCAGGCGCACCCACCATGCCGGTGCCCACCGAATCGTCGCCCTTGTCGAACGAACCCACGTTGCGGGGGTTTTCGTAATGGTCAACCACTTTGTCTGAGTAAGCCATGATGTGTACCTCTTCAATTCTTCGAAATTCCGGGATTCAGTGCGCAGCCCACTGGATGGTGCTGATGTCGATGCCGTCCTTGTACATCTCCCACAGCGGGCTCAGCTCACGCAGGCGGGCCACGTTCTCGCGGATGGTGGAGATCGCGTAATCGATCTCTTCCTCGGTCGTGAAGCGGCCAATGGTCATGCGCAGGCTGCTGTGCGCCAGTTCGTCGCTGCGGCCCAGGGCGCGCAGCACATAGCTGGGCTCCAGGCTGGCGGACGTGCAGGCCGAACCCGACGACACGGCCAGGCCCTTGATGCCCATGATGAGCGATTCACCTTCCACGAAGTTGAAGCTCATGTTCAGGTTCTGCGGCACGCGGCGCTCCATGCTGCCGTTGATGAACACCTGCTCGATGTCCTTCAGGCCATCGAGCAGGCGCTGCTGCAGCGCGTGCGCCTTGGCGTTGGACTCGGCCATTTCTTCCTTGGCGATGCGGAATGCCTCGCCCATGCCCACGATCTGGTGCGTGGGCAAGGTGCCCGAGCGCATGCCGCGCTCGTGGCCGCCGCCGTGCATCTGTGCTTCCAGCCGAACGCGGGGCTTGCGGCGCACATACAGCGCGCCCACGCCCTTGGGGCCGTAGGTCTTGTGCGCGGTCATGCTCATCAGGTCGATGGGCAGGGTGTTCATGTCGATCTCGACGCGGCCCGTGGCCTGCGCGGCATCCACGTGCAGCAGGATGCCCTTTTCCCGGCACAGCGCGCCAATGGCGGGAATGTCCTGGATCACCCCGATCTCGTTGTTCACGAACAGGATGCTGATCAGCACGGTGTCGGGGCGTATGGCGGCCTTCAGGGCGTCCATATTGACCAGGCCGTCTTCCTGAACATCCAGGTAGGTGGCCTCGAAGCCCTGGCGCTCCAGCTCGCGCATGGTGTCCAGCACGGCCTTGTGCTCGGTCTTGAGCGTGATGAGGTGCTTGCCCTTGCCCTTGTAGAACTGCGCGGCGCCCTTCAAGGCCAGGTTGATGGACTCCGTGGCGCCGCTGGTCCAGACGATTTCACGCGGATCCGCACCAATCAGATCCGCCACCTGCACGCGCGCCTTCTCGACAGCTTCCTCCGCCTCCCAGCCCCAGGCGTGGCTGCGCGATGCCGGGTTGCCGAAGTGCTCGCGCAACCAGGGAATCATGGCGTCCACCACGCGGGGGTCCACCGGGGTCGTGGCGCCGTAGTCGAGATAGATGGGGAAGTGCGGGGTCATGTCCATGGCTGGCTCAGTGATAGTTGCTGGCTGGCAAGCTAAAAATAAGAAACGAAACGATGCTTGAAAACTCGTTCAGGGCGCTGCCGACCCCAGGGCCGGCAGCGGAGCCCCGGGTATCAGGATTTCGCGAAGACGTTGCCCAGTGCGAACACCGAATTGGGCGCGTTGACGCGGATGGGCTTGACCACCGGGGTCGTCGAAATCGCCCGGCGCACCACCGGCTTGTCTTCGATCTGCACGCCCTTGGCCAGCTGTTCATCCACCAGCTTTTGCAGCGTGACGGAATCGAGGAACTCCACCATGCGCTGGTTGAGCGATGCCCACAGCTCGTGCGTCATGCAGCGGCCCGCTTCGCCCAGGCAATTTTCCTTGCCGCCGCATTGCGTGGCATCAATGGGTTCGTCCACCGAAACGATGATGTCCGCCACCGTGATATCGCCTGCCTTGCGGGCCAACGTGTAGCCGCCGCCAGGACCACGGGTAGATTCGACCAGTTCGTGGCGGCGCAGCTTGCCAAAAAGCTGCTCCAGGTACGACAGCGAAATCTGCTGGCGCTGGCTGATCGCGGCCAGCGTGACGGGACCATTGTTCTGGCGCAGGGCCAGGTCAATCATGGCGGTGACCGCAAACCGGCCTTTGGTTGTGAGACGCATCGCAAGCTCCTTGTGCTAAGGCTTGTTCGTTGTAGAAACCGCCTTCGCTGGCTGATGGCCAGCAAGGCACCGTCTCCGCCCCTTACTCCGCACAGTTGCCTGGCACGGAGCCCTTCATCGCTGGGCTTTTTTCTTGAGTATTTTGTGCAAGTATAACACAAATCCCTATCGAATTTGTCGGGTTAAAAAACCAACCGGTCGTCATTTGACCTGTGGTGTATTCGCCCGGTCTTCGACATGCCCTCACAAGGCCACCGAATCGCTGCCATGCGCGCCAAATGCCTGGTCCTTGAGACGCGTGAGCTGGTCGCGCACCCGGGCAGCCTGCTCGAATTCCAGGTTGCGCGCATGCTCGAGCATGAGCTTTTCGAGCCGCTTGATTTCGCGCGCCACATCCTTTTCGGACATGTCCTCCACCTTGGCGCGCTGCATGGCTTCCTGCTCCAGCCGCTCGGCGTCCTTGCCGGCTTTCTCGCTGTAGACGCCGTCAATCAGGTCTCTTACCCGCTTGACAATGCTGCGCGGAGTGATTCCGTGGGCCTCGTTGTGTGCGATCTGTTTGATGCGGCGGCGTTCCGTCTCGCCCATGGCTTTTTTCATGGAATCGGTGATGCGGTCGGCATACAGGATGGCCCGCCCGTTCAGATTCCGCGCCGCGCGGCCAATGGTCTGGATGAGGCTGCGCTCGGCCCGCAGGAAGCCCTCCTTGTCGGCATCCAGGATGGCCACGAGGGACACCTCGGGAATGTCGAGCCCCTCGCGCAGCAGGTTGATCCCCACCAGCACGTCAAACGCGCCCAAGCGCAGGTCGCGGATGATCTCCACGCGCTCGACCGTGTCCACGTCGCTGTGCAGGTAGCGGACCTTCACACCGTTGTCCGTCAGGTAGTCGGTGAGCTGCTCCGCCATGCGCTTGGTCAGCGTGGTAATGAGTACACGTTCGTGCTTTTCCACACGAATGCGTATTTCCTGCAGCACATCATCCACCTGATGGGTGGCGGGCCGCACCTCCACTTCGGGGTCCACCAGGCCGGTGGGCCGCACCACCTGGTCGACGATCTGGCCGGAATGGGTGCGCTCGTAGTCTGCCGGCGTGGCGGTGACAAAGATCACCTGCCGCATGCGCTGCTCGAACTCCTCGAACTTGAGCGGGCGGTTGTCCAGCGCCGACGGCAGGCGAAAGCCGTATTCGACCAGCGTGGTCTTGCGCGAGCGGTCGCCGCTGTACATGGCATTGAGCTGGCCGATCATCTGGTGGCTCTCGTCCAGGAACATCAGCGCGTCCTTGGGCATGTAGTCGGTCAGCGTGCTGGGTGGATCGCCCGGCGCGGCGCCCGACAGGTGGCGCGTGTAGTTCTCGATGCCCTTGCAGTGCCCTACTTCGCTGAGCATCTCCAGGTCGAAGCGCGTGCGCTGCTCCAGGCGCTGCGCCTCCACCAGCTTGCCATCGGCCAGCAACTGCTTGAGGCGCTCGGCCAGTTCGAGCTTGATGGTCTCCACGGCGGCCAGCACCTTGTCGCGCGGCGTCACGTAGTGGCTGCTCGGGTAGACCGTGAAGCGCGGGATCTTCTGCTTGACGCGGCCCGTGAGCGGATCGAACAGCTGCAGGCTCTCCACTTCGTCATCGAACAGCTCGATGCGGATGGCCAGCTCCGAATGCTCGGCCGGGAACACGTCGATGGTGTCGCCCCGCACGCGGAACTTGCCGCGTGAAAAGTCCGCCTCGTTGCGCTGGTACTGCATGCGGATCAGCTGGGCGATCACGTCGCGCTGGCCCAGCTTGTCGCCGGTGCGCAAAGTCATCACCATGCGGTGGTAGCTCTCGGGTTCGCCGATGCCATAGATGGCCGACACCGTGGCCACGATGACCACGTCGGTTCGCTCCATCAGGCTCTTGGTGCACGACAGGCGCATCTGCTCGATGTGCTCGTTGATGGCGCTGTCCTTCTCGATGAACAGGTCGCGCTGGGGCACATAGGCCTCGGGCTGATAGTAGTCGTAGTAGCTCACGAAGTACTCCACGGCGTTCTTGGGGAAGAACTCGCGGAACTCGCTGTACAGCTGCGCGGCCAGGGTCTTGTTGGGCGCGAACACGATGGCCGGGCGCCCCATGCGGGCAATGACGTTGGCCATGGTGAAGGTCTTGCCCGAGCCCGTCACCCCGAGCAGGGTCTGGAAGGCCTCGCCATCGCGCAGTCCTTCCACCAGCTTGTTGATGGCCTCCGGCTGGTCTCCCGCCGGCGGATAGGGCTGGAACAATTCAAAGGGGGAATCGGGGAAACGGACGAATTCGCCGTCTTGCTTTTCCGTTATGACCTGTGTGATATCCGGCATGGGTGCAGTCAACGAGTGGGAGGGGCAGGCCGTTAAAATCGGCGGAACCCGGCACAGTACACCACGCCCGGATTCTTCGCTACTGACAACCTTTCAAGGATTTTCATGTCTCTTTTCACCGCCGTCGAAATGGCCCCCCGCGACCCCATCCTGGGCCTCAACGAGCAATTCAACGCCGACACCAACCCCAACAAGGTCAACCTGGGCGTGGGCGTGTACTTCGACGACAACGGCAAGCTGCCCCTGCTGCAGTGCGTGCAGGCCGCGGAAAAGACCATGATGTCCACCCCCACGGCCCGTGGCTACCTGCCCATCGACGGCATCGTGGCCTATGACAACGCCGTCAAGAGCCTGGTGTTCGGTGCCGACAGCGAACCCGTGACCTCCGGCCGCGTGGCCACCGTGCAGGCCATCGGCGGCACCGGCGGCCTCAAGATCGGCGCCGACTTCCTGAAGAAGGTCAGCCCCAACGCCAAGGTGCTGATCTCGGACCCCAGCTGGGAAAACCACCGCGCCCTGTTCACCAACGCCGGCTTCGAGGTCGATACCTACGCCTACTACGACGCTGCCAAGCGCGGCGTGAACTTCGAAGGTTTCCTGGCCAGCCTGAACGCAGCCGCACCCGGCACCATCGTCGTGCTGCACGCCTGCTGCCACAACCCCACCGGCTACGACATCACGGCCGCCCAGTGGGACCAGGTGATCGCCGCCGTCAAGGCCAGGGGCCTGACGCCTTTCCTCGACATGGCCTACCAGGGCTTTGGCCACGGCATCGCCGAAGACGGCGCCGTGATCGGCAAGTTCGTGGCCGCCGGCCTGACCTTCTTCGTTTCCACCTCGTTCTCCAAGAGCTTCAGCCTGTACGGCGAGCGCGTGGGTGGCCTGTCCGTGCTGTGCACCGACAAGGAAGAAGCCTCCCGCGTGCTGAGCCAGCTCAAGATCGTCATCCGCACCAACTACTCCAACCCACCCATCCACGGTGGCGCGGTGGTGGCCGCGGTGCTGAACAACCCCGAGCTGCGCGCGATGTGGGAAAAGGAACTGGCCGAAATGCGCGTGCGCATCAAGGCCATGCGCCAGAAGCTGGTCGATGGCCTCAAGGCCGCCGGTGTGAAGCAGGACATGAGCTTCATCACCACCCAGATCGGCATGTTCAGCTACTCGGGCCTGACCAAGGACCAGATGGTGCGCCTGCGCAATGAGTTCGGCGTGTACGGCACCGACACCGGCCGCATGTGCGTCGCAGCCATAAACAGCAAGAACATCGACTACGTCTGCCAGGCGATCGCCAAAGTGATGTAACCCCCTGAGGCGCTGACGCGCCTTCCCCCTTCCTCTCGAATTGCTGCGCAATTCGGGAAGGGGACGCAGCCAGCGCACGCAAGAGGAGCGCCGCTATGCAGCTTGGGCGGCCCTTGCGCGGCTACCTCGCATTGGCTGCGCTTGTTCAAAGGACAGTGGCGATACGCAATTCGGTGAATACCCCCTTGATGAACCCTGGCGCTGATCTTCAGAGCCGCTTTGTGAGCGAAGCGCTCCAGAACCCGTACAACGCGGTCCTTCTGGAGCGTTTGCCGCTTCTGGGCCTGCCGGATGCCTGGCTGGTGGCGGGCTGCCTGTTCCAGACGGTGTGGAACCTGCGCTCCGGCCTGGAGCCCACGGCGCGCATCAAGGACTACGACCTGTTCTATTTCGATGCGTCGGACCTGTCCGAAGCCGCCGAACAGGCCGTGCAAGCCCGCGTCACCGCCCTCTTTTCCGACCTGCCGATCACCGTGGAAGCCAAGAACCAGGCCCGGGTGCACCTCTGGTACGAACGCTGGTTCGGCTACCCGTATGCGCCGCTGCAATCGGCATGCAACGGGATCGAGCGCTTTCTGGTGCCCTGCACCTGCGTGGGCTTGCAGCCTGCATCCGGCCCTGGCATGGAGGAGCCCACGCTGTACGCGCCCTATGGGCTTGAAGAGCTGTATGCCGGACTGATGCGCCCCAACCCGGCGTGCCCGCACTTGCCGCTGTTCCAGGCCAAGGCCGAAAGCTACCGCGAACGCTGGCCGTGGCTGACAGTCCGGGCGGATGACCTGCCGAGCTGATCGGCGCCGCACAGGGTTTTCAAGTCATTTTGGCCTCTGGCGCTTGATCCATAAGCGCTACCAGCTATAAAAATAGAAGCAAACCACCACAGGCGGGGCGCCCATCACCCCCACAGCACCGACCGCATCGAGATCGACGCCGACTGGTAGCCCGTGTTGAAGAAACGGGGCATCTCGCTGGGCAACACGGCCCCCGCCGCATACAGCAGCGGCAGATAGTGCTCGTGTGTGGGGTGCGCCTGTTTGGCCACGGCACCCAGTTTCTGGAAGTCCTGCAGGGCGCCCAGCTGGCCCTTCTTGATCTGCTCCTGCACCACGGTGTCGAACTCGGTGGCCCAGTCGTACGCCTCGTTGGCGGCCGTGCCACGGCGCGTGAGACGCAGGTTGTGCACCACATTGCCGCTGCCCACGATCAACACGCCCCGCTCGCGCAGCGCCTTCAATTGCTGGCCCAGCGCGTAGTGCTCGGCCGGGGCGCGGCTGTAGTCCATGCTCAGCTGCAGCACGGGGATCTGCGCCTTGGGAAACATGGGCTTGAGCACCGACCAGGTGCCGTGGTCCAGGCCCCATTCACCTTCATCCACGCCCAATGCGCCGCCCGTCGCGGGCGACTTCAGTTCGGCCGCCAGGCTGCGCGCCACCTGCGGCGCACCGGGCGCGGGGTATTGCTGGTCGAACAGCGCCTGGGGAAAACCGCCGAAGTCGTGGATGGTCTTGGGATGGGCCATGCCAGTCAGCTGCCAGCCGCCGCGCGTGAGCCAATGGGCCGACACACACAGGATGAGCTGCGGCTGCACGGCGCGCGCCGTCAACTCCGTGCCCATGGCCTGCCAGCTGCGGCGCCAGGCGTTGTCCTCGATGGCGTTCATGGGGCTGCCGTGGCCCACGAACAGCACCGGCATGCGGGGCGAGGGCTTGAGCACCTGCAGCGCCGGCGCGGTGGCGGCGCTGCTCAGGGACGTGGTCATGAATGCTCCCGGAAAGGCGGCCAGGCCCGTGAGGGCAGCCAAAGAGGTTCTGCGTTGCATGGGTCAGGGAGCGTAACAAATTATGTATAACGCAGGGAGTGAGCCCGCGCGCGCCCTGAAGTTCCGCCGCCGCGCCTTCCGTTCAAGACCACGACACCGAGACAACCCCCAACCCATGACCACCGCCCTGCCCCAGCCCCTGCGCAACGTCCGCGTCCTGAGCCTCGCGCTCAACCTGCCCGGCCCCGCCGCCCTGATGCGCTGCGCGCGCATGGGGGCCGAATGCACCAAGCTCGAACCCCCTCCCGCCCCCGGCCATCCCAGTGCGGACCCCATGGGCATCTACAGCCCGGCGGCCTATGCCACGCTGCACGGCGGCGTGCGCGTGGTGCATGCCCACCTCAAGACCGCCGAAGGCCAGGCGACGCTGCATGCGGAACTGGCCCGTACCGATGTGCTGATCACCTCCTTCCGCCCCTCGGCCTTGGCCAAGCTGGGCCTGGGCTGGGAGGCGCTGCAGTCGAAATACCCGCGCCTGTCGCTGGTGCGCATCGTGGGCGCGGCGGCCGAGCGGGCCGAGGAGCCCGGCCACGACCTCACCTACCTGGCCGACGCCGGGCTGGTGACCGGCACCGAGATGCCGCCCACGCTGTACGCCGACATGGGCGGCGCCCTGATGGCCAGCGAGGCCGTGCTGCAGGCCCTGCTGGAGCGCGCCCACACCGGCAGCGGCGTGTGCATCGAAGTGGCGCTGGCCGATGCCGCCGCCTGGCTGGCCCAGCCGCGCGACTGGGGCCTGACCACGCCCGAGGGCGACGTGGGCGGCAACCACGCGGGCTACCGCATCTACCCCTGCGCCGACGGCCGCGTGGCCGTGGCCGCGCTGGAACCCCACTTCGCCGCGCGCCTGTGCGCCGCTGCGGGGCTGCCAGCCTCCGGCGACCCGGGCCAGCTGCGCGCGCCCGCCACGCACCAGGCCGTGGGGAACTTCCTGCACGGCCAGACCCGCGCGCAGCTGGACGCGCTCGCCACCGCCCAGGACATTCCCCTGCACACCCTCGCCTGAGAACCCGTTTTCACCGATGCACAAGCAAGGCACCGTCATCCGCTGGGATGCCACACGCGCCTTCGGTTTCATCCGCAGCCCGGACACCTCGGCCGATGTGTTCTTTCATGTGCGGGACTACCAAGGCAGCGCCACGCCCCGCGAGGGCCTGGCCGTGGTGTATGAAGAAATCCATGTGGGCGGCAAGGGGCCCAGGGCAATGGCCGTGCAGCCTGCCGCGCACCCGGGTGCCACCGCCGAGCCCCGCCCATCGGTCACGGCGCCGCCGACAGCCGCTGCGCGCCCGGCACGGCGCACACCGGCGCAGCGGGCCGCCCGGCCCCAGGTTCGACGCCATCGGCGCACCGCGGATGCCAGCGGCCCGCCCACCCCGGCGGGCCCGGCCTTGGTGCTGATGCTGGGCTGGGCGGCCCTGCTGGCCTGGGGCTTCTGGGCCGGCCGGCTCCCCTGGTGGGTGCTGGGCGCTGCCATGGCCGTCAACCTCCTGACCTTCCTGGTCTACGCCATCGACAAGAGCGCCGCGCAAAACGGCCAGTGGCGCACCAGAGAGAGCCACCTGCATCTGCTGGGCCTGGCGGGCGGCTGGCCGGGCGCATGGTTCGCCCAGCAGTGGCTGCGGCACAAGTCCCGCAAGCTGGAGTTTCGCGCGGTCTACTGGGCCACCGTGGTGCTCCACTGCGCGGCGCTCGGGGCCTGGCTGGGCGGATGGCTGCGCTAGGCAGGGCTGCAAAGAACCGTCAATTTTGATAGCTGCTTGCGCTGGATGGATCTGCGCCAGAGGCTATTTTCCCCCATATTTCCTGCTGCGTCCCAAAGGGTGCTGACGCGCAGAGTGCCCGCTGGCCTACACCACGCACCGGGGGGAGGGGTTTCAATCGAAAAGGTCTGAAACACCTCGGGAGATGCCCATGAAACCCCTCGTTCTTGATTCCACCATGACCAACATGGGCGGCGTTTTCTACCCCACGGGCCATGTATTCGCCCTCTTCCCCGACGAAGACTGCGTGCGCCAGGCCGCCACGGCCCTGCAGGGCGCTGGCCACGCGGGCGAGATCGCCTACGCCAGCCCCGAGGTCATCCTGCAGGAGATCGTGCACACCCTGGGCACGGCCGACGCACCCCTGCCGTCGGTGGGCGCCGAGGGCGACATGGTGCGCCGCATCGCCGACCTGGCCGGCACGGGACACCACGGCATGCTGGTGCACATGGCCGACAAGGACAACACCGAGCGGCTGGTGGGCGCCATCGCACCGGAAGGCGCGGTAGCGGCTTTCTACTACCGCACGTTCATCATCGAGGATCTCATCACGCCCCCGGCCAAGGACGACGCCCCACAATCGGTACTGGTGGGCACCCACGCGGCACCCTGACAGGGACCGGCCCTTTCCAGGGGCCCGGACGCCGCGAAGCGGCCCGGCGCGCAGACCAGCGCGCCGGGCCGCTGTCTTTTGGGAACGCGCCTTCGCAGTTCCCGCCGCCAGCCCGGGCTGCGCGCCGCAATGCCATGCTTTGCATGCAGGGGCGACCTGATCGCTATATAGTGCAAAGCACCGCACCGGCGGGCTGTCCGACGCCTTGCCGAAGCCTGTGCCAGCGCCACCGGGATGCATGCCCCGCCCTGTGCCGCCGGCGCTGACGCAGCCCCCAGGAAGCGGCCCGGCAACCAACTTGGCGAACAGGCGGGAGAACAGTCCATGGATGTTGTGTTGCAGCCAGACGAGCGAAGACCCGTGCAGCTGACATTGCGGCTCACCTGGCCCTTCATCGTGATGGTGCTGCTGCTGGCCGCCTGCGCCACCGCCAGCCTGTACGTGCTGTCCACCGTGCGCGGTTTCGTCGCCGGCGAAAGCCTGTGGACGAAGGGGCAAAAGGATGCCATCTATTACCTGGGCCAGTACGCGGCCAATGGCTCGCCCCAGGCATTCGCGCTGTTCACGCAGGCCATCGATATTCCGCTGGGAGACCGGGCGGCCCGCCTGGCCCTGCAACCCGGGCAGGTGCAGGTCGATCTGGCACGGGAGGGTTTCCTGCGCGGGGGCAACCATCCGCAGGACATCGACGGACTCATCTGGCTGCTGCGCTACCTCCACCATTTCGACATCGTTCAAAAGCCGATCCAGCATTGGCTGGTGGGAGACGAATACATCAATGCGCTGCGCGACCTGTCCCACGAGATCCGCCACGATACCGAGCTGGGTTCGGTGGACGACGATACCCGCGCGCAGTGGCAAACCGCCATCCGCGACATCAATGCGGGAGTCACCCCCGCCGCCCGCGCCTTCAGCGAGGCCCTGGGAGACAGCTCGCGCCGCATCGTGGCGCTGCTGATGTGGACCAACATGGGCATCGCGGCCACCCTGATCCTGCTGACCCTGTGGCACACCCACACCCTGCTGGCGCAGCGCCGGCGCGTGGAGCAGGCGCTCAGCGCGGAGCGCGAGCAGGCACGCACCACGCTCACCGCCATCGGCGACGGGGTGGTGACGACCAACATCCATGGCGAAGTGATGTACATGAACCCGGCGGCGGAGCAGCTGCTGGCCTGCAGCGCCCAGCAGGCCGTGGGAAAACCGCTGGACGAGGCCCTGAAGTTCGATGGCGAAGACCCCCGGCCCCAGGCCGCCGGGACGCTCATCGAGCAGATACTGCGGCAGGGCAGCCACGGCGCCGCGAACGCGGGCGGCGCAAGGAGCGCCAAGGGAACGCAGGACGACATCAACCGCACCATCGTGCGCCCCGGCCAGACCGTCGTGCCGGTGAAGCTGGTGGGTTCGCCCATCCAGCACCAGGGCACCGTGACCGGCGCGGTGCTGGTACTGCACGACGTCACGCGCGAACAGCACTACGTGGAACAGCTCTCCTGGCAGGCCAGCCACGATGCGCTCACGGGCCTGGTCAACCGGCGCGAGTTCGAGCACCGGCTCGAGGCCTTGCTCAGCCGCCCGCGCCAGCCGGGCCGCGAGGGCTCCTTGCTCTACGTGGACATGGACCAGTTCAAGCTCATCAACGACACCTGCGGCCACCAGGCGGGCGACGAGATGCTGCGCGAGGTCTGCCGCATGCTGCAAAGCCACCTGCGCGAGGGCGACACGCTGGCGCGGCTGGGCGGGGACGAGTTCGGCATCCTGCTCAAGGACTGCCCCGCCGGGCCCTCGGCGCGCATCGCCGAGCAGCTGCGCCAGGCTGGCCAGGACCTGCGGCTGGCATGGGAGGGCCAGCACCTCACGACCGGCCTCTCCATCGGCATGGTGCAGCTCATCCCCGCGCTCACGTCCATACAGGAAGCGATGCGCGTGGCCGACATGGCCTGCTACCGCGCCAAGGAGGGCGGCCGCAACCGGGTGTTCATCTACCAGCCCGAGGACATCGAGATGACCCGGCGCGAAGGCGACATGGACTGGGTGCGGCGCCTGCGCCTGGCGCTGGAGCACGACCGCTTCCAGCTGCACGCGCAGGCCATCGGCGCGCTGCAGGTCCACGCCGAAGAGGGTTTGCACATGGAGGTGCTGCTGCGGCTGCGCGAGGAAGACGGCCAGCTCGTGGCGCCCGGCACCTTCATCCCGGCCGCCGAGCACTACGGAATGATGCCCTCCATCGACCGCTGGGTGATCCGGCACACGCTGCACGCGCTGGCGCTGCACCAGCGCACGCCGGGCGCCCTGCCGCTGCACACCTGCGCCATCAACCTGTCGGGCACCAGCCTGGGCGACGACAGCCTGCTCAAGTACATCCGCACCACCCTCACCGAATCCGGCCTGGACCCCGCACTGCTGTGCTTCGAGATCACCGAGACCAGCGCCATCTCGCACCTGCCCAACGCCGTGCGCCTGATGAAGGAGCTGCAGCAGCTGGGTTGCCGGTTCGCGCTGGACGACTTCGGCGCGGGCATGTCGTCCTTCACCTATCTGAAGCACCTGCCGGTCAACTACCTCAAGATCGACGGCGCCTTCGTGAAGGACATGCTGCAGGACCCCACCAGCCGCGCCATGGTGGAAATGATCCACCGCATCGGCCATGTGATGGGCAAGCAGACCATCGCCGAGTTCGCCGAGAGCGCCGCCATCGTGGACGCGCTGCGGCTCATCGGCGTGGACTATGCCCAGGGCTACGCGGTGGCGCGGCCCCTTCCGCTGGGCGAGTGCCTGGGCCAGGCGGTACCGCCGGCGGGTGGCGCCGCGCTCCCCGACGCGCGGCACGCCGCCTGATGTCCGCTGCCAGGCGCCCCGGCACGACGGCGCCGCTGGCCAGCACCACGCCGGGGACCACCAGCGCCAGTGCCGCCCAGGCACTGCGCTGCGGCACCTCTCCCAGCAGCCAGGCCGCGCCCAGCGCCGTGAGCACGGGCACCAGCGCGGCGGACAGCGCCGCGCGGGCGGCACCCAGCCGTGCAATGGCCACCGTGTAGGCCACCAGCCCCAGCACACCGGCCATCACACCCTGCCCCAGCGCCTGGAAGGCCACGTCGGTCCAGGGTGCCGTCACCAGGCGCGGGGCGCCCCAGACAATCACCACGGGCACCAGCAGCACCGCAGATCCCAGGTTCACCAGGGCGGCCCCCTGCCAGGGCGACAGGCCACAGCCCCGAAACGCCAGCGTGTAGGCGGCCCACAGCACGGCCGCCAGCACAAACAGCAGATCCCCGCGCCAGGACGCCAGGCCATCGCGCCACACCCCCAGGCCCAGCGCCGCCACGCCCAGCGCCATCAGCACCAGGCCCAGCACGCGCAGGCGCCCCAGCCTGTCGCCCTGCACCAGCCGCCCGCCCAGCGCCACGAACAGCGGCATGCAGCCGGCCATGAAGATGCCCATGTGCGCCGCCGGCGCCCAGCGTGCCCCCGCCAGCACCAGCAGGCCAAAGGGCAGCCCGCCCCCCAGCACCAGCAGGGCCAGCCGTCCCAGGGACATCGCGGCGGGCCATCCGGTGCGCCGGCACCACAGCGGGGCCAGCACCAGCGCGGGAACGCCATAGCGCAGCACGGCCAGCTCCACCGGCCCGAGCGACGTGGTGACGCCGTGGCGCGTGACGATCTGCCAGCCGCTGCCCACAAGGGCCGCTGCCAGCGCGGCCAGCACCCCGATGGCCAGGTTCCGGGCCGGCGATGCAGGCCGCGCGTGAAAAATGCGAGAGATGGAAAACGCAGAAGAGGACATGGCGCCAGTCTCGCGCCCATGGCCCCGGCGGGATATCAGAATCCTGCGTTTCGCGCGGCCGCGGGCTTGGCAGGCTTTCGCGGGGTCTACCCGCCCCGCCCCTGCAGCGCGGACCGCGCCTGCGCCAGCGTCACGCCCACCTCGACGCGAAAGACAGCGCCCAGGTGGCTCTGGCTGCAGTACCCCAGGTCGTGCGCCAGCGCGGCCAGGTCCGATTCACCCGCCTCCAGCCGCTGCAGCGCGGCCGCCATCCGCAGGCGCTGGCGGTAGCCGTGCAGGCCCAGGCCCAGATGCCGCCGAAACAGGTGGGCGAGGTGAAACGCCGAGCAGCCGGCCGCGTCCGCCGCATCCTGCAGGGACCACCGCTCGCCATCGGCCAGGGCCACCCGTTGGGCCATGAAGCGCCGCGCGCGCCCTACCGTCCGCGGCGCCGAATGCGGCGGCGTGCCCTGCAGCACATCGAACGCCGCGCCCCCGGCGGGCAGCGGGCGCCCATCGGCCAGCGCCCGCCAGTGCATGCGCAAGCGCCACAGCAGGCGCGGCGTGAGCATGCGCACGCGCGGCGACAGGTTGTTCTGGTTGCCCGGGGCGCCCACCGGCCCATTCCCCTGCGTGCTCACCACGATGCTGGTTTGCGGCGTGGGCTGCAGGGGCCGCATCTGGTAGGGCAGCCCCTGCGGCAAACCCAGGGCCGTCAGGCCGTCGAGCAGGACCACCTGCCCTGCCATCTGGAACTCGGACAGCCCGTCCATGGGCAGCACCCAGCGCCCGGAGGCTGCTTCATAGGTCGCGCTCCACCGCACGGGCGCGGCATGCTTGAGAACCCGCTCGACCTTCCATGCGGCGCCGGCGTGCAGCAGGGTGCGTTGCTGGGGCATGGCGGGTGTGGCGCGCGTGGCGGCCCGCCTAGCGGGCCTTCTTGAATGCCTTGCCGCTCTTGCCACCGCCGGGCGCGGTGGTGGCGCCCCCTGTCACGCGCGGTGGCAGGCCCGTGTGTTGTGTCAGGATGCGGCCCTTGGTGGGCTGCTGCACGCTGCGCGATGCGGGCACCACGGCAGCCTTGGCACCGGTGGGGGTGGAATTCTTGCGCCGGGCGCTCTGGTAGCCGCCGTCGGTCAGCGGCTGGAAGGTCGGGATCAGGTGGTGCTTGCCGTTGCCAATGAGGTCAGCCCGGCCCATGGCCTTGAGCGCATCGCGCAGCAGCGGCCAGTTGTTCGGGTCGTGGTAGCGCAGGAAGGCCTTGTGCAGGCGGCGGCGCTTTTCGCCACGCACGATGTCCACAGTCTCGCTCTCGCGCGTGATCTTGCGCAGCGGGTTCTTGTTGCTGTGGTACATGGCCGTGGCCGTGGCCATGGGGCTCGGGTAGAAGGTCTGCACCTGGTCGGCGCGAAAACCGTTCTTCTTGAGCCAGATGGCGAGGTTCATCATGTCCTCGTCGCTGGTGCCCGGGTGCGCGGCGATGAAATAGGGGATCAGGAACTGCTTCTTGCCCGCCTCTTCGCTGAACTTCTCGAACATCTGCTTGAACTTGTCATAGCTGCCGATGCCCGGCTTCATCATCTTGGTCAGCGGGCCCTGCTCGGTGTGCTCGGGCGCGATCTTCAGATACCCACCCACGTGGTGCTGCACCAGTTCCTTCACGTACTCGGGCGACTTCACGGCCAGGTCGTAGCGCAGGCCCGAGCCGATGAGGATCTTCTTGATGCCCTTGAGCGCGCGGCCTCGGCGGTAGATCTTGATCAGCGGGTCGTGGTTGGTGCCCAGGTTGGAGCAGATGCCCGGGTACACGCAGCTGGGCTTGCGGCAGGCGGCCTCGATTTCGGGGCTCTTGCAGCCCAGGCGGTACATGTTGGCCGTGGGGCCGCCCAGGTCGCTGATGGTGCCGGTGAAGCCCTTGACCTTGTCGCGGATGTCCTCGATCTCCTGGATGATGGAATCCTCGGAACGGCTCTGGATGATGCGGCCCTCGTGCTCGGTGATCGAGCAGAAGGTGCAGCCGCCAAAGCAGCCGCGCATGATGTTGATCGAGAACCGGATCATCTCCCACGCGGGGATCTTGGTCGCGCCGTCGTGGCTGCCGTTCTCGTCGGCATAGCTCGGGTGCGGGCCGCGCGCGTAGTGCAGGTCGAACACGTGGTCCATCTCGGCCGTGGTCAGCGGGATGGGCGGCGGGTTGATCCATACGTCGCGGGCGGTGGCACCCTCGCCGTGCGCCTGCACCAGCGCGCGGGCGTTTCCGGGGTTGGTCTCCAGGTGCAGCACGCGGTTGGCATGGGCGTACAGCACCGGGTCGCTCTTGACCTGCTCGTAGCTGGGCAGGCGGATCACGCTCCTGTCGCGCGGCGGCACCTTGAGCTTCGCCTTGAGTGCCGGGTTGGCCACGAACAGCATGGGCTGGATGGCGGGGTTGGGTTCAGCCGACTGAAGGTCTTTTTGGCCTCCAGCGCTTGATGGATCTGCGCCAACAGCTACAGAATCAGGAGCATCCTCCTTGCTGCAGGTGGTGCCCTGCGCCGCCGCCTGCTCGCTGGTCGTCATGTAGGGGTTGACGTGGGCCTCCACGCGCCCGGGCTCGTCCACGCTGGTGGAATCGATCTCGAACCAGCCCTTGCCGCTCTCGTCGTCGGGCCGGCGCACGAAGGCCGTGCCACGCACATCGGTGATCTGCTCGACCGGCTCGCGCGCGGCGATGCGGTGCGCCACCTCGACCAGGGCGCGCTCGGCGTTGCCGTACAGCAGCAGGTCGCACTTGCTGTCCACCACGATGGAGCGGCGCACCTTGTCGCTCCAGTAGTCGTAGTGCGCGATGCGGCGCAGGCTGCCTTCGATGCCGCCCAGGATGATGGGCACGTCCTTGAACGCCTCGCGGCAGCGCTGGCTGTAAACGATGGCCGCGCGGTCGGGGCGCTTGCCGCCAATGTCGCCGGGCGTGTAGGCGTCGTCGCTGCGGATCTTCCGGTCGGCCGTGTACCGGTTGATCATCGAGTCCATGTTGCCCGCCGTCACGCCCCAGAACAGGTTGGGCTTGCCCAGCACCTTGAAGGGCTCGGCGCTTTGCCAGTCGGGCTGGGCGATGATGCCCACGCGAAAGCCCTGGGCCTCCAGCGTGCGGCCGATCACGGCCATGCCGAAGCTCGGGTGGTCCACATACGCATCGCCCGTCACCAGGATGATGTCGCAGCTGTCCCAGCCCAGCTTGTCCATCTCGGCGCGGCTCATCGGCAAGAACGGGGCCGTGCCAAAGCGCTTGGCCCAGTACGGGCGGTAGCTGGTCAATGGCTTTGCGGCACGCGCAAAAAAGGAGACGTCGACGGGGGCGTTCATTCAGATGGGGAGCGCGGCCAGCCCATGTGCGGATGGGGCCTCGTGGGGCGCGGCTGTGGTGGATAACCCGTGATTTTACGTTGGCAGGCGTGTTTTGTCGCCCCGAACGCACTTGCCCTTCACTCCCCAAGGTTTGATGGAGATCAGGCATATACTTGCTTTTGTCAATTAATTACATGACAAAGGCATATATGAGCACGAATCCATCCTCCCAGGCCAGCGCAGCCGCAGGCAGCGCGCCCGTCGCCGCCGACGCCGTGAAGGCCGTGCGCAGGTTCAATCGCTTCTTCACCCGCCGCGTGGGCGTGCTGGACCCGTACCTGGGCAGCGATCTCTCGCTGACCGACGTGCGCGTGCTGTACGAGCTGGCCCACCGCGACGCGCCGGTCGCCAGCGAGCTGGCCCGGGACCTGGGCCTGGACGGCGGGTACCTGAGCCGGATCCTGCGGCGTTTTGAAGGCGCGGGCTGGATCCTGCGCAGCGCCAGCGCCCGTGATGCGCGCCAGAGCGTGCTCACGCTCACCCCTGCCGGGCGCGCTGCGTTCGAACCGCTGCAGCAGCGCTCGCGCGACGAAGCCGCCGCGCTGCTTGCCCCGTTGCCGCCGGCCCGGCGGCACGAACTGGTGGACGCCATGCAACGCATCGAGGCCTTGCTGGAGCCCGCCAGCGGCGCCGCGGCGGCGCCCAAGGTGGCCGTGCTGCGCGACCCCGTGCCCGGCGACATCGGCTGGGTGGTGCAGCAGCATGGCGAAATCTACTGGCGCGAGTACGGCTGGGACAGCCGCTTCGAGGCACTGGTGGCGGACATCGCCGCGCAGTTCGTGCGCAAGTTCCAGCCGGGCTGGGAGCGGTGCTGGATCGCCGAACTGGAGGGCGAACGCGTGGGCGCCGTGTTCGTGGTGCGCAAGTCCGCCAGCACGGCCCAGTTGCGGATGCTCATCCTGTCGCCCCGGGCGCGCGGCCTGGGGCTGGGCGCCCGCCTGACCGACGAGTGCATCGCGTTCGCGCGGGCCAAGGGCTACCGGAAAATGGTGCTGTGGACCAATAGCTGCCTGGCGGCCGCGCGTGGCATCTACGCCAAACGCGGGTTCAAGCTGGTCAAGTCGGAACCCTACGAGGGCTTCGGCCAGCAGGCCGTGGGCGAAACCTGGGAGCTCAGGCTGTAGAAAAGCGCCGGCGATCCGGCCGCCTCGCCGGCTTCACACCACCCGGATGCCCAGCTCGCTGACCAGCACCCCCGCCTGGTCGGCCGAGATGATGGCGCCCTTGAAAGACTGCGCCAGGTGCGCGATGCGCAGCCCGCCCAGGTCGACCGACCGCAGGTCCGCGCCATCAAAGCGCGCGTTCTTCAGGTGCGCATCGCGCAGGCTTCCGCCTTCGAACACAGCATCCCGAAAATCGCACCCGGCCAGATCGGCATCCGACAGGTCCAGCTGCTCCACCGTCTGCTTGCGAAACGAGACGCCGCGCAGGTCGGCCCCCACCAGCAGCGAATCGTGAAAACCCAGCCCCAGCGTGCCGGCCTCGCGAAAATGCGCGCCGGTGAGCTTGACTTCGGCGAACCGTGCCGAGGCCAGGTTGGCGCGGTCCCAGGAGGTGTTGTTCAGGTCGCAGCGGTGAAAGCGCGCCTCGGTGAGGTCCGCCAGGCGGAACTGCGCCTGCCCTGCCCGGCAGTCCAGCCAGCGTGTGCCGCCAAGATCCGCCTTGTCCAGGGAGGTCCCGAGGAACGAACAGCCAATGAACTGGGCGCCGCGCAGCGGCAGGCCCGCCAGGTCCAGCCCGTCGAAGTCGCATTGCTCAAAGTGCAAGGCAGGATGTCCTGCCGCCAGCAGCGCTTGCAGCTGCGCTCTCGAAGGTGTCTGGCCAGTGACGCAGAAAGGCCCGGCGGACGGGGAAGGTCGCAGGTTCATGGGAAACAGGTACAAAAACGGGAATCGGTGGATAGGACATGCCGCGAGGCCGCAAGCCGGGCCGCCTTGGCGGCTGCTTAGTGGCCCACGCTGTGGGAAAACAGGTTCACCACCAGGACACCCGCCACGATCAGGCCCAACCCAATCACGGCCGGCAGATCCAGGCGCTGGCCGTAGTACACCCAGCCCACGGTGGAGATCAGCACGATGCCCACACCGGACCAGACCGCATAGGCAATGCCCATCGGCAGCGTCTTGAGCGCCAGCGAGAGCAGGTAGAACGACGCCATGTAGGCCACCGCGGTGACCGTGCTCGGCACCAGCCGGGTGAATCCCTCGGAGGCCTTCAGTGCCGTGGTGCCCAGCACTTCCAGCAAGATGGCGGCGCCCAGGATCAGATAGGTGCCCGCGGACGTGCTCCAGGTCATGGCCGGCCTCCTTGGCACAGGGACAGGAGGATGTCCAGGATGGCGGCCTTGCGCGGCTGGTCGAGTGCATAGACATCGAGCATCTGCGCGAACCAGAACCCGTCTCCCGCCAGGCGGCAGGCCAGCAGCACATTGGCCATGTGGGGATCGTCGCCGTCGGCCTTCAGTGCCGCCGCCATCGCGGCATGCCACCGCTGGCGGCACGGCGCGGACGTCAGGGCCAGCAGGCCGATCGCCCGCTGCGTCTCCACCTGGCGGCTGTCCGAGCCGCTGTCAAAACAGGTCCTGATGTAGGCACGCGCATGGCGCCCGGGCGTGTCCTCTTCCTGGTCCAGCGCTTTCGCAAAACACTGTTCAAACTCCTCGAAGAGCTGGTCCGACAGCGCATCCAGCAGGGCCTGCTTGCTGCGGTAATGGTGCTGGAGCCCGCCCTTGGTCACGTGGGCCCGCTGGGCCACGGCATCGAGCGTGACGGCGTGGGGGCCCTCCCGCACCAGGAGTTCCCGGACCACGGCCAGCAATTGGCTGCGGATCAGTTCAGGCTGTTTTTGGCGGCGATGTGCTTCGGTCATTCAATAAACCATCCAGATGGATTGTTTATTGTACCGAGGAGCCAGACCGATATCGACGAAAGCCCGCAGGGAACCGTGGGGACTTTCCGTGGCCATGCACGGCCCTGCATTGCCGCTACCCAGGAAGAAGGAAGGCGCCCGGGTGCTGGACAGGGCGGGGCCGCCCGTCGAGCGCCGTCGCCCTGGCTACCATTCCCCGACTTCACGCACCCGCTGCGCCAGATCCGGGAACGCGTCCTCCGCCACCGCGGCTTCGGCCTCGGCAGGCATGGCCTGCGCAACCGCCACGCCAGCAGCGGGCGGTGCCGAGCGCGACAGGAACCTGCCAAAAAGATGGTGGCCCCAGGCGGCATGCGACGGGGCGGTGAACGGGATGGCGAACATGGCGGTTCCTTTTTATAAGGCTTCGGCGCTGCAAAAAACTGAGCGCCAGCGTAAGTCAGGGCTTCAATGCGCAGTGTAGGAATCCGCGCCGCACTCCTGTGTGACAGAACACACGGTCGCGGGCGTTTCACGCGGGCGTACCCCTTCCCGCGGCCCTGGGCTGTGACTTTTTTCACACACGGGCCGCCCCCTTACACTCTGCGCCCCATGCCCCACACTCTGGCCGCGCCCGCGCACAGCGAACTTGTCATCAAGAAAAGCCGGTTCATTGGCTGCGTGCAGCCCATGGCCGACCGCGCCAGCGCGCAGGCCGCGGTGGATGCGCTGTGGAAGCAGCACCCTGGTGCCGCGCACATCTGCTGGGCCCTGCTGGCGGGCGGCCAGTCGGCGGCGGTGGATGACGGCGAACCCGGGGGCACGGCCGGGCGGCCCATGCTCGACGTGCTGCGCCACCAGGACCTGGAGGGGGTGCTGGCCACGGTGGTGCGCTACTTTGGCGGCGTGAAGCTGGGAGCGGGCGGCCTCGTGCGCGCCTACACCGACACGGTGGCCCAGGCACTGCTCACCGCCCCCAAGGTCACGCTGCAGCGCATGAAAACCCTGCAGTGCCTGGTGCCCTACGCCCTGGAAGGCCTGCTGCGCCGAGAAATCGACCTGGCCGGGGCCGAACTGTCAGAGGTGCGGCATGGCAGCCTGGTCACCGTGCAGTTGCGCCTGCCCGAAGCGCGGGCCGCGGCCTTCGTGCAGCGCATCAACGACTGCGGCCAGGGCCGCGTGGGCTGGACCGAGCCCGCGGCCTGACCGACGGCACCTTTCGGGGCTGCCGCGAGGGCAAGGGCTTCGCCGGCCACGCCGCGCTGCCCGGGCAGGGGGAACCAACAAAGGCCTTTGCGCCTACAAGCGCCGCGCGGCCGGGCCGCGACACTCAGGGTTTGCAGGGCTCCCAAGGAACCACCCATGAGCCAACCGCTCGACACCATCATCATTGGCGCAGGCACGGCCGGCCTGGCCGCCCTGCGCGAGGTGCGCAAACGCACGGACCGCTACCTGATCGTCAACGAAGGGCCCTGGGGCACCACGTGCGCGCGGGTAGGCTGCATGCCCTCCAAGGCACTGATTGAGGCGGCCAACGCCTTTCACCGCCGCCACGCGTTCGAGGAATTCGGCCTGCGGGGCGCACAGGCCCTGACCGCCGACATACCGGCCGTGCTGCGGCGCGTGCGCGCCCTGCGCGATGATTTCGTGGCGGGCGTTCTGAAGGCCACCAGCGGGCTGGGCAGCGCCCAGGTATCCGGGCGCGCGTCGCTGGCCGGCCCGCACGCGGTGGACATCGACGGCACCCGCCATGCCACGCGCAGCATCATCATCGCCACCGGCTCGCGCCCGAGCGTGCCGGACGAATGGCTGGCGTTTGGCGACCGCATGCTCACCACCGACACCCTGTTCGAGCAGCCCAGCCTCGGCCCCCGCATCGCCGTGATTGGCATGGGCCCCATCGGCGTGGAGATCTCCCAGGCGCTGGCCCGGCTCGGGCTGCAGGTGGCCGCCTTCACCACCGGCGACACACTGGCGGGCCTGAGCGACCCGGCGCTCAACGCCGAACTGACAGCGCTGCTCAAGAAGGACATGGTGCTGCACGCCGGGGCCCCGGCCGAACTGCGGGAAGTGCCCGGCGGCATCGAAGTGCGCAGCGGCTCCCACCGCGTGGTGGTGGACCAGGTCGTCGCCGCCATGGGCCGCGTACCCAATATCGAGCACCTGGGCCTGGACACCCTGGATGTGCTGCTGGACAAGCATGGCATGCCCACGGTGGATGCACGGACCCAGCAGATCGGCAGCCTGCCCGTGTTCCTGGCCGGGGACGCGAACGCCCACGTGCCGCTGCTGCACGAGGCGGCCGACGAAGGCCATATCGCCGGGATGAATGCCCTGGCGGAGACACCTGCGCGCTTTCAGCGCCGCACCCCGCTGGCCATCGTGTTCTGCGATCCCAACGTCGCGATGGTGGGCCAGCGCCTTGCCGACATGGACCCTGTCCACACCATCACGGGCACGGCCAGCTTCGACGACCAGGGCCGGGCCCGGGCAGCCCAGCACAACCATGGGCGCATCTGCCTGCACGCCGACCGGGCCACCGGCCGTCTGCAGGGCGCCGAGATGTGCGCGCCCCAGGGCGAACATATGGCCCACCTGCTTGCATTGGCCATTCAGCAGAAACTGACGGTGCACGACCTGCTGGGCATGCCGTTCTACCACCCCACGCTGGAGGAAGGCTTGCGCACGGCGCTGCGGGACGCAGCACGGCAGTTGCCCGGGGTTCGCGCGTCCGACCTGGCGGCGTGCGGAGCCATTGGGGCGGCGGCGCTGGAGTGAGAATGGCAACCCCAGGCGGGCCCGGATATGTAAAAACCCTCAAGCCTGCCGCCCGCATGCCGATATGAATCCATCACCCCAAGGAATCACCATGGACGTCGCCCTCACCAACAGCATCGTCAACACCGCCACCGCGCTGGCCAGTGCCAAGACGTCCGATGCGCTGAACATGGTGGTGCTGAAGAAGGCGCTGGACATGCAGGCCACGTCAGCGGCCACGCTGCTGGATGCCATGCAGCAATCCATGCCCCAGCCAGGGCTGGCCACGTCCGGCACGCTGGGTACCCAGGTCAACACGTTCGCCTGAGCCACCCTTCGGCCAAAAAACAGACGCGCAGCTATCGCAGCCGTGCAGGCGACAGCCCTTGCGGCGCCACCCCCTCGCGCACCAGTTCTTCCGCCAGTGGCTCGCCGCGCAGCAGCTGCCGCGCCAGCAACGAGGCGCCCGCCGCGCTCTGAATCCCATACCCACCCTGCCCCGCCAGCCAGAAAAAGCCGGGCACATGGTTGTCCCAGCCGATCACCATGTCGCCGTCGGGCACGAATGAGCGCAGGCCTGCCCAGGTGTGGGAGGGGCGGCGGATCTGGAAGATCGTTTTTTCCTCGATGTGATAAATCCCCGTGGCCACGTCCAGTTCCTCGGGCACCACGTCGTGGGGATGTGTCGGGTCGGCGTTGGCGGGGGAGCCCAGCAACTGGCCTGCGTCGGGCTTGAAGTAGAAGCTCTCGTCGATACCGATCACGGCGGGCCAGTGGGTCGCCTCCATGCCTTCGGGCACGGCGAAGGTGAAGGCGGTGCGGCGGCGCGGCGGCGCGGCTCCAGGCCGATGGGTGGCACGCCGGCCAGGCCCGCCACCACGTCGGCCCAGGCGCCCGCGGCGTTGATGATGGTGGTGGCCCGCAGCGCCCGGCCATCGGCGAGCGTCACCTGCCAGCCATCGCCCTGGCGCTCCAGGGCCGTGACCTCGGCATTCGTCAGCACCTGGCCTCCACGCTGGCGCAGGCCGCGCAGGTAGCCCTGGTGCAGCGCGTGCACATCGATGTCGGAAGCTTCGGGCTCGCTCATGCCGGCGGCCACGGCTTCGGGCTTCAGGCATGGCAGCTGGGCCAGCAGTGCGGCCTGGTCCACCCATTCCACATTGGGCGAGATGGTGTGGGCTTCGTCGTAGGCCTGTTTCAGCATGTCGAGCTGGTCCGGCCCCGCCACGTAGACCACGCCACGGGGCGAGAGGATGGGGTCAGTTCCAAACTCGGGCGGCGGCGCGTCGTAAAACGCGCGGCTCGCCCGGGTCAGCGCCTGGATGTTGGGCGTGCCGTAGGTGGCCATGTACAGGGCCGCCGAGCGGCCGGTGGTGTGGTAGCCGGGCTGCGATTCGCGCTCGAGCAGCAGCACGCTGGCGCCCTGCCCCCCGACGCGCTCCTGTACAAGCTGCCACGCCACCGAGGCGCCCGCGATGCCCGCGCCAATGACGATGGTGTCCGCTGATTGCATGGTTTTGTCTCCTGGCTCGAATTACACCGCTGACACCTGAGCCGCCGAGGCGGTGCGGTCATCACGCGGCAGGCTGCGGGCGTCGCGCGGATCGGGCGCGCCAGTCACGATGGAGGTCAGCGCGGGCTCCGCGTGTGTTTGCATCAGCTTGGCGATGTCAGGCCGTGGGCGGGCAAGCCCGGCGATGCCCTTGAAGGCTTGCTCCAGCGCGTGGCCCACGCCCAGCGTGTGGCGGTCGGCGCGAAAGCGCCCGACGATCTGCAGACCAAACGGCATCCCCACGTCATCCAGCCCGCACGGCAAACTGAGCGCTGGGTGCGTGGTCAACGTGGTCACATAGGTCAGCGCCAGCCATCGGTAGTAGTTGGCCTGCGGCTCGCCGTTGATGTGGCTGGCGAACAGCTGCGTCCACGCAAAAGGCGACACGGGCGTGGTGGGCGCCAGGATCACGTCGTACTGCTCATACAACTTCTGGAACCGCGCCAGGATGCGCGTCTGCTCGGCCTGCGCCCAGGCGCTGTCCAGCAACGTCATCGCCGCGCCCATCTCGTAGTTGGCGCGGGTGTTGGGGCCCAGGCTGGTGGGGTCGCGCTCATAGGCCTCGCGCGTGCTGGCCACAAAGGCTTCGGCGCGCAGCACGTCAAAGCAGCGGTGCACGTCACCCAGGTCGATGTCGATGGCATCGCAGCTGGCAAACAGGTGCTTCATGGCCTGCACCTTCTGGCGGAACACGGCGCGGATGCCGTTGTCCACGGCGCAGGCGCCAAGATCTTCGGTGTACGCCACGCGCAGGCGGCTCAGGTCCACCGCTTCGGGCAACAAAAAACTCATCGGGTCCAGCGGGTAGCTCAGCGGGTCGCCCGCCGACATACCCGCCGTGGCAGCCAGTTGCAGGCAGGCCTCTTCTACCGTACGGCCCATGGGGCCCACCACCGAAATCGGCGTCCAGCCCAGCAGCTTGCGCGAGCTGGGCACCACGCCGGGCGACGGCCGGAAGCCCACCACGCCACAGATAGAAGCGGGAATGCGCAGCGAGCCGCCCGTGTCCGACCCCGTGCACACCGGCAGCATGTCGCACGCCAGCGCGGCGGCCGAGCCACCCGACGAGCCCCCGGCATTCAGGTTGGGATTGAACGGGTTGCCCGTGGCGCCCCACACCGTGTTGCGCGAATTGGCGCCCGCCCCCATCTCGGGGATGTTGGTCTTGCCCGCCACGACGGCACCCGCCGCGCGCAGGCGTGCCACCAGCACGTTGTCCTCTGCCGGTATGTTGCTGCGGTAGATCTCCGAGCCATAGGTGGTCAGCAGCCCGGCCGTGGCTTCCAGGTCCTTCACGCCCAGCGGCAGGCCGTGCAGCAGGCCCAGCGGCTCGCCGCGCAGCACCGCCTGCTCGGCGGCCTGGGCCTCGGCGCGGGCGCGGTCGTAGCAGGTGGCGGTGATGGCATTCACATGCGGGTTGACGGCCTCGATGCGCGCCATGCAGGCGTCGAGCAGCTCGACGGGCGAGACCTCGCGCGTGCCGATGCGGTGGCGCAGTTCATTGGCGGTCAGCTCGACCAGGGCGTTGTGTGGAGTGGTCATGGCGTTGGTGTCCCTTTCGTCGTTCTGTGGTTTTTCCGCTGGCGCGGCCGGCGGCGGTGTTGGCCGGGGGGTGAAACGGCGCGAACCCACGGCCGCCATCTTGGCATGGTGGGGACGCCCTCGCCCGTTGCTTCAGAACCCGGGCAATGCCCTCATCACAGCCGCCACCAGATTCTGGACAGGAGCGTCCGAGCTCAGTTCGATATGGGGACCGCGCCGTGCCGCGAGCCAGTTCCGCTGCCTCTGCAGGCTTCTGCCTGGCAACACCCCGTCATCGTATTGAGCCGCCCATTCCAGGAAAGCAGGATTCGCCTGGCCAAAGCGCTGCGCCTCCCGGTGGCGAAGGCGCGCGAGACGCGCGGGGGCATCCAGGTAGAGAAACACGATCAGGTCAAAGCAGTCTTCCAGTTCCTGCCCCCACCCGGCCACGGAACCGGCCAGCACCGCCACCTTGCTGGCGCGCAAGTCGCCGAGGAGCAGGGCCAGGCGCTGTGTAGGGTCCCGCCTGCTGGTGAACGGCGGCGTGGTGGGCAGCCAGTAGTAGTCGTCAGCGTCGAGGTGGGTCCCGTTCAACGCTGCGGCCAGGGCCGCGCTCAGCGTGGACGTGCCAGAGCCTGAAGCACCGGTGACATGGATTCGCAGCAGCTGGGTCAATGGTGGGTTCCTTGAACTGTATTTTTGCCAAGATTAATGACGATAATGATATCTATGTTTATCTTTTTCAGATAAAAGAGTATAAATATCATCATGAACAACGATCTCATTCAGAGCCTGGCCATCGCCCGCAAAGCCGGCAAGCTCACCCAGGCCGAACTCGCCGAGCGCGCGGGCCTCTCCCGCATGACCGTCCAGCGCACCGAAGGTGGCGACCTGGACCCGCGCTACTCCACCCTGGCCGAGATGGCCCGCGTGCTGGGCATGGACATCATTGCCGTGCCCAGCAGCCTGCGGCCCAGCCTGGAGGCGTTCATCCAGTCGGGCGGCAAGTTCCTGGGCCAGCCCGCGGGAGTGGACGCGCCGCCGTCGGTGGTGGACAGCCTGAGCCGCGCCGGCTGAGGCCGCCAGCGCCCACACCCGCACGCGCCTGCGCATACCCGGCCCCATGAGCACCTCCATCCGCTACCTGCGCCTGTACCTGCACCGCCCCGCCCTGGCAGACGGCGCGGCGGGCGGGCGCGAGGCGATTGGCTACCTTTCGCAGTACGGCGACATCCTGCGCGTGTCGTTTGACGAGAGCTACATCCGCAACCCGCAGCGCCCCACCCTGTCGCTCAGCTTTCAGGGTGCCGACGAGGCAGCCACGCAGCAGATCCTGGCGTCGGCGCGGGATGCACGGCTGGTGCGCACCGACGGGCGCTGGCCCGTGTATTTTCAGAACCTGCTGCCCGAGGGCCACAACCGCGAGCGGCTGGCGCGCGAGCGCGGCTGCAGCCCCGACGACGAGTTCGAACTGCTGGCCGCCGCGGGCCACGACCTGATGGGCGCGCTGGAGGTGGAGCCCGTGCCCGCGCAAGACGGCATCCCCGACGTGGTGCGGCACTGGCACACCACGCAAGGGCTGGACGTGCTGGAGCCGGGCTTTGTCGAATTCCCGGTGGAAGACGCCGCATCGCTGCCCGGCGTGGTCACCAAGTTCAGCGCGGTGCTGGACGGCCGCCGCTACACCGTGCGCCGCCAGGGCGCGGCCGGCAGCGTGATCCTCAAGCTGCCCACCACCGCGCACCCCGACCTGGTGGCCAACGAGTTCGCCGGCTACCAGCTGTGCAAGGCGCTGGGCCTGCACTGCGCCGATGCACGCGTCATCACCCGCGCCGAGGCCGACCTGCCGGGCACCGTGCCCTTCAACGAGATATTGGCCGTGCAGCGCTTTGACCACCTGCCCGGCGGCGCCCGCGTGCACATGGAGGAGTTCAACCAGGTGCTGGGCTACACCCCGCGGCAAAAGTACGGCAAGGGCATCCTGCAGGACTGGTCCACCATGCTGCGCGTGCTCAACCGCCTGAGCCGCCAGCCGGTGCAAGACACACGCGAGTTCCTGGCGCGCATGGTGGCGTTCATCCTCATGGGCAACACCGATGCGCACCTGAAGAACTGGGCGCTGGTCTACCCCGACGGGCGCGTGCCGCAACTGGCGCCGGTGTACGACCCGGTGTGCGTGGCCGCGTTCTTCGAGGGCGTGCCCGAGGGCCAGTACGCGATGAACCGCTCCATCGACCGCGCGCTGCGCGCGTTCAGCTGGGACGACATGGAAGGCCTCATGAAGTCGGCCGGACTGCTGCGCGTACCGCGCCACCTGGCGCTCCTGCGCGACACGGTGGCGCGGGCCCGGGAGCAATGGCCCCGCCTGATCGCGGATGCGCCCGATTCCCTGCGGGCCGCCGTCACCCAGCGGCTTGCCGGGGGCGTGGCCCTGGCACGTTGACAGCAGGCGACGTTGCAAAATGGGAGGGCGCCCACGGGCACGCGTGTCCCCGATCGGCCGTGCCCTCTTTCCATTCTCCTGTTGCCCCTGCCCCTCCATGTCCGCCGCTGCCGCCCCCACGCCCCTACCCCACCCACTGCCGCCAGACACGGAGACGGGCGCCTTGCGGGTCCCCCACCTCAAGCGCTGCTGGGCCCGCTGGATGGCCGCCCGCAGGGGCCTGGCACAGAGCTCCCACGGGGAAGGCCACCGCACGCAGATCGTGCTGGCCGCGCTGGGGGTGGGGCTGGAGCAGACCATGCAGTACGTGCTGCGCGAGGCCCCGGAGTTCGCCGCCTTCGAGGACTGGATCGTGCGCACGGCGGGCGCGCCCGATGCAACCACCGTGGCGCGGATTCAAGCCCTTGTGGATGGCGGCCCGGCGCCCGAAGCGGCCTTGCAGCTGCATGCCCGGATCGACGCGATGGAGCCCGTGCTGGATGCGGAGGACCTTGCGCATTGGGACGAGCATGGCTACGTGGTGGTGCGCGCTGCCGTGCCGCCGCACGACAGCGCCGCCGCGGCGCACGCCGTGTGGGACGCGGTGCGCGCCGATCCCGCCGATACGGCGTCGTGGTATGCCCACGCCCCGCGCAACACCATGGTCCAGCTGTTCCAGCACCCCGCCTTCGAGGCCAACCGGCGCTCCCTGCGCATCCACAAGGCCTTTGCCCAGCTGTGGGGCACGGCGGACCTGTGGCGCAGCACGGACCGCTGCGGGTTCAATCCACCCGAACGCGCGGGCTACCCCTATGGCGGCCAGGGCATGCATTGGGATGTGAGCCTGCACCAGCCCATCCCCTTCGCCACCCAGGGCATCCTGTACCTGACCGACACGCCCCCCGAACAGGGCGCCCTCACCCTGGTGCCGGGTTTTCACCGCCGGGTGGGCGACTGGCTGGAGCACCTGCCCGCCGGCGCCGACCCGCGCCAGCAGGACCTGCACGCGCTGGGCGCCACGCCCATCGGCGCCCACGCGGGCGACCTGGTGATCTGGCACCAGGCCCTGCCCCATGGCCCCAGCCCGAACCGGGGCGCGCGGCCCCGCCTGGTGCAGTACATCAACATGGCCCCCGCCCACGTCCCCAGCCACGCCACCTGGATCTGACGCCGCCCACCCCTTCGCCCCGCGCGTCCCGGCAAGGCGCCGCTCCATCCGGCGGCATCGGGTGGCATCCACCGTGGCCGGCGGCCGGCGCCCTTCAGTCCTCGGCCACCCGCCTGGCCTCCTTGCGCTTCTCGTAGCGCCGCATCAGCGGCGTGACCGAGATGCCGTGCAGCAGCACCGAGGCCACCACCACCGCCAGCGTGATCGCCAGCAGGCGCTGCGCGATCACCGGGTGCAGGCCGTGCGTGATGGCGTACATGAGGTAGTACACGGAGCCGATGCCGCGGATGCCAAACCACGCGATGAGGCGGCGCTGGGAGCGCTTCACCCGGGTCCCCACCAAACCGGCGTAGACCGCCAAGGGGCGGATGGCGAACAGCAGCAGGGGGACGAACCACAGCACCTCGGCATCAAAGTCCACCACGGTGAGCAGGACGCCCACCACCAGCACCACGGCGACTTCGGCGATGCGCTCGAGCTGGGCGTTGAAGCGCTCGACCGCCTGCATCATGTGGCCCGGCGCCTGCGCGGGCTCCATGTGCCCGACTTCCGTGGCGCCCTCCACCTCCACCTCCACCGCCGTCGGCGCAGGGCCGGCGGGCTGCGCCGCCACGCGCCGCAGCGCCAGCCCGGCGGCGAAGACGGCCAGAAACCCGTAGGCATGGCATAGCAGGGCCGTGCCATAGGCCAGCGCGATGAGGCCCAGCACCATGAACTCGTCCGGCCCCAGCATCTCGCGGTGGCGCATGCGCAGGTACAGGATGGCCCGGCCCACCACCGCGCCCAGCGCGAAGCCGATGCCCACGCCCCCCGCCACGGCCCAGAGCACGTCCACCGCCCACCAGCGCCATCCCCCCTCGCCCAGCTCATGCAGGGACATCAGCCCGAGGCCGAGCATCACCAGGGGAAACGCGGTGCCGTCATTGAGCCCGCCCTCGCCCGTCAGGCCAAAGCGCAGGCGGTCGCGGTCGTGGGGGTCGGCCACCTGCACGTCCGACGCGAGCACGGGGTCGGTCGGGGCGAGGATGGCCCCCAGCAGCACCGACACCCCCAGCGGCAGCCGCAGCAGCCACACGCCCACGGCCGCGATGGCCCCCACCGTCAGCAGCATGGAGACCGTGGCCAGCTGCAGCGGGATGCGCCAGCGCGCATCGCGCAGCGGCAGCTCCAGCTTCAGGCCCACGGTGAAGAGCGAAATCAGCACGGCGATCTCGGTGAGCCGCTCCAGCAGCGCCGCATCGCCCAGCGGGTCCAGCACCAGCAGGCCCAGCCCCCAGGGGCCGATGCCCACGCCCACAGCCAGGTAAAGGATGGCCGAGCTGAGCGGTACGCGCGAGATCAGCGAACTCGTCAGTGTCATCACCACCAGCAGCAGGCCCACCAGCAGGAAGCCCAGCGGGACAAGCAGGGCTTCGCTCATGGAGACACCGCGCCACACCCCCGGCGCACGGCCAGGGCGCCCCTGGCGCGCGGGGGCAGGGGCCGGGCTGGGTGGCGAATAGATGGCACGCTCATCACGCCACTGTATGGCCGTGCCCCGGCAAGGCTGTGCCGGGGCACGGCCCCTGCGGCTGTCAGCGGATGCCGCCAGTACCGAAACCTGTTCACAATCGCGCAAACCCTTCTTCGGCCCGCGCATGAACCTGTCAACGCTCCTCAAGATCGCCATCGCGCTGGCGGTGGCCTTTTTCGCCATCGAGAAGCTGCGGGTGCACCGGGCCGACCAGCGGCTGCAGAGCCTGGGGCCCGCCGCCGTGACGCAGCAGCAGCAGTTCGCGGACAGCCCGGTGCAGGCCGCCACCAGCGAGGCGCCTTTCGAGTTCCGGGGCTACCAGGTCAAGCCGCTGGCGGCATTCGCGGTGCGCGCACGGGTGCTGGCACGCGAGGACTACTACGCGGGCAAGGAAGCCGAGCTATCCCCCGTGGACCTGGCGCTGGGGTGGAAGCGCATGGCGGAGCCGGCCGTGTACGAGCCCCTGGGCATCACCCAGGGCAACCGCTGGTACCGCTACTCCTGGCGCGACCAGCCGCCCATCCCGCTGCAGGAGATCATCGAATCGTCCGCCAACATGCACATGATCGCGGCCACGCCCACGGTGGAACGGGCGCTCAAGAAGGCACGCAAGGGCGGGTACATCCGCATCACGGGCAAGCTGGTCGAGGTCTCCCACCCCAGCGGCTGGCGCTGGACCAGCTCGCTCACGCGGTCGGACTCGGGCGCGCATTCGTGCGAGCTGGTGTTCGTGGAATCCGCGCAGGTGGAAGACTGAGCGGCGGGCCAGGCCCGGGGGCATTTCCACGGCAACTTCCAAAATGATAGCGTCGCACGCCGACCCAACCAGCGCTCGGGGCGGTTTCGGCCCAAAAATACGACAGACCCGCAGGGCACGCACCGCAGCGCCCCCAAAGCCCGGATACTCGGGTGGCGGGGCCGGTGGTTGCGCGGCGCGGCGCCTTCCCTTGCGCACAGCCACCTTCACCGCCTGACCGCCAGAAAGGATGCCCATGGCCAAGATCCTGGAAGTGAAGTATGAGCACCAGGCCGATGCGCGCGTGTGCGAGGTCGCCCACGAAAGCCTGGCCGACCTGTGCTGGCACGAGGTGGCCTATGCCACGCAGGCCAGCGGCGATGCGATCTGGTTCTTCGTGGCCTACGCGAACCAGGCCAGCTTCAAGGTCCTGCGGGTCAAGCACGCCAGCCAGGCGGACCTGAAGCTGTTCAAGGTGGGCACTCCCGAACAGGCAGGCTGGCGCAACAAGGACCATCTGCTGCGCGGCAAGCTGGGCTGAGCCCCGGCGCGCGGCCAGGGCGCAGCCCCAACGCCACCCTGCCCCGGTGCTGGCGACGCGAATCGCAGGCCCAGCCTTGCCGCAACGCGAGGCCTGCGCCTCCCGCGCGCGCGGCGTGGCGCGCGTAACATGGCGCCTGGGCGCCGCGCGCCGGGCCGCGCACCCCGAATACTCCTGATTTGATAGCTGCTAGCGCTTACTGCAAAAGCGCTAGCGGCCATTTTGACCAAATTTTCCCCATGGCCACAGCCACCGATCTGCCGTCCCCGCCCCCCGAACCCGCGCCCCGGCCACAGCCGCGCAACCCTGCCGACCTGTTCTGGTCCTTCACCTGGCTGGCCCTGCAGGGATTTGGCGGCGTGCTGGCCGTGGTGCAGCGCGAACTGGTGGAGAAAAAACGCTGGATGACGAACGAGGAATTCGTCGAGGACTGGGCGGTGGCGCAGATCATGCCGGGCCCCAACGTGGTCAACCTCAGCATCATGATCGGCGACCGCTACTTCGGCCTGCGCGGCGCGCTCGCGGCGCTGGCGGGCATGCTGACCTTTCCGCTGATCCTGGTGCTGGCCCTGGCCGTGGTCTATGCCGAGTTCTCCAGCCACCCGGCCGTGGCGGGCGCGCTGCGCGGCATGGGCGCCGTGGCGGCGGGGCTGATCGCCGGGGTGGGCATCAAGCTCTTCGTCTCCATCCAGAAACACCCCCTGGGCCGCCCGCTGTGCGTGGCCTTCGTGGCGCTCACCATCGTGGCCATGGTGGTGCTGCGCTGGCCACTGCTGTGGATCCTGCCGGTGGTCGGCGGCGCGGCCTGCCTGCTCACCTGGAGGAAGCTCGCGCCATGAACACGTCCGCCTCCACCGCATTGACCGCCCCGCTGCTCGCGCTCGGCCCCGCTGACTGGTTCAACCTCTTCCTGTACTACATGTCGCTGTCGCTGCTGGCCGTGGGCGGCGCCATCGCCACCGCGCCCGACATGCACCGCTTCCTGGTCGAGCGCCAGGCTTGGCTGACCGACCCGCAGTTCAACGCCTCCATCGCCATCGCCCAGGCTGCACCCGGCCCCAACGTGCTGTTCATCGCGCTGCTGGGATGGAACGTGGGCATCAACGCCGGAGGCCCCGGCATGGCCGGCTGGCTGCTGGGCGCGCTGGGCATGGCGGTGTGCATGCTGGGCGTGATGCTGCCCAGCAGCCTGCTCACCTGGCTGGCCACGCGCTGGGGGCACCGCAACCGCGAGCGCCGGGGCGTGCGCGCCTTCAAGCAAGGCATGGCGCCGGTGGTCATCGGCCTGCTGCTGGCCACCTCCTGGGTGCTGGCGCGCGCCCATGGCGGCCCGGCCACGGCCTGGCCCCTGTGGCTGCTGAGCGCCGTCACCGTGGTGCTGGTGTGGCGCACCAGGCTGCACCTGCTGTGGATGCTGGCCGCGGGCGCCGTGCTGGGGGCCGTGGGCTGGGTCTAGGGTCTAGCGCGCCGGCCGGGCACGGGGCCGGCGGCGGCGCGGGCCCCGCGAGGCCGCTGGCCCAGCGGGGGCTGGGCCGCTGCTGGTCGCCTAGCTGATGCGGCGTCCGTTCTCCGCGTACACCGCCAGGTAGATCGCGTCCGAACCGATGTAGGGCGCCTTGTTGCCAAAGCCCACGTTGAAGTCGCCGAACGACAGCGAGCGGATGCTGGCCAGGCCCGAGCGCAGGCGTTCACGCGTGACGTCCTTACCGGCATTCTTCAGGCCCTCGATCATGATCTGGCCGTTGAGCCAGCCTTCCAGCGCGCTGCCGCTGTTCAGGAACGCCGCATCGCCGCCCGTGGCCTTCATGCTGCTCTGGAACTTGCGCACCACCACTGACTTTTGCGAGTTGGCATCCGGGAACACCTGCACCAGCGCCAGGCCGCGCGTGGAAGCCGCGAGCTTGGGCAGCTCGGAGGAGATCACCGTGACCGACAGGCCCGCCAGCGGCACGCCCTGCGCCTTGGCGCGAAAGGCCTGCACGAACGCGGTGTTGGCCGTGCCGGTGGTGGCCAGCAGCACGGCGCCCGGGCGCTCGGCGGCCACCTTGTCGGCCAGCTCGGCGCCGTTCTTGCCATCCACGGCCAGGGCAAACTCGCCCGCGCGCTCGACCTTGATCTCGTCGAGCACCTTGGACATGTCCTTGAGCACTTCCTTGCCAAAGGGGTTGTCCAGGTAGACCACGGCAATGCGCTTGAGGCCCATGTCCACGATCTGCTTGACCAGGCGCTGCGTCTCTTCGCGGTACGTGGGGCGCAGGAAGAACACATGGCGGTTTTCGGGCATGCGCAGGGAAGTGGCGCCCGTGACGGGCCCCACGGTGGGAATGCCCTTGGATTCGATGAGCGGAAGAATGGACGCGGTGTTGGCCGTGCCCAGCGGCGAGATCAGCGCGAACACCGACTGCGCCTCGACCATGCCGGTCACGTTCTGCAGGGTGCGGCTGGCCACATAGCCGTCGTCCTTGATCTCCATGCGGATCTCGCGGCCGTGCACGCCGCCGGCGCTGTTCACTTCGGCAAACGCCGCCTTCATGCCCGCCACCTGCTCGATGCCTGCCTGGCCCAGCGGGCCGGTCAGCGCGATGGAGCAGCCCAGGTTGACGCTCCGGGCGGTCAGGGCTTCTTCTGCGGCCATGGCGGTCTGGGCCCATGCGGGCAAGCCGGTGGCAGCCACGGCCTGGGTGGCGCGCAAAAGAAAGTGTCTACGGCTCATGTCGATACGCCCCAAAGTAGTGCAAAGGTGGCGCAGGCTACAGGCAGATGCGGGTTTCACTTGTCAGCTTCGCGACAGCTGTGCGCATCACGTCACACCACGGCCGCCGGCCCGCAGCAAAGAACCTGCCTGCGCCCTAGCCGCGGGCCAGCAGCAGTTGCGGCAGGAGCGTGGCGGCGGTGCCACGCAGCACCGCATGCGCGGCGCCATCCAGCTCGCTGGGCGCGGGGTTGAGCACCGCCACCCGGGCACCGGCCGCGCGCGCCTGGTGCGCCAGGCCGGCCGCCGGGTAGACCGCACCGGCCGTGCCCACGACCAGCATCAGGTCGCAACGCCCGGCTGCGTGCTGCGCGGCCTCGAGCGTTGCATACGGCAGGGCCTCCCCGAACCACACCACCCCGGGGCGCAGCAGGTTGCCGCAGCGGTCGCAATATGGCGGACGGCCCGCCACGGCGTGGTCGACATGGCAGCAGTTGCGCGGCATATCCAGCCAGCGGTCCTCAAAGATGTCGCCGTGCAGGCACAGCACTCCGGCGCTGCCGGCACGCTGGTGCAGGCCATCGACGTTCTGGGTGATGAGCGTGAGGCGGCCAGGATCGCCGCGCTGAAAATCGGCCAGCGCAAAATGCCCCGCATTGGGCGCCACCCCCTGCAGCAGATCGCGCCGGTACTGGTACCAGTCCCACACGCGCTGGGGGTGGGCGCGAAAGCCTTCCTCGGTCGCCATGTCCTCGGGGCGGAACTGGGCCCAGTAGCCCGTCCGGGCGTCACGGAAGGTGGGCACGCCCGATTCCGCGCTCACGCCCGCCCCGGTCAGCACGGCGATGTGGCGGGCCTGCCGCACCCAGTCCTTCACGGTGTCCAGCAAGGCCCCTCCTGCGTCGTCCGGGCCGGCGCAGGAATCAGGAGCGTTGACGGAGCGCCTCATACAGGCACACGCCGCTGGCCACCGACACGTTCAGGCTCTCGACCGCGCCCTTCATGGGAATGCTCACCAGTTCGTCGCAGGTCTTGCGCGTGAGCTGGCGCATGCCATCGCCCTCGGCGCCCAGCACCAGGGCCACGGGGCCTTTCAGGTCCACCTGGTAGACCGTCTTGGGCGCATCGTCGCTGGTGCCGATGCACCAGATGTTGCGCTCCTTGAGCTCGCCCAGCGTGCGCGCCAGATTGGTGACCATGAAGTACGGCATGGTCTCGGCCGCGCCGCTGGCCACCTTGGCCACCGTGGCGTTGATGCCCACGGCATGGTCCTTGGGGGCGATGACGGCATGCGCGCCCGCGCCATCGGCCACGCGCAGGCAGGCGCCCAGGTTGTGCGGGTCGGTCACGCCGTCGAGCACCAGCAGCAAAGGCTGCTCGATGCCGGCGGCTTCCAGGTTCTCCAGCAGCTCATCCAGCGAGGTGACCTGGGCCACGGGCTCCACCCGCGCGGCCACGCCCTGGTGGCCGTGGCTGCCGGCCAGCTTGGCGATGCGCACGCTGTCGGCCTCGATCAGGCGGGCACCGGCTTCGCGGGCACGGTCGAGAAACTGGCGCATGCGGGCGTCGCGCCGCGTGGCTTCGTAGTAAATCTCGATGATGGATTTCGGCGCGGTCTTCAGACGCACGCCCACGGCGTGAAAGCCGAAGAGAACTTTGGGGCTGGACATGGCGTGATTATCCGTTGCACGTCATAGCTATCATTTTTATAGCTGCAGGCGCTTGCACTGCTTGCGCTTTAGTGCAAACAGCACTTGAACTCAAACGACCCGCCCGGCCTCGATGGTGATGCGCCGCTCGCACTGGTCGGCGATGGCCCGGTCGTGCGTGACCAGCACCAGGGTCGTGCCCTGTTCGCGGTTGAGGTCGAACATGAGCTTCATGATCGTCTCGCCGGTGGCGAAGTCCAGGCTGCCCGTGGGCTCGTCGGCCAGCAGCACCGCCGGCTGCACCACGAAGGCACGCGCCAGCGCCACGCGCTGCTGCTCGCCACCCGACAGCACCTTGGGGTAGTGCGCGAGGCGCTGCCCCAGGCCCACGCGGGCCAGCATGTCGGCGGCGGCCTTGCGCGCATCGCGCCGGTTGGCCAGCTCCAGCGGCAGCATCACGTTCTCCAGCGCGGTGAGGTTGCCCATGAGCTGAAAGCTCTGGAACACGAAGCCCACCTTCTGGGCGCGCAGCGCGGCGCGCGCATCCTCGTCGATGGCAAAGAGGTCGTGCCCGTCCAGGCGCACGGTGCCCCGCGTGGGGGTGTCCAGCCCCGCGATGATGGACAGCAAGGTGCTCTTGCCCGATCCCGAAGCCCCCACGATGGCCGCAGTTTCCCTGGAGGCCAGGCGGAAATCGATATCCCGCAGAATGTCGAGCGTTCCGGTGGAATCCGTCACCGACTTGAAGACATGCTCCACGGCAATAATGGGTGCCGCGGACGGCGCCGTGGCCGATGCCACGGGCGATGAGAGGGATTCGGACATGAAAGGCTCTTTACTTTGATTCGAGATCTGCATCGGCGCCACTTTATCCTGAGCGCCGCCACCGGCGCCGTGGTGGGGGCTTGCGCCCCCGCCGCCTGGGCCCAGGCCAGCGCGAAAGCCGCGGCCACGCCGCCTCGCCCTCCCCTCATCCTCGTGCTGGGAGACTCCCTGAGCGCCGAGTACGGGCTGGCGCGCGGCACGGGCTGGGTGGCCCTGCTGGAAAAGCAGCTCGCCCAGGACAAGCTGGCGGCCACCGTGGTCAACGCCAGCGTGAGCGGGGAGACCACCGCGGGCGGGCGCTCGCGGCTGGCAGCGCTGCTGGCGCAGCACAAGCCCAGCCATGTGGTGATTGAACTGGGCGGCAACGATGCCCTGCGCGGGCTGCCGCTCAAGAATACCGAAGAGAACCTGACGTGGATGACGCAGGCGGCGCAAAAGGCCGGCGCCAGGGTGCTGCTGGTGGGGATGCAGGTGCCGCCCAACTATGGCACCGACTACGCGAACCGGTTTGCGGGCCTGTTCGCCACGGTCGCGCAGGCCCAGAAGGCCGCCGTGGTCCCCTTCTTCCTGAAGGGCGTGGCGGACGGGGCGGACCCGACCCGCCTGTTCCAGCCGGACCGCATCCACCCACGCGCCGAGGCGCATCCGCAGATGCTGGCCAACGTATGGCCGGAACTCAGGAAATTGCTGCGCTGAAATGGGCCCGGCGCCTCAGGCGCCGGTGGAATCCGCGGGCTGACCGGCGGGGGCATCCGCGCCCTCGGCCGGCTGGCCATCCGAGGGCTGGTCCCCCTGCGGGTCATCGGGCCGGCGCTGTGTTTTGGCCCTCAGCTTCTCTTCCTTTTTTTTCTTTTTGGCGAGTTCGCGCTGGCGTTTTTCGTATCCGTAGTTGGGTGTTGCCAAGGTAGTTGCTTCCTGAAGTAGAGGCTCACTGTAACAGCATGGTCTTTTTTCAGGCACATGCCGCAGCGGGCCGCAGTGGGGTTACTGATGCACGGTACGCATGCCAGCTGGCATGGCCCAGGACAGGGCCCGCCAGAAGCAGCCCAATGCCCCAGAACCAGAGCGAAACGGCCACCGCGGCGGTAATGATCGCCCCCCAGAGCAGCATCACGGCAGTGTTTTCCACCACCACGCGCATGCTCGTGATGCCGGCCGTGAGGGCGTCGGTGTCGCGGTCGAGGATCATGGGGATGGACACGACGGATGTGGAGAACACCAGTGCCGCGAACACGCCCCCGACCACGGCATAGACCGCGACGAAGCTCCAGTTCTGCGGGTTGAAGACCGCCTGCAGCACGCCCGTGGTCGATGGCATGCCGGTGTTGAAGAACACGGCGAACACCACCAGCGAGGCACGGCCCCACAGCAGCTCGAGCACCACGAGGACCAGCACCAGCATGCCCATGCTGCCCATGTGGCTGTCCCAGCAGGTGAGCGACTCGCTCAATGCCGGCGCCAGCCCCGCCTCGCGCCGCCGGCTGGTGTCATACAGCCCCATGGCCAGGAAAGGGCCCAGCAGCAGGCAGCCGCTGGCCAGGGACATCGTGTACTCCGGCCGGGTGCGAAAGACCCAGCCCAGCACCAGCGCCATGGCCCAGAAGCACGTGCCGTAGAACACGGCGATGCCGGGCGCGGCGCGCACGTCCCGCAGGCCCCTGGCGAGCCAGCGCAACGGGTCGGCCAGGCGAAGGCGCTGCAGGGTGACCTGCTGCGCGGCGCCGGTTTCGGCGGCCGTGGAGCCGGCGGGGCCTGCCGCGTCGGGGGCGGGCTTGGAAGAGGTGGCAGTCATGCCGCCACACTAAGCCCCCCGGCACCTGCACGCCACTGCGGAAACTACCACCCCCTGGCCCGTCCGGCGGGGGTCAGGCCCCCGGGAAGGCCCGCTCCAGGGCCTGCTGCAGGTCCTGCCGAAGATCCTCCTCCGCTTCCAGCCCGATGGAAAACCGCACGAGCGTGCCGGGCTGGAGATGCGCCGTGGGACGGCTGCGCATGCTGGCAAGGTGGTAAGGCACCACCAGGCTCATCGGCCCGCCCCAGCTGTAGCCGAGCTTGAACAGGCGGAGGCTGTCGCAGAACACGTCCACCTGCTGCTGGGTGTGGCGCGCGTGGATCATCACGCTGAACAACCCGGCGGCCGTGCCCTCGCCGCCGTCGGCCGCACCACACAGCGCCTTCCAGTGGCCGTGGCCAGGCGCCCCCGCCAGCGCCGGGTGCAGGACCTGGGCCACGGCAGGCTGCTGCTGCATCCACTGCGCCAGGCCGCGGGCCGCCCTGTCATGGGCGCGGTAGCGCAAGCCAATGCTGGGCAAGGCACGCAGCACGGCCTCGGCATCGTTGCCGCCCACTCCCAGGCCCAGCCGCATGTGGGTCAGCTTGATCTTCATGTGCAGGCCCGGGTCGCGCGTGATCACGCTGCCCATGAGCACGTCACCGCCGCCACTGGGGTATTTGGTGAGGGCATGGGCCGAGATGTCCACACCCAGGCCGCCGTCTCCGCTGAGATCGAAGGGCGCAAACGCCAGGCCCGCCCCCCAGGTGTTGTCCAGGGCGGTGATCACGCCACGGGCACGGCAGATGCGCACCTGCTCGCAGAGATCCGGAAACTCCATGGTGACCGAGCCCGGGGCCTCCAGCCAGACCAGCCGCGTGGCCGGCGTGATGCGGGCCGCCAGGTCGGCGGGGTCCAGCGGGTCGTACAGCCCATGGGAAACGCCGAAACGCGCGAGTTCGCCGTGGGCGAAATCCTTGCCGGGACCGTAGGCGTTGTCGGGTATCAGCACCTCATCGCCCGGTTTGAGCAAGGCCAGCCCCACGTTGGCGATGGCCGCCAGGCCGCTGGGCACCAGCACGCACTGCAGGCCCCCTTCCAGCGTGCACAGGCGCTCTTCGAGGATGAAGGTGGTGGGCGTGCCGTGCAGGCCGTAGGTATAGCCGCTCTTGTCCTTCCACTCGCGCGAGCGCATGGCCGCCACGTTGGGAAAAATGACGGTGGAGGCCTTGTAGACCCCCGGCTGCGGGGCCGCGAACCCGCTGGGTGGCACGTAGCCGTGGTGGACGATGCGGGTGGCGGGATCGGTGTCGTGCTCTTTCATGCCAGCCATGGTAGCGCGCCGCCAGGGATACCCCTGGCGGCGCGTATGGCGTGCGGCGCGGCTACGGCGCGCTGGCAGGCGAATCAGCTGGCGGTCACGACCAGCTGGTTGTTGACCTCCGTGACGCCCGTAACGCCCTTGGCAATCGTTTCAGCACGGTCGCGGGCGACGGTGGAAGGTGCGGGGCCGTTCAAAGTCACCTTACCGTTCACCGTATCTACATTGATTTTCACCGCGCTCAAATCAGGGTCCTTGGCCAAGCTTGCGTTGACTTGGGCAGTGATAGTGGCGTCATCGATCGCGCCCGCAGCCGAATTGGTAGCCTTCTTGGCAGAAGATTCCGCATTTTGCATGGCGCTTTCAGCTTTCATGCGGGCATCCGCGGCAGCCTGTTCAGTCTTCTCGACCGCGGAGTCCAAGCGTTGGCCCACGGTAGGCTCGTCCTTCTTGCCGCATGCCGACAGGCCCAAGGCCAGGGCGCTCACAGCCAGGATACTGGCAATACGGTGTGCGGGACGCTGGGAAATCATCTGGGTATTCATGCGAAAACTCCTTGCGGTTGAAACATGGGCTCGACTCTAGGCAACCTTGCGCTGGCCCCGGGTCGGACGCCACCGAAGCGACTGTAGGACGGTGCCGCCAGGCGGCCGCGCAGATGCCAGGGCCACCTCAGGACAGGGGCGACAATGTATGCATGCTTGCTTTCCCCTCCTCGCTGACCCGCTGGCTTCCCTTTCTCTCCTGGCCCCGGCCCGACCGCGCCCTGCTCAAGGGGGAGTTCTGGGCCGGCATGACGGTGGGCCTGATGCTGGTGCCGCAGGGGGTCGCCTATGCGGCCCTGGCCGGCATGCCGCTCGTGACGGGCATCTATGCCTCGCTGATTCCCGCCCTGGTGGCGGTGCTGTTCAGTGCGTCCACCCGTCTGGGCGTGGGTCCCACGGCGCTCACCAGCCTGCTGATCGGCGCTTCGCTCACGGGCCTGGCCGAGCCGGGCAGCGCGCAATGGGTGGCCATGGCGGCATGGATCGCCCTGATGTCCGGACTGCTGCAGCTGGTGATGGGCATCGCGCGTTTTGGCTGGCTTCTGAACCTGGTGACATCCCCCGTGCTCAGTGGCTTCACGCAGGCGGCGGCCCTGTTGATCCTGGGCTCTCAGCTCGCGGCGCTCACGGGCCTGCGGTCGGACTGGGGCGCGCTGCTGTCCACGCCCTCGCCCGGCCTGTTTGACCTCGCCGCGGCCGCTTTTGGCCTGGGAAGCCTGGCATTGCTGACCCTCGCACGCCGCTGGCGGCCCAATTTCCCCGCCGCCATCGTCGTCGTGGGCGCTGCGGGCGCGCTGAGCTGGGCGCTGGGCTATGCGGACGCTGGTGGCGCCGTGGTGGGGGCGCTGCCTTCGGGGCTGCCCGCCCCCTACTGGCCCGGCGCCCTCCCCTGGTCGGGATTCGCCGCCCTGGTGATGCCGGTGCTGGTGGTCACGCTGGTGAGCTTTCTCGAAACCGCGTCCAGCGCCAAGGTGGAAAGCCAGCGCTCGGGCGAGCGCTGGAACGAAAACCAGGATCTGATTGGCCAGGGCCTGGCCAAGATCAGCAGCGGGCTGTGCGGCAGCTTTGCCACCAGCGCCTCGTTCTCGCGGTCGGCCATCAACCTGTACGCGGGCGCAAAAAGCGGCTGGGCCACCGTTTTTGCGATCGCGCTGGTGCTGGTGGTGCTGCTCTGGCTCACGCCGGCGCTCTACCACGTGCCGCAATCGGTGCTCGCGGCCGTGGTGGTGACCGCGGTGACCAGCCTCATCAAGCCTGGCACGCTGCTGCGGCTGTGGCGGGTATCGCGGGTGGAGGCGGTGATCGGCGGCGTCACCTTCGCACTGACGCTCGCCACGGCACCCAGGATGTACTGGGGAGTGCTGGTGGGATTGCTGATGAACCTGAGCCACTTCCTGTACCAGCGGCTGCATCCCCGCATCATCGAGGTGGGCCTGCACCCTGACGGCAGCCTGCGCGACCGGCACTTGTGGCATCTTCCCGCGCTCGCCCCCCGGCTGCTGGCGCTGCGCATGGATGCGGAACTCGATTTCGCCTCCGCCAGCGCGCTGGAGCGCCGCGTCACCGAACACCTGGCAGCCCACCCGGAGGTGGTGCACCTGTGCCTGCTGGCCCAGCCCATCAACCGCATCGACGTGACGGGCGTGGAGACCTTCGCCCACCTGCTGGCCTTGCTGCGGTCCCGCGGCGGCACGCTGCACCTGAGCGGCCTCAAGCTGCCCGTGGAGCGGGTGCTGCGCCAGGCGGGCCTGCTGGACGCCGGCGCCGGCCTGGCGATGTACCGCACCGATGCCGACGCCTTGATGGCGCTGCAGCTGCTGCCACCCTCGCCATTGCCCCCTTCTACGGCCCCCGCCCAGGGATAGCTTTGCGGGTTTCACCTAGACACAGGGCTGGCCCTCTTTTTGCTGACGCACTGGTACACTTCATAAACTCTCTTTGCTCCATTTGTGTCTGACTCTGCGGCCTCTTACCTTGTAGATCTGCGCGACCTTCGCCTGGATACTGCACACGCGCTGGTGGCTCAGGCCAGCGGCAGCGAAGCTGCATTGCACCGCGAGGTGCCTTCGCGCTACCTGCAGGGCCTGATCGACGGCCTGTGCGAGCTGTCCCTCAAGGACCCGCTCACCGGCCTGGCCAATCGCCGGCATTTCCGGGCGGTGCTCGAGCGCGAAATCGACCGCGTCACGCGCTCCGGCGAGGCCGCGCTGCTGCTCATGCTCGATATCGACCACTTCAAGAAAGTGAACGACACGCATGGCCATCTGGCCGGCGACATCGTGCTGCAGTCGGTGGCCCGCACGCTCAATGCCTGTGTGCGCCCCATGGACACGCTGGCACGCTATGGCGGCGAAGAGTTCGCGGTGGTGCTGCCCGCATGCCAGGCAGGGTTTGGCCGCGTGGTGGCCGAGCGCATCCGGCGCGCAGTGGCCAACACGCCCATCCGGGTTTCCAGCACGGTGGAGCTCAACGTGTCGGTGAGCATAGGCGGCGCCTTCGCCATGCAGTGGATCCGTTCGACCACGCTGCTGTGGACGGACCGTGCCGACCACCAGCTCTACCAGGCCAAGGCCGAAGGCCGCAACCGCGTCAGCATCGAGGAGCAGCCCGACAGCACGGTCAGTGCCGAAGAGAAAAGCCTGTTGTTCGGACCGCTCTACACCCCCTCGGGCTGGGGCGATCTGCCCCCGCTGGACCCAACAGGCAGCGCCTACTGAAAGTTAGAAGATGAGCGACGCGCTGTCCCCCTCCCCACCCACATCGCCAGCAGTTCCTGCCGGCCCGGCCACGCCCCACGCTCCCGCCCCCGGGGGCGCCCGCATCATTGCGGTCACGAGCGGCAAGGGCGGGGTGGGCAAGACCTTTGTTTCTGCCAACCTGGCCGCCGCCCTGACCCGCCGCGGCCAGCGTGTGCTGGTGCTCGATGCCGACCTGGGTCTGGCCAACCTCGACGTGGTGCTGAACCTGCACCCGAAAATCACGCTGCACGATGTCTTCACCGGCAAGGCCACGCTGGACGAAGCCGTGATCCAGGCGCCCGGCGGCTTCAACGTTCTGCTGGCGGGATCGGGGATGGTCGAGTATTCGCGCCTGACGCCCGAGGTGCGCAACCAGTTCCTGAGCGTAATCCAGGCGCTCACGCCCCAGTACGACGTGGTGCTGCTCGACACCGGCGCCGGGATCTCCGACGTGGTGCTGTTCTCCATTTCGCTCGCCTCCGAGGTGCTGATCGTGGCAACGCCCGAACCCACCTCGCTGACCGACGCCTATGCGGCCATCAAGGTGCTGGCCATGCAGCAAAAGCGCCAGCACGTGCGCATGGTCATCAACCAGGCCGCGCGCCCGGGCGATGGCCGTGCCATCACCAGCCAGCTGCAACAGGTGCTGGACCGCTTTGTGAGCACCGAGTCGGGCCGCCCTATGCGCCTCATCCACATGGGCGACATCCCGGCCGACCCTTCCGTGCGCGACGCCGTGATGCGCCGCCAGCTGCTGTTGCTGCAGACCCCGGGTTGCCCCGCGGCCCTGGCCATTGCCCAGCTGGCCAACAAGATCGAAACCACGCTGCTGACGCCCGCCCCCTGAGCAGCCCGCGGGCTGCTGCGGGCCCCGGGCTGCACGGCGGCGGCCCGCGCGGAAGGCGAAGCGCAGCGGCCCCATTGCGCTGCCTTGCCGTGAATCCCATGGACAACATCCTCAATATCTCCTGCTACAAGTTCGTGCCCCTGCCCGACGCGGCGGCGCTGCGCGACCTGCTGCAAGCGCGCGCCACCGCGGCGGACCTCAAGGGCACCATCCTGCTGGCAGGCGAAGGCATCAACTTCTTCCTGGCGGGACCCGCGGACGCGGTGCGCGGGTTCGTGGATGCGCTGCGCACCGATGCGCGCTTCGCCGACCTCGACCCCAAGGAAAGCTGGTCGGCCACGGTGCCGTTTCGCAAGATGCTGGTGAAGGTCAAGCGCGAGATCATCCGCATGGACCATCCCGCCATCCAGCCCGCGGAGGGTCGCGCGCCCTCCGTGGCCCCGGCCACGCTGCGCCGCTGGCTGGAGCAGGGACACGACGACGAGGGCCGCGAAGTGGTCACGCTCGACACGCGCAATGCCTTCGAGGTGGACCACGGCACCTTCGACAACGCGATTGACTGGCGCATCGGCAAGTTCACCGAATTCCCCCCCGCCCTGCGCGCGCACAAGGATGCGCTGCAGGACAAGACCGTGGTGAGCTTCTGCACGGGCGGCATCCGCTGCGAGAAGGCAGCCATCCTCATGCGCGAGGAAGGCCTCTCCCATGTCTATCAGCTCGAAGGCGGCATCCTCAAGTATTTCGAGTTGACCGATGGCGCCCACTACCGCGGTGGCTGCTTTGTGTTCGACGAACGCGCGGTGCTGGCCAGCGACCTATCGGCGGCCGAAGAATTAAAAAAGTGAGCAACCAGCGCTTGCTGGACAAGCGCTGGCACCTTGTTTGGCTTGAAAATTCAGCAAGCAGCCATGCGGGGCCACCGCCTCGCATGAACGGGCAGGGGCCTTCGCCAAGGTGGCTGCCTACTTGGTGAAGCGGCGCTCGGGCAGCGGTATCCACTCCACCTCGCCGGGCACCTGGCCCAGGGCCTGCGCATCCCAGTCGTCCGCCGCCTGCACGATGCGCTCCTTGCGGCTGGAGACGAAGTTCCACCACATGTGGCGCGGCGCATCGAGGGCATCGCCGCCGATCACCATGAGGCGCGCAGCGGCCTCGCCGGGCACGGACAGGCGCATGCCCTGGCCCGGCTCCACCACGGCGAGCAGTTGCGCACCCAGGGCTTCGCCATCGAGCTGCACGGGGTTGTCCACCGTGTACACCGCCATCTCCTGGGCCAGCGCCGGGATTTCCAGCGTGGCGCCCCCGGGCAGCTGCACGTCGAGATACAGCGTGGGGGAATAGGTCGCCACCGGGGAGGTCTGCCCAAACGCGGTGCCGATGAGCACGCGCACCGTCGCGTCCCCCACGCGCACCTCGGGGATGGTGGCCGCCGGCGTGTGCACGAACGACGGCTCCGCCTCCTCGTGCGCCGTGGGCAGGGCCGCCCACAGCTGGATGCCGTGGTTCACGTAGGCCGTGTCCGCCAGGCTTTCCGGGCGCCGCTCGGAATGCACGATGCCCCGGCCGGCCGTCATCCAGTTGATGGCGCCAGGCTCGATCTGCTGCACGTATCCCAGGCTGTCGCGGTGCATGATGGCGCCGGAAAACAGATAGGTCACGGTGGCCAGCCCGATGTGCGGATGGGGACGCACGTCGTGGCTGTCTCCCGGCACCACGGTCACGGGGCCGAAGTGGTCGAAGAACAGGAACGGCCCGACCGCCTGGCGCTGCACGGCGGGCAGCAGGCGGCGCACGGTGAAGCCGCCGCCCAGGTCCTTGGCGTGGCCCTTGAGTTGCAGGATCGGCCCGCTCATGGCATGCGCTCCGCCGAGGTGCTGATCTCCGTCGTCACGGTGGTCATGAGCTTGTGCACCGGGCATTTCTGCGCAACGGTTTCCAGCTCGCTGATCTGTGCGTCGGTCAGGTCGCCGCTGATCTGCAGCCGTGCCGAAAGGCGGTAGGTGCCGGCACGCTCGGCCGAGGCGTCGCGTTCGATCACGGTGTGCACGTCCTGCACGGGCAAGCCCTTGCGGCGCGCGTACCACAGCACGGTGAGCGCCTTGCAGGCGCCCAGCGCCGCGTCGTACAGGTCATGCGGGTTCGGGCCGCTGTCGGCGCCGCCCTCCTGCACGGTGCCGTCGGCCACGAATTCGTGGCCGCGGATGTGCACGGCCTGGGCCATCGGCGCACCGGGGATGCGCCGCAGTTCGATGGTCATGGGAGCTTCTCCTTTGTTCTCGTGCGGGCCACTGTAGCGTGAAGCGCGTGCTCAGCGGGCCCAGCGCAGGGCCGCGGCCGCCACGCGTTCGCCGAACTGGCGGCCGGTCGCCAGGTCGCCCGGGAACATCTCGGCGGCCGAGGCGTCCGATGGCGACTGCGCCATGGCGCCGCTGAAGGAGCCGATCCAGTTCACGTCCTGGCGCGTGGCGGCCTTGGAGTTGGCAGGCATCATGCCGTTGCCCACCCAAAGGCCCCCATGCTGCATGGCCAGGTGGAACAGGTAGTCCAGCGTGACCTGCTTGTCGCCGTTGGTGCTGGCGCTGTTGGTGAAGCCGGCGAAGAGCTTGTCCTTCCACGCCTGGCTGAACCAGGGCTTGGACGAGGCATCGGCGAATTTCTTGAACTGCCAGCTCGGCCCCGCCATGTAGGTGGGCGACCCGAAAATGATGGCGCTGGCGCCAGCCAGCGTGTCCCAGCCTCCCTCGGGCAGGTTGCCGTCCGCATCGATCGCGACAAGCTCGGCGCCCGCGCCTTCGGCCACGGCCTGGGCCAGGCGCTGGGTGTGGCCGTAGCCCGAATGGTAAACAACGGCGATGTGTGCCATGAAGAAACTCCTGATGGGGAAGCAAGCAGTGAATGAAAACAGGTGGAAGTCAGAAAAGCAGGCGCGGCGCAAGGGCGTGCATGGGCTGCGCTGCCCGCGCACGCCGCCGCCGTAGCGGCCCGGCCCCGTCAGCGCAGTTCAGCGCGCACCGCGCCGGGCGTCCAGGCTCCAGCCGCCCGCGCCAAACGCGACGAGGGCCAGCAGGCCGCCGCTGATGGCGACGTTCTTGAAGAACATGAGCTGCTGCATCATCTGCTTGTCGGCGGGCAGGCTCCAGTACGCGTGGAAGAAAAAGCTGGCCACCAGCGTGAAGAGCGCCAGCGCGAGGGCCGCAAAGCGCGTGCCAAGGCCGAAGATGAGCGCCAGGCTGCCCAGCACCTCGACGGCCGCGGCCACGGCGGCAGCGACGGTCGGCATGGGCAGCCCCACCGAACCGATGTAGCCCACGGTACCGGCAAAGCCGGTGATCTTGCCGATGCCCGCGGGCAGGAACAGGGCCGCCAGCAGCAGGCGGGACGCCAGGGCCAGGGGATTTTGCAGGGATGTGAACATGGTGAACTCCTGGAGAAGTGGTTGCGAAAAGAACGTCAGGTAACTATCAGGCGGCCAGATCAAACACCAGCACCTCGGCATCGTGGCCATGGGTCAACGACAAGGCGGTTTCGTTCTCGATCAGCGCGGCGTCGCCGCCCGACAGAGCATTTCCATTCACCGTGAGCCCGCCACGCACAAGGTGCACGTAGGCCTTGCGCGCCGGGTTCAGGGCCAGTGTGACGGCCTCGCCGGCATTGAGCAAGCCGGCGTACAGGGACGCGTCGGCGTGGATCGTGACCGAGCCGTGCGCGCCGTCGGGCGAGGCCACCAGGCACAGCGCGCCCCGCTTGCTCGCCTCGGCAAAGGTCTTTTGCTCATAGCTTGGCGGGATGCCGCGCACGTTCGGCTCGATCCATATCTGCAGGAAGTGCGTCGTCTGTCCCGGCGCATGGTTGAACTCGCTGTGCATCACGCCCGAACCCGCGCTCATGCGCTGCACGTCGCCCGGCGGAATGCCCAGGATGTTGCCCATGCTGTCCTTGTGGGCCAGTTCGCCCGACAGCACGTAGCTGATGATTTCCATGTCCCGGTGGCCGTGCGTGCCGAACCCCGTGCCCGGCGCAATGCGGTCTTCGTTGATGACACGCAGGTTGCCAAAACCCATGTGGGCCGGATCGTAGTAGCCGGCGAACGAGAAGCTGTGGAACGAATGGAGCCACCCATGGTCGGCATGGCCCCGGTCTTGTGATTTGCGAACAGTCAGCATGGCGCGTGCTCCTTTCAAGCCCCCACTGTAGAACCCGGGTCCAGCACGCAGGCGCTGCCAGATTGATGGAACCATTCAAATAATCTGAATTAACATGGCGCCACCATGCAAAATGCCCGTGATGTCCTGACCCCTGACGCATTGACCATGCTGCAGGTGATCGCCGAGGCGGGCAGTTTCGCCGCCGCCGCCCGGCAGCTCGGCCTGGTGCCCAGCGCCCTCACCTACCGCGTGCGCCAGATCGAGGACGCGCTGGATGTGCTGCTGTTCGACCGCAGCGCCCGGCAGGCCAAGCCCACAGAGGCGGGCGTCGAACTGCTGCGCGAAGGCGCGCGCCTGCTGCAGGACATCGATGCCGTGGCCCACCGGGTGCGCCGCGTGGCCACCGGCTGGGAGCCGCAGCTCACCATTTCGGTCGATGGCGCGATCTCGCCGCACACCATGCTGGAGCTGGTGGACGCGTTCTACGCCATGGCCCCGCCCACCCGGCTGAAACTGCGCGACGGCATCATGACCGGCACCCTGGAGGCCCTGACCTCGGGCCGGGCCGACCTGGCCATCGGCGTGTCGGTCGCCGGCGCCAACGTGGCCGGCCTACAGCAGGCGCCCCTGGGGGACCTGCTGTTCATCTACGTGGTGGCGCCGCACCACCCGCTGGCCTCCGCGCCCGAGCCCATCACCGACGCCATGCTGCTGCAGCACCGCGCCGTGGCGGTGGCCGATTCGGCCACGCGCGGCGGCGCCACCATGGGCCTGCTGGGCGGACAGGACGTGCTCACCGTGGACACCATGCAGGCCAAGGTGCGCGTGCAGCTGCGCGGCCTGGGCGGCGGCTTCCTGCCCGAACCCATGGTGCGCCCGTACCTCGAGGCCGGCAGGCTGGTGGCGCGCCGCGTGGCGCGCCCCGAACGCAACGTCCGCGTGCACTACGCCTGGGGCGGCCCGGGCTTCACGGCCCCCGGCCGCGCGCTGCAATGGTGGCTCCATCAGCTGCAAAGCCCCGCCACCCGCCGCGCTCTGCTGGAAAACCACCATCATTTCTGATCCGGCGCACACGCCCACGCGCCGCAGCGCGTGTAGAGTGGTTCCTGTTGCATGGCATTTGCGCTCACGCGCGCAGGGCCGTGTATTTCACCTGCCGACCGTCATCGAAAGGCCTTCCATGAGCAACCCCGTTCCACGCCCCGCCAAACGGCACCGACGCACCGCAGCCTCCGGGCCATCCGCCTCCGTGCCGGCCACGGACGCGGCGCCCACCACGTATTCGGGGGCCGCGCAGCGGCACTTCGCCATCATCGGCGCCGGCATGGCGGGCATTGCCTGCGCCCGCACGCTGGTGCAGGCAGGGCACCGCGTGACGGTGTTCGAGAAATCGGCGCAGGCCGGCGGCCGCACCGCCACCATCGACAGCCCGTTCGGCAACTTTGACGCGGGCGCGCAGTACTTCACCGTGCGCGATCCGCGCTTCGCGCGCGCCATCGATACGGTGCCCGGCATCTGCAAGCGCTGGAGCGCCAATTCCGTGCAGGTGCTCGACGCCACCGGCCGCGTGGCCGCCGCCGGCCTGCCCCATCGCGAGGCGCACTGGGTGGCCAGCCCGGGCATGCAGTCGCTAGTGGCCACCTGGGCCGAGCCGCTGCGCCAGGCAGGCCAGCTGGTCACCGGCACGCGCGTGGTCCGCATCGAACGCGACTCCGTGAATGCCCCCGGCTGGCAGCTTCGCACCGAAGGCCCGGGCGGCACCCAGCGCGTCTACGCGGGTTTTGACGCCGTGCTGCTCGCGCAGCCGTCGGTGCCCGCCCAGGCGCTCCTGGCCAGCTCGGCGCTGGACACGCCGCTCACCGAAGCGCTTTCCACCGTCGCCATCGCTCCCTGCTGGACGCTCATGCTGGCCTACCCCCAGGCCGTGCGCCCCGGGCTCACCACGCTGGGCCCGCAATGGAACGCAGCGCGCAGCACCCACCACCGGATTGCCTGGCTGGCGCGCGAATCGTCCAAGCCCGGCCGCAACGTGATCGAGCGCTGGACGGTCCAGGCCAGCCCGGCCTGGTCCGCCGAGCACCTGGAAGACGACGAAGGCCGCGTGCAGGCCAAGCTCATCAAGGCGTTCGCCGAGGTCACCGGCATCCGGGCCGAACCCGCCCATGCCGACACGCGCCGCTGGCGCTACGCGCAAACCACGCACCCGCTGGGCCGCAGCCACCTGTGGGACGCGGGCATGGGCCTGGGTGCCTGCGGCGACTGGTGCCTGGGCCACCGGGTGGAGGATGCCTTCGTGTCGGGCCTGGAGCTGGCACTCGCGGTGGCATGACGGCGGGCGTGGCCGCGGGGCCCCGCTACACCGGCCGGTTCGCGCCCTCTCCCACGGGCCCGCTGCACGCGGGCTCGCTGGTGGCCGCCCTGGCCAGCTGGCTCGACGCCCAGGCCCACCAGGGGCGCTGGCTGGTGCGCATCGAGGACGTGGACACGCCACGCTGCGTGGAAGGCGCCGGTGAGTTCATCCTGCGGCAGCTGGCCACCTGCGGCCTGGTGCCCGATGCGCCGCCGGTCTGGCAATCCACCCGCGGCGCGCTGTACCAGCGGGCGCTGGACCAGTTGATCGCGCAGCACCATGCCTACCCCTGCGCCTGCTCGCGCAAGGACGTCGAAGAAGCCCAGGCGGCCCTGGGCCATGCGCGCGAGCGGCATGCGGCACTCCCCTACCCCGGCACCTGCCGCCACGGCCTGCACGGGCGCACCGGCCGCTCCTGGCGCTTCAATGCCACAGAGTTTCAGCCAGATCAGGCCCTGGCGTATACGGATCAAGCGCAAGTAGCTACATATTCGATAGCATCCGGCATCCTCGACTGGCAGGACCGCCGCCTGGGCACACAGCGGCAGGACGTTGCCCATGCCGTGGGCGACTTCGTGCTGCGCCGGGCCGACGGGCTCTGGGCCTACCAGCTCGCGGTCGTCGTGGACGATGCGGACCAGGGCATGACCCATGTCGTGCGCGGCGAGGACCTGGCCGACAACACGCCCCGGCAGATCCTGCTGCAGCAGGCCCTGGGCGTGCCCACGCCCCGCTACCTGCACACGCCGCTGGTGTGCGGCGAGAACGGCGAAAAGCTGTCCAAGCAGAACGGGGCCCGGGCGCTGGAACTGGCCGTCCCCCTGCAGGCACTGGCCGGGGCCGCGCAGGTGCTGGGCCTGCCGCCGCTGACAGATCCGAACACCCGTTGCATCTCGGATGCGCTGACCCTCTGGGTGGCAGCGTGGCGACGAAACTACAATGTCGCACCGTGACCGAACTGACCCACAACGCCTCCACCCCCGCCGCCGCGCCAGCCGCGCCCTCTGCGGCCTCCCCGACAACTGGTGGAGCCCCCGCCGGCGTGAGCCATCCCAAGACCATCAAGAGCTTCGTGCGCCGCGCCGGCCGCACCACGACGGGCCAGGCCAAGGCCTTTGAAGACCTGGGGCCCCGCTTCATCCTGCCCTATGCGCCCGCGCCGCTGGATGCCCCCGCGGCCTTTGGTCGCACGGCCCCGCTGGTGCTGGAGATCGGATTCGGCATGGGCGAGGCCACGGCCCATATCGCCGGGGTCCGCCCGGACGACAACTTCCTGTGCTGCGAAGTGCACGAACCCGGCGTGGGCGCCCTGCTCAAGCGCATCGGCGAGCAGGGGCTGACCAACATCCGCATCCTGCAGCACGATGCCGTGGAGGTGATCGACCACATGCTGCCCGAAGGCAGCCTGGATGGCGTGCATATCTTCTTCCCCGACCCATGGCACAAGAAGAAACACAACAAGCGCCGCCTGATCCAGGCGCCCCTGGTGGCCAAGCTGGCCGCGCGGCTGAAGCCCGGCGGCTACCTGCATTGCGCCACGGACTGGCAGCCCTATGCCGAGCAGATGCTGCAGGTACTGGCCGCCGAGCCCCGGCTCCAGAACACCGCCACGGGCTTCGCCCCGCAACCCGGCTACCGGCCCCTCACCAAGTTCGAGAACCGCGGCCTGCGGCTGGGGCACGGTGTGTGGGATGTTGTGTTCGTGCGACGCCATTGACAACATGACCGCGCCGGCCCACCGTACACCACCCATGAAGCCCATTCTTCAGAACCTGGTTGAGATGACCGGCCACCGCGACCACCTGCGGCTGGAGGTGTCGGTGCTGTCCACGCTGCAAAAGCTCAGCGGCATCGTTGAAGTCAGGGCCCTGGAGCTGTTCACGCATGCCGGCGTGCCCCACGTGCGTCCACGCACCTGGGTGGAAGAGGGGCACCTGGTGTCCACCGACTCGGAAGCCGCCGCAGACCCCCGGCGGGAAACGCTGGACCAGTATCCCGCCCTGCGCGAATGCGTCGCGAGCCACGGCGACAGCGCGCTAGCCTCGCCGCGCAAGGGCCGCCATGTGCTCTGGCTGCCGGTGTGGATGCACGACAAGGTCAACACCTGCCTGGAAATCACGCACTCCCGACCGTTCTCCGCGCACAAGCTCGAAGTGCTCAAGGGCGTGTTCCAGGTCTACCAGAACTACCAGAGCCTGCTCGACTACAGCGAACGCGACGCGCTCACGGGCCTGTTCAACCGCAAGACCTTCGACGAACAGTTCTCGCGCCACGCCGTGAGCGGGCTGGCCAGCAGCCGTTCGGGGCCCCTGACCGAATCGTTCCCGCCTGAAGAAGGCTCATTGCCCGGCGAACCGGTGCAGCAGTGGCTGGCGGTGGTGGACATCGACCATTTCAAGCTGGTGAACGACCGCTTCGGCCACCTGTATGGCGACGAGGTGCTGATCCTCATTGCCAACATCCTGCGCAGTTCGTTCCGCAGCCATGACCGCATCTTCCGTTTTGGCGGCGAAGAGTTCGTGGTGCTGCTGCGCTCCACCACATTGAGCACGGCCCACCGGGTCTTCAACCGCTTTCGTCTGGCGGTGCAGGAGTACCCTTTTCCCCAGGTGGGCCAGGTCACCGTGAGCCTGGGCTTCGTGAGCACGGCCCGGGGCTCGCCGGTGGAAATACTGGGCCAGGCCGACCAGGCGCTTTACTACGCCAAGGAACATGGCCGCAACCAGGTCTGCTTCTACGATGAACTGGTGGCCACCGGCCATCTGTCCGCCAAGGTCGCCAACGACGACGTCGAGCTGTTCTAGCAAGCGGCCGGCTGTCTCGCGCGGCGTTCCCCGGCGGCAGCCATCGCGCCGCAGCCGCTCGAAGGAGGCAGCGCCCGTACCCGGCGCGCGCCGTCAGTCCAGCGACGCCACGAGGGCCGGCACATCCACCGCATCGCGCTGCGCGGCAGGCAGGAAGCGCTCGGCGTAGTCCAGCCACACCCCGCTGGACAGGAAGAAGCGGAACACCTCGGCATCGATATGGCGGTCACGCACCATGTGGGCCATGATCCGGAGCGACTCGGACAAGGTCTTGGGGGCCTTGTACGGACGGTCCGCCGCCGTCAGCGCCTCGAAGATGTCGGCCAGCGTCATCACGCGGTCCGCCAGTGTCAGCTGCGCCGCCTTGAGGCGCCGCGGGTACCCGGTGCCATCGAGCTTTTCATGGTGCGAGCCCGCGATGGACGGCACACGCGCCAGGTGCGGCGGAAACGGCAGGCCGCTGAGCATGACGATGGTCTGCACGATATGGTCGTTGATCTTGAAGCGGTCTTCCGCGGTCAGGGTTCCGCGCCGTATCGACAGATTGTGCAACTCGCCCAGATGCGCCTCCTGGGACGGCAGCGCCATGTCGAAGCCCCATTTGTTGGCCGGGTTGCCCGCCTCCACCGGCGGGCGCCGGGAACCCCAGGGCACGATGTGCTCGGCCCGGTCGGCCAGCAGGGGCTCGTTGGCTGGCAGGGGGCGCACCGGCACGTCCGCCAGGCGCCCCATCTCCGCCATCGACAGGCCCAGCCGGTCGTCGAAATGCCGCAGCCACACCTGGCGGGCAATCCCGGCGAGCCGCTGCACGTCCGCATCGGGCATGAATTCGCCCCCTACGTTGCATCGCGCCACGAAGGCGAACTCTTCCTGCAGCCGGTCGCGCCGCTGCAGCAGCTCGCGCTGCAGGCGCACCGGGTCCACGCCGGAGACATGCTGCTTCCAGTAGTCCAGCTCGGCATCGCGCCACAGCACCTCGAAGCGCATGCGCACCTCGTGGATGCGGTTGTACAGCGCCTCCAGCTTGGTGGCCTTGTCGATGATGTGCTCGGGGCTGGTGACCTTGCCGCAGTCGTGCAGCCAGGCGCCCAGACGGAACTCGTAGCGTTCGGCATCGGTCATCGCCACCTGCGCGAAAGGCCCCTCCTTCGCCTCGCACATGCGCTGCATGAGGGATTCGGCCAATTGCGGCACACGCTCGCAGTGGCCCCCCGTGTAGGGGCTTTTCGCATCGATGGCATCGGCCAGCAGGCGGATGACGGCGTCGAACAGCTTCTTTTGCCCCTCGATCAGGCCGCGCGTTTCAATCGCCACCGACAAGGTGCCGGACAGCTTCTCGACAAACGCCCGGAAATGGACATCCTCCTGCCGCGGGTCCGACAGGTAGCGCAGCACCAGCAGGCCCAGGGGTTGCCCATCGCGCGTGCGCAACTGCACGCGCAGCACGCGCTGGGGCATGGCGTCCCCATCGCCCTCCTCCTGGTCGCCGGGCTGCGGCTCGGCATGGTTGATGAAATGCACCATGGGCAGGTGGTCCGGGTACCGTGGCTGGTGCTCGGGGTCTTCGCAGTACCGCGCCGTGCGCAGCAGCCCCGCCCGCTGCTCCTCCACCAGGTACACCGCCCCGCCCGTGCAGCTGGTGGCACGCACCAGTTCGTAGAGCACGCTGGACAGCATGAGCTCCATGCGCGACTCGGCACTGATGTGGTGGGTGATGTGCAGAAACTCCTGGATGGTGTCCGACATGCGGTCCATCACCTGGCCCAGTTCGCGCACCTCGCGCACGGGCGACAGGCGGTGCGCTGGCCGCCGGAAATCGAACCGCGCCAGCGCCTGCGCCTGGGTGGCCAGCCCCGAAAGGCTGCGCCCCACGCGCCGCCCGGCCATCCATCCCACGGGCAGCATCAGCACGATGAGCCCCAGGGACAGCCATACCTGGCGCCACAGGTTCTGATTCACATCCGCCAGCAGTTCGGCGGTGGGGATCGCCATCAGGATGTGCAGCCCCTGCCAGCGCTGCGATTTCAGGGGAAGCACCGTGGCGAGCCACTCCTCGTCATCGGCCATGAAGCGGCGCGACGGCCCCTTCGCCGCCCCCCCGCCGCCCAGGGCCTGCAGGCTGGGCACACCCAGCTCCTTCAGCGTGCGCAGCTTGAGGCTGGTCTCCCCACCCTCGCGCAGCAGCACGCGCGACATGTCCGGATACGCCAGCACGCGCTGGGCCGGGTCCACCACGGCGATCTCGGTGCGGGGCATCAGCCGCAGGCTGCCAATCTCCCTCCCGAGGTCGGTGAGCGCCACGTCCAGGCCGATCACGGCGCGCCCGTCCTCGCTGGGCTGGCTCAGCGTGACCCCCACCTCCTGCGTGGTGAAGAACACATAGGGCGCGGTCAGTATCTGTGTGTTCTTGTCTGCCGCTTCGGCGTACCAGGGGCGCGAGCGGGGATCGTAGAGGTAGCCAGGGCGCACGGAGGATTCGAGCAGGCGCAGCTGCGCGTCGTAGTAGCTCCAGCGCCCCACCAGGCCTGTGGTGCCGCGCTCGCGGGCCATCGACTGGAGCAGGAACGCGGCCTGCGCCGGCGCGTCCAGCCGCGTGCGCAGCTGCGCATCGCGCAGCGGTCGCACCAGCAGGAACTGCCCGTCGGCATATCCGATGAAAACCGCCGACAGCAAGGGATTTTGCTCCAGCAGGCGCGCAAACACCGGCAGGCGGCGCAGCCGGGCCTGCAGGCTGGTCGCCGAGGCAATGGGATCGAACGCGAGCAGCCGGATCGTGGCATCGGCGGGGTCCACGATGTGGTGCACCCTTTCGCTGATCAGCTGGCTGATGTGCCGGGCGCTGTCGTCCGAGGCCGCGATGATCGCCTCCCGCGCGCTGGTACCCACCTGGTAGACCAGCACCACCGTGAGCAGCAGCATGGCGGACACCACCACCGAGGCGATCACCACCTCGAACGGAACGGTGATGCGCCGCCACCAGGGCAGTCCGTCAGCCCCCGGGGCTGAGGAGGGGCTGGAGCGGGCGCCATGGCCTGGCACGGGCTCTGGCGGGCTTTCGCGCAGGGTGTCCATGCGCACCAATGTAGGGGGAAAGGCGGTGGCCCGTCATCCCCTATTTCGCCGCTCGGCGGTGGCCGCCCGGACCACCGCTCCGCAGGGCGTCCAGGTCCTCAGATTTTCTGCGCCACCCAGCCGGCCACCGAGGCGAGCGCCGCGGGCAGGCTGGAGGCATCGGTGCCGCCCGCCATGGCCATGTCGGGCTTGCCGCCGCCCTTGCCGCCCACTTGCTGGGCCACGAAGTTGACCAGCTCGCCCGCCTTCAGGCGGCCCACGCTGTCGGCCGTGACGCCGGCGGCGATCTGCACCTTGTCGCCATCGACGGCGGCCAGCACGATCGCGGCGGTCTTGAGCTTGTCCTTGAGCTTGTCCATGGTGTCGCGCAGGGTCTTGGCGTCGGCGCCGGGCAAGGCAGCGGCCAGTACCTTGAGGCCCTTCACATCGACGGCCTGGTTCACCAGCTCGTCGCCTTGGTTGGACGCCAGCTTGCCCTTGAGCGCCGCCACTTCCTTCTCCAGCGCGCGCGCGTTGTCGAGTGCCTGGGCGATCCGGCCATTGAGTTCGCTCACGGGGGCCTTCAGCGTACCGGCGGCCTGGGTCACGGTGTCTTCAAGCTGCTGCAGGTAGGCGAGCGCGTTGGCGCCGGTCACGGCTTCGATACGGCGCACGCCCGCGGCCACGCCGCCTTCGGCGACCACCTTGAACAGGCCGATGTCGCCGGTGCGCTGCACGTGCGTGCCGCCGCACAGTTCGCGGCTGGTGCCGATGTCCAGCACGCGCACGGTTTCACCGTATTTCTCGCCGAACAGCATCACGGCACCGGTCTTCTGGGCCGACTCGATGTCCATCACGCGGGCCTGCGTGGGCTGGTTGGCCAGGATTTCCTCGTTCACGCGGCGCTCCACCTCGCGGATTTCCGCTGCGGTTACGGCGCCGTTGTGCGTGAAGTCGAAGCGGGTGCGGTCGGCATTGACCAGGCTGCCCTTTTGCTGCACGTGGCCGCCCAGCACTTCGCGCAGGGCCTTGTGCATGATGTGCGTCACCGAGTGGTTGCGCACCGTGGCCGCACGCACGGCCGTGTTCACCTGGGCCTGCACGGTGTCGCCCACGTTCAGGGTGCCCTCTTCGAGCGTGCCGTGGTGGCCATACACGTCGGCCTTGATCTTGAGCGTGTCGCCCACCGCGAAGCGGGCCGAGCCACTGGTGATGACGCCTTCGTCGCCCACCTGGCCGCCGCTTTCGGCATAGAACGGGGTCGTGTCGAGCACCACCACGCCGTTTTGACCACTCTTCAGGGCGGCAGCGCTTGTCCCGTCCACGTAGATAGCTACGATCTTTGCAGTTTCCGCCAGGTGTTCGTAGCCGGTGAACTGGTTGGCCGCGCCGGTGTACTCCAGCGCCTTGTCCATCTTGAACTTGCCAGCGGCGCGGGCCTGGGCCTTCTGTTTTTCCATGGCGACCTTGAAACCGGCCTCGTCCACCTCGACGTCGCGCTCGCGGCACACGTCGTTGGTCAGGTCCAGCGGGAAGCCGTAGGTGTCGTGCAGCTTGAAGGCCACGTCGCCGGGCAGCACCTTGGCGCCACCGCCCAGGGCTGCGTCCAGAATCTCCATGCCATTGGCCAGGGTCTCGAAGAAGCGCTCTTCCTCGGCCTTGAGCACGTCGGTGATGCGCTGCTCCTGCTCGCGCAGCTTGGGGTAGGCGTCGCCCATCAGGCGCACCAGCTCGCCCACCAGCTTGTGGAAAAACGGCGTCTTCTTGCCCAGCTTGTAGCCGTGGCGGATGGCGCGGCGCACGATGCGGCGCTGCACGTAGCCGCGGCCTTCGTTGCTGGGGATCACGCCGTCGCTCACCAGGAAGGCGGTGGCGCGGATGTGGTCGGCGATCACGCGCAGGCTCTTGTTGTTCAGGTCGGCCACGCCGGTCTCGCGGCCGGCGGCCTTGATCAGCGCGTCGAACAGGTCGATCTCGTAGTTGCTGTGCACGTGCTGCAGGATCGCGGCCAGGCGCTCCAGGCCCATGCCCGTGTCCACGCAGGGCGCGGGCAGCGGCGTGACCGAGCCGTCTTCGGCCATGTCGAACTGCATGAACACGTTGTTCCAGATCTCGATGAAGCGGTCGCCGTCTTCATCGGGGCTGCCGGGGGGGCCGCCGGGAATGTGGTCGCCGTGGTCGTAGAAGATCTCGCTGCAGGGGCCGCAGGGACCGGTGTCGGCCATCATCCAGAAGTTGTCGGACTTGTAGCGGCCGCCCTTGTTGTCGCCGATGCGGATCACGCGCTCTGGCGGCAGGCCGATTTCCTTGGTCCAGATGTCGTAGGCTTCGTCGTCCTCTTCGTACACGGTGGCCAGCAGGCGCTCGGGCGGCAGCTTGTACACGGTGGTGAGAAGTTCCCAGGCCCATTTCAGCGACTCGCGCTTGAAGTAGTCGCCAAAGCTCCAGTTGCCCAGCATCTCGAAGAAGGTGTGGTGGCGCGCGGTGTAGCCCACGTTCTCCAGGTCATTGTGCTTGCCGCCGGCGCGCAGGCAGGCCTGCACCGACACGGCGCGGTTGTAGGGGCGCTTGTCGGTGCCCAGGAACACGTCCTTGAACTGCACCATGCCGGAGTTGGTGAACATCAGCGTGGGGTCGTTGCCCGGCACCAGCGAGCTCGAGGCCACGATGGTGTGGCCCTTGGAGGCAAAGAAATCCAGGAAGGACTTGCGGATGTCGGCAACCGAGAACGAAGGCGTGGTGTTGTGGGTCATGTGCGAAAAGGGGCAACAGGCCTGGATCAGTGAGGGGCCTCGCGCACGCGGCGCGGCCACCCGGTTTATGGGGAGAACCACGGATTCTATCGAGACGGCGGCCTGAACCGGCCTCCGGCCCTGGAGGCCCCTTCATTCAATGCCGCCCGGGCACGGGCGGCCTGCCGATAGGTCAACCGGGCAACCGGGTGCGGGGACACCTCGGCCAGGCCCGGGCCCTGGGCGCACCTGCGCCGGGCATGCATCCACCCCGCGCACTGCGCTGGGGCCGCCCGCGCCCCGCTGCGGGGCATGCCGGCGCCCGGGACACCCGCTTTGGGACCATCCAAGCGCAAATCCGGCTGGCACGCAAGATGCTAAATACCCTGACAAGATATTTTAAATATCTTCTTAATATATTTACAGCAACGCTACTTCATCGTCACCACCCACCCCCGCCCTTTTCCCATCCTTATTTTTCCTCAGGAGTCCATCCATGAACCATCCCCGCTGGCAAGGCATCTTCCCCGCCATCACCACCAAGTTCCACGCCGACGAGAGCATCGATGCCGAAGGCACGGCGCGCCACATCGACTTCCAGATCCGCAACGGCATCCACGGCCTGGTGACCTGCGGCTCGCTGGGTGAAGCCAGCACCCTCTCGCTGGAAGAAAAGCTGCAGGTCGCCAAGATCGCACTGGAAGCCGCCGACGGCCGCATCCCCGTGCTGGCGAATGTCTCGGAGACCAGCACCCGGGAAGCCCTGCGCTACATCGACGGCGGCAACAAGCTCGGAGTGGCTGGCTACATGGTCATGCCCTCGGTGATCTACGTCGCCGACGCGCGCGAAGCCATGCTGAACGTGCGCACCATGGCCGAGGCCGCGCAGAAGCCGGTGATGGTCTACAACAACCCGGTGGCCTACCGCGTGGACCTCAAGCCCGAGCACTTCGCCGAGCTGGCGGACTGCAAGTGGATCGAAGCCATCAAGGAAAGCACCGACAACATCCGCCGCGTGACCGACCTGCGCATCGCGCTGGGCGACCGCTACCAGATCTTCCTGGGCGTGGACGACCTGGCCTACGAGGGCCTGGCGCTGGGCTGCGACGGCCTGCTGGCCGGCGTGGGCTGCGCCTTCCCGCGCGAGACCGTGGCGCTGTACGACCTGATGAAGGCCGGCCGCTTTGCCGAGGCACTCAAGCTCTACCAATGGATGACGCCCATGCTGCACCTCGACGTCTCCACCAAGCTCGTGCAGAACCTCAAGCTGATCGACCTGCTGGTGGGTGTGGGCACCGAGCACATGCGCCGCCCGCGCCTGCCCCTGATTGGCGAGGAGCGCGCCTTCATCGAGCGCATCGTCAGGAAGGCGCTGGACACACGCCCCGCCGAGTACCAGTCCGTGGCCTGAGACGGTACCGACCGACAGGCTGCCCCCCCGGGCCGCAGGAGACAACAGCGGCCCTTCCCCTTCGCACACACAAGAGGTTTCCCATGACACGTGCATCTTTCGGATTTCGGACCCTGACGCCCGCCGCCATCGCGGCGCTGATGCTGGCCACACATGCCGGCGCCCAGGAACAGCTGGTCAAGATCGGCCACAGCGGCCCGCTCTCCGGCCCCAATGCCTTCGCGGGCAAGGACAACGAGAACGGCGTGCGCCTGGCCGTCGAGGAGCTCAACGCGAAGAAGATCGTGGTGGGAGGCAAGACCCTGAAGTTCGACCTCGTGTCCGAGGACGACCAGTGCGACGCCCGCACCGGGGTGAGCGTGGCGCAGAAGCTGGTGGACAGCGGCGTGAAGTTCGTCATGGGGCCGTACTGCTCGGGCGTGGCCATTCCCGCCTCACGCGTCTACAGCGAAGGCGGGGCCATGGTCTCCACCGTGGGCACCAACCCCAAGGTCACCGAGAACGGCTACAAGAACCTGTTCCGCATCATCGCCAGCGACACCCAGATCGGCTCGAACATGGCCGTGTATGCCGCCCAGGTGCTCAAGGTCAAGCAGGTGGCGGTGATCGACGACCGCACCGCCTTCGGCCAGGGCGTGGCCGACCAGTTCACCAAGGAGGCGAAGAAGCAGGGCCTGACCGTGGTGGGCCAGGAGTTCACGACCGACAAGTCCACCGATTTCCTGTCCATCCTCACCAGCCTCAAGGGCAAGCAGCCGCAGGCCATCTTCTTTGGCGGCTACGCCCCGCAGGCCGCGCCCATGGCGCGGCAGATGAAGCAGCTGGGCCTCACGGCCAAGCTCTTGGGTGGCGACACGCTGTGCAGCCCCGAGGTCGGCAAGCTCGGTGGCGAAGCGGTGAACGACACCGTGTTCTGCGCCCAGGGCGGCACCATGCTCGACAAGGCCGCGAACGGCCCGGCCTTCAAGGCGAAATACAAGGCGCGCTTCAAGCTGGATGCCGATGCCTATGCGGCGTCCTACTACGACCAGGTGATGTTCATGGCCGATGCCATGCAGAAGGCCCAGTCCGTGGAACCCGCCAAGGTCGGCGCGCAGATGCTCCAGGGCAGCCACCAGGGCGTGGCGGGCACCTATGCCTACGACGACAAGGGCAACCTCAAGCAAGCTCCCATCACGGTGCTCACGTTCAAGAACGCCGCCCCCGTGCCGCTGGCCAGCTATTGAAACTCCGCCGCGAAATCGTGGCGGCCCGCCGCTACGATGCCTGCACCTTTCTGCCATGTGACCGACCATGACCCACGACACCCGCATGCAACGCATACAGATCCTCGACTCCCACACCGGGGGTGAACCCACGCGGCTCGTGGTGGGCGGCTTTCCCGACCTGGGCACCGGCAGCATGGCAGAGCGCCGCGCCCTGCTGGCCAGCCAGCACGATGCCTGGCGCGCGGCCACGGTGCTCGAGCCGCGCGGCAACGACGTGATCGTGGGCGCGCTGCTGTGCGCGCCGCAGGACCCGGCCAATGCGGCGGGCGTGATCTTCTTCAACAACACCGGCTACCTCGGCATGTGCGGCCACGGCACCATCGGCCTGGTGGCCTCGCTGGCCTACCTGGGCCGCATCGAGCCGGGCGAGCACGGCATCGAGACGCCCGTGGGCACGGTGACCACCACGCTGCACGAGGATGGCTCGGTCAGCGTGCGCAACGTGCCGGCCTACCGGCTGCACCAGGGCCTGTCGCTCCAGGTGCCGGGCATCGGCACCGTCACGGGCGACGTGGCCTGGGGCGGCAACTGGTTCTTCCTGATGAGCGGGCACGGCCAGCGCGTGGCCAGCGACAACCTGCAGGCGCTGACCGACTACACCAGCGCCATCCAGCAGGCCCTGAAGGACCAGGGCGTCCGCGGCGACAACGGCGGCGAGATCGACCACATCGAGCTCTTTGCCGACGACGACGTGGCCGACAGCCGTAACTTCGTGCTCTGCCCGGGCGGTGCCTACGACCGCTCGCCCTGCGGCACCGGCACCAGCGCCAAGCTGGCCTGCCTGGCGGCCGACGGCACGCTGCAGCCCGGCCAGGCGTGGCGCCAGGCCAGCATCATCGGCAGCAGCTTCGAGGCACGCTACGAACCCGACACCCAGGCCGGCAGGATCATCCCCACGCTGCGCGGCACGGCCCACATGAGCGCCGAGGCCACGCTGCTGATCGAGGCCAGCGACCCCTTCGGCTGGGGCATCCGGCTCTAAGCCCCCCTTTTCAGGCACACCCACCCGGCAGGCACCATGCAACACGCGGACGTCATCGTCATCGGAGCAGGCATCGTCGGCGCGGCCTGCGCCCATGTCCTCGCAGGCCGTGGCCTGCATGTGCTGGTGCTGGACGCCCGGCTGGGCGGCGCCACGGCGGCCGGCATGGGCCACTTGGTGGTGATGGACGACAACCCCGCCGAGCTGGCGCTGAGCCAGGCATCCCTGGCGCTCTGGCATGCGTGGGGACCACGGATGACGGCCGACCAGCCCGGCTGCGCCTACACCAACTGCGGCACGCTCTGGCTGGCCGCCAACGACGCCGAGATGGCCGGCGCCGAAGAAAAAGCCCAGCGCCTGCAGCGCCACGGCCTGTCCTGTGACCTGCTGGACGCCGCCACCCTGCGGCGCCTGGAACCCGCCCTGCGCCCCGGACTGCGGGGCGCACTGAAGGTGCCCGGCGACAGCGTGGTGTATGCCCCCAATGCCGCCCAGTGGCTGCTGCAGCAGGCACCGCGCCAGATCCGCTTCGAGCAGGCCGAGGCATACCGCATCGAGGGCGGCCGGGTGCAGCTGGTGGACGGCAGCTGGCGCGAAGCCCAGGCCGTGGTGCTGGCCGCCGGCATCCATGCCACGCGCTTGTGCCCCGAGCTCCCCATCCGCCCCAAGAAGGGCCACCTGCTCATCACCGACCGCTACCCCGGCGTGGTGCGGCACCAGCTGGTGGAGCTGGGCTACATCAGCAACGCCCACCAGACCGACGGCACCTCCGTGGCGTTCAACCTGCAGCCCCGGCCCACCGGGCAACTGCTGCTGGGCTCATCGCGCCAGTTCGACACCACCGACCCGGCCATCGACCAGGACGTGCTGGCCCGGATGCTGCGCCGCGCCTTGGACTACATGCCCGGCCTGGCCGGGCTGAACGCCATCCGCACCTGGACGGGATTTCGCGCCACCACGCCCGACAGCCTGCCCATCATCGGGCGCCACCCCACCCGCGACCAGCTCTGGCTGGCCGTGGGCCACGAAGGCCTGGGCGTGACCACCGCCCCCGCCACCGCCGAGTTGCTGGCGGCGCAGCTGACCGGTGGCCCCCTGCCCCTGGACCCCGCCCCCTTCGCGGCGCAGCGCTTCAGCCTGGAAGGCCTGGCGGCATGAGCACATCCACTCCCCTGGTACACGCCGTCATCGACGGCACCACCATCGAGCTGGCACCGGGCCACAGCGTCGCGGCGGCCCTGGCCCTGCTGCCTCCGGGCTGCGCCCGCACGTCGGTCACCGGCGAGCGCCGTGCGCCTTTCTGCGGCATGGGCATCTGCCACGAGTGCCGGGTGCTTGTGGACGGCCGCCAGCGCCTGGCCTGCCAGACCCTGTGCACCGACGGCATGGTGATCGACACACGCGGCCAGCCGCAGGCAGGTATGCCATGACCCCCCACCAGCGCTGCGATCTGCTGATCATCGGCGCCGGTCCCGCCGGCATGGCGGCCGCCCTGGCGGCGGCGCCCCGGGGCCTTGCCATCACCCTCGTGGACGACAACATCCATCCCGGCGGACAGATCTGGCGCGACGGCCCCGGCAGCACCCTGCCCCCGCTCGCTCGCCAGCACCGCGAGGCGCTGGAGCGCTACCCGAACATCCGCCTGCTGTGCGGCACGCGCGTGGTGGGGCTGGGTGGCCCCTCGGCGCCGCAAGATGCCCCCGCCTTGCTGCTGGAAGACGCCGAACAGGGCTGGATCCAGCACAGCCACCGCCTGGTGCTGTGCAACGGAGCACGGGAGCTGCTGCTGCCCTTTCCCGGCTGGACGCTACCCGGCGTGACCGGCGCCGGCGGACTGCAGGCGCTGATCAAGGCCGGCTTGCCGGTGCAGGGCCAGCGCATCGTGGTGGCCGGCACCGGTCCCCTGCTGCTGGCCTGCGCCGACACCGCCCGCAAGGCCGGCGCCCAGGTCATCCGCATTGCCGAACAGGCTTCCTGGCGGGCCCTGGCCGCCTTCGCGCTGCAGCTGCCGCGCTGGCCCGCCAAGGCGCTGCAGGCAACGACCCTGTTCAACCACCACTGGCGCGCCTCCAGCCACGTGCTGCATGCACAGGGCCAGGGCCGGCTGGAGGCCGTGCGGATCCAGCGCGGCACGCGCCAGGAAACCCTGGCCTGCGACCGGCTTGCCTGCGGCTTTGGGCTGGTGCCCAACACCCAGATGGGCCAACTGCTGGGCTGCGCGCTCAACGATCGCCAAGGCCTGCAGGTGGACAGCCTCATGGCCACCAGCGTGCCCCATGTGTATGCCGCAGGGGAATGCACCGGCTTTGGCGGCAGCGAACGCGCGCTGGCACAGGGCGCCATCGCGGGGCATGCCGCCGCGGGCGACACGGCCCGGGCCCAGGCCCACCAAGCCGCCCTGGCCCGCTGGCAAGGTTTCGCGGACCTGCTGCGCACCCAGTTCGAGCTCGGCGAGGCGGTGCGCCAGCTGGCCGCCCCGGACACCCTCGTCTGCCGCTGCGAAGACGTGCCCTTGCGCGAGCTGGCCTCCCGCAGCAGCTGGATCGACGCCAAGCTGCACACGCGCTGCGGCATGGGCGCCTGCCAGGGCCGCGTGTGTGGTGCCGCCACCCATGCGCTGTTCGGCTGGACGCCCGCCCCACCCCGCCATCTGCTGGCGCCCGCGCGCATCGGCACGCTGGCGCAATGCCCCACCCCGGTGGACGAATCCACCGGCATCCGCCCATGAACGACACCACTCCCCTTCCCGCCCCCGCCAGCTCCGCGATGGTGCACGTCCCCCTGGACGACCTGATGGCCCTGGCGCGTGCCGTGCTGCTGCGTCTGGGCCTGGGCGAAGCCCACGCGGGCGCCATGGCCCGCGTCATCGTGGCCGGGCAGCGTGATGCCTGCCAGTCGCACGGCGTCTACCGGCTCACCAGCTGTGCCCACACGGTGCGCACCGGCAAGGTGGAGCTGCAGGCCCTGCCAGTGCTGCAGGCGGGCGCCGGCCCGGTGGTGCGGGTGGACGCCCAGGGGGCGTTTTCACCCCTGGCTTTCGAACAAGGCCTGCCCGCGCTGGTGGAGGCCACCCGCCGCCACGGCATGGGTGCGCTGGTCATCAACCGCTGCGTGCACTTCTCGGCACTGTGGCCCGAGATCGAGGCCCTCACCGCCCACGGCCTGGCGGCCCTGGCGCTCACGCCCAGCCACGCCTGGGTGGCGCCGGCCGGCGGGCACCAGCCCGTCTTCGGCACCAACCCCATCGCCTTCGGCTGGCCACGCCCGGGTCCCCACCCCTATGTGTTCGACTTCGCCACCAGCGCCATCGCGCGCGGCGACCTGGAGCTGCACCGCCGCGCGGGCCAGCCCCTGCCCGAGGGCTGCGGGGTGGACGGCCAGGGCCGGCCTTCCACCGATCCGGTGGCCGTGGCGCGGGGCGCCATGCGCACCTTTGGCGGGCACAAGGGCTCGGCCCTGGCCACCATGGTCGAGCTCATGGCCGGCACGCTGATCGGCGACTGGACCAGCCGCGAATCCATCGCCCACGACGCGGGCGCCGGCGCCACGCCCCTGCATGGCGAACTGGTGCTGGCCTTCGACCCCGCCCAGTTTGCGGGCGGCGATGCGGCCCCCCACCAGGCGCGTGCCGAGGCGATGTTCGATGCCATCACCGGCCAGGGCGCCCGGCTGCCCTCGCAGCGCCGCTTCGCCGCCCGGGCGCGCAGCCTGGCCGAGGGCGCGGCGGTGCCGCGCGCCCTGTACGAAGAGATTCTCGCGATGGCAGGCTGAACCCGGCAGCGCGGGCGCGCCGACCGGTAAGCGCGCCACCCGCGGGCATTCATCTTGCTTCTACATATATCAAAAAGATATTTAAACCGGCGCCCCATTCCCGACACCCAGACCACGGAGTCCACCCCATGTCCACCGCCACCGCTTCTCCCACCCCACCCGGCGGGCCCGCGCCCGCAGCGCCGGCCCGCGCGGTCCTCGCCCTGTCCAGCCTGGTGCTGCGCGCGGAGCGCAACTGCCTCACCGGCCTGATGACCTTGCTGGTGGCGCTGATCCTGCTGAACGTGGCCACCCGCTACACCGGCTTTCCCATTTACTGGATCGACGAGGCGGCGGTCTACACCGTGGTCTGGCTGACCTTCGTGGGGGCCTCGGTGATGACACGGCTGCGCATGGACTTCGCGGTGGGCATGCTGACCGAGAAGCTCTCCGAGAAATGGGCCAAGGCGGCCAAGGTCATCGCCACCACGGGGGTGCTGCTGTTTGGCATCGCCATGCTGGTGATGTGCTGGCTGTGGATGGACCCGGTGGGCATCGCCCGCTACGGCTTCGACGCCAAGGAATTCGGTGCCGAGACCTTCAACTTCCTCTATACCGAGCGCACCCAGACCCTGAACTGGCCCACCTGGGTGCTGCAGCTGATCCTGCCGCTGTTTTCCCTCACCTTCACGCTGCACGCGCTGGCCAACCTCATCGAGGACATGGGCCTGGCACCGCGCCGCAGCCACCCTGGTTTCGACGTCGTCAGCGCCGACGCCGTGAACTGACCCCGGAGCCCGCCCCATGTTCACTTCCCTCTTCTTCTGCGCGGCCCTCATGGTGGGCGTGCCCATCGGCGTGTGCCTGTGCATCTCGGGCATCGCGTACATCTTCAGCACCGGCAACACCGTGCTGTTCCAGTCCTTTCCCATGCAGATGTTCGCGGGGGTGGACAGCTATGGGCTCATCGCCATTCCGCTGTTCATCCTGATCGGCGAGATCATGAACAGCGGCGGCATCACGCGCCGCCTGGTGGACATGTCGATGGCCTTCGTCGGCTCCGTCAAGGGGGGCCTGGCCTACGTGAACATCCTGGCCAACATGCTGGTCTCGTCCATCATCGGCTCGGCCACGGCCCAGGTGGCCATCATGTCCCAGGTGATGGTGCCCGAGATGGAAAAGCAGGGCTACGACAAGACCTTCGCCGCCGGCCTCACGGTCTACGGCGGCATGCTGGGGCCGATCATTCCACCTTCAGTGATGTTCGTGGTCTACAGCGTGCTGGCACAGGTGGCCGTGGGCGACATGCTCATCGCGGGCATCCTGCCGGGCATCCTGCTCACCATCCTGTTCTTCATCATCATCGCGCTGATGGGTTTCATCTACGACTACCCGCGCAGCGAAAGGCGCACGCTGGCGCAGCGGGCCCGCACCGTGGTGACATCCAGCCCCACCCTGCTGATCCCGATCGTGATCGTGGGCTCCATCCTGGGCGGCCTGGCCAATCCGACCGAAGCGGCCGCCGTGGGCGCCCTGGCCGCGGCGCTGGTGGGGCGGTATGTGACCAAGGAATTCCGGCTCGGCTCCATGCCCGCCATCCTGTTGCGCTCGGCCATCTACTCGGCCATCGTGCTGTTCCTGGTGGCCGCCGCCGCGGTGTTTTCCTGGCTGCTGATCTACGGCAAGGTGCCGCAGATGGTGGCGGCCTGGATCCAGACCGTGGCGCACGACCCGATCACCTTCCTGCTGCTGGTCAACGTCATCCTGCTGGTCATCGGCACCGTGATCGACGGCATCCCCGGGCTGATCATGACCGTGCCCATCCTGCTGCCCATCGCCACCGACATCTACCACATCGACCCGCGCCACTTCGGCGTGGTGGTGGTGATCAACCTGGTGCTGGGCCTGATGTCGCCGCCCGTAGGGCTGAGCTTCTTCGTCGCGGCCGCCGTCACCGGCGCCAAGCCCGGCAAGATGTTCATCGTCACCCTGCCCTTCTTCCTCATCAGCTGCGTGGCGCTGGTGATGCTCTCCCTGTTCCCCAGCCTGTCGCTTGCCCTGATCAAGTAAGCGGCTCCATCCCTTCGCCCTCTTCGCATTGCCTCGCACAACTTCCAGGAGTTCACCATGACCATTTCCCGCCGCCACTTCATCCAGTCCACCGCCGCGGCAGCCGCCGCAGCGGCCCCGCTGGGCTTTCCGTCCGTCGTGCTCGCCGCCGATGCCAAGGAATTCCGCCTGGGCCTGATCACCCCGGCGGGGCACTCATGGAACCGCGCCGCGCTGCAGTTCGGCGAAGCGCTGAAGAAAGAGACCGATGGCCGCCTGAGCGTGACCGTGTTCCACTCGGGCCAGCTGGGCAACGAGACGGCCATGATGCAGCAGCTGCAATCCGGCGCCCTGGACATGGGCTGGATCCAGGCCGCAGAGCTGGGCTCGCGGGTGGCGAGCGTGGCGGCCATCAACGCGCCCTACCTGGTGCGCTCGACCCCCGCGGTGGCCAAGCTGGTGCGCACCCCCGCCGCGCTGAAGCTGCTGGAGGTGCTGCCGCGCGAGACCGGCACCATCGGGCTGGGCTGGGGCATCACCGGCATGCGCGCGGTGTTCGCCACCAAGGACATCGCGGTGCCGACCGACCTCAAGGGCATGAAGCTGCGCATCAACCCCACCCCCGTGTACCGCGACTTCTACCAGTTGCTGGGCGCCGCCCCGACGCCCATTCCCACGCCCGCCGTGTTCGACGCCATGAGCAACGGCCAGGTGGATGGGCTGGAAGCCGACATCGAGTTCTCGTGGAACCAGCGCTTCGACAAGGTTTCCAAGACCCTGCTGCAGATGAACGCCCTCTTCATGCCCTTTGCCCCGCTGGTGTCGGGCCGCATCTGGCAGGGCCTGGATGCCAAGGACAAGGAGCTGATCCGCAAGCTGGTGGCCCAGACGCTGGACGCCCAGATCAACGACATCGTCACCACGGAAGCCGGCCTGATCGACAAGTTCAAGGGCTCGGGCATCGCGTTCAAGAGCGCCTCCAGCTACAACCCCGACGGCATCATCCAGGAGTTCGACAAGCTGTGGCTGCCCAAGGCTCCTCAGATCGCCGAGCTGCGCAAGGCGGGCGCGGGCCTGTAGGAAGGGTGCGGGCGGGAGCGCTCCCCGTGCCACGGACCGCCAACAGGTTCTAAGATGCGGCACCGCGCCCCCGCGGCCAGGACAACGAACGCCATTCCCCCAGCATGAAACCGAGCAGCGCATCCCTCCCGCGAGACCCCGCCCCCAAACGGCGCGCGGCCGACGTGGCCTACGACGCCATCGAAGCCATGATCTCCACGCTGCAGCTGCAGCCCGGCAGTCCGGTGGTCGAGGCCGAGATCGCCGAAAGCACCGGCCTGGGCCGCACCCCGGTGCGCGAGGCGCTGCTGCGCATGGTCTCCATCGGACTCATCGCGCAGCAGCCCCGGCGCGGGCTGCTGGTATCGCACATCGACCTGGCCGACCACCTGGACGTGATCCAGACACGCCGCGTGCTGGAACGCCTGGTTGCCTCGTGCGCGGCACGCCGCGCCACCGCGCCGCAGCGCCAGGCCATCGTGCGCTGCGCGGAAAAGATGGTGGACGCCGCCGCGCGCGGCCATCTGGACGACTACATGCTGGCCGACCACGAGCTGGATGTGGTGACGCACCAGGCCAGCCAGAACCACTCGGCCGTCAAATGCGTGTCGCCGCTCATCGTGCAGTGCCGCCGGTTCTGGTACGCCTACCAGCACGAGGGCGAGGTGTCCGAGGGCGCGCGCGCCCACATGCAACTGGCCCAGGGCATTGCCACGGGCGACGAAGCGAGGGCCGTGGCCGGTGCGGAGCAGCTCATGGACTACCTGGAGCGGTTCGCGCGGCGCATCATCGACCAGTAAGACAGGGCACAGAGCACCGATTTGCTATAAACAGGATAGCTTCCAGCGCTTTACCACTCTGCGCCCGGGGCCTGAAAGGCACTGAATCCAGCAGCCTGCCGCCAGCTACTCCGCCACCTGCTGCCCCAGCAGGATGCGCTGCTCCAGGAAGCGCCACATGCGCTCGTCCTGGCTGAACGACACGTTGAAGCGCAGCCAGCCCGTGGGGCGCGGCTCCACCAGGAACAGCTGGCCCGGGCCGAGCATGATGCCCGCGCCCGTGGCCTCCTTCGACAGCTCCGCACTGTCGGGCAGATCGGGGTGGCGCGCCCACAGGTACATGCCCGCCTCGGGCTCATGGAAGAGCTCGAAGCCCAGGTTCAGCAACCGCCGCCCCACCACGCCGTGCGCCTCGGCCAGGCGCTCGCGCAGGGACTTGAGGTGCTTGCGCCAGCGGCCATCCGTCACCACGCCGAAGGTGATGCGCTCGGTGATCTCGGACGATGTGAGCCCCGAGATCATCTTGAGCTGCACCAGCTCGTCCAGCAGGTCGCGCCGCGCCGCCACGAAGCCCGTGCGCAGGTTCGGCGAGATGGTCTTGGAGAAGCTGCCCAGGTAGATCACCCGGCGCAGCTGGTCCAGGCTGGCGAGCGAGGGGCGCACGCCGGTGTCCATATCGGCATAGATGTCGTTCTCGACCAGCATGAAACCATGCTGCTCGGCCAACTGCAGCAGGCGGTGCAGATGCGCCACCGAGGCCACCGAGCAGGTCGGGCTCTGCAGGCGCGGCTGCGTGAAGAACACCGTGGGCTTGTGCGCGGCCAGCAGGGCTTCCAGCGCGAGCAGGTCATAGCCCCCCGCCGTGCGCGGCACCCCTACCGGGTGCGCGCCCGCGAAGCGCAGCATGAACAGCAGGTTGGGATAGCCGGGGTCATCCACCAGCACCACATCGCCGGGTTTGACGAGGCGCCGCGCCACGAGGTCGAGCGCCTGGCTGGAGCCCTGCGTGAGCAGCACCTGGTCGGCGTCCACCGCCAGATGGTGCTCGGCCAGCGACTCGGCCACCACCATGCGCAGCGCCATGTGGCCATGCGGCAGGCCATAGCCGTCGAGCTCGGGGCCGTCGGAAGAGAGCTGGCGCATGCTGCGGCGCACGGCATCGCCGAACAGCCAGTCGTGCGGCAGCCAGCCGCAGCCCGGTTTCATGGGCAGGTTGCGGTTTTCAAAGATCTGCTTGAGGTACCAGCGTGCGTCAAAACGGGGCACCGGCCGCTCCTGAGGCCCGGCGCCGGGCACGGCGCCTTCTTCGCTGCGGCGCTTCACGAAGAAACCCGCATTGGCGCGCGACACCAGCCAGCCTTGCGCCACCAGGCGGTCGTAGGCCTCGACCACGGTGAACACGCTCACGCCATGGGCGGCGGCAAAGGCACGGATGGAGGGCAGTTTGCTGCCGGGCTTGAGCACCTGCCCGGCGATGAGACCCCGAAGACCATCGACGATCTGGCTGACCAGGGGAGTCTGGAGGTCCGGGCTGAGAGTGAGCATCAGGAGAGCCAAAAAGGGGGCGAATTGTGCACCGACTTGGCGCACACCAGATCAGGGATTGCCTGTACAGGATTCTAGACCTGCACAGTGCGCGCAAAACCGCACTCCGCTGTACATGGACGGTGCGCGGCGCGGCTTCCAGAATTCGCCCATTCTTTCATTCCGTGTTCACACCACCGCCCACCGCCATGCAGCAAGACCGCCACTTCACCAACGCCGCCCTCCTCGCCCGCCGCCATGCCGCCGTGGCCCGAGGCGTCGGCCAGGCCCACGACATCTTCGTCCAGAAGGCCCGCAACGCCGAACTGTGGGATGTGGAAGGCCGCCGCTTCATCGACTTCGCCGGCGGCATCGCCGTGCTCAACACCGGCCACCTGCACGCGGGTGTGATCGCCGCCGTGAAGGCGCAGCTCGACCTGTACACCCACACCTGCTTCCAGGTGGTGGCGTACGAGCCCTACGTGGAAGTGTGCGAGCGCCTGAACACCCTGGCCCCGGGTGCGTTTGCCAAGAAGAGCCTGCTGCTCACCACCGGCGCCGAGGCCGTGGAAAACGCCATCAAGATCGCCCGCGCCCACACCAAACGCCCCGGCGTGATCGCCTTCACGGGCGGCTACCACGGCCGCACCAACCTCACGCTGGGCCTGACCGGCAAAGTGGTGCCGTACAAGACGGGGTTTGGCCCCTTCCCCGGCGAGGTGTACCACGCCCTCTTCCCCAACGCACTGCATGGCATCAGCGTGGAGCAGGCGCTGCACTCGGTGGAGCTGATCTTCAAGAACGACATCGAGCCCGAGCGTGTGGCGGCCTTCATTCTTGAGCCCGTGCAGGGCGAAGGCGGCTTCTACGTGGCGCCACCCGAATTCATCACCGGACTCAAGGCCCTGGCAGACCGCCATGGCATCCTGCTGATCGCCGACGAAGTGCAGACCGGCGCAGGCCGCACCGGCACCTGGTTTGCGTGCGAGCAGTGGCCCGTGGCGCCGGACCTCATCACCACCGCGAAATCGCTGGCGGGCGGCTTTCCGCTGTCGGGGGTGGTGGGCCGCGCCGACGTCATCGACGCCCCGGCGGCCGGTGGCCTGGGCGGCACCTACGCGGGCAGCCCCGTCGCCTGCGCCGCAGCGCTGGCCGTGATCGAAGCCTTTGAGAAAGAAAACCTGCTGGCCCGCAGCCAGGACATGGGCGCGCTGCTGGTCAGGGCGCTGAAAGGCATGGCCGCCAAAGTACCCGCCATCGGCGACGTGCGCGGGCTGGGCGCGATGGTGGCCATCGAGCTGTTCGAGAACGGCGATGTCCACCGCCCCGACGCCGCGCTGACCAAGAAAGTCGTCGCCGAGGCCGCCCAGCGCGGGCTCATCCTGCTGTCGTGCGGAACCTACGGCAACGTGATCCGCATCCTGGTGCCGCTGACCGCCTCCAACGAGTTGCTCGACGAGGGCCTGGCCATCCTGGCCGACAGCTTTGCCGCGCTGGGCTGACATGCGGCCCGGCCTTCATTCTGCTTACAAGGTGCCCCCAACCATGAACCCATCGGCAGAGCCCCTGGTCCGCTTCAGCGGCGTGCAAAAGACGTACGACGGAGAACAACTGGTGGTGCGCGCGCTGGACCTGGACATCCAGCGCGGCGAGTTCCTGAGCCTGCTGGGGCCCTCGGGCTCGGGCAAGACCACCACGCTGATGATGCTGGCGGGGTTTGAGTCCCCCACCGCGGGCGACATCCTGCTCGATGGCAAGCAGATCACCGGCACGCCGCCCCACAAGCGCAACTTCGGCATGGTGTTCCAGAACTACGCGCTGTTCCCGCACCTCACCGTGGGGCAGAACGTGGCCTACCCGCTCACCGTGCGCAAGGTGCCCAGGGCCGAGCAGGTCGACCGCGTGAAGAAGGCCCTGGACATGGTGCGCCTGACCGGCATGGCCGACCGCCTGCCCGCGCGTCTGTCAGGGGGGCAGCAGCAACGCGTGGCCCTGGCCCGCGCCCTGGTGTTCAACCCCCAGCTCGTGCTGATGGATGAGCCGCTGGGCGCGCTGGACAAGCAGCTGCGCGAACACATGCAGATCGAGCTGAAGGAGCTGCACCGCCAGCTGGGCGTGACCTTCGTGTACGTGACCCACGACCAGGGCGAGGCGCTGACCATGAGCGACCGCGTGGCCGTGTTCAACGAAGGCATCATCCAGCAGCTGGCCGATGTGGAGACGTTGTATGAAGCTCCGTCTAACCGCTTCGTGGCCGGTTTCGTGGGCGACAGCACGGTGCTCACCGGCACCCTGCAGGGCGCGGGCGCCGAGACGGCCATCCAGCTGCCGGGCGGCCACCTGCTGCCCGGTGTCAACGTGAACCAGACCGCCCGGGGCGCCCCCGTGCAGGCCTGCGTGCGGCCCGAGCGCATCGTGCTGCACCCGCACTCGCACTACCCCAGGGGCTCGGCCGTCCCGGCGACCGTGGCGCGCACCATTTACTACGGCGACCACCAGCGCCTGATGTGCGACCTGGGCCACGGCCAGGAGCAGGCCGTGGTGAAGCTGCCCCTGACCCCCACCGGCACGGGCATGCATCCGCAGCCGGGTGATGCCGTGCTGCTGGAGTTTCCACCGGCCTCCACGCGCATCTATGCCGTTTGAGCACTGTCCCCGCCACACCCCGTTTCCGAGCCCTGTCCCCGAGTCCCCGTTCCTCCACAACCCAAGGAAAAACTGCACCATGAAAAAAAGCCTCATCGCCTGCGCCTCCCTGGCCGCCTGCCTGGCACTGCCCAGCTTCGCGCAGCAGCAACTCACCGTCGTGAACTTCGGTGGCGCCAACGCCAACGCGCAGAAGAAGGCGTTCTATGAGCCCTACGAAAAGCTGGGCCACAAGATCGTCGCCGTCGAATACAACGGCGAGCAGGCCAAGGTCAAAGCCATGGTCGAGGCCAGGAAGGTGACCTGGGACGTGGTGGAGCTCGAATCGCCCGACGCGGCGCGTGGCTGCGATGAAGGTCTGTACGAAAAGCTCGACTACAGCAAGATCGTGAGCAAGGCCGACCTGCTGCCCGCCGCCGTGTCCGACTGCGCCGTGGGCATCTTCGTGTGGTCCACCGTCATGGCCTACAACGGCGACAGGCTCAAGACCGCCCCCACCAGCTGGGCCGACTTCTGGGACACCAGGAAGATCCCCGGCAAGCGCGGCATGCGCAAGGGCGCGCGCTACAACCTCGAATTCGCGCTGATGGCCGATGGCGTGAAGCCCGCCGACGTGTACAAGGTGCTCGCCACCAAGGACGGCGCCGACCGCGCCTTCAAGAAGCTGACCGAACTCAAGCCCCACATCCAATGGTGGGAAGCCGGTGCCCAGGCACCGCAGTTCCTCGTGGCGGGCGACGTGGTGCTGACCACCGTGTTCAACGGCCGCATCGACGCGGCCAACCGCGAGGGCCGCAACCTCAAGATCTACTGGCCCGGCGGCATCTATGACCTGGATTACTGGGCCATCCCCAAGGGCACGCCGAACAAGGACGCTGCGGTCAAGTTCATTGCCCACACCCTGCAGACCACCAGCCAGGCCGCCTACGCGCAGAACATCGCCTACGGCCCGGCCAACACCACGGCCCTCGCCAAGCTGGACAGGAAGGTGCTGGACGACCTGCCCACATCGGCCGCCAACGCCAAGGAAGCCATCCAGTTCGGCGTGAGCTTCTGGGCCGACCAGGGCGAAGCGCTGGAGAAACGCTTCGCCGCCTGGGCCACCCAGTAAGTCAGTAACCCGCACCCTCGGAGCGCAAGACACCATGCAAGCCTCTTCTGCCATCGCCCCCGCCGCGCTTGCGCTGGACGCCCACGCACCCGGCGCACTGCGCAAGGCGCTGTCGCGTGCCGAAGCGCGGCGCAAATGGCGGGCCTTTGCCCTGACCCTGCCCTTGCTGGTGTTCTTGCTGCTCACGCTGCTCGTCCCCATTGCCGCGCTGCTGCAGCGTGGGGTGGAGAACCCCGAGGTGGCCAACACGCTGCCCGCCACCATCGAGGCCTTGCATGGCTGGGACCGCCATGAGGCACCGGGCCCCGCTGCCTACGCCGCGCTCATGAAGGACCTGGCCCGCCTGCCCGACAGCTCTGACGCTGGCGCGCTGGCGCGCAGGCTGAACTCGGAAGTGCCCGGCGCGCGCTCGATGGTGATGGGCGCCTTCCGCGCCCTGCCCATGCAGGGCACGCCTGAATCCATCCGCGACCAGCTGCTCGGCAAGGACGCGCGCTGGGGCGAAGCACCTTTCTGGCGCGCCATCGCCAAGAACGGCGCGCGCTGGACGCCCGACTACCTGCTCGCCTCGGTGGACCTGCAGCGCGATGCGCTGGGCCAGGTCGAGCGCATGCCCGAGGAGCAGCGCGCGTTTGGCGGCATTTTGCTGCGCACCTTTCACATCAGCTTTGTGGTGACGCTGTTCTGCCTGCTGCTGGGCTACCCGCTGGCCTGGTGGCTGGCCTCGCTGCCCGCGCGCCAGGCCAATGTGCTGATGATCCTGGTGCTGGTGCCGTTCTGGACCTCCATCCTGGTGCGGGTGGCCGCCTGGATCGTGCTGCTGCAGTCCGAAGGCCTGGTCAATCGCGGTTTGATGGGCCTGGGCCTCATCGAGCAGCCACTGGCGCTGCTGTTCAACCGCACGGGGGTGGTGATTGCGATGGTGCACATCCTGCTGCCGTTCATGGTGCTGCCGCTGTACAGCGTGATGAAAAGCGTGCCCCCCACCTACCTGCGCGCGGCGGTGTCGCTGGGCAGCTCGCCCATCGCCGCGTTCTTTCGCGTGTATGTGCCGCAAACCTACCCGGGTGTGGGCGCGGGTGCGCTGCTGGTGTTCATCCTGGCCATCGGCTACTACGTCACCCCCGCGCTGCTGGGCGGCGCCGACGACCAGATGCTGAGCTACTACATCGCCCGCTACACCAACGTGGAAGTGAACTGGGGCATGGCCTGTGCGCTGGGCGCCCTGCTGCTGGCCGCCACGCTGCTGCTGTACGGCGTGTACCGCCGCATTGGCAAGGCAGAGCTGAGCCTGGGCTAAACACTTCTGAAGACCCTCACCATGCGCCATTTGCTCCCCCAATTCCCCCTGTACGCCACCTGGGCCGACAAGCTCGGCTGGTGGGCCGTGCGCGCCCTGTGCGTGGCCGTGCTGGTGTTTCTGCTGGCCCCCATCCTGGTGATGGTGCCGTTGTCGTTCTCCGAGAGTTCGTTCCTGGCCTACCCCATCCACGGCTGGTCGCTCAAGTGGTACCGCCACCTGTTCGATTCGCCCGAGTGGGCCCGCGCCACGCGCAACAGCTTCATCGTGGCGCCCGCGGCCACGCTGATCGCCACGGCCCTGGGCACCCTGGCGGCGGTGGGGCTGTCACGGGCGGATTTCCGCTTCAAGGGCCTGCTCATGGGCATCCTGATCGCGCCCATGGTGGTGCCCATCATTGTGGTGGGCGTGGCCACCTACCTGTACTTCGCGCCGCTGGGCCTGGCGGACAGCTATGCCGGCCTGATCATCGTGCACGCGGCGCTGGGGGCGCCGTTCGTGCTGACCACCGTGCTGGCCACGCTCGCGGGCTTCAACCACAACCTGGTGCGCGCCTCGCTGAGCCTGGGGGAAACGCCTTTCAACACCTTCTTTCGCGTCACGCTGCCGGTGATCGCGCCGGGGGTGATCTCGGGGGCGCTGTTCGCGTTCGCCACGTCGTTCGACGAAGTGGTGGTCACGCTCTTTCTGGCCGGCGCCGACCAGTCCACGCTGCCACGCCAGATGTTCAACGGCATCCGCGAGAACATCTCGCCCACCATCGCCGCCGTGGCCACGCTGCTCATCCTCTTCACCACCAGCCTGCTCCTGGCGCTGGAGTGGCTGCGCACGCGCAGGGGCTGAGCCACGGTGAAAACGGCCTGAATCCCTGCCTTCCTGAAAAACTGAAACACTGGCGACAGTGGGCCATTTCACCCGTGATAGCCTGCCCGCTGCGCCAATTTCAGGCCCCGCCGCCCTGCCCGCCTTTGCCGGCGGCGAGCCCTTGCCTACCGCTCATCAACCCACTGCATCTGGAGAAACCTCATGGACATGAAGACCTCGCCCCTCGCCTTGCTCAACGACCCCAGCCTGCTCAAGACCGACGGCCTCATCAACGGCCGGTGGGTGGCGGGCGGCAGCCGCTTCGACGTGAACGACCCGGCCACCGGCCTCAAGCTGGCCGACGTGGCCAACCTGGGCCCCGCCGATGCCGAAGCCGCGATTGCCGCCGCCAATGCCGCCTGGGGCCCCTGGAAGATCAAGACCGCCAAGGAGCGCAGCATCATCCTGCGCAAGTGGTTCGACCTGCTGATGGCCAACCAGGACGACCTGGGCCGCATCATGACCGCCGAACAAGGCAAGCCGCTGGCCGAAGCCAAGGGCGAGGTCGCCTATGGCGCCAGCTTTGTGGAATGGTTCGCCGAAGAGGCCAAGCGCGTGAACGGCGAGGTGCTGCCGCAGTTCGACAACAGCCGCCGCCTGATGGTGCTCAAGCAGCCCATCGGCGTGTGCGCCGCGATCACGCCCTGGAACTTTCCGCTGGCCATGATCACGCGCAAGGTGGCGCCCGCCCTGGCCGCCGGCTGCCCCGTGGTCATCAAGCCCGCCGAGCTCACGCCGCTCACGGCCCTGGCCGCCGCCGAGCTGGCCCTGCGTGCGGGCATCCCGGCTGGCGTGTTCAACATCCTGCCCGCCGACAGCGACAACTCGATCGCCATCGGCAAGGTGCTGTGCGCGAGCGACGTGGTGCGCCACATCAGCTTCACCGGCAGCACCGAGGTGGGCCGCATCCTGATGGCGCAGTCGGCCCCCACGGTCAAGAAGATGTCGCTGGAACTGGGCGGCAACGCGCCCTTCCTGGTGTTCGACGATGCGGACATCGACAGCGCCGTGGAAGGCGCGTTCGCCAGCAAGTACCGCAACGCGGGCCAGACCTGCGTGTGCACCAACCGCTTCTACGTGCAGGAAGGCGTGTACGACGAGTTCGTGGCCAAGTTCGCCGCCAAGGTCAAGACAGCCAAGGTGGGCAACGGCTTCGAGGCCGGCGTGAACCAGGGCCCGCTGATCGAGGAAGCCGCGCTGGCCAAGGTGCAGCGCCACGTGGACGATGCCATTGCCAAGGGCGGCCAGGTGGTGGCCGGCGGCCAGCGCCTGACCAGCCTGGGCTCGGGCCAGTTCTTCGAGCCCACGGTGGTGGCCAACGCCACGGCCGACATGCTGTGCGCGCGCGAGGAAACCTTTGGCCCCTTTGCTCCGGTCTTCAAGTTCAAGACCGAGCAGGAGGCCATCGACGCGGCCAACCACACCGAGTTCGGCCTGGCCAGCTACTTCTACAGCCGCGACGTGGGCCGCATCTTCCGTGTGACCGAGGCGCTGGAATACGGCATGGTCGGCGCCAACGTGGGCATTCTGGCCACCGAGCACGTGCCCTTTGGCGGTGTCAAGCAGTCGGGCCTGGGCCGCGAAGGCTCGCACCACGGCATGGACGACTATGTGGAGATCAAGTACCTGTGCCTGGGCGATATCCAGAAGTGACCGGCCCCGGGCCGGGTACCTTTTTGATATGTTTTTGATAGCTGCCCGCGCTTTCTGGATAAGCGCTGGCGGCCAAAAATGCACTAATTCGCCCCCCATCCCTGGCGCCACGGGGCGGCCTTCGCGCGCAGGCCCGCCCATACCGCGAAGAACACCGCCGCCCCAAACACCCAGCCTGACAGCGCTCCGGCCATGCCGCCCGACAGCAGCGTGCCCATGGTGCAGCCCAGCCCCGTCATCGCGCCCCAGCCCAGCAACACGCCGCCCGACAGCCCCCGCGCGGCATCGCGCCAGGTGGGCCAGCGGGGGGCCAGCTGGCGGCTGGCCAGCGCCGCGACAAAGGACCCCGCCACCAGCCCTGCCAGCAGCAAGGCATTGGGCGTGAGCCAGGTGGCTTGCGGCAAGGTGGCGCAGCCCGCGAAGCCGTCGAGCCCATCGAGCCGATCGGGAATCCACCCCTGCCCTTGCGCCCACTGGCGCGCCGCGCTGCCCAGCGTGGCCGTCACGCCCAGGGGCCGCATGCGCACGATGGCAAACGTGCCGATCAGCCCCACGGCCAGGCCACCCACCCAGTAGTGCCAGCGCCCGGTCCACAGGTTGCGCCACACGGTGACCAGGCCGGGCACGGGCTTCACCACCCCGGGTGCATCGCCCGCCGCGCCCTCGTGCGCAAAGCCACGCCACAGCCAGGCGCCCACCAGCGCCAGAGCGCTCCATTGCACCAGCAGCGCGCCCCCATACCCCAGGTGCGCGGGCAGCCACACCACGGGCGCATCGGCCACGCTCCAGCTGTACAGCGCATTCCAGGTCCTGAAGCCCGCGATGAAACCCAGCGCGGAGCCCAGCAGAGCGAAGGGCGACACCGCCGAGCCCTCGGCGAGCCGGTACCAGTGCGCGCTGATGCAGGAGCCCGAGACCACCATCCCCGCGCCAAACGAAAGCCCCGCCGCCACCAGCACCCAGCTCACCGGGCCGATGTGCATGTCCGGCGGCAGCTTGCCCGGCTGCGGCACGGGCAGCCAGCCGCCCAGCACCACGGTATGGCCCAACACGCCCACGGCCAGCGCCAGCACGATGGCCAGCAGCCCGCGCGGGTTGCGGTCTTCGAACCAGTCGCGCGCGTGGCAGTAAAAACAAAAGCGCGAACGCTGCAGCACGACGCCAAGCACCGCGCCACAGGCCAGCGCAAACACCAGCGTGCGCCCGCCCGCCTGGCCCTGCAGCCACGGGACGGCCGCCAGCAGGGCGGCCAGCAGCGCCAGCGCGATATAGGAGGAAGTGGCTGGAACAGTGCGCAATGGAAGGCTCATGGGTCGTCGATGGTTCGCTGTGTGGCCCGCGCGGCCATCGCGGGCACCGAGAAAAAAAGCCCGCACGAAGCGGGCTGTAAAGGAGACCCCTACCAAAAAATCGTGGCCTTTCGCCGTCTCCCGATCGCCGCTTCATTCACCCCCTCAATCGCGGGCGCGGAACGGCCCGCGGCTCATTTGGCCGCCCAGACGGTGCCCGCCGGATTCGTGATGGGAACGCCCACCGAGTTGCCATATTCCGTCCAGGAGCCGTCGTAGTTCTTCACGCTGTAGCCGAGGATTCTGGACAGCGCGAACCAGGTGTGGCTGGAGCGCTCGCCGATGCGGCAGTAGGTGATGATGGGCCGGCTGCCGTCCACGCCCGCGCTGGCATAGAGCTTCCTGAGCTCGTCGGCGGACTTGAAGGTACCGTCCTCCCTCACCGCCTGCCCCCATGGCACGTTGGCCGCGCCTGGAATGTGGCCCGCGCGGATGCTGAGCTCCGGCACACCGGCAGGCGCGAAGATCTTGCCGGTGTATTCATCCGCCGAGCGGATATCCACCAGCTTCGCATTGCTCTTGCCCTCGGCGGCGGCCAGCGCGTCCGCCAGGCGTGCGCGCAGCTGGGTATTGACCTGGCCCACCCTGTAGCTGCTGGCGGCGAACTCGGGCACGCGGTTGTTCAGGGGCAGGTTCTCGGCCTCCCACTTCTTGCGCCCGCCGTCGAGCAGCTTGACGTTCTTCACGCCGTAGATGTCGAACACCCAGGCCCCCCAGGCCGCAAACCAGTTGTTGGTGTCGCCATACAGCACCACGGTGGTCTCGGGCGACACGCCAGCCCTGGACAGCAGCGCCTCGAAGCCTTCCTTGCCCACGATGTCGCGCCGCACGCGGTCGTTGAGGTCCTGATGCCACGAGAAATTGACCGCCCCAGGCACATGGCCCCGCTCGTACAGGCCCGGGTTCACGCTCACCTCGACGATGCGCACCTGCTGGTTGTCGAGGTTCTGCGCGAGCCATTCGGTGGTCACCAGGGGGCCAGCGGGAATGGGAGTGGCGGCCCACAGCGCTTTGCAAAAGAGCACCGTGCTTCCTGCCACGCAGGCGCGAAGCCAAGCACGCCAGCCTGGTGGCATTGAGGAATTGCGTTGCATTGTCATTCGCGTCCTTTCGGTGAAGAGCCTGCGCCGCGCTGCAGGTGAAAGGAATTTAGAGCCCGCAGTGCATCAGACCAACCAACAAGATCGGCTATGCATATGCGTTTTGCGCGTTTGCACCAGGCGCCCGTCGGGGACCGGGCGGATGCTGCCTATAATTGCAGGCTTCGCGGGTGTAGTTCAATGGTAGAACGGCAGCTTCCCAAGCTTCATACGAGGGTTCGATTCCCTTCACCCGCTCCAGATTCTGAAACCTGCCCTGCATTGCTGCATGGCAGGTTTTTTTATTTGCGTCACCCGCAAGCCCTGCTGTACCTTGGCGGCGTCTCTTTAAAACCCAGCCCTCAGGGCAGGCCCAGCCGCTGCCCGCTCTCGAACACCCGCCGCGCACCCGACAGCGGGTCCACGAACTCCAGCGAGCGCGCCAGAAGCTGCAGCGGCCGTGAATAGTCGCCCTCGGGCGGATCGTTGACGACCGGGTAGAACGGGTCGTTGCGCAGCGGCAGCCCCAGGGCCGCCATGTGCACCCGCAGCTGGTGGCGCTTGCCAGTGACCGGCGACAGGCGGTAGCGCGCCCACCCGCTCGCGCCTGCCACGTCCAGCACCTCGATGCGCGTGTGGCTGTTGGGCTCGCCAGGGACTTCCTGCATGCGAAAGAACTGCGGGCTTTCCTCCAGCCGGCTGATGTGCTCCCGCGGAAAGGCGATATCCGCGCGCCAGGGGGCGATCGCGTCGTAGTGCTTGGTGATCTGGCGGTCGCGGAACAGCGCCTGGTAGGCCCCGCGCGTGCGCTGGTGCACCGACAGCAGCACCAGGCCCGCGGTGTCCCGGTCGATGCGGTGCAGGGGCGAAAGCTCCGGCAGGCCCAGCTGGCGCTTGAGCCGCACGAGCAGCGTGTTGTGAAGGTAGCGGCCGGACGGTGTCACGGGCATGAAATGCGGCTTGTCGGCCACCACCAGGTGCTCGTCCTGGTAAAGCACCGTTTCCGTGAAGGGCAGCGCGGGCTCCGCGGGCAGGCTGCGGTAGTAGTACAGCCTGAGGCCGCCTTCAAACGGGCGAGCGGGCGCCACGGGGTCGCCGCGCTCATCCACCACGTCGCCCGCCTGCATGCGCCGCAGCCACTCCTCACGGGCCACCGCCGGGAGCCGCCGCGCCAGGAAATCGAGCATGCTGCCCTGCCCCTGGCTGGGCAGCACCACGCAGCTGGGCCCCACGCCATCGCGCACGGCAGGGGCATGGGTATGGCGGGGGTTGTGCATGGTGAGCACATTTTATGAACCCTCTCCTTCGATGCCGCACAACCCGTCTGCGCCCGGGCGCGGCGTGGGCACCAGCAGGGCCCGGACACGCGAGAAGGCAGCCCCTTGACCTTGCGCGCAACCCGCCGGGCCCACGGGCATGCGGGGTTCTTGCCCCTGTAGGACAAGGGCGGCAGTTGCGCCCGTGCTGCTGCGATACGCGCCGATGCGGGCTAGCATGAACGCCAAAAGGCCCCGTGGACGCGCACACCGCTCCCCTGGGCCGGATGCGCTTACCGCTGAAAACACGCCCAACAGCCCCACTCCACCCCCACGCTGCCCGCCGACTGCCTTCATGCCATCCACACCTGCCGCGCCTTCCACCGACATGCCTAGCCCCGCCGTGGCCCAGGCCCGCCAGCGGCCTGCATCCGGCATCGGGAGGCGTCTTGTGGTGTGGACCTTGTGGGCCGTCGGGCTGGTGGCGATGGTGCTGGTGCTGCTGGGGGTCCTGCTCGCCTGGATCGACTGGAACCGCGCGAAGCCCTGGGTCAATGAAAAAGTGAGCGAAGTCACGGGCCGGCACTTTGCGATCGAAGGTGACTTGTCCGCGCAATGGCGCTGGCCCCAGCCCCTGGAAGAAGGGTGGCAGCGCTGGGTGCCGGGCGTCACGGTGAAGGCCGAACGCCTGGTGATGGACAACCCCTCCGGATTCACGCCCCCCTTCCAGCGTGCCAATGGCAAAGCGGTTTCAAAAGGCGCAGCCGGCCCGGCCGAGACGGCCGGCAAGACCGACGGCAGCCCAGCCACCATGGCCCGCATCGGCAGCGCGACCGCCACCGTGCGCCTGCTGCCCCTGCTGGGGCGGCATCTTTCCATCGACACCGTGGCGCTCACCGGCCCCCAGGTGGCGCTGGCCCGCACGGCCAGCGGTGCGAGCAACTGGACCTTCGAGCGCAAGGACGGGCCCAGGAGCGGATGGAGCTTCGACGTGGACCGGCTGGTGGTCCACCAGGGCGTCCTGGCCTATGCCGACGGCATGAAGGACCTGGACCTGCAGGCCCGCATTGACACCACCGAGCCGGTGCTCCCCGGCGGGCCGGCGGCCACGCCATCCGGCACCTCCGCCGCCGCATCGGCCCCGGCGCAGCCCGCGCTGGCGCGGGCGTCCTCATCCGCGAGCGCCGCTGCCTCCGGGGCAGCGCCCGCTGCGCGGGCGGCGTCCGAAACGCCCCGTGCGGCGGCAGGGCCGGTGCCCTATGGTCTGCGCTTCGAACTGCAGGGCCGGTATGCCAAGGCCCAGGTCAGGGGCCAGGGGCGAGCAGGCCAGGTCATCAGCCTGCGCAACAAGGTGGTGAACTACCCCCTTCAGATCGACGCCAGCGCCGGCAGCGTGTCGCTGTCGGCGCAAGGAATTCTGGCCAACCCGGGCGCATTGTCCGGCCTGGACTTCCAGGTCCGGCTCAAGGGCGGCAGCATGGCCGACCTGTACGACCTGACCGGGCTGGTGCTGCCCAACACCCCGCCCTTCGAGACCACCGGCCGGCTGACCGGGAGCCTGGAGCCCGAACGGGCGGTCTGGGAATACAACGGCTTCCGAGGCAAGGTGGGCCAGAGCGATCTTCAGGGGTCGCTCAAGTACACGTCGGGCAAGCCGCGCCCACGGCTCACCGGGACGATGGCGTCCAACCAGCTGCGCCTGGCGGACCTGGGGCCGACCATCGGAACCACCAAGCCCGACAACACGCACCGTGGCCGCGACCAGCGTGGCAAGGTGCTGCCGGACTCCAAGTTCGCGGCCGAGCGCTGGAATGCCATGGACATGGACATCGTGTTCAAGGGCCGCCACATCATCCGCCCCGAGAGCCTGCCGCTGGAAGACCTGAGCGTGCGGGCGGTGATGGAAAACGCGCAGCTCAAGCTCGCGCCCCTCACGTTTGGCGTGGCGCAGGGCAAGATCGAATCGCAGGTGAGCATCGACGGGCGCGCCGCGCCCTTGAAGGCGCAGATACGCGGCACCGTGCAGGGCTTGCAGCTTTCGGCGCTGTTCCCCAAGGTACAGCTCATGCAGAAGAGTTTTGGCCACATGGACGGCGCCATCGCACTGGAGAGCCGCGGCAACAGCCTGGCCGGACTGCTGGGCCAGGGCACGGGCGAGATGCGCCTGTACGTGCGGGACGGCACGCTGAGCAAGCAGATGCTGGACCTGGCCGCGCTGAACGTGGGCAGCATCATCGTGGGCAAGCTCTTTGGTGAAAACAAGGAAGTGCACCTGCGCTGCGCGGTGGCCGATTTCACGGTGGTGGACGGCCTGGCGACCACGCGCGTGGTGAAGATGAGCACCGAAGACGCGATCGTCGAGGCCACCGGCACCATCGACCTGGGCACCGAGGAGATGAACCTGCGCATCAAGCCCGAGTCGCTGCAATGGAAGTTCTTCTCGCTGCGCTCGCCCTTGTACGTGAAAGGCACGTTCGGCGACCCGAAGGTCGGCGTGGAAGCCGGCCCGCTGCTGCTGCGCGCGGGCGCGGCGGTGGTGGCAGCGGCCGTGGCTCCCGCCGCGTTGGCGCTGGTGCCCATCACCGTGCCCGCGGCCGACGACGACACGCATTGCAAGCCCCTGCTGGATCTCGCCAGGGAACCCGTCAGGCCCGGCGCCCAGGGGGCCGCCGGCACCGCCTCGCAACCCGCGCGGCAGGCCGCCAGCAAAGCATCGCCCGCGCGCTGACCTGACCGGACGGCGCCCGGTCAATTGCGGGTCAGGGGGGCCACCCTCCTTCATCAATGGAAATCGCGGCTCCCCTGCAGCGCATGGGCCATGCGGCCGAGCAGCGGGGTCAGGTCCTTGAAACGCTGGGCCACCAGGTGGCGCACCACCGTGGGTGCCGGCGCCTGCGGGGACGATGGCGGAATGGAACCCGGGGCGGGCGCGCCGTCGCCTTCCGGCACGCTGCACTGCCACATGCCTTCCACCGCCAGCAACTGCGAGCGCAGCAGCGCATTGCGCCAGGTGTCCACCAGCGCGGGCCACACGATCACATTCACGGGGCCGGTCTCGTCTTCGAGCGTGACGAACATCGTGCCCTTGGCCGTGCCGGGGCGCTGGCGCACGGTGACGATGCCACAGGCGCGCACCTTGCGGCCATGGGGCACGGCATTCAATTGCAGCGCGCTCAGCAGGCGCCAGCGGTCCAGGCGCGGGCGCAGCAGGGCCAGCGGGTGGCGGCGCAGGGTGAGGCCGGTGGCGGCGTAGTCGAACAGGATTTCCTCCCCTTCGGGCGCGGCTGGCAAGGCAAGCGGCGCTTCGTGCACGGGCACATCGCGCAGCAACGCGGGTGCGGGGTGCTGCGCGGCAGCGTCCCACATCTGCTGGCGCCGGTGGCCCGAAAGACTGGCCAGGGCATCGGCAGCGGCCAGGGCCTGCAGGTCCTGCGGGCTCAGGCGGGCCCGCAGGGCCAGGTCTTCGGTATTGGCAAAGGCAGGGCCCGTGACGCGGACTTGCACCAGGCGTTTGGCAGCCTCTTCCTGCAGGCTGCCCACCAGCCGCAGGCCGAGGCGCACAGCAGGCTGCGGTAGCAGTGGCGCGGGCAGCCCCTTGGCAGGCCGCAAGTATTCGGCCGGACCTTCCAGCGTGCAATCGTGGTGGCTGAGGGTCACGTCGACGGGCAGCACGCGCACGCCGTGGCGGCGCGCGTCCTGCACCAGTTGTGAGGCGGTGTAAAAGCCCATGGGCAGCGAGTTGAGCAGCGCGGCCAGAAAACACGCGGGCTCGTGGCATTTGAGCCAGCTGCTGGCATAGGCCAGCAAGGCAAAGCTGTGGGCGTGGCTTTCGGGAAAGCCGTATTCGCCAAAGCCCAGCATCTGCTGGAAGATGCGGTCGGCGAATTCGGCGGCATAACCACGGGCGACCATGCCGTCTTTCAACGGCTTTTCAAACCGGTGCACGCCCCCTTTGCGCTTCCAGGCCGCCATTGATCGGCGCAGGTCGTCGGCTTGGCCCGGCGTGAAACCGGCGGCATCGATGGAGATCTGCATCACCTGTTCCTGGAAGATGGGCACACCCAGCGTGCGTTCGAGCGCGTTGCGCAGCTCCGGGTACTCCAACGGAAAAGGCTCCGTGCTGCCCGCACTGCGCATCTGCCGCTCGACCTCTCGCGCCTTCAGATACGGATGCACCATGCCACCCTGGATGGGCCCGGGCCGCACGATGGCCACCTCCACCACCAGGTCGTAGAACTTGCGCGGCCGCAGGCGCGGCAGCATGCTCATCTGCGCGCGGCTTTCGATCTGGAACACGCCCACGGTGTCGGCGGCGCAGATCATGTCGTAGGTGGCAGGGTCTTCGCGCGGAATGCCCTTGAGATCCCAGCGCTCACCCCGCAAGGCATCGCGCAAATCCAGGCAGCGGCGCAAGGCACTGAGCATGCCCAGGGCCAGCACATCGACCTTGAGCAAGCCCATGGTGTCCAGGTCGTCCTTGTCCCACTGGATGACGGAACGATTCTCCATGCTCGCCGGCTCCACCGGCACCAGGCGCGTGAGCTTGCCCTGCGTGAGCACAAAACCGCCCACATGCTGGCTCAGGTGGCGCGGAAAGCCTTTCAGGTCCGCCGCCAGTTCCAGCCACAGCTGGGCCGTGTGCCGGTGCAGCGGTGCGCCCAGGCTTTCAGCCAGTTCCTGCAGCCGGTCGGTGGCGAACTGTTCGTCAAACCAGTGGTGGTCCTTGGCGAAGGCATCGACCAAGGCCGGCGCCACGCCCAGTGCCTTGCCCACATCGCGCAGGGCACTGCGCGTGCGGTAGGTGGTGACCACGGCAGCGATGGCGGCGCGCTCGCGGCCGTATTTTTCGTAGATGTACTGGATGACCTCCTCGCGCCGGTCGTGCTCGAAGTCCACGTCGATGTCGGGCGGCTCCTTGCGCTCCTTGCTGATGAAGCGCTCGAACAGCAGGTTGGTGTTCTCGGGCGGGACGGCCGTGATGCCCAGCATGTAGCAGACCACCGAGTTCGCCGCCGAACCGCGCCCCTGGCACAGGATCCCCTGGCTGCGCGCGTAGCGCACGATGTCATGCACCGTGAGGAAGTACATCTCGTACTGGCAGTGCGCGATCAGATCCAGCTCCTTGCGGATCTGCACCCACACCTTCTCTGGCGCGCCTTGCGGGTATTCACCTCGCACGCCCGCATCCACCAGCCAGGCCAGGGCCTGTGCGGGCGTCATGCCGGCGGGCACGGTCTCCAGCGGGTACTGGTACTTGATTTCATCCAGGCGGAAAGTGCAGCGCCCCGCCACCGTGAGCGTGGCGTCCAGCAACTCGGGCGGGTAGATGCCCGCCAGCCGCACGCGCCGGCGCAGGTGGCGCTCGGCATTGGGCTGCAGCGCAAAACCACATTCACCCACGCTGCAGCCCAGGCGCACGGCGGTGATCACGTCCTGCAGCGGCTTGCGCGAACGGGCGTGCATGTGCACATCGCCCGCTGCCACCAGTGGCAAGCCCAGCGCCGCGCCCGCACGCTGCAGCGTGGCCAGCCACAGGCTGTCGTCCGGGGCCAGGTGCAGCTCGACCGCCAGCCAGAGATGGCCGTCAAAATATGAGCCAAATTGGCCTTTGGCGCTGGATAGGCAAGCGCTGACAGCTATCAAATCAGAAGCATCAAAGCCATGCCGGCAGGGGAACAGCAACAATTCGCACCCCTTCAAAGCCGCCCATGGGCTGGCCGCGCCCACGTGGTACTGCCCCTTGGGCGCGGCCGCGCGGGCGGCGGTGATGAACTCGCACAGGTTGCCCCAGCCCTCGGCATCCCGCGCCAGCACCACCACCCGCAGATCACCCCACACAAACTCGCTGCCCACGATGAGGTGCAAGCCGCATTCCAGGGCCGCCTCCCAGGCCCGCACCACGCCCGCGACGGAGCATTCGTCGGTCAGTGCCAGCGCCCGGTAGCCCAGCTCCAGCGCACGCGCCACGAGTTCCTGCGGGTGCGATGCCCCGCGCTGAAAGCTGAAGTTGGACAGGCAATGCAGCTCGGCGTAGTCCGGCAACCCGGCCACAGCGGCATTCCCTGGCATGGGCGAAGACATGGTGAAACTCCCTGGCGCCATCATCCGAAGATTCCATGCAGGAACCAGCGGTGGGGGCGCGCCGCGGCCCGCGCGCCCTCCGGCACGGATGCCAGGCGCTCGCGAAACACCCACACCAGCCCCGCCACATCGTTGTGCGCGACGAAGTAGTCGCGCAAGGCCAGGCCGGCGCAGGGATGGGCCGGGTCTGCATCGTCGCTGCCGGCCCCGGACCACCAGCCCGCCTCGAAGCGGTGGGGACCGGCCAGCAGGCGCAGCAGGCCGTGGTGGCACGGGCGGTTGCCCTGCACGGCCAGGCGCCGTGGCGGGTTCAGCAGCCAGGTGGGCTGCAGCAGCCCGCCGGGCGTGGCGTCCAGGGCCGCGTCGGAAGCGCTGGCGGATGCACCCCGGGCCGCGGGGCGGGGGGGCGCCGCCACGCGCAGCACCTCGGCCGCCGGGCGCCACTGCTGCATGCGCTCGGGGCGGTGGTCGGCCTGCAGCACCGGCGCCTGCACATGCTCGGCCCCCAGCCGGGCGGACAGGCGCTCGAGCAGCTGGTGCAAGGCCTCGCCTTGCACGCCACCCGGCAGGCCCGGGTCGCTGCCCCCACGGCCATCCGGCGGCAGGAGGCTGGCGCTGCGGTGCGCCAGCGGGGCCGCATCCAGCAGGCGCAGCGTGATCTGGTTCGCTGGCGCGGCCAGCGTGGTCCGCGCCAGGTTTTCCGCCAGGAGCCGCCGCAGATGCGCCATGTCCTGCGTGGCCTGCGCCGTGCGCACCTGCAGCGCCTGCACGGGCGCGATCACCACGCCGTCGATGCGCCGCAGGTCGTGGCGCCACGCCAGCTCCAGCCCCAGCACACCTTGCTGGCGTGCCTGCAGCCAGCCATGCAGGGCCGCGATGCCACGGTGGGCGCTCCAGAGCAGCGCATCGGCCGACGCCGCCAGCGCGGGCAGCTCCAGGGTCAGCGCGAACTGTTCGGGCAGTTCCAGCCACGCATGCGCTTCGGGGGCATCGCCAAAGGCCTGGTCCAGGGCCCGCAGCACCCCCGCGCCAAAGCGCCGCGAGACCCCCGGACGCGGCAGCGCACGCAGCGCCCCCCAGGTGCGGCAGCCCATGCGCTCCAGGCTGGCCACATGCGGGCGCAAGGCGGTCAGCGCATGCAAGGGCAGCCCTGGCGGCCCCTGCGCAGGCGGCGCCCGGCCCGCCAGGGCCAGTCTCAGAAAGCCGTGCGCCACCAGCGCCGTGGGGCCGCAGCCCCACGGCGGCTGCGCACAGGGCCTGCTTCCTTCAGAAAAAACAGGCTCTCCTTGCCCGCCCGAGGTGGAAGCCGCCACAGCCCAGGCCTGCAGCACCTGCGCCAGCAAGACATCGCGCCCGCCCCAAAGCCGTTCGGTGGAGGACACTTCCAGCAGCACGGCCTCATCGTCCACCAGCGCCACGCGCGGTGTAAAACGCAGCGCCCACCAGCCCGCCGACGGCTCCATCGCCACGGCGGCTCCTGCCGGCGCCGCGGAACCGCCCTCCCCCTCATCCGGCCGTGGCCATGGCAGCGCGATCCAGTGCATGCCCCCTCCCCCCTGGCGATGCGGGCGCGGGCGCCCGACGCGGCACGGCGCCCCCGGCGGGGAGTGCAACGGCCAATGCGCCCCGGCCTTCCTCCATCATGCCCACCGCCGCGGCCTGGGCAGCACGCCGCCGTTCGGCCTGCGCCGCCAGCACCTGCGCCAGCAGAAGGTGGCATCCGGGCAATGGCAGCCCCTGCGCCAGGGGCGGCCCCCGGCGCTTGAGAATGTGCACCTGCATCCCGGGGAACACGGGCGTGCCCGCGGGCATGGGCATGCCCTGGACTTGCAGCCGCAGCAAGGCTGGCGACGCCTGGGGGGCCGCGCTGACGGGCCGAAACACCCACAGCAGCTGCTGTTGCTGGGCCGCGGCCAGCTGCAGCCGGCGCAAGGCCGCCGGCTGTGCCTGCGGCAGCCAGGCCATGACGGCCAGCACATCCCGGCACCGCAGCGCCTGCTCGGCGGCCCACAGCGCCGACATGGCCGTATCCGCCCGCACCAGGCCCAGCCGCCCGGGGGGCAGCCCCTGGGCCTGGAGCGCCGGGCCAAAAGGCTCGCACGGGGGCGCCACCACGACCACGGCCCCATGCCGCGCGGCCGTGGCCTGGGCCAGGGCGGGCAGCACCAGCTGCCATTCATGCAGGCCCGCCAAGGGCTGCAACACCTCGCTCAGCGCCCCGACAGGCCACCCTCCACCCGGTAGCTGCGCATCCAGCAGCGCATACCCCGTGGGTTGCGCCTGGTGCTGGCCCGTGCCCACCAGCCCGTCCGCGTGCCAGACGCCAGGCACGGCAAATGGCAGATCGGAGGCGACAACCCGCAGGGAGTGGCGTTGCGCAGGCATGGTGGGAAGAGAGGGTCCGAAAACACGAATACTGTAAATATAACCAGTATTTTGCCAGCAGCATGAAAACCTCGGAAAGGCCCGGGAAGGCCCTGCCATTCAGAGCTGGGCGGCACACGCCGCGCTCCCTACAATGGGTCGCAAAAGGAAACAGAGGGAGTCGTTCAATGAAGGCAATCCAGTCGGCAGCAGTCGCCCTGCTGCTTCTCCTATCGGGCAACACGTTCGCCGCCTATGCGGTCTACGTTTTCGAAAGTGGCGGCAATGTGGTCGCCAGCGGCAGCGGCCGCATGAACATGGCAGCCCTCACCCCGGCCGGCAACGGGCCTCTTTTCTCCGTGGTCATCCCCTCGGCTGCGCTGATTTTCACCGGCACGGCCGGGACGGTGGAGGCCTACATGGGCGTCTCCGGGCCTCCCATGCTGGGGGCGGGAGGCCCTGTCCTCGCCGATACATCATCGGGCGACATGGCGGGACTGGACGGCATGATGGCACCGGGGTTTGTCTTCGCCCCCCTGGGCTACGTCTCCGGATCGGCGCTCGCTTCCTCGGCCACGTGGACGGGGACCTCGCTGGCCAGCCTGGGGCTCACGCCAGGCTCCTACACCTGGACCTGGGGCGCGGGCCCCACCGCCGATTCGTTCACGGTCCACGTGGGCATCGCGCCACCCGCCGCCCCGGCCTCCATTCCAACGCTGTCCGAATGGGGCCTGGCGATCCTCTCGGCCCTCATGGCGGGATGGGCGATGCGCCATCGCCTCCCGCGGCGCCGCAACAAGGCGGCCTGAAAACACGTTGACTCACGGGCCCCGGCAAGGCGCTTGCGCGCCCCCGAAAAGATCCTGAGCAGGTTCTCAGAGCTTTCGGAGGGCCCAATCACACCAATCCGCCACCGCCCCATCTGCGGGCGTGGCGCGCTGCGCCAGTTGCGGCCAACGGCGGTGGCTGGCATTCAGGATGCTCTGGAGCTGCCACAGCGCCTCGCGCCCCACCAGGGCCACTTCGGCCATGCCCATGGTGTCGCCCCGCAGCTGCGCCATGAACTCGCCCTGCTGCTGGGGGTGCGAACCGGCTTCCGTCAGGGCTTTCTGAAGGGCCAGCAGGCGGGCATCGACAAATGCGAGAGCGCTCCCCGGCAGCGTCTTCGCGCTGGTTCCGGGGGGCAATGCGGCCTTGAGCTGGTCCCAGCAGGCAAAGGCCTCGGCGAGAAGGTCCATCTGGCGTGGGGCATCGTTGCCCAGGGGCATGAGCGCGGAGTCGCGGGCGACCTCCTCCTGCAGCAGGGGCAGGAGATGCGCCACCAGCGCCGATGGGAACTTGCGATGGTTCAGCCGCAGCACCAGTGACAGGCGCTGCGCGGGCATGTCGTCGTATTTCTCGTAGAACGCAGCCACCACTTCGGCCAGCAGCAGGATGCGGCCCAGCACCGAGATATCCGCACCCGCCAGCCCGCGCGGATAGCCGCTGCCGTCCATGCGCTCGTGGTGTTCCAGCACCGCCACCTCCACCGGCCGGGGGTAGGCCTGGGTGTCGCGGATCATGAGCATGGCGGTGATGGGGTGCGCCACCAGGTGCTTGCGCTGCACGCCAACGACCTTGTGGTCGGGATCGCTCCAGGCCGGGTCCATGTGCAGCACGCCCAGGTCGTGCAGCAAGGCTGCGGCGGCGAGGTTGGCGCAGTCGCGCTCGCCCAGCTCGCTCTTGATGGCCAGAAACACGGCCACGGTCATCATCTGCAGGCTGTGCTGGAAAAGTTCAGGCCGCTGCTCACGCATCACGGTGAGTTTGCAGGCCATGGAGGGAGGCAAGGGCAGCGAGCGCAGCGGCGCCAGCAGCCGGGCAGCCGAACCCAGCGTTTCGGCCAGCAGCCGGGGCAGCACCTCCCGCTCCACCAAGGCCTGGCCCGCAGCCAGCAAGGCAGGCACATCCACGGGATTGTCGATGGACAGGTGCCGGTCAATCGGCTCGCGCAGCTTGTGCTGCACCAGGCGGTCGTACAGGCGGCCATCGATGCGGGCCCCCTTCTCGACCAGCTTGATGCCGTTGTCGGTGTAGATGGCAGCGTCAGCGACCACCATGCGCCGATCGGCCATGTCGGTCAACGCGCGCAGGTAGTGGGGGCTGTCCGCGGTGTCGATGCCCGCAGGTACAAGAGAGTCTGTCATGCAAGAACACAAAGGGTTACCTTGGACTATATGACGTTCCCTCCCTGTGTATCGCCCCGGCCGCCTTGGGCATGCGGTACCTTGACGCAGATCAAGCGCCTGGCGGCAGTACGCGGATGCCGGGCGCAATCCTGGGGGCGCGACGTGGGCGGAACTCGCACCAGCCGTCCTTGGCATGGGCATTGCCCCGGTTTCCCATCGTTCCTGAAAAACGCCCTACTCACCAGGATTCGAGGCGCCAAAACCCCATTGCTGCCACAAAAATGTGGGTAAACCCTGCCTACCCACACCCTCATTGTTTCCAATACCGGAACAGTTAGTTTGCGACCCGGTGGTTTTTCTTCGCGCCCCATCCACGTACAGTTCATCCCATCGATGAGCCGAACCCGCAAGGCGACTCACCGAACCCGGTTCAGAAATGGTTTTTGTCCCG